>CALWPY010000023.1 GCA_944383545.1 uncultured Lachnospiraceae bacterium | reverse complement strand
GTGTATTTATGCAGGCTTGCAGGGTCATATATGCTTCCCTGATATGCGTCCATGCTTATAAATCTTCCCGTGTCAGGACTCATGTATCTTGCCCGCATGTTGTAAAGCTTTGTGCTCTCATCATACTGCTGTCCCAGATACTGCATGCTGTTTTTGCTTTCTCCTGTATGATTAAGCCTTACTCCATATGCATCATATAGGTAGATGTCCGTTATTATTCCCTTTTCATCTGCAAGAAGTCTTACGTCTGAATGTCCGTCACTGAGGTAATACCTTATTCCCTCCTTTGCACTGTTCAAGCTTATAAGCTCATGTCCGTATGTATATGTGGTTACACTTCCCTCTGTTATCTCGCAGAGTACCATTGTCAGGCTTCCCGTTATGTCATTTACATACTCCGTTCTTACTGAATCAACCGTCTTTGCCGTCCTGTTTCCTAAGCTGTCATATTCATACGTGGTTACGGTTCTTTCTCCGTCCTTTGTCACTGTTACGGAAACAAGTCTTCCTTCGTCGTTATAAGCATATTCTGTGCTTTCGTAAGAGCCTGATACACTTATCAGATTTCCGTTTGAATCATATGTATAAGTAAGTGTATCATTCGGTCTCTTTTCGCTGATTAACTGGTTTAAGCAGTTATACTCATAATAAGTTGTGCCGAGTATTAACTCACATTCATCATCTAAAAGTGAGGTCTGTGCTACTGATTGTGTCTTTTCTTCCTGTACTTCCTCATTTTCCTGTTCACTCACATCCGCTGATGTATCAGATTCAACAGGTATATCGATTACACCCTGCTCCTCTGAAGCATCTGTTACGGTAGCGGTGTCAGCATCCGTAGGAGTAGCCGTTGCATACCCTGAAGCTCCTCCTGCTTCACTGCTATTACTTTCTGCTCCTGCACTGTCCGTACTGTTTTCTAAAGCATTCTCATCTGCACCATAAGTCTCTGCTACCTCTGTCTCTTCTGTTTCTTCTGCGTCACCTTCTTTATACTCCGTATATTTTGATATCCTGTTTCCAAGTTTATCATATGTATAAATGTTTACAAGCTCTTCTCCGTTTTCTCCGCTTACTCTCTCTTTTACCAGTCTTCCTAAGATGTCATACTCATATGCCTTATCTGTTACATAGCCGTTTACTTCTTCATGTATGGCTGTTCTTAAGCCTGCTTCATTTAAGGTATAGCTGTATACGGCTGTCTTTTCTCCGTCTCTTCCTACAGTTTCCTGCTGTATCAGCCTGTTGCAGGTATCATAGGTATATACGGTGGTAAAGAGTTCTCCTTCTTTTGTTATGATTTTCTTTTCCTTAAGGTTTCCGCAGGCATCATAAGTATATTCCGTCCTGTTTCCGTCCTTATCTTCTGCACCGGTCAGTCTTCCGAGAATATCATATGAATAGTCTGTGCTTCCGTATTCTGTATATATTTCCTCTGTCTGTCCGAGTTCATTATATACATATCCTGTGATTTTTCCTCCGCAGTCTGTCTCTTTTATTCTTCCGCATAAATCATAGATGTACTTTACATCTCCTGCCTGAATCAGCCTTCCTTTTTCATCGTATGTATACTCGGTTACTGTACTTCCGCATACGGTTTTTACAAGTCTTCCCACGCTGTCATAGAAATACTCAGTCTGAATGTTTCCGTAGTCCGTATATCCGGTCAGTCTTCCTGCTTCATCATAGGTAAAGCTGCATGACATTCCCGCCGCATTGGTTGTCTTTACAAGCTGTCCGCAGGCGTCATATTCATAACGGACTGTATTATTTTCAGGGTCTGAAACGCTTGCAAGGTTTCCTGCCTCATCGTAGGTATAGCTGTAGGTACTTCCTTCGGCATCAGTTACGGAGGTCAGCCTGTTGCAGAGGTCATAGGTATATTTTGTCCTGGATCCGCTTACATCCTTCTGGGATGTTATTCTGTCCCTTGCGTCATATTCGGCTGTTACACATCCGCCGTCAGGATATGTGGTCTTTATCAGGTTTCCGTTTGCGTCGTATTCATAACGGGTCACGTTTCCGTTTGCATCGGTAAAGGCTGTAAGCCTTGAATATGTATCATACTCATAATAACTTACGTTTCCCAGTCCGTCAGTTACGGAAATGTTTCTTCCCATGCTGTCATACTCATATGTGGTGACGGCGCCCGTAATCTGTGTATGTGTTTTTACGTTTCCTGTCTCATCATATGTGTAGCTCTCGCTTGTTCTAACTGCTGTTTTCCCGATTCATAAAATACTTAGATATAATTCAATATCTATACTCATAATAGTCTATACCAAAATTGACAAGTTATGTTCCCCTTTTATATATGAAACATTTATTATAAAATTTTTTTCTCCTACAAAACATTCCAAATATTGTTTTAATTTTAACAAACAAAAATTATTATTTTCTTTTTTAGGATACAAACCTAGTTGTGGCATTATTTTTTGTTGTTCTATATCAAATAGTGCTTTACAAGATTGAACTATTTGTTCTTGTAGCATATCCAAAATCGTTTCATTAGAATTATAATTTTCCGTTATTTCTCTTATATACTCAAATAATTTACTATTCATATTCATATTTTGAATATAATTTTCTAATTCATTTTTTAATCTCTCAATTTTTTTAAAATTATCAATATTTAATAAATCATTCTCATAATTTTTGTATATACATTGTGGAACCGTAACAATGATTTGAAAATTGTAGGGTTTAATGCCCGATATAATTGCTTGAATAAATTCTACGTCCTCTTTAGTAGACGGGTATGTATCACTAATTTCATCTATTTCTAAGCCAATTTTAGATACTGTTTTCAGAAAAGGATAAATAATTATTTTTTCTTTTTTCGTATATCCGCCCCTTAACAAATCATAGTATGCTTCTTTTCCCCACTCACCTAATTTTTCTTTTTCAATCACTCCATTAAGATAATCATCTATTTTTCTTTTTAAAATTTCTAAACAATATTCCATCTTACACTTTTCTCCTTTATGGAATGGCAGAAAATTCTACCATTCCATTTTCTAATCTCTTAATGCGGGAAATATACTTCTATTCCTTCACCATGATAGTAATAATTAGTCCCGTCAGTCCAATAGTTTCTTTGATAAATTGTTCCGTCTGGAGAAGCCCATTTTTCAACTACTTTCTTCCACTTCTTGGGGTCAATTCCATGTTCTTTTAAAAAATCTTTAAAAGTTTCACTTTTTATTTTTAATTCTTCTGGTTCTTCTACTTCAACCCAATCATCTGGGACTTCTTTTAATCCTTCTTTATAATAATCTTCGTTATCCCATTCCGACATAAGTACATTTCCCCCAATACTCTGCGGTATAGGGAAATCTATTATTATGCCGTTAGGCACGTCCACAGTTCCCGGAATGGTTATCATTACATCTATTCCTTTTGCAGGTGGTACCGTCAGTATCTCCCATACCGGTACCTGTTCAGTTTCAGGGAATATCTCTATATCATTT
>CALWPY010000022.1 GCA_944383545.1 uncultured Lachnospiraceae bacterium | reverse complement strand
CTTCTTCTGTTATCTGATTGATAGAAACTTATTAACCAAGTAGTCTTGATTGACTACACCATTATTATACTAGGAGGAGATATTATGAATGCAGATAAATTTACAAAAAAATCTTTGGAAGTAATTGAAAACTGCCAGAAAGCAGCATATGATTACGGGAATCAGGAAATAGCACAGGCACATGTGCTTTACAGTCTGCTTACGGTATCTGACAGCCTTATTGCTAAGCTTATAGAGAAAATGGGAATTAATCTTTCAGATTTTACTGCTGATTCAGAGGCACTTGTTGCTGCAAGACCAAAGGTTTCCGGCGGGGAAGTCTATATGGGTCAGGAAGTAAGCAGGGTGCTTATGAAAGCAGAGGATGAGGCAAAGAAAATGGGCGATTCCTTTATTTCAGTGGAGCACATTTTCCTTGCACTTATGGGACAGGCAGTAAGTGATATAAAGAAGCTTTTTTCAAAATATAATATTACGAGAAATGAATTCTTAAAGGCTCTGGCAGAAGTAAGAGGTAATAAAAGAGTTGAATCGGATAATCCCGAGGCAACATATGACACTCTTACAAAATACGGATATGACCTTGTGGAAAGGGCGAGACAGCAGAAACTTGATCCGGTAATAGGCAGGGACAACGAGATAAGAAATATAATCCGTATTCTTTCACGTAAGACTAAAAATAATCCTGTACTTATCGGTGAGCCGGGTGTAGGTAAGACTGCCGCAATCGAAGGTCTGGCACAGCGTATAGTAAGAGGTGATGTGCCTGATGGTCTGAAGGATAAGCAGATATTTGCACTTGATATGGGCTCAATGATTGCAGGAGCAAAATACAGAGGTGAATTTGAGGAAAGACTTAAAGCAGTGCTTGACGAGGTAAAGGAATCTGACGGACAGATAATTCTTTTTATTGATGAGCTCCATACCATTGTAGGCGCAGGAAAAACTGAAGGCTCTCTGGACGCCGGAAACATGCTTAAGCCTATGCTTGCAAGAGGAGAACTGCATTGTATCGGTGCAACAACCCTTGACGAATACAGAAAATATATTGAAAAGGATGCTGCTCTTGAGAGACGTTTCCAGCCTGTAATGGTAAACGAGCCGACGGTTGAAGATACAATTTCTATCTTAAGAGGTATAAAAAACAGATATGAGGTATTCCACGGAGTAAAAATTTCCGATGGTGCTTTAGTAAGTGCGGCAACTCTTTCCAACAGATATATTACTGACAGATTCTTGCCTGACAAGGCAATAGACCTTGTGGATGAGGCATGTGCCATGATAAAGACCGAGCTTGATTCCATGCCTGCAGAGCTGGATGAGATATCCAGAAAGATTATGCAGATGGAAATTGAGGAAGCTGCTCTTAAAAATGAAGATGACAGGCTGAGTCAGGAAAGACTGGAGGTAATAAAATCAGAACTTTCAGAACTTAGAGATGAGGCAAAAAATTTAAGAGCTACATGGGAAAATGAAAAAACTGAGGTTGAAAAAATCAGGCAGTACCGTGAAGAGATAGAAAAGGTAAATGATGAAATCCAGATTGCCGAAAGAAATTATGATTTAAATAAAGCAGCTGAACTTCAGTATGGTAAGCTTCCGCAGTTAAAGAAGGAGCTTGCCGAAATGGAGGAAAAGGTCAGCGAAAAAGACAGAAAGCTTATTCATGAGGTTGTTACCGACGAAGAGATTGCTAAAATTATTTCTAAATGGACGGGCATACCTGTTGCAAAACTTACTGAAAGTGAAAGAAATAAGACACTTCATTTAAGTGATGAGCTGCATAAGAGGGTTGTTGGTCAGGACGAGGCGGTATCTTTGGTAAGTGATGCTATTATACGTTCCAAGGCAGGAATAAAAGACCCTACAAAACCGATTGGCTCCTTCCTTTTCTTAGGACCTACGGGTGTCGGTAAGACAGAGCTTGCCAAGACTCTTGCGGCGGCACTCTTTGACAATGAGCAGAACATGGTGCGTATAGATATGAGTGAGTACATGGAAAAGCACAGCGTGGCAAGGCTTATAGGTGCTCCTCCCGGATATGTAGGATATGATGAGGGCGGTCAGCTTACCGAGGCAGTAAGAAGAAAGCCTTATTCGGTAGTTTTGTTTGATGAAATTGAAAAAGCCCATCCTGATGTATTTAATGTTCTCCTTCAGGTACTGGATGATGGACGTATAACGGATTCCAAGGGAAAGACGGTTGACTTTAAGAATACAATTCTTATTATGACCTCTAACATAGGCTCGGAATATCTTATAGAAGGAATAGACGAAAATGAAAATATAAGACCTGAGGCGGCAGAAAAGGTACAGTCACTTCTTAAACAGCATTTCCGTCCTGAGTTTCTTAACAGGCTGGATGAGATAATTATGTTTAAGCCTCTTACAAAGGATAATATAGGAAATATTGTTAAGCTTTTGCTTGATGATTTGAATAAGAGGGTGGCAGATAAAGAACTGAAGATTACTCTTACACCTGCGGCAGAAGAATATGTAATTAGTAAGGGCTACGACCCTGTGTACGGTGCAAGACCGCTTAAGAGATATCTCCAGAAAAATGTTGAGACACTTGTTGCAAGGGCAATTCTCGGAAATACCCTTAAGATGGGAGACAATATAGTTATTGATTGTCAAAATGATGAGCTGGTCATAAATAAATCCTGAGATTTTAATTTTCGTGTAATAAAATGATACGGCGGTCATATATTAAATCTTAATATATGACCGCTGATTTAATTTCTTTATTTCTTTAAATGGCGCCGGATATTCAGAATATCTTCTTTAGGGGCAGAGCCAAACATTTTTTTGTAATCTCTTATAAATTGTGACAGGCTTTCATAACCGACTTCGAGTGAAGCTTCAGTCACATTTTTCTTTTCGTCCAACATAAGACGTCTTGCTTCGGTAAGCCTAAGCCGTTTTTGACACTGCAGAGGTCCCATTCCTACGGCACTTTTAAATCTTTGATGAAAAAGGGATACACTCATATTTCTTTGTTCCGCTAAGCTTTCTACCGTAAATGAGTCACGGAAATTTTCTTTAATCCAACTGTTTGCCTCATATATTTTATCTGCCTGTCCTATGTTTACAATGCTTTGAATAAATTGTCTGCCACAGGAGCCGCAGATAATATAGTAAATGACTTCATTCATTATGTTTTTTCTGATAAATTCCGACGGTATGTTTTGATTCATTGCAGGGAAAAGCCTGTAAACAGATTCAAAAACTGCATTATCTGCTGCAGACATCATCTGACTGTCTAATTGTTCATTCATAATTTTTTCTGTAAGGTCATTATCAAAATTTAAAATAGATGTTATGACATCATTAACATTAAACTCAACTGAAATTGCCAAAAAATCCTGATTATTTGAAAAAGTTAAAACTGTTCCGTATATAGGTGTATCTATTCTTGATACAGAATATTGTCCTGCCATATAATCCATAATTCCCGAAGGGGTATAAAGCCTGAGTACGCCGTCAAGTACAATATACAGATATGGGTTTTCCGTCTGTGGCATTTGAATTTTTTCTGTAGTAAACTGATATGCAGTTACGAAGGGGATTCCAGTCTGGTTTTTGCCCTCTTTGAGAGAAAGAGCCCGTATTTCATCCAAAAGCTTTTGCCTGATTTCTATCATTTTTTTCACCGGATATTTTCAAATTTTGAGTTTTATTATATCATGTTATCACCAATCCGAAGGATTGATGATGCACGCACAGCGCCATCGCGGAGCGATTTTCATGCGCTG
>CALWPY010000021.1 GCA_944383545.1 uncultured Lachnospiraceae bacterium | reverse complement strand
TTGAGTGATAAAGAGGTTTGCCATGCCTCGCGAAACTGCATAAATACTGGATGTTTGGAGTTTTGCTCATGGCTAATTTAATATTATTATAGGGGGATAATATGAAATTTACTTTAAAAGAAGATGGAAGAAGATTATTCTTCGTTGTCGTTGCTTCGTTTATCATGGCAATAAATATTAAATCATTCGTGCAGACAGGCGGTTTATATCCCGGCGGAGCTACCGGACTTACATTACTAATTATCCGTTCTGCAAAAATATATTTAGATTTGTCGCTTCCGTATACACTGGTAAATCTGTTACTAAATGCAATTCCTATTTATATTGGTTTTAGATTTCTGGGAAAGAAATTTACGATATATTCATGTATCATGATTGTGCTTACAAGTGTTCTCACAGATTTGCTTCCAAGCTATGTAATAACCTATGACACCTTACTTATTGCTATATTCGGAGGAATTATCAGCGGATTTGCAATCAGTCTCTGTCTTTCGGAAAACTTTACTACGGGTGGAACGGATTTTATCGGAATATATTTTTCTGAGAAAAAAGGTGTTGACGCATGGAATATGATACTTGGATTTAATGTAATTATCCTTATTGTTGCAGGCTTTGAATTCGGTTGGGATAAGGCACTGTATTCCATAATATTCCAATATGCATCCACTGAGGTACTGCACCTTTTGTATAAAAAATTTCAGCAGGAAACCTTATTTATTGTAACAAATAATGCTTCGCAGATTTGTGAAATAATTTCCAAAATCAGCGGACATGGTGCAACAATTATAGATGCCATGGGACCATATGAAAATAAGGACAGAAAAATCGTGTATTCTGTGGTTTCAAGCGCCGAAAGCAAAAAAGTCATAAATGCGGTACGGGAGGCTGATGAACACGCCTTTGTAAACATAATGAAGACAGAAAGGGTTGCGGGAAGATTTTATTTCAAGCCTTATGAATAAAGTATCAAAAAAAGAAAAGGTGCAAAATCTAAAAAAATCAATAGATTTTTCACCTTTTTGTCAATTTAATTAATATTTTACCGCCTCTTATCCTTATGTTTATTTGACATACCCCAAGACTAAGTGTTATACTTTACAATGATTTATGGTCGCTAATTGCGTCCATCTATAGTAAAACAGCGGGTGCCGCAGAATATAGAAAGGGTATAAACAATGTACGAAAAGGTTTCTACAAAGCTGAATTTTGTTGAGCGCGAAGAAAAAGTACTGGATTTCTGGAAGAAAAATAAGATTTTCGAAAAGAGTATTGAAGAGAAAAAGGACCTTCCGACATATACATTTTATGACGGACCTCCTACTGCAAACGGAAAGCCTCATATTGGACATGTCCTTACAAGAGTAATAAAGGATATGATTCCGAGATATCAGACAATGAAGGGGCATAAAATAATCAGAAAAGCAGGCTGGGATACCCACGGACTCCCTGTTGAGCTCGAGGTAGAAAAACAGTTGGGCATAGACGGAAAAGAACAGATAGAAGAATACGGACTTGAGCCATTTATTGAGAAATGTAAAGAGTCAGTTTGGAAATATAAAGGAATGTGGGAGGAATTCTCCGGCAAGGTAGGCTTTTGGGCAGACATGGACGACCCATATGTTACATACCATAATGATTTCATAGAGTCAGAGTGGTGGGCGCTTAAAAAGATATGGGACCAGGGACTGCTTTACAAGGGCTTTAAAATCGTGCCTTATTGTCCTCGTTGCGGAACACCGCTTTCAAGCCACGAAGTAGCACAGGGGTATAAGGCAGTTAAAGAGCGTTCTGCAATAGTTCGTTTTAAGGTAATAGGAGAGGATGCATATTTCCTCGCATGGACAACCACACCTTGGACACTTCCAAGTAACGTCGCACTCTGCGTAAATCCTGAAGAAAAATATTGCAAAGTAAAGGCAAATGACGGAAACGTATATTATATGGCTGAGGAGCTTTTGGACAGAGTTCTCGGTGAACTTGTAGAAGAGGGAAAACCGGCATATGAAATACTCGAAACCTTTACAGGAAAAGATTTAGAAGGAAAAGAATACGAGCCTCTCTTTGAATGTACGGCAAAGGCTGTGGAGAAACAGCATAAAAAGGGACATTATGTAACCTGTGACGGCTATGTTACCATGACAGACGGTACAGGTATCGTTCACATTGCACCTGCATTTGGTGAAGATGATGCCAAGGTTGGACGTATATATGACCTTCCATTTGTTCAGCTTGTAGACGGAAAAGGAAACATGACAGATGACACTCCTTATGCAGGAATGTTCGTAAAAAATGCAGACCCTGTTATTCTTACTGATTTGGATAAAAAGGGACTGTTATTTGACGCACCTAAATTTGAGCATGATTATCCTTTCTGTTGGAGATGCGATACACCGCTTATCTACTATGCGAGAGAGTCATGGTTTATAAAGATGACAGCAGTAAGAGACAGGCTGGTTAAAAATAATAACACGGTAAACTGGATTCCTGAGAGTATAGGAAAGGGACGTTTTGGCGACTGGCTTGAAAATGTCCAGGACTGGGGCTTGAGCCGTAACCGTTACTGGGGAACTCCGTTAAACATCTGGGAATGTGAATGCGGCGAGAGACATGCAATCGGCTCCATTGAAGAATTAAAGAGCATGAGCGATAACTGTCCTGATGATATAGAATTACACAGACCATTCATTGATAAAGTAACAATCAAGTGTCCTAAGTGCGGCAGTCAGATGAAGAGAGTACCGGAGGTTATTGACTGCTGGTTTGATTCAGGCTCCATGCCTTTTGCACAGTGGCATTATCCATTTGAAAATGAAGATATATTTAATGATAACTTCCCTGCTGACTTTATCAGCGAGGCAGTAGACCAGACAAGAGGATGGTTTTATTCTCTTATGGCAATATCCACACTTATTTTTGACAAGGCTCCGTTTAAGAATGTAATAGTTCTTGGACATGTTCAGGATAAGGACGGACAGAAGATGTCCAAGTCCAAGGGAAATGCAGTTGACCCTATGGAGGCTTTAAATAAATACGGTGCAGATGCAATCAGATGGTATTTCTACAGCAATTCGGCTCCGTGGCTTCCGAACAGATTCCATGAGGATGCCGTGCTTGAAGGCCAGAGAAAGTTCATGGGAACATTATGGAACACATATGCATTCTATGTGCTTTATGCTGAGATTGACCAGTTTAATCCAATGAATTACACACTTGATTACGAGAAGCTTTCCGTAATGGATAAGTGGCTTTTATCAAAGCTTAATTCAGCAGTAAAGACAGTAGATGAAAGTCTTGGAGCATACAAGATTCCTGAGGCAACAAGGGCACTTTCTGAGTTCGTGGACGACATGAGTAACTGGTATGTAAGACGCTGCCGTGAGCGTTACTGGGTAAAGGATATGCCGCAGGATAAGATTAACGCTTACATGACACTTTATACGGCACTTGTAACAATATGCAAGGCAGCAGCACCGATGATACCTTTTATGACAGAGGATATTTATCAGAATCTTGTCGTAAATCTTGATAAAACTGCTCCTGAAAGTATACATCTTTGCGACTTCCCTGTAGTAAATGAGGATTATATAGATACTGATTTGGAAGCAAGCATGGATGCAGTATTAAAGGTTGTAGTATTCGGACGTGCAGCCAGAAATGCAGCCAATATCAAAAACAGACAGCCTATAGGAAATATGTATATAAAGGCAGAAAACAAGCTCTCGGATTATTTTGTAGATATAATCAAGGATGAGCTTAATATTAAAAATGTTGAATTTACGGATGATGTATCAGGATTTACATCATACAGCTTTAAGCCTCAGCTTAAGACCGTCGGTCCTAAGTACGGCAGACAGCTTAACGGAATAAGAGAGTACCTTGCAAATGCAGACGGAAATGCAACCATGGCTCAGCTTAAGAGCGAGGGTGCTGTTAAGTTTACGGTTGACGGAGTAGAAATAAGTCTTGCAGAAGAGGACCTTCTTATAGATGTTGCCCGTACGGAGGGATATATTACCGAGGGCGATAATTATGTTACCGTTGTAATCGACACAAACCTTACACCTGAGCTTATTGAAGAGGGACTTATAAGAGAGGTTATTTCAAAAGTTCAGTCAATGCGTAAGGAAGCAGGTTTTGAGGTAACAGACAGAATAAAACTATATGTTGACCAGAATGACAGAATAATTGATGTAATTGAAAAAAATGCAGATGAAATTAAGAATTCTGTCCTTGCCGATTTGATTATATTCAGAGAAATGAGCGGCTTTGAGAAAGAATGGAACATTAACGGTGAACATGTAATTTTGGGTGTTGAGAAAAATATTTAGTCTGATGGCAAAGGAGGACAAACGAGACATGAAGAAAATTTCAAGCTTTGACAAGGAAAACTTCAAAAAAGAAGTCATCAATAATGTGAAGACTCTTTATCGTAAGACTATTGATGAGGCAACCCCTCAGCAGGTTTTTCAGGCTGTAAGCTATGCGGTAAAAGATGATATTATTGACAGATGGATTGCTACACACAAGGAATATGAAAAAAGAAATGTAAAAACACTTTATTATTTATCAATGGAGTTCCTTATGGGACGTGCACTCGGAAATAACCTTATTAATTTAACATATTATAATGATGTTAAAGAGGCACTTGATGAACTGGGCTTTGATATTAACTTTATAGAGGACCAGGAGCCGGATGCGGCGCTTGGAAACGGCGGTCTGGGAAGACTTGCGGCATGTTTCCTTGATTCACTTGCAACTCTCGGATATCCGGCATACGGATGCGGTATCCGTTACCGCTACGGAATGTTCAAGCAGGCAATAGAAGACGGATTTCAGGTTGAAAAGCCTGATGACTGGCTTAAGGACGGAAATCCTTTTGAGGTAAAGCGTGCAGAATATGCCGTTGAAGTTAAATTCGGAGGATATGTCCGTGTTGAATATAAGGACGGAAAGAACAGATTTATCCAGGAGGGATATCAGTCAGTACGTGCCGTGCCTTATGACCTCCCGATTATCGGATATGGAAACAATGTTGTAAATACTTTAAGAATCTGGGATGCAGAGGCTATTCAGGAATTTAACCTTGATTCATTTGATAAAGGTGAGTATCAGAAGGCAGTTGAGCAGGCAAACCTTGCAAGAACAATAGTTGAAGTACTTTATCCTAATGACAATCATTATTCAGGAAAAGAATTAAGACTTAAGCAGCAGTATTTCTTTATTTCAGCATCTGTTCAGAGAGCAGTACTTAAATATAAGGAAAATAATGACGATATAAGAAAGTTCCATGAGAAGGTAACCTTCCAGCTTAACGATACACATCCTACGGTTGCAGTTGCAGAGCTTATGAGAATACTCATGGATGAGGAAGGTCTTGACTGGGATGAGGCATGGGAAGTAACAACAAAGACCTGTGCTTATACAAACCACACAATTATGGCTGAGGCGCTTGAAAAGTGGCCTATTGAGCTCTTCTCAAGACTTCTTCCTAGAATTTATCAGATTATAGAAGAAATCAACAGAAGATTCATGATAAAGATTCAGGAAATGTATCCTGGAAATCAGAATAAAATAAAAAATATGGCAATTCTCTATGACGGACAGGTAAAGATGGCTCACCTTGCCATTGCAGGAAGCTATTCTGTAAACGGTGTTGCCAAGCTTCATACTGAAATACTTGAAAAGAGAGAGCTCAAGGACTTCTATGAAATGAGACCTGAGCAGTTTAATAACAAGACAAACGGTATTACACAGAGACGTTTCCTCCTTCACGGAAATCCGCTTCTTGCAGACTGGATTACTGATAAGATTGGTGACGAGTGGATTACCGACCTTAAAAAGCTTTCAAAGCTTAAGGTTTATGTTGATGATGAGAAGTATCAGCAGGAATTCATGAACATCAAGTACCAGAACAAGATTCGTCTTGCAAACTACATTAAGGAGCATAACGGAATCGATGTAGACCCACGCTCTATATTTGATGTACAGGTTAAGAGACTTCATGAGTACAAGAGACAGCTTTTAAATATTCTTCATGTAATGCACCTTTATAATGAGCTCAAGGAAAATCCACAGATGGATATGTTCCCTAGAACATTTATCTTTGGTGCCAAGGCGGCAGCAGGATATAAGAGAGCTAAGCTTACCATAAAGCTTATAAATTCAGTGGCAGACGTAATTAACAACGATGAGTCCATTAAAGGAAAGATTAAGGTTGTATTTATTGAAGATTACAAGGTTTCAAATGCAGAAATTATCTTTGCGGCAGCAGACGTAAGCGAGCAGATTTCTACAGCTTCAAGAGAGGCATCAGGTACAGGTAACATGAAGTTCATGTTAAATGGTGCTCCTACACTTGGAACAATGGACGGAGCTAACGTAGAAATTGTTGAAGAAGTAGGAGAAGAGAATGCATTTATCTTTGGCTTAAGTGCAGAAGAGGTTATGAAGTATGAGAAGGACGGAGGATATAATCCTTGGGACATCTACAATACTAACCAGGATGTAAGAAAGGTACTGACACAGCTTATAAACGGCTTCTATTCACCTGAAAATCCTGAGCTTTTCAGAGAGCTTTATGATTCTCTGACAAAGGAAGACGTATACTTCACATTAAAGGACTTCGACTCATATGCCGAAGCTCAGAAGAGAGTTGAAGAAGCATACAAAGACGAGAAGGGCTGGGCAAAAATGGCAATGCTTAATACCGCCTGCTCAGGAAAGTTCTCTTCAGACAGAACTATTCAGGAGTATGTTGACGACATCTGGAAGCTTGAAAAGGTAGAAGTAAAATTATAAAAACGGCTCTTTGCTAAGAGTTGGTATGACCCGTTAATTACAGGTGTGGATTTATCCACACCTTTTTTTAAATTATAAGTCGTTCATAAAATATCATGATGAAACATATATTAAATAGGAAAATACTAATCTTATCCGTATAAAATAAGACAGGAGCCGTTATGAATGAAAAAGTAATTTCAGGCATTGCCATTGCCGTTATATCCGTGCTTATTCCTTACATAATTACTATCATGATGTCAGGCAAAGCATATGACGGCTCAGATAAAATGAAAAAAATTGATTCGGGCAAGGACATAATAATAAAAATTGACGGAGAAAACCGGATAATAGACGTAGAGCAGTACATAGCAGGAGTGTTGGCGGGAGAAGCGGATATGAACGCCGGGGATGATGTGCTTCAGGCTCAGGCAGTAATACTCAGGACAGAAATATATTATCTTATGGCAGATAAAGACATACTTGATGCAACGCTTTTAAATCATACATATTATACTTACGAAGATTGTCAAAAAATGTGGGGCAGGGATGAATGTGAAGAATATTTATCACGCATAGAAAATGCAGTAATGGCAACATTGGGAAAAACAGAAAACTCTAATTAATTAATGAATAAAATGTAAAAATAAGCCCATACTTATTATACGAACTAAAATAAACGCTAGGAGGCAAATTATGAATAAAGTATGGGCATTTATGAAGGGAAAAGCATTTTATTTCGCCCTTGGTATAGGACTTATAGCATTTGTTGCGCTTATAAGTGTATACAGCTACAAAACTAATGTGGATTCACTTAATGCAGAAAAAGAAGTTGACTTAAATGAGCCCGCATCTGAAATGGCGGAATCAGACGAAGCAGATGGCGAGACTGCTGCCTCAGAAGATTTGGCAGGTGCAAGCGATGCAGAGCAGGCAGACGCAGATGGTAATGAAACAGGCTCAGAGAGAGCAGATGCAGACGATAATCTTACATTTCAGGATGATGTAGATGCTGTAGATGTTGCAGATGATGCAGATGAAGATTCATCTGATATTTTATCCGCAGATAATTCAGATGCTTCACAGGCAGACGAAAGTGCGGCAACAGAAGATGATATATTTTATCCGGCTGAAGAAGATGGAGAAACTGTAGATGTTATATCAGGAAGTGCCTCTCCGGACACTGAAAATGAAATAGTAGCAGGACTTGAATATAACGGAGAACAGACCCTCATATGGCCTGTAACAGGAGATGTGATTCTTCCTTACAGCATGGAAACAACAGTATTTTATAAGACGCTTATGTCATATAAGTGCAATCCGGGTATGCTTATAGCAGGTGAAGTCGGTACTTCTGTACAGTCTGCATACGAAGGTGTTGTGGAAAAGATAGAGGCAAGTAATGAATACGGAACAATGGTAACAGTAAATATGGGAAACGGATATAAAGCCATATATGGCCAGCTTCAGAATGTTACGGTTTCTGAAGGTGATACAGTCAGCACAGCTTCAAAAATAGGAGAAATATCAACACCTACAAGTTATTATACCGTGGAAGGACCTCATCTTTTCTTTAAAATCACAAAGGACGATACCCCTGTAAATCCGGTAAATTATATGCAGTAAAATTTGGTATATTGTAAATAAAATATAATCGAGCAGGAAAATTTTTCCTGCTCGATTTGTATATTTAAATAATCTCTCCATTCCTGCAACAGTTTGTACAAATTCCCGTAAATACCGTAGAATGAGACGTTATGATGCCCTCATACAAATTGCCTGCGTTTTCATCCATTGAATAATCATAAGGCATGTTAAGGTCCTCTACTGCTCCGCATTTTTCACAAAGAACATGGTAATGAGGGCTTGTATCAGCATCAAAATGGTCTGTTTTTCCTGCAAAGGAAAGCTTGTTTATCTGTCCCGTGTCAGAAAGCAGGGACAGATTTCTGTAGACAGTTCCAAGACTTAAATTAGGCATTTCTTCCTTTAGGTCAGTATAAATTTTTTCGGCAGTAGGGTGGTCTTTTCTGCCCTTTAAGTATAATATTATGGCTTCGCGCTGATGACTGCGTTTAGTTCCTGTATTCATGGCATTTCCCTCCTTGCTGAAATTATATGTTGAAATAAAAATAATAGTAATTATTACTGTTATTATATACATAATATTTATAGACGTCAATAACAAAAAGTTAATTATAACTAACTAATTTAAATTGCTAAAATTGCCTCTATTGACCGGCGCACAAAATAATGCTATTCTAATATTAATAAAATTCGACCCATGGTTGAAATAAAGGGAGGTAAAACATATGACCTATCATGAATTTTTTAATTTGGTAAAGGAAACTCTGTCAAAGGCAGATGTAAGTAACATACATGAGCATTTAGCTTATCAATTTAACATTACGGGAGAGGCGGAAGGAATCTTTTATGTAGAGGTAAAAGACGGAAAGCTTTATGTTGAGCCTTATGAGTATTATGACAGAGATGTCATATTTACCTGCAAGGCTGAAACTCTTATAAAGATTGCAACAGGAGAAATGGACCCTGTTGCGGCATTTACACTTCAGAAGCTTAAAATTAAAGGAAGCATTGAAAAAGCGTTACGTTTAAAGGATATATTAGGAAGTAAATAATATAATAAAAACCGGATTCTCTCCTCTTGATTTTCGTTACGAAAAAAATTATGATTGACATATATATATACGTGATGTATTGTATATTTGAGTTGGAGATATTTGAAAAATACATATTAAATAACATACTCCGGCATATATAAATATATAATCGAAGACTAAAGGAGAGGCTGAGATGATATTTGATAAGATATCAGAAATTATTGTTTCACAGTTGGGATTTGATGAATCTGAGATAACTATGGAAACAGCTTTTAAAGAAGATTTAGGTATTGCGTCGGTTGATTTATATGAACTGGTTATGATTCTTGAAGAAGAATACGGAATTGAGCTTCCACAGGAAAGCCTTGGAGAAATTGAAACAATAGAAGATATTGTTAAACTGCTTAAGGAAATGGGAGTAGAAGAATAGTAAAAAGTTGAAGTAAAGTTACTGCAGGTGAAAATTACCTGCAGTTTTTCATTTATAAAGAATAGTTGATATAAATCTCAACAAAAGTTCACTTGCTTTAATTTCATTAAACAAATATACTATAAACAGGAAGTAAAATTATTATTAGGAGATGATTTAAATGACAAACGAAGTATTGTCAATAATAAAAAAACGAAGCTCGGCAAGAGCATACAGCACGGAAGAAATAACTAAAGAGGAACTTAATACAATTCTTGAAGCGGGACTTATGGCTCCTACGGGAATGAATCGTAAGGAAATACGCTTTTCTGTAGTAAAAGGCGATAATCCTGTGCTTACAGAGCTGGATGAGGAAAAAAGGAGACTTCGCGGACAGGATGTACAACCGCACAATTTCTATTTTGAGGCTCCTGTTCTTATATTTATCAGTGCAGAGGATGATTTTAAGTGGAACAGGGTAGATGCGGGAATTGCCGTACAGAATATGGCGCTTGCGGCAGAAAGCCTTGGACTTGGAAGCTTGATTATCGGCTGTGTATATGATGCACTTAATGGGGAAAAGAAAGCTTATTTTTCAGATAAGCTTCAGATTCCCGAGGGCTATTCATTCCAGATTGCCCTTGCCGTGGGACATAAGACAGATAACAAGACACCGCATGACTTTGATTTTTCCGAGCAGGTGACTATTGTATAATAAGCTGCGATGGCATGTCGCGCTTTAGGAGGAAATATGTATTCAATTACTAAAAGAATAAAATACAGCGAACTGGGAGAGGATAAACTGCTTAGTCTGGTGGCACTCATAAACTGCTTTCAGGATTGCAGTAATTTTGAATCGGAAGATAAGTCAGTAGGGCTGAAATGGCTTTCTGAACAGAAAAGAGTGTGGATGCTTACCTCATGGCAGATAAAAGTAAACAGATACCCGGCTTTGGGAGAAACGGTAAACATAAATACATGGGCATGTGGTTTCAGAGGATTTGTAGGACAGCGTAATTTTACAATGGAAAAAGAGGACGGTGAACTTTTGGCATATGCTTATTCAAACTGGGCATATATAAATACCGAAACGGGTGCTCCTGCCAAGGTGCCGGAAAAAGAGCTTGAAGTATACGGCACATCAGCACCGCTGGAAAAAGAATTTGAAAAGGGAAAACTTATTTTCCCGGAAAACGCTGAAAAACTTCAGGATTTTGAGATAAGACATGCAAATATAGACACAAATCATCATGTAAATAACGGACAATATGTAGCGCTTGCAGAAGATTTTCTCCCTCAGGGCTTCAGACCGTATGGGCTTCGTGCAGAATATAAAATGCAGGCAAGGCTCGGAGATGTTATTACGCCGTACAGGGCAGATACTGATAAAGGAATTATTATAAGATTTACTGACGGAGAAATTAATAAACCGTATGTAACAATGAGATTCAATGGCAATATTGTAGAGATGAGCAAAACGCACTGATTAAAAATTAAAATTTGACAGTTGGCTTCTTCTATCCGTCAGAAGATGATTTTT
>CALWPY010000020.1 GCA_944383545.1 uncultured Lachnospiraceae bacterium | reverse complement strand
TTATACAGCTTAAGCAACGAGATGGATAACAACCTAACTGGTTGTTAGGTATATTAACCATAAATATATTGTAGTAGCAAAGGAGAAAAAGGTTAATTACAGTGAAATTATTATTCCACTGATATTATATCTTGCATCAAAATTTGGATACGGACTTATTATAAAAATTTTTTCACCCTATATCTCATCAACCATGCAATTATTTCCTGCAATGGTATTAATATCACTGATTTTGCTGCCAAAGGTGTCATTTGCCGGGCTTTTCAAAAAAAACCGTTCCGGTGCAGTGAAAGTCATTCTCGCCAGGATTCCCAATACCGTGGGAATGCTTATGGAAAATGCAATCATAGCCATAAGCCTTGTAAATTATTCCTTTATTCAGCCTATGGTACTCGTATCTCTTTTTGTTATCGGAATAATACGCAGGGAAAAACGTTCGCCGCTAAATCTTATTGGAAGCATAATCTGTGTTTTAGGCATAGCGGGATTTCAGCTTTTCTGACAAAAAATAAACTATGCAGAGCCGTTTTATAACTCTGCATAGTTTTTATGTTTTTTAATCATTACTATTAAAAATTATTCTCCGAGTCTTGCAAGAAGCTCCTTACGTCTTTCTTCATTTCCCGGTTTTCCAAGAAGAGCGAACATATTTTTCTTATAACTTTCAACTCCCGGCTGATTAAACGGATTTACTCCCAGAACGTAACCGCTTATTCCGCATGCAAACTCGAACTTGTAGAAGAGTTCGCCTAAAGCTAATTCATCAATCTGTTCCATGTTAATCTTTATGTTAGGAATATTTCCGTCCACATGAGCGAGAATTGTTCCGTTCATGGCACACTTATTTATAAAATCAACAGTCTTTCCTGCAAGATAGTTAAGTCCGTCAAGGTCGTTTTCCTCTTCCTCCATAACTACCTCAAGCTTAGGATTAACTACATTAATAACAGTCTCAAAATGATTCTTTGTTCCCTCCTGAATGAACTGTCCGAGTGAATGTAAGTCTGTTGTAAAGTCTACTGCGGTTGGGAAAATACCCTTTCCGTCTTTTCCTTCACTCTCACCATAAAGCTGTTTCCACCACTCTGATACATAATGAAGAGCAGGCTCATAGTTTGCAAGAATTTCCATTCCAAGACCCTTCTCATGAAGCACGTTACGAACTGCCGCATATTTCATGGTGTCATTAGAATCAAAATCATTATTTATGCAATATTCTCTTGCAATAGCTGCGCCTTCCATGAGTTTATCTATGTCTGCTCCGCTTACTGCGATAGGAAGAAGACCAACAGCAGTAAGTACCGAAAAACGTCCTCCTACATCATCAGGTACTACAAATGTTTCATAGCCTTCTGCATCGGAAAGAGTCTTTAAGGCTCCCTTTGACTTATCAGTTGTTGCATATATTCTCTTGGCTGCCTCTGCCTTTCCATACTTGTTTTCAAGCATTTTCTTGAAAATTCTGAAGGCAATGGCAGGCTCTGTCGTAGTTCCCGACTTGGATATAACATTTATTGAAAAGTCTCTGTCGCCTACAACTTCCATTAAATGGCTTACATATGTACTGCTTATATTATTACCGCAGTAATATATTTCAGGAGTTTTACGAATTTCCTTATCTACAGAATTATAAAATGAATGTCTGAGTGCTTCAATGGCAGCTCTTGCACCAAGGTATGAGCCACCGATACCGATTACAAGGAGCACCTCTGAATCAGACTGAATCTTTGCTGCTGCCTTTTTAATGCGCTCAAACTCTTCCTTATCATAGTTTACAGGAAGGTCTATCCATCCAAGGAAGTCATTTCCCTCGCCTGTCTTTTCAAGCAGTGTCTTTTTTGCTGCAATGACTCTTTCAGAAATTGCCGCTACATCTTCATCACTTGCCATAAAAGCCGCATTGCTAAAATCAAATGAAATTTTCTGTGCCATTTTTATCTCTCCTTGTATATAATATTTGTGCAATATGCACCGTCTTTCTTAAAGTACATTTAGTATTATTTTAGCAAACTTGTATTTAATTTACAATATAATTACGCAATTTTGATACATTTAACACTGTCATTACCGACGGTTAACCCTGCCTCCCCCTTAATCAGGCAATTCCTCCAGGCTTCCGAAACGATAACCGGCCGCCTTCATATTGGTTATCACTGTTTCCAATGCCTGTGTGTTAGATAATGAAACATTATGCATAAGTATTATTGCGCCGTTGTGATGATATTTATCAAAATGATTTATGACATATTCACAACCCGGCTGATTATTCACATCATAATCCAGATACGCCATGCTCCAAAAAATAGTTTTGTAGCCAAGGTCCTGTGTCAGTGCGAGAGTCCTCTGGCTGTATTCACCGCAAGGCGGTCTTAGGAACGGGTCCATTTTAAATCCCGTTATCTCCTCCATATAATCTGCACAGCCGTTTATTTCCTCACAAAGCTCCTCATCGGACTTATCAGGCATGGACGGATGGGTTATGGTATGATTACCTACCAGGTGCCCCTCTTCCTTCATTCTTTTAACAATATCAGGATTGTCTCGTATGTACGTTTTTGTTACAAAAAAGCACGCCTGAACATTCTGTCTTTCGAGTATGTCCAGAATTTCTTCCGTGTATCCGTTTTCATATCCGCAATCAAAGGTCAGATATAAAACCTTATCCTCCTTATCTTCAGGCTGATAATAGTACCATGCATCGTAATCTTCCAGTGGTATACTCATGTCGGCACCACTTGGCTCATGATTATCATTCCGCTTAAACCACCATGCCTTTTTCTCATTAGATAAATCACTGTATGACATAACACTTTCACTTTTATTTTGCTTTCCGCAGCCCGCTGTACTCACAGCCAAAAGGCATACCATAAACAGTGATAAAATTTTTAAAAACTTACTCACACAAGAAACCTTTTAGAAAGTCAGCCAGGACTTCGTCATCGGACACATCATCCGATTCCATTTTCTTATTACCCTCAACAGCAGTGCTTGCTTCCCTTGCAAAAATTTCTGTCTGGTTTTCGGGAATCTCATTCTCAAATGAGAGAACGGGCTCCTCCTCTTTCTGCTTCATACAAGCCACAGTATTATTGAGGTAATCCATGACATTTGCTTTCATTATTCCTATTTTATTCTTTACTGGTATTATATTCTCAACTGCCGCCAAAAATGCAGCCACTATTACGCCATTTAACACCAACTCCTCAGACATTTGAAAAGGAATTTCCGACTTCATATATATAAGCAACCCACCCGCAGCCACCATACACACAACCGCTCTCAAAGTCTTCATGGCGTTTGACGCACTATAAAGCGGAGCACCCATTATTCTCATTTTTAAAAGATACTTGTCCGCAAAAGCTTCAGTATCTTTTGTTACAACTCCAAGACTTTTTAGTGCCTCGTTTTTCTTCCTTATTTCTTTAAATATCCTTTTTCTTGTTGTAATCATATTTTCAGATGCCTTTACTGCCCTGCCCAGTAAAAACGCCGTTATCATCTGTAAGAGTAGTCCCAGAAATCCTATTCCCCACAATATGTAGACAAAAGTTCCCTGCTCCATGATTCTTTCCAACATAATCATTCCCTCTTTCTTTTTTTGATGTTTCACAGTATAAAGAGCATTAACTTGAGAAATCAAGCAGTTTCGCAAGGGATTTTCCATGCATTTCCGACAGAAAATTTTCCTTTAATATAATAATAAACTATGTTAAAATGCTTATATACGTTTACATGGCATATATTTTTACAGTATATGCTTACATAAAAAACAGATAATATTTTATAGGAAAGGATGCGCAGGCATAATTTGTCTGCTTCTCAATCAGAATTTAAGGTATTTCTTATTGAGACACGGTACAAAATATGAATTATAAGACAAACGGGACCTGCTCGTCGATGATAAATTATGATATAGTAGACGGCAGGGTTAAAAATGTAAAATTTACGGGAGGCTGTAACGGAAATCTTCAGGGAATTGCAAAACTCGTTGAAGATATGCCTGTTGAGGAAGTTATAAACAGGCTCGAAGGCATAAGATGCGGCTTCAAACCAACCTCATGTCCTGACCAGCTTGCCAGGGCTCTTAAAAGTACGCTTGAAACTCGGAGGAATATATGAAAAGAATTATTTTAACGGGCGGAGGTACAGCAGGTCATGTCACGCCTAATATTGCCCTTATACCCAGGCTTCGTGAAATGGGCTATGATATACATTATATCGGAACATATGAAGGCATTGAAAAAAAACTTATTGAGGATATAGGTGTTCCTTATCATGGCATTTCATCAGGCAAGCTGAGAAGATATTTTGACCTTAAAAATTTTTCCGACCCCTTCAGGGTTATTAAAGGTTTTCGTGAAGCCCATAAGCTCATAAAAGTTCTTAAACCTGATGTAGTATTTTCAAAAGGAGGTTTTGTCACCGTCCCTGTTGTACTTGCGGCAAAAAGGTGCCATGTGCCTATCGTAATACATGAATCGGATATGACACCGGGACTTGCAAATAAAATTGCACTTCCTAATGCTTCAAAGGTATGCTGTAACTTCCCTGAAACCCTTGAAGCACTTCCTGAAGGTAAGGCTGTGGTTACGGGAACTCCAATAAGAAAAGAGTTATTTGAAGGAAATGCCACGGAAGCCATGACCTACTGCGGTTTTACCAAGGTAAGACCGACACTTCTTGTTGTGGGTGGAAGCACCGGAAGTGTTATCGTAAATGAAGCAATATGGGGATGTCTGGACGAACTCTTAAAAGAATATAATGTAATCCACATATGCGGAAAAGATAAAACCAACAGTGAATTTGTAGGTCGTGAGGGCTATGCCCAGTTTGATTATGTAAAAAAAGAACTGAGCAGTATGCTTGCGCTGTGTGACATCATTGTTTCCAGAGCAGGAGCAAATGCAATTTGTGAACTTCTTGCCTTAAAGAAGCCTAATATTTTAATTCCCCTTTCTGCAAATGCGAGCCGCGGCGACCAGATTTTAAATGCAAAATCCTTTGAAAAGAGCGGATATAGCAAGGTTATAATGGAAGAAGACCTGACAAAAGATGTCCTTCTTAATGCCATACATGAAGTTCTTAAAAACAAAGAAGATTATATTAATGCCATGAAAAAAAGCGGGCAGACAGATTCAATTTCCATGATTACGGAAATCATTGATGAGCTTGCCACAGAAAAAAAAGAGGATTAATGGTTTAATACCGTTAATCCTCTTTTTATATTCATTAAATATTTTTAAGTTTATACATGTAAAACTTATAGTGAATTAAGGAGACCTCCCAATCCTTCTCTTTCAAATAAATCCTTATAATATCCAAGTTCTTCCTGAATAAGGTCATCTATTACCGCCATTCCGAGAAGTTCAACGGGTGCCTTGTCATCTGTTAATATTAAGTCTCCGTTTTCATATTCTGTTATTCCTGCTGAGATATTTCCCATCAGGTTCTTAAGTTCTTCATCTTTAAGACCTTCCATATTTTCATTAAGAATGTCTGATATGTTTCCTCCTGTTCCCGCAAAGAGCTCACAGTTTGTGGCTCCCGGCACGTCAACCATATATACCTCCGGGAATACGCTTGCTATGGTGTCGGCAAGGTATGCATTGATACTCTCCTCGTCATCAGAATACATATTCATGTTGACTACCATTATTCCGTCTTCCGTAAGATGCTCTTTTACAAGGGTAAAAAACTCAACTGTAGACATCTGAAACGGTATTGTTATATCCTGATATGCATCCACCATTATGACATCATACTTTTTATCTGAAGCCATAAGATATGCCCTGCCGTCATAGGTTACTGTATCGACAGATGCGGGCATGTCAAAATATTCTCCCGCAAGGGCTACTATTTTTTCATCTATTTCAACACCCTCCACACTTATATTATCAAAATATTTAGTGCACTGTGTTGCAAATGTTCCTGTTCCCATTCCCAAAATCAGAATGTCAGCCGATTCCTTTTCATTCACTCCGGCAATTACAGGTGCCGCAAGGGCATAATCATAATACATTCCTGTAAGAGAATCTGTCTTCATCTTTATGGACTGCACTCCGAAAAGTACATTTGTGGATAAAATAATACTATCCTCGTCCTCTTTCACCTGAAGGTAATTATATATGGATTCGCCTTCATATATAATCCCGTCCTCCCAGAATGCAAAGCTGTTGGAATTGCCAAACACCGTACATGCAATAAAAAGAATCAGCCCTGCCACAACCTGCTTCGTCTTCTTTCTGGTGGTTATAAAATAAACTGCGGCTATTATAAAGAGAATTCCTCCGAATATAAAAAAGGTAATCGCCGTACCCACTGCTGGAATTGTTACAAAGGTGGGAAGAAAGGTACCTATTATACTTCCTATCGTATTATAAGCTCCAAAGGCTCCTACTATTTTACCGCTGTCATCAAGGCTTTCCACGGTATACTTTACCAGTGACGGTGTAACCGTTCCCAGTAGGAAAAGCGGAAAGACAAATATAATCATGCAGGAAAGAAACGCCGCAATTATAAGAAAATTATTGCTTATAGTCACAACGAGAACTCCGGCTATTCCTACTATTATATATTTACCCACAAGCGGTATTGCCGCAATCCAGATTGCCGCAATAAGTATTCTTATATACAGCTTATCAGGATTGGGGTCTTTATCTGCACGTCTTCCACCCCAGATGTTTCCAAGCGCCATTGCAATCATTATAGTTCCGATAATGATTGTCCAGACTATCTGTGATGAGCTGAAATAAGGAGCTAGCAGTCTGCTTGCTCCCAGTTCCACTGCCATTACGGACATTCCAGAGAAAAATTCCGTCATATATAGATATGCCTTGTTTTTAAGTATTTTTCTTTCTTCCATAGCTTACCTCTGTATTAATCAGTTAATGTTATCACAATCTACTTGCAGAGCTCGCCGACTATCTCATTTATGACCTTTCCATCAGCCTTTCCCTTAAGTTCAGGCATTACGTTTTTCATAATCATACCTTTATTTTTTGTTGCAATCACCTCTGCAAATTTTTCAGTAATAAAGGCATTTACCTCCTCAGGGCTCATAAGCTTAGGTGCATACTCATTTATCACGTCATATCTTGCCTGATATTCCGCCTTAAGGTCTTCTCTGTCAGAAGGACAGCTGTCGAGCTGCTCCTTTGCTGTCTTAAGCTCCTTTAAAATAACCCTGTCTACGAGCTCCTCTTTTATGTCATCACGGCATCCTTCATCTATAGCTGTCTTCTTAACTGCTGAAATGATTGAAGAAATGGAATCCTTTCTGGATTTATCCCTTGCCTTCATTGCAGCAACCATGTCTTTTTGTAAAGCCTCTAAAGTCATATTTACCATCTCCTTTACTTTCCGATTCTTCTTACCAGATAAGGTATTGCACTCTCAAAATCCACTCCATAGAATCTATGGTTTTCATTAGCAACCGTGAGCTTCATACATTCAAGGGTATAATCAACTGCTACCTTTAAGGATTCCTCAAGTGAAAATCCATTCATCATCGCACCTACTACGGTACTTGCAAATACATCTCCCGTGCCGTGGAAATTAATCGGAAGCTTCTCATTATAATATGAGAAATAACGGTCCTCCTCCGAATCATAGCCCATAATACCTATTTCATCTTCCTTAAAGCTCATGCCGGTAAGAACTGCTTTCTTTGCGCCAAGCTCCGTGAGCTTTTTTAAAAGTCCCTTGATATATTCCTCATCGTAATCATCTCCGGCATAAGGCTCGTGAAGCATAAATGATGCCTCTGTCAGGTTTGGCACGATTACGTCCGCCTTTGCGCATACCTCTGACATCTTATCTGCAAATTCCTGTGTAAATCCTGCGTACAGTACTCCATTATCTGCCATTGCAGGGTCTACTACTATAACATTGTTATCTGTCTTGTAATCATCAAAGAATTTTTTCACCAGGTCAATCTGCTCAAATGAGCCCAGATAACCTGTATATATGGCATCAAAACCGATACCTTCGTTTTTCCAATGGTCGGATATCTTCTGGATTTCATCTGTCAAATCATGAAATGTAAATCCTGTAAACTGTGTATGTGTTGAAAGCACCGCCGTAGGCACAACTGCAGTCTCCACTCCCATTGCCGATATAATAGGAAGTGCAACTGTAAGTGAACACTTTCCCACGCACGAAATATCCTGTATAGTTACAATTCTTTTCATAGACGTTACCTCTTTTATATTTTATAGCTTTTCCAAAAGTATTTTAACATCTTCCGGTGTATCTGCAAAGTACTTTGCGCCATGCTTTATAAGAAAATCTTTATCTCTGAACCCCCAGAGAACGGAT
The DNA here is from genome assembly GCA_944383545.1 of uncultured Lachnospiraceae bacterium. Lineage (GTDB taxonomy): Bacteria > Bacillota > Clostridia > Lachnospirales > Lachnospiraceae > CALWPY01. Next base: position 11,021 of record CALWPY010000020.1, on the reverse strand, counting down.
ATACACGGAAGACTTGAATTTTCTGCGGTAGCAATATCCACATCCGAATCTCCGACATATATGGCTTCTTCCTTACTGCTTTCCAGTTCATTTAATGCGGTAATAACCGTGTCAGGTGCAGGCTTTTTTCTCACACCTTCTCTTTCACCTATGGCAACTGATATATATTTTGAAAAATATATTTTATTTAATTCCTTAACCGCAGAATCTACCTTATTTGAAACTATGGCAAGCTTATACCCTTCTTTGCTTAAGTCTTCTATAAGAGAAATAACACCATCATAAGCTCTTGTATTTTCATTGCAGTGAATATCATAATATTTCTTAAATATCTCTAAAGTCTTTTCCACTGTCTCTTTATCAGTATTTTCCGGAACTGCACGCTCTATAAGCTTTCTTATTCCATTCCCTACAAATGCCCTTACTTCCTCAAGAGTCCTTTCCGGAAAACCGCATTTTCTCATAGCATAATTTGTTGCCTCTGTTAAATCGTCCAATGTATAAAGCAAAGTTCCGTCTAAATCAAAAATTACAGTTGTAAATTTACTCATATGTTTGTCCCTTTCTGTCATGCAGTAAGTCCTGTATAAAGCTGATAATATTTACCCTTCTGCTCAAGGAGCTGTTCATGAGTTCCTCTTTCTATAATTCTTCCGTTTTCAAGTACCATTATACAGTTACTGTTTACAACAGTTGAAAGTCTGTGTGCAATTACAAAGGTAGTTCTTCCCTCCATAAGCTTATCCATACCTTCCTGAACTATACGCTCAGTACGGGTATCAATCGAGCTTGTTGCCTCATCAAGTATAAGTGCAGGAGGGTCTGCAACTGCTGCTCTTGCTATCGCAAGAAGCTGTCTCTGTCCCTGACTTAAATTTCCTCCGTCTCCGGTAAGAATTGTATTATATCCGTCAGGAAGCTGTCTTATAAACGCATCTGCATTGGCAAGTTTTGCAGCGGCAATACATTCCTCATCGGTTGCATCCAGTCTTCCGTATCTTATGTTTTCAAGCACTGTATCCGTGAAAAGGTGTGTATCCTGAAGCACCATTCCGAGAGAACGTCTTAAGTCACCCTTCTTTATCTTATTAATGTTAATTCCGTCATAACGAATCTTTCCGTCCTGTATGTCATAAAAACGGTTTACCAGATTTGTAATGGTAGTTTTTCCTGCACCTGTTGAGCCTACAAAAGCAATCTTTTGTCCCGGCTCGGCATAGAGGCTTACATTGTGCAGGACAATCTTATCGTCAGTATATCCAAAGTCCACGTCATCCATTACAATATCACCCTTAAGCTCCTTGTAATCCACGGACTTATCCGCCTGATGCACATGCTTCCATGCCCAGAGACCTGTTCTTTCCTTAGTCTCAACGAGCTTTTCGCCCTCACGCTTTACATTTACGAGCATTACATAACCATTATCAGTCTCCGGCTCCTCATCAAGCAGCGCAAAAATTCTCTCTGCTCCGGCAAGTGCCATTACTATTGAATTAAGCTGCTGGCTCACCTGGTTTATAGGCATGTTTATACTCTTATTTAATGTAAGAAAACTTGCAAGTCCTCCTAAGGTAAGACCCGTAAAACCGCTTATTGCAAAGCCGGCACCTACTACCGTACAAAGTACATAGCTGATATTTCCAAGCTGTGCATTTACCGGTCCCAGCACGTTTGCAAATTTATTCGCATTATAAGCACTGTCAAAAAGTTTATCATTTAATTCATTAAATTTCTCAATACTCTCTTCCTCATGGCAGAATACCTTAACTACTTTCTGTCCATTCATCATCTCTTCAATATATCCGTTTACAATTCCGATATCGCTCTGTTGTTCGGAAAAATATCTTCCACTCTTTCCTGCAAGCTTTCGGGTTGCCGTAACCATGACGCCTACCATTAAAAGAGAAACTATTGTAAGAGGAATATCTATAACTACCATGCAGATTATAACACCGACAATTGTAACCACACTCGATAAAAGCTGAGGCATACTCTGGCTTATCATCTGTCTTAAGGTATCAATATCGTTTGTGTACATGGACATTATATCACCATGTGCATGTGTGTCAAAATATTTAATAGGAAGCTTCTCCATGTGAGAATACATATCATTTCTCAAAAGATAAAGAGTTCCCTGTGTTACAGTTACCATCAGCCTGTTATATGTGTAGGTTGCTACAATACCTATTGCATAAAATATGGCTACACTGAATATCTTTGCTGCCAGAGCTGAAAAATCAGGGTTTTCTGATTTTGTCATAGGCACGATATAATCATCTATCAGTGTCCTCATAAACATAGTTCCCTGAAGGTTTGCTATTACGCTCACAAAAACACAGATTACTACAAAAACAACATGGAGTGCATAATGCTTCATTACATATTTCATAAGCCTTGCCAGGTTTTTCCCCGGATTGGCACTTTTTCTGTTTGTCACTTTCTTAACATCTGCCATTACTGCTCCCCTCCATTCTCGTCAAAATCACCGCCGCCTTTTGTCTGCGACTCGTATACGTCCCGATATATCTCATTAGTTTCCAAAAGCTCCTCATGAGTACCCATTCCGTCTATTCGTCCTTCGTTCATAACTATAATCTTATCAGAATTCTGTACGCTTGAGATACGCTGTGCAATTATAAGCTTTGTAGTATCAGGAATATTTTCTGCAAATGCTTTTCTGATTCTGCTGTCAGTTGCGGTATCAACTGCACTTGTGCTGTCATCAAGTATAAGTACTTTAGGCTTTTTAAGAAGTGCTCTTGCTATACAGAGTCTCTGCTTCTGTCCGCCCGATACATTTGAGCCTCCCTGCTCAATATAGGTATTATATTTATCAGGGAAATTCTGAATGAATTCATCAGCACATGCCAGTTTACATGCCTCCATACATTCTTCTTCAGTAGCGTTTTTATTTCCCCACCTTAAGTTCTCCAGGATAGTACCGCTGAAAAGCACGTTTTTCTGAAGCACTACAGCAACATTATTTCTAAGCACCTCCAGGTCATAGGTCCTTACGTCCTTTCCTCCGACCTTCACGCTTCCTTCGGTAACATCATAAAGACGGCTGATAAGATTTACAAGGCTGGTCTTTGAGCTTCCGGTACCACCTATAATTCCTACTGTCTCCCCAGAGTTGATTTTTATGTTAATATTGTCTAACACAGGCTTCTCACTTGTTTTATGATAGCTGAAGCTTACGTTATCAAACTCAATGCTTCCATCCTCAAGCTCCATTATAGGATTTTCAGGATTAGTCAGAGTGCTTTCTTCATTAAGCACCTCTGCAATACGTCTTGCACTTGCCATACTCATGGTAATCATTACAAATACCATGGAAAGCATCATGAGACTCATAAGAATATTCATACAGTAATTAAGAAGACTTGTTAAATCTCCCGTGGTAAGTCCTCCTGCCGTCTGTCCGCTTCCTACAATCATCTTTGCACCTATCCAGCTTATGACAAGAATACATGTATATATCGTAAGCTGCATAATCGGAGCATTAAAAATAATTATCTTTTCTGCCTTTGTAAAAAGCTTCCTTATATTTTCACTTGTCTTTTTAAATTTCTCAGTTTCATGTTTTTCTCTTACAAATGCTTTTACAACTCGAATTGCGGATACATTTTCCTGTATGCTTTCATTCATTTTATCATATTTAGGAAATGCTTCACTGAAATATTTTGTAGCCCTGTTCATTATAATGAAAAGCACTATTCCCAGAAGTATAACGGCGATAAGGTACACGCTTGCAATCCTTGCATTTATTGAAAATGCAAATATCATGGCTATGATTAAACTTGAAGGTGCACGGGTGCACATTCTTAAAATCATCTGGTAAGCATTCTGCATGTTTGTAACGTCAGTTGTCATACGTGTCACAAGACCTGCAGTTGAGTATTTATCTATATTCTGAAAGGAAAAAGTCTGAATATTTTCATACATTCCCTTTCTTAAATTTCTGGCAAATCCTGCTGATGCCCTCGCTCCGTATTTTCCGCCCATTACACCTGCCCACAGACCTCCTGCGGCAAGTACAAGCATCCATGCTCCGTAAATATATACCTGATTAAGATTACTTTCTTCGGCAGATATAATATCAATAATTCTACCCATAAGAAGGGGTATTATGGTTTCAAAAATAACCTCAAGAACCATGAAAATAGGCGTAAGTATCGAATCCCTTTTAAATTCCTTAACCTGTTTTCCCAGTACCTTTAACATACTATGTCTCCTTTCAAGCTCTCTGTTTGTTTTATCTGCATGCTTCATTTAAATCCTCTTTAACTTTTTTCTTAAGCTTAGATAAAGATTTTAAAAAACTGTCCAGTTCTTCCTCCGTAAATACCTGCTCCAGTTCCAAATCCAGCTTATCCATTTCCTTTACGGCTTTCTCATTCATTTCTTTTCCCAGAGGTGTAAGTTCAATTTTTTTAAGTCTGGCATCATGCTCTACACTGCTTCTTTTTATATACCCTTTTTTTTCCATAAGCTTCAGTATATTCGTGACGGTAGACCGTGTTATATCAAAGCTTTCTTCTATGTCCTTCTGATAAATCTCCTTTGAACTGTTATTGTTCAGATATCCGAGTATCCATCCATGCATAACAGTTATATCGTCCAGACCCTCAATTTTACATGCCTTAAGCACTATTCTTCTGTGAATCAGATTTCCGAGGGTTTTAATTTCATAACCCAGTCTGTGACTTTTTTCCACACGCTTCATCTCCCTAAAAACAGCCCATAAAATGTTCGATATAAAACTATACGCAACCAAACATTATACTTATTTATTAATATATGTCAAGTGGTTAAATATGTTTTTTCTGTGTATTATATATTTAATGTAATTAATATCAACGCTCTGCCTGAGGTTTTCACCAAACAGACAGGAGAAAGCAGCAAATCTTTTTAAGACCTGCTGCTTTCTTCACTATTTCTATAATATATTTTTTCTTCTATCCTTCTCATATATTGAATTAAAGTTCTCGTTTACCTATGCTCCAGTGCTATTATATCGTTTTAAACCTATGTGCCACAAGCTGTAGGAAATAATTCCAATAACCAGTGCAATTACTGGCGACAGATTACCCACATAAGAATTTGGAACATCCTTTCCAAGTAACATAGCTACAGGATAGTAAGCTGTAAATGCGTACGGTATAACAAATGTAAGTAATGCTTGCATTCCTTCTCCATATATCTGTATCGGGTAATCGCAGAAATTTTTAAGCCCATAATTATTGTCTGTCAACAATGACACGATTTCCTCATTTTTTATTGTCCAAAAACTCATAGCTCCGGTTATGACTGTGATAGATGAGAAAATAACAAATGCTGCAAGAAGACTAACAAAGTAGAAAACAACTCGTTCCCACGTCCAATCAATCTGTAGTTTTTTCATGCTGTATACCCAAAAAACAACAGAAAAGAACAACCGGGGTAGAAATGTATATTGAAACTGTTGAATAACCATGTATACAAATGGGCTGATTGGCCTCGTGAGGTACAAATCAAATTTACCTGTGCGAACTAACTCTCCGATATCCCGCATCGGACTCCAAAAGAAAAAACAGCTAAATGAATAAGCAAGCCAGCTTGTAGTAAACATAAAAAGCACTTCATATTTACTCCACCCTGCAATGTTTTCAAAATTATAAAATATAACCCAGAAGCCTGCAAAATAAATTCCAATCTGTATTGTATTTGCAATCAATTCCAACAAAAGTGCAAAATGATATTCCAATTTGCCTTTCATGTATACAATTACAAACCGAAGATACAGTTTTATATATTTCATAGATTAACCTCCCTGAACAACCAGCTTATTCCTACCCTCATGCCATAGGAACTGCATTAAAATATACAAGATAACCAGCCAGATTATCTGGACGCCAATAGACTGCCAGATTACATTCATTTTCATACTGTTTGTTAAAACAGAAACTGGTATTGAATATATAGCACGGAATGGAAGAAATAAATTTATTCTATACAGGATTTCAGGAAACATTGTGACAGGAATCCACACTCCGGACAAAAGTTTATATATTGCACTCAAAAACATATTAATCGGCCATGTTACAATTAACCAAAAAGCAAGAAGCCCGATTATAATAGAATAAAGAAACTGAATACCATACGCAAGTAAAATAGAAATTATTCCAAATCCAATCTGTTCAATACATAATAGTTGTAGCGATACACTGGCTTTCACAAGCCCGATAAGTGGAAGCAAACAGCATATAATCTTAATAGCGGTATCTCCCAGATGTCTTGAGAACAGCATTCGCTTAAACCCAATCGGGCGGATTAATTCTGTTGCAATATTTCCTGACTGTATCTGAGCATTAATCTTTTCTATAATATTACATTCAATGACAGTTGAAACGATGGTGGCTACCACGATATACCGGAGTGTATCCGTTTTATTAATCGCAAGATTTTTTATGCTTCCTGAAGAGAACAGGGCAGACCATATACAAAACTGTAGATACAGGTATATGATCTTTGAAAACAGCTTCGCACAGACTGCACTCGGATATACAAGATGTTCTTTCATACCTATTCTTATATAATCTATATATTTCTTCATAAGAATCTCCCCTTGTAAATTTGCTTAATTATATGCTCAAGCTCTATTTCTTCTTTATCCCGTCCATCACCGTACTGTACAGCAAACATTTCTTTCATATCATTCAGTGTTCCGTCATAAAGCAGACTTCCTCTGTCTATGACAAGCATTTTATGACACAATGCTTCGATATCAGATACATCATGCGTTGTTAAGACCACACTTGTACACCGTTCCTGATTGATTCGTTTGATAAAATCCCGGATTCTATCCTTTGCCAGAACATCAATTCCTATAGTTGGTTCATCCAAAAATAAGATTTCCGGATTGTATAATAACGCTGCAGCAAGATCAGCTTTCATCCTCTGTCCAAGGCTAAGCAGCCGAGGTGGTTTGTATATGTACTCCTTCAGATTTAGAATATCAGTGAACATATCCATATTTTCATTGTATATTTCATTTGGAATGCAATACATGTCCTTAAATAGCCGGAATGATTCAATTACCGGAATATCCCAACACAACACACTTCTCTGTCCGAATACAACTCCAATCTTCATCATGATCTCCCGACGCCTTTTCTTGTAATCCATCCCATTAATCAGTATGCTGCCGCTATCCGGCATAAGTATTCCTGTCAGCATCTTTATCGTGGTCGATTTTCCCGCACCATTTGAACCTATAAAACCAACAATATCTCCTTTTGATATTGAAAAAGATACATCCTTGACTGCTTCAATCTGTGAATACCGCTTCACAGCAAACAAGTTCCCTTCACGATTTTTCACTTTAAATGTTTTCCTGAGTTCTGCTGCTTCAATAATGATATTATCTGAATTCATCTTGCACCTCCCTTAGTTATCTAGTATAATAACGCCATACTAATCATTAGTAAAATTGAAATATAAGATATGTATATTCATTTTTTTTGATAGGAGAGGTATAATGACGCTTACGCAACTTTCAACATTTATCGCAATCGTAGAAACCGGAAGTTTTACTTCTGCGGCCAAGCAACTTGGTTATGCACAGTCAACAATTACAACCCAGATAAAACAATTAGAAAATGAACTGAACTGTCTGCTCTTTGAAAGACTTGGAAAATCACTAATACTTACACAGGAAGGGACACATCTGATAGAATACGCTCAGAAAATACTGCAACTCGAACGGGAAATACTGCTTGAAGTCTCTGCTTCTGAAGAGCCATGCGGAACACTGTATGTGGGAGTTTCAGAATCATTATGTTATCATAAACTACCGAAAATTTTATCAGCATTCACAAAGCAATATCCTAAAGTAGAAATACAATTACAATTCATCACACATGACACATTTCCATTGTTACTAAAAAAAGGAAAACTGGATTTCGTCTATACACTAAATCCATCCATAGATTCACCAGAATTAACATTGCTACATAAAAAAGAAGAAACTCTTGGTTTTTATGTAAGACCTGATCATCCACTTGCAAGCAGGGAACAAGTAAAAGAAAAAGATTTGGATAACATGCCACTTCTCTTAACAGGTGAAAACTGTAATTTTCGTAAAATGCTTTTAGAGGCCTTATACGAAAAACATATAGTCCCGAAAATTATTCTTGGAACAAGTCACAAAGAAATTCTTAAGCAATTTGCAATAAATAATTTCGGTATTGCTTTCATACCAGACATTACTGCGGAAAAGGAAAGGGAGGCAGGAACACTCAAAAAGCTAAACTGGCACGGAAAGGATTTTCCAATTTATTCTCAAGTCTTTATTCATAAGGATAAAACGCTAAATACAATAATAAATGAATTCATTAAGATGATTAACCAAGAAAATATTTAATTTATATTTTTCTGTGTATTATATGACATCTATAATGTAATTAATATCAACGCTCTGCCTGAGGTTTTTGCCAAACGGACAAAGAAAGCAGCAAATCTTTTTATGACCTGCTGCTTTCTTCACAATTTCTATATTAAGTTCTGTTACCTTACCTGATTATGCGGCACCCTGACCGCCATCCACAGCATAAATGGCGCCGCTTACATAGCTTGCTTCGTCAGAAACCAGAAATGCGGCAACATTTGCAATTTCCTCCGGTGCGCCGAAGCGTCCGCATGGTATTGTAGCGGCTATTCCCTCTTCATGCTTTTTTGCTTCTTCAGGTGAAAGGTCTGTTACATTCCAGATATTGGTACGGATTGCCCCTGGAGCAATGGCATTGACACGGACACCGTCTTCCGCAAGTTCAAGCGCCCATACACGGGTAAAATTCTCTACGGCAGCTTTTGCACCAACATACATGGAAAGATTTTTAGCACGGTGTGTTGCTCCAACGCTTGATATATTAAGTATGTTTCCTTTTGCCTCGCGGATTAAAGGAAGAGCATGTATTGTCATATTTACCAGTGCACGTACATCCAGACTGAATGCTTTATCATAGTCTGCAATCGTAACTTCAGTTATCGGCTGAACTGGACACCATCCGGCATTATTTACCAGTATATCCAATCGTCCGAATTTATCCTGTACGGTTTTAATTATCTGCTCAATGGTTTCATTTTTTGTAATATCACCAACCAAATATGTGATTTTCTTATCTGCCTCGGCGGTTTCTTTCAATGAAGCTTCTGTACGTCCCACGATGATAACATTTGCTCCTTCTTTTGCAAGCTTTTCTGCAATGGCACGTCCGATTCCTGAGCCGCCTCCCGTAACTACAGCAACCTTGTTTTCAAATTTCTCTTCCATAACTTTAACCTCCTGACTAAACATAAACTTATAAGTAATCAACAATCTGTATCTATTACCTTTAAATATATGATAGCACCGAAAAATGAAAGCAGAAGTTCCAAATAGTTGCAGGGATATAACCGACGGGTAATAACTAATCAAAACATGTTTGCCCACTTATGCATTAACTCCATTGCCTGTGCAGAATCCTTTTCCTTGTACGCAATATGAAGCCTATATAAAACACCCTCATCAACAATATATCCGTCCAGACCCATATAGCCGCTTTCCAAGGCAGACGAGCTTATAATATGGCATTGCTTACTGTTATCTGTGGTTAAGAATGACTCTTCAAATTCCACACTTTCCGTTGTACGAATTCCTAGGGTAATTTCTTCATCATAATTCTCGGTATATATCTGTGAAAAAAACTGCACATTCATATCACCTTCAATATAAGATGTTTCAATGTTTACGGATAATATCTCCCCCTTTTCGTTTCCATAAACATTCAGTGTTGTCGTTACTTCCTCTAAATTCCAATCCAACTGTTTTAATGAATCAAAACCGATATATTCGCAAGCTTTATCGCGTGATGAAAATTCGGACTGCCAATGGCCTGGATACCAGCTGTCATATTCCTTGTAATCTCGGAACTGCTGTTTTATAATATCCCCTACCTCTTGAATTTCATCGGAAAAATCATTTACCGGTATTTTCTCGATGAAAACCGCTAAATCATAGCCTGACTGCTCGAAATCCGTGCCTGATTCGGATTCTGATGTAAAAAAGTCAATAAGCTGTGTACCAAAAACGCTGGCAGCTATCGCCATGCACCCTCCCAAAATCAGAATCAAAACAGTTGCCACAAGTGCAACGGGAAATCGGTGATTAGTAGTGCTTCGCGAGGCACCTCGGGTGGCCCCCTCCCTTCGGTCGGCGGCATTGGACTCGGTGCAATTAAAGTCGCTTCGCGAGGCACCTCGGGTGGCCCCCTCCCTTCGGTCGGCGGCATAAGAAATTGCCTCATTAATATATTTACTGTCCAGTTTGCTCATGGCGTCTGAAAATTTTTCTGTATTCATACAAACACCTCTCTTTCTACTAAGTACCGCTTCATCTTCTTGCGGATACGGGTCAGCCGGACGGAGATGTTCTTCTCCGAAAGCCCTGTAAATTCGGCTATATCCTTACAACTGTCGGAAAACCAATATCGCCGCATGAAGATAACGCGGTTTTCTGTGGTCAGCGTGTCCAGAAAATTTTCAATGATATGGGCTAGCTCTCCGGCTTCAATTTCATCTTCAACGGTTTTTTTGTCTGCAATACAGGCTTCTATTTCCTGCATGGCAATCGTGTAAATGCTGTTTCGTTTTGCTGCTTTATTTTTCCAATAAATTTTCAATGAAATGTTCCGAACGATTTTCAAAATGTAGGATAGCAACGGGTCAGGTCTTTCCGGGGGTATTGCATTCCATGCGCCTAAGTAAGCGTCATTTACACATTCCTCTGCATCCTGAATATTACTTACTATGTTATAAGAAAGTTTGTGACAGATTTTTCCGTATTTATTGTCCAGCTCCTGTATTGCCTGCTCTGAACGTTTAAAAAACATTTCTATGATTTTTTCATCGTCTGTCATCTCACCGCCTCCTAGTATAATAATGGTGTAGTCAATCAAGACTACTTGGTTAATAAGTTTCTATCAATCAGATAACAGAAGAAG
>CALWPY010000019.1 GCA_944383545.1 uncultured Lachnospiraceae bacterium | reverse complement strand
TCCCTCACACCGGAAGCACTACATTAAGCGGCGTGCTCCACATCAGCCTTGCAGTCATATTTCTGCTGCTGCCCTTTGTCTCGGCGCTGGCGCTGAACTATATCCTCGCCGCCTATCTGATCATCACGGGGATTGCTCTTCTGATCGAGGCCGCGGGTATGCACAAGATAAGCCTTTAGGCTTTATAATAAGATGTTGGGAGCAAAAGCCCCCAACTATGATGCCTGCGGATTGTTCCGTGCTACGCACTCTCACAATCCTACCCAATATTCGCATATCGTGGGATATACATCCCACTTTTATGCTCATATTGGGGCGGGTCAAAAGGTCTTACACCCACTTATGAGCAGGCTCATGTGGGGTCAGACCTTTTGACCCTGGCATCTTATATAGCGTTTTTACTCGAGGAATTTTAAATATAAAATACGAAATCAGGTGGAAAATATATGTCAGTACAATACATTATCGGTGATTCCGGCAGCGGTAAATCACACTATTTAAACAATTTAATAATTGAAGAATCTATCAAAAATCCTGACAAAAATTACATCATGCTCTGTCCAGAGCAGTCTACCATGCAGCTTCAGCAGGAAATGGTATCACTGCACCCTGTACACGGATTTACAAATATAGATATTATAGGCTTTAACAGACTTGCCTTTAAAATATTTGAAGAGAGAAAGGTGCGTTTAAATAAGGTTTTAGAGGATTTTGGAAAAAGTATGCTTATACGTCAGGCGGCAGGAAATATGAAGGAAAAGCTTCATGTTTATTCGGGATGTATAGATAAGCATGGCTTTATTGACGAGGCAAAGTCACTTATGTCGGAGCTGTTTTCTTATAATATATCTGCTGATGATATAAAGGAGCTTATGTTAAAGCTTTCGGAAAATTCACAGCTTAGGCTTAAACTTTCGGATATGCTTATAATTTATGAAGAGTTTGAGAAAAAACTTTCGGAAAATTATATCGTAGCCGAAAAGCTTCTGGAGCTTATGTGTGGAGTGGTCGAAGAGTCTGAGATTATAAAGGACAGCGTAATATGTCTGGATGGCTTTACCGGATTTTCGCCGGTACAGCTTAAGCTTATAGAAAAGCTTATGATGTATGCAGATAAAATAATCATTACAGTAACTATGGATTTGGAGAATTATAAAAGAGATGTGATAAGGGAGCATGAGCTATTCAGACTCAGTTATGAAACCATGGAATCGCTTAATAGGCTTGTAAAAGAAAATAATATCGTGCGTGAAAAAGATATACTTATTGAAAGAAATGACAAGGCCAGATTCTGTAAGTCTGATGAGCTGGCACATCTGGAAAAACACATTTTCAGATATCCGTATGAAAAGTATGAAAAAATTAAAACTCATGACATTAAGCTTGTAGAGTGTAAGAATACACGCGAGGAATATAAGTTTATAGCAGGAAGTATAAGAAAGCTTGTTAAAGAAGGCTTAAGATACAGGGATATAGCAGTTGTAACGGGAAATCTTTCTGTTTCATCTGCCGTGGCAGGAGATATATTTGACGAGTATGATATTCCTTGTTTTATGGATTATAACAGAGCCATGAGAAATAACCCTTTTATAGATTCCTTATGTGCGGTTGTTGAAATAGCCGAACAGAATTTTACATATGAAAGTGTGTTTTCATTCCTTAAAACCGGTGTAATAGATGAAATAGACAGTACGTTTACGGAAAGTCTGGAAAATTATGTGATAGCGCGTGGACTAAGAGGGTATAGTGCGTGGAAAAAATCTATTGATAAACCGGATTTGCAGGATATTGAGTCGGCGAGAATGCTTTTTATGGAGGCGGTGGAGCCCGTCTTTAAGAAATTCAAGGATAAAGATGCTGTAGTGAGAGATTATGTAGAGGCTTTATATGAATTTATAGAGAAATACAATTTCTATGACAAAATAACTGAGAAAAGAGAGAATTTTGAAAAAGCAGGCATGCTCAGTGAGGCGAAGTCATATGCAAGACTTTATGAAAAAATCATAGAGCTTTTTAATAAAATGCTGGAAATTATGCCAAATGAAAAAGTAAGTATCCATGACTTTCTGGAAATTATGAAGGTCGGCATGAATGAAATATCCATGGGAATTATTCCGCCCGCACGTGACATGGTAATAGTTGGAGATATAAACAGGACAAGACTGGCAAATATAAAGGTACTGTTTTTTGCAGAAGTAAATGACGGGATTGTTCCAAAATATGCGGACAGAGCTAAGATTATAAATGACAGGGACAGAGAAATTATAGAATCTTACGGAATAATGCTTGCACCTACTGAAAAGAAAAACGGATTTACGGAACAGTTTTACCTATATCTTAATATGACAAAACCTGCAGAAAAACTCATAATGTCTTACAGCATGGTGGGAACAGGCGGGGCTTCAATGCGCCCTTCATATATAATTGACAGAGTTTTGGCACTTTTTCCTAATCTTAAAATAAATAATGCTGAGGAAGAAAATTTATACGGTACATATGAATCTGATACATATCTTCTGGTATCGGGAATAAAAGAACTTATGAATTTAAAGGATAATGAGAAAAAAGATAAGTTTCTTGAAAGAAACAGTGATATAGCGGTACTTTACAGGCTTTATTCAGAACTTGAAGACGGAAAAATTCCGGAAATAATAAGGAAAGCGGCAGAATACTCCAATAAGTCAGGTATTCTCTCGGAAAAGGCGAAAGAGGCGGTAAAAGTAAATTTAATAAATCAGTCCGTATCAAAGCTTGAAAGGTATGCTGCATGTGCTTACTCCTACTTTCTGCAGTATGGTCTTGGATTAAAAGAAAGGGAAGAACACAGCATTGATTCAAGAGGCGTGGGAAATATACTTCATAAGGCACTTGAGATTACTTTTTCAAAAGTAAAAAGGGAATATAAAAATAAATGGGAAGACCTTTCAGATAAAGAACGTGACATGATTGCCGAGAAAAGTACCAGAAAAGCATGTGAACTGGAAAAAAATGCCCTTTTTAAAGAAAAGGGACGTATGCAGTATGTGGAAGAACAGCTTGTTAACATAAGCAGGAGAAGTGTAAAAACACTTCAGAAACAGATTGTTTCAGGAAGTATGAGACCGGAATACTTTGAACTTTATTTCAGTGGAAACACAGGTTTAAAAAATGCCGTTATAGATTCAGGCGAAAATAAAATTATGCTTTCAGGAATAATTGACAGGGCAGATTTATTTACTTCAGAAAATGATGATAACATATATGTAAAGCTTACTGATTATAAATCGGGTAAAAAGGAATTTAAGCCTGAATATATTTATGAAGGACTGGATTTGCAGCTTGTGGTTTATATGAACATACTAATGGAGATTGTTGCAAAGGATTATCCGGGAAGAAATGTAGTTCCTGCGGGAATGTTTTACTATCATGTAGACAATCCTTTTGTGGAAATGGATAATAAGAATGATACAGATTTAGATGAGTACAAAGAATCTGATGCCGAATCCGAAGAGGATATATTAAAATCTTCAAAACTTAAAGGCCTTGTTAATTCTGACGGTATAATACCTGAAATTTTAGAAAAAGGAATTTTATTAAGAAAAACGGGTAACGTAATTCCTTTGGGTTATACAAAAGAAGGGGCTGTATCTAAAAGATTATCCTCCGCTGCAAGTTCTGAACAGTTTGATGTCTTGTGCAGTTTTGCATCAAAAAAAATGAAGCAGCTTTCTGAGAATATTATCGGCGGAGAAATAGAAAAAAATCCTGTAAAAAAAGGCAGGAGCGTGCAGTGTGAATATTGTCCGTATAAAGAAATATGCAGGTTTGATTCTGTTAATTCGGATAATAAGATAAGAAAGCTTAAATTAAAATCAGGAGATAAAGAAAAATTCTGGAACATGATTAAACCGGGAGGTGAAGAAGATGCCTGAATGGAATAAGGAGCAGAAACAGGTAATAGAAAGCAGGAAAGGCAATATACTTGTTTCTGCCGCAGCGGGGTCAGGAAAGACTGCTGTGCTTATAGAAAGAATCATGGAAATGATTATGGACGAAAAATCTCCATGTGATGTAGACGAATTTCTGGTGGTTACTTTTACAAATGCCGCGGCACAGCAGCTTAGAGAAAAGATTACGGAAAAACTGGATGCCGCAGTAAAGAAAAATCCCGGAAATCAGCATCTTGTAAAACAGCTTTCATTAATAAGAAAAGCTGACATAACTACCATAGACAGCTTTTGCCTGAAAGTGGTAAAGGAAAATTTTAATATAATAAATATAGACCCTTCATTTAACATAGTTGATGACAAATTGGTGGAACTTACGAAAAATGACTTACTGGATGAAATGTTTGAGGAAAAGTATGAGGCGGCTTTTCAGACGGATAATAGTGAAAAGTACACTCAGTTTACTCAGTTTTCAGAAGCATTTGGAAATACAATAAAGGATGATGAACTGAAAAAAATAATACTAAACGTATTCAGGAAGTCCTCCAGCTATCCTTATCCTGATGAATGGCTTGAAAATGCAAAAAAAGCAGTAGATATTAAAAACAGTGAAGAACTCAATGCATCTGTATGGATGAAGGCATATTTAAATGATGTAAAACATCTTGCAGAGTCTTATAAAGAGATTGCAGAATCAGCTTTAAAATACTGCACATGTGAAAACGGATGTCAAAATAATACGGAAGTCGCTTTAAAGGATATTGAGATATTTGACCTTTTGATTTCTGCTGAAAGCTATGATGAAATGAGAAAAATTCTTGCAGATGGAATTCCCCATATCAGACCAATCAGAAAAGAAGGTCCTGAAAAGGAAAATTATTTAAAATTTAAAGAACTCAGGGATATATATAAAGATGAATTAAATAAAATTGCAAAAAACTTTAACAAGAGTACTGAGCTTATAATTTATGAATTGGAAAATATCAGGGTATGGATACATGAAATAGTTGACTTGTGTCTGGAATTTGAAAAAAGGCTTAGTAAAGAAAAGACAAAAAGCAGACAGTATGAATTCTCTGATATTGAGCATATGGCATTAAAAATACTTACGGAGGGTCATGATGAAAACGGAAGGATAATACCTTCAGATACTGCTAAAAGTATAGCGGCTTCTTATAAACAGATTTATATTGATGAATATCAGGACAGTAATTTTCTTCAGGAGGAAATATTAAATGCGGTATCGGGTTACAGAGAAGGCGAAAATAATATTTTCATGGTTGGCGATGTAAAGCAGAGCATCTATCGTTTCAGAATGGCAAGACCTGACCTTTTTATGGAAAAATATTCAAACTATACTTTGAGCGAAAATGACGGGCCTTCTGAAAGAAGAATTGACCTTATGAAAAACTATCGTTCCAGATATGAGGTCCTCTCATCTGTAAATTACATATTTTCCATGATTATGAAAAAGGATTTTGGTGGTATTGAATATGATGAAGCAGCCTTTTTAAATTACGGGGAGCTTTATCCTAAAACACTGCCCGAAGATGAAAAAAGCAAAGAATCTCCTTATATGACTGAGTTTTTACTGGCTTCACCTTACGATGAGGAGGAAGAAACTAATGATGAAGACGAAGAAGAGCTTGAAAAACTTGAATACGAGGCTCTTATGATTGCCCAAAGAATTAAAGAACTTACTAATGAGAAAACAGGTTTAAAATTATGGGACAGTGAAAATGATTGTTACAGAAAAACTGAGTATAAGGACATAGTAATTCTTTTAAGAAGCCTGAAAAACCGTGGAGACGTATTTGCAAGGGTTTTGGAAAAGCAAAATATCCCCGTATTTCTGGATAATCCTAACGGATATTTTGATGCGGCTGAAGTAAGCATAATACTTGCAATGCTTAAGGTGGTAGATAATATAAGGCAGGACATACCACTTGCTGCAGTGCTTACTTCTCCTATGGCAGAAATTTCAAACAGTGAGCTTGCTGTGATTACGGGGTATAGCATTAAAAACAATATAGTCTGCAATACACTGTATGACAGATGCGAGGCTTTCATGGAAAAATCTTCTGATGAGCCCAAGCTGAAGGAAAAGCTGAAAAGAATTTTTAATATCATATTTGAACTTAAAGAAAAGAAAACCTATATGTCAATTTCACAGCTTATAAAGCAGATTTTAAAATATACGGATTATGACATATATGCATATTCCATGCCTATGGGTGAAAAAAGAATTGCAAATATAAATATGCTCATGGAAAAGGCAGATGCTTATGAAAACGGTAATTATAAAGGCCTGTTTAATTTTCTCAGATATATGGAAAAGCTCAGGGTACATGACATTGATTTCGGAGAGGCATCGACTGTTTCAGATACGGACAATGTAGTAAGAATAACCACAATGCATAAGAGCAAGGGACTGGAATATCCGGTGGCTTTTGTAAGCTGTCTCGGGCAGCAGTTTAATTCCTCTTATACAAAAGAAGACCCTGTAATCCATACTGATTACTATATGGCATCAAAATATATAAATCTTGCTACAAGAAGAAAAAATAAAACCTTTATGCGGGATGTGCTTATAAGACTTACAAAAATTGATAATCTTGCCGAAGAACAGAGAGTACTTTATGTAGCCATGACAAGGGCAAAGGAAAAACTGATACTAACGGGATGCATGGGGAAGAAAAAACCGGCAGAAGGGGTGTCATATGGAACAAGAAGCAATGCTGTTACCTTTTTGGACTGGGTATATCCGTGTGTATTGTCACAGAAAGAAAGTGAAAAATGCATAGATTTAAAAATGATTTCCAAAAATGAGATTATATCAGGATATATAAAAGGTGAAACAAAAAAAGCAGAAGTTTATACTGATACAGAAGTAATCTTAAAGAATTTTGACACGGAAGAAAGATACAGAGAGCTTAAAAAAGAATATGAATATATATATCCTTATTTAAGTACAACGATTTGCCCTGTCAAGGTTTCGGTTTCAGAGATAAAGAAAGCGTATATGGATGAAGAGGATTATGAAAATGGAGAAAGCATTATAGAATCTGAGAGAGAAATACCTCTTTTAAGAATAACAAAAGATGAAGATGTTAAAGAACATACCGCTCTTTCGGGTGCTGAGAGAGGTACTATTATTCACAGGCTAATGGAACTTCTGGATTACAGCCGGATAAATACAAAAGATGATATGAAGCTTGAAATAAATAATCTTCTTAATTCGGGTGCATTTTCCAAAGAGGAAAGACATATATGGGGCATGAAGCATGTATATGATTTCTTTGACAGTCCTCTTTTTAACCGTATGAAGGACGCATATCTGAATGGGTTGCTCAGAAGGGAAAAACAGTTTATAATAGGCTTGCCTGCAAATAAGATATATAAAGATAATGTACTTATGCAGGGAATTATAGATGCGTACATAGAGGATTCTGACGGAATAGTGCTTATAGATTACAAGACGGATAAAAAGGATGAAGAAGCTCTTGTAAAAATGTATCAGACACAGCTTGAGCTTTATTCCATTACGCTTGAACAGCTCACGGGTTTAAAGGTAAAGGAAAAAATATTATATTCATTTTACCTCGATAAAGAGATAAGATTAAATTAGGAGGACATATTATGTCAAGAGATAAACAGGAAACTGAAGGAATAACATTACTGGGAAATCAGGGTACAAAATATCCGCAGGATTATTCGGCTGATATTCTGGAGACATTTATAAATAAGCATCAGGATAATGATTATTTTGTAAAGTTTAACTGCCCGGAATTTACCAGTCTGTGCCCGATTACGGGACAGCCGGACTTTGCGACCATATATATTTCATATGTACCTGATGTGAGAATGGTGGAAAGCAAGAGCTTAAAACTCTATCTTTTCAGCTTTAGAAACCACGGAGATTTTCATGAGGACTGTATAAATATAATCATGAAGGATTTGATTAAGGCTATGGACCCTAAGTATATTGAAGTATGGGGAAAGTTTACTCCGAGAGGAGGACTTTCGATAGACCCGTATTGTAATTACGGACGTCCGGGAACAAAGTGGGAGGAGGTTGCATGGAACAGGCTTTCAAACCATGATTTATATCCGGAAAAGGTAGATAACAGGTAAGGATACGGAAGGAAGTTTATTAAAGCTATGAAGGACAGTCTGACAGATAGGGAAGAAACCTATGATGAAGCAGTAAGCTATATATTGGAAATACCGAAATTTGCCGTAAAAATAGGTAAGGATAACCTGAAGGTACTTATGAAAAAGCTGGGAAATCCACATCTTAAGCTAAAGGCAGTCCATGTGGCAGGAACGAACGGAAAGGGCTCGGTAACGGAGTTTATACGCTCCATACTTACGTCCGCCGGATATAAAACGGCTTCATTTACATCTCCACACCTTGTGAAAATAAATGAGAGAATACGGATAGACGGCATTTATATAAGTGACGGAGATTTTACTGAATATTATAAAAGGATAAAAGAAAAATCCATGGAAATGGAAGAGGAAGGTTATGGACATCCTTCGTTTTTTGAATTTGTTTTTGCAATGGCGGCACTTTATTTTTACGATAAAAAAGTTGACTATGCCGTGTTTGAAACAGGTATGGGCGGAAGACTGGATGCAACCAATGTCCTTAATCCTCTTGTCTCCGTAATAACTTCAATAGGACTTGACCATACAAAATATTTGGGAGATACCATAGAAAAAATAGCTTTTGAAAAGGCGGGCATAATAAAAAGACATGTACCCGTAGTGTATAATACAAAAACAAAAGATGCGGATAAAGTGATTGAAAAAACGGCTGAAGCCTTGTCTTCGCCACTTTATAATGTCGAAAAAACGAAAGTAATAATTAATGAAATATCCGTTAAAACCATTGATTTTTCAATTGATTGTAGTTATTATAAATATCATAATCTGAAAATAAAGAAAACTGCATTATATCAGATTGATAATGCCGCCTCCGCTGTCACTGCAGTTAAAGTTATACTTCCCGATATACCGGATAAATTTATATATAGAGGACTTTTTGATTTTTATTGGGCGGGAAGAATGGAAAATTTAAGTGAAAATATAATTTTGGACGGCGCGCACAATGAAGAGGCAATAGAAGAATTTGTTCATTCGGTAAAGAACTTTTATGCTGTAGAAAAGAAAAAGCTTTTTTTTGCCGTGGCAAATGACAAGGATTACCGTAATATGATTAAATACCTTGTCACAAATATACATTTCGATACTATTTATCTGACAGAAATTAACTCACAAAGAGGGACGGATTCTTGCGGTCTTGAAGAAGTTTTTAAAGAATATTTGAAGGGCAGTGATGATGCCGTGATTATTTCAGGAAACGTAAGCTCTGACATGTTTGATTTGGCATATGATAATCTTAAAGATGATGAAATACTGTTTTGTGTAGGCTCGCTTTATCTTATAGGAGAGATAAAGGAGTATTTCGGGAGGAAATATAATGATTAATTTTGAAGAAGAACTTAAGAGATTTAAACCGAGCCTTGAGGTAGACCAGACCGAAGAGGCTATATATTCAAATGACTTAAAGGATATAAGCGATATAGTTTTACAAATGACAAAGGATTTGAGAGGTATTAATTAGCTATGGCAGTACGCAGAAAAACATGTCTTTATTGCGGTGCTCCTGTCCGTACAAACGGATACTGTACGGACTGCGGACTCAATCAGGCATTTTTAAAAAAAGCATATAATACCTCAGACTACCATTATAATATAGGACTTGACAAGGCGAGGGTCAGAGATTTATCTGGAGCAATCGATTCTCTTAAAATGTCTCTCAGATATAATAAGAGGAATGTGAATGCGAGAAACCTGCTTGGACTCATTTACTACGAGTTGGGAGAAACCGTAATGGCTCTAAGCCATTGGGTAATGAGTGCCAATTATCAGAGCAAGGGAAATATAGCAATCAGATATTTAAAAGAAATAAGAAATGACCCAAAGAGACTGGAAGATGCTAACCAGCTTGCCAGAATGTTCAATCAGGCGCTTAATTATGCAAAGCAGAGGGATTTTGATTTGGCATATATACAGCTGAGAAAGACACTTAGTCTTAATCCTCATTTTGTAAACGGATATCTTCTCCTTTCGTTACTTAATATCGAACAGGGGAGACTTGGTAAGGCAAGAAAGGCACTTACCAAAGTGCTTTCAATAGATAGAACTAATACCATGGCAATTCACCTTCTTAAAGAAATGGGAGAGACTGAAGAAGGCATAATGAAGCTTCGTGATGAGAAAAATGCTGAGCCTGTCTCGGAGGGTGATTATTACGGAGTAGAGCAGATAGCGGAAGAGGGTAAAAAACCGGCAAGAAAAATACTTGGTGAGATATCCTTTAAAAAGAATACGAATACAAAAATCAACCGGTATAAAGAAGTCAGTATGGCAAGATTTTCAAATATCTATATGCTGGTAGGACTTGTTATCGGAGTGCTGGTTTTATATTTTTTGGTTGTGCCTGCAAGGACACGGGCGTTAAGCAGGGAAAATGAAGAGCTCAGGGCATCATACAGTGAGGAACTTTCTTCCAAAAACTTTACAATAAGTAATCTCAATGATACGGTTACTGAACTGGAAGGACGGATATCTGAATATGAAGAGCAGATATCGGATTTGGAAGCTACAGTTTCAAGTTTAAATGAGCAGATTAATTCTTTGGAAAGCCAGATTCCGGCAACTCCGGATGATGCCTCTGAAGGAGGTGCAAATAATGACGGCTCTGAAGGAAATAGTGATTCTCAAAATAATGACGGCTCTTCCGTAACTACGGTCGCTGAGGATGACCTGCAAAATATGATTAATAACGAATAATGATTTTACTAAAGAAGCGAATTTAAATATGAATTTCGCTTCTTTTTTATTTAAGAAGAAAGAGAGGTCTATATGAAGTTATATGATGTAGAAAACGGCATTATGATTTATTACCTGCCCGAGGAACTGGACCATTATGCCGCAGAAAAAATAAGGAGAAACAGTGACGGAGTTTTTGAAAGTGAAGAGATAAATTTTCTGATTTTTGATTTCAAAAAAACAAAGTTTATGGACAGTTCAGGGATAGGACTTATTACAGGGCGTTACAGGAAAGTTCATGATATGGGAGGAAAGACTTATATCGTAAATGTTGACGGCAACATTGACAGGGTACTTAAGATGTCAGGAATTTACCGTATTATAAGTAAGCGGAACAGTAAGGAAGATATAATAAGTGAGTTAATAAAAGGAGGATACTATGAGTAATACCAACGAAATGATTCTGCAGTTCAACAGCATAGCAAAAAATGAAAGCTTTGCAAGGGTTGTGGTTGCGTCCTTTATATCGCGGACCAATCCGACGCTTGAGGAGGTTTCCGATGTAAAAACGGCGGTATCCGAAGCGGTTACAAATGCTATTATTCATGGTTACGATAATGGCGACGGGAAAATCACGGTAAAGACCGTGGTGGAGGACCGTCAGGTTTACATAGAAATTACAGATGAGGGAAAAGGAATACCTGATGTTGAGAGAGCCATGGAGCCTCTTTTTACAACCAGACCCGATATGGACCGTTCGGGCATGGGCTTTTCATTCATGGAGGCATTCATGGATGAACTTGAAGTTTTGTCTGAGGTTGGAAAAGGAACAACCGTAAAGATGAGAAAGGAGATTGGTGCCGGCCATCACTTTGAATAATGTATAATGATATGAAGCTATTTGAACTTGCGAGAAAAGGTGATAAAGCTGCTAAGGAAAAAATAGTTTCTGACAATACCGGACTTGTATGGAGTGTGGCAAGGAGATTCGTGGGCAGAGGGTATGAGCTTGAGGATTTATACCAGATTGGCTGTATAGGGCTTTTAAAGGCAATAGACAGATTTGATTTTAATTTTGAGGTTAAATTTTCAACCTATGCTGTTCCCATGATTATGGGTGAGATAAAAAGATTTCTAAGAGATGACGGAATGATAAAGGTGAGCCGCAGTCTTAAAGAAGCGGCAGGGAAAATATATGCGGCAGGTGACTTTCTGGAGAAAAAGCTGGGAAGGGAGCCTACCTTAGAAGAACTTCAGGAATATACAGGAATAGAAAAGGAAGAAATGGTAGTTGCATTAGAATCTACTGCAAGTGTGGAGTCCATATATAAGACTATATATCAGGGCGACGGAAATGCAGTAATGCTTCTGGAAAGACTGGAGGATGAAGAGGGGTATGAGGAAAACCTGATGAATCACGTTGCGCTTATGGAGGCATTGGGAAGTCTTGAAATGAGGGAGCAGGAAATAATAAACTTACGATACTATAAGGATAAGACACAGGCAGAGGTGGCAAAAATGCTTGGAACTTCACAGGTGCAGGTGTCACGTATGGAGAAGAGAATCATAGAAAAGCTGAAGGGCTTTTTTGCATGAGTCTTATGTTTTCTTATATACACAGTAAACATTAAGCTCGTACAAATGAGCTTTTGGGGGCGCTTGTGAAAATGGATATGTGATTTGATTTTGTGCAAAAAATATAACATTGACCTTTATATAAGAGTGTGCTATACTGTATCCACTTTACTAAAAAGTGGGTATAATTATTATATGTAAACTGCTTATAATCGATTTTTGATAAATTTATAATGAAAGTGGGGGATAAATAATTATGGACACCCAATCGATGAATGTGAAAGAAAAAATATTATATGCCGGTGCGGCAGATGCCTGCCGGCTGCTTAAATCAAGCATGCGTGGTCTGACACAGGAAGAGGCTGAACGCAGGTTGGTTAAATATGGTAAAAATGAATTGGCTCAAAAAAAGCAGGTCAGTATGGTGCGCAAGTTTTTTGCGAACTTTACCAGCCTCATGGCATTGCTTTTATGGGGCGGTGGAGTTATGGCAATACTTTCAGGTGCACTTGAATTAGGTATTGCTATTTTTTGTGTTAATGTAATAAATGGACTGTTTTCGTTTTTTCAGGAATTTAAAGCTGAAAAAGCCACAAATGCATTACAGAAAATGTTACCCTCATATGCGAGGGTTATACGAGACGGAAAGGAACATAAAATTCTGGCTTCTGATATAGTTCCCGGAGATGTTATGATTCTCGAAGAGGGCGACCGTATCAGCGCTGATGCACGTATTTTGCAGAGTAACGATTTCAAGGCAGACCAGTCTACCCTGACAGGTGAAAGTAATCCTATCAGAAAGAGTGGAGATGCACTTAAGGAAAGCTGCAGTTACCTGGAGGCAAACAACATGGTTTTTTCAGGAACATCGGCGGCTGCCGGTACCTGTCGTGCTATTGCAGTGTCTACCGGAATGAATAGTGAATTTGGGAAAATTGCCGATTTGACACAGAATACTACGAAGAGTCTTTCACCACTGCAGAAAGAGTTGAATATTTTAACAAAGCAGATTGCTTTGATTGCATTTAGTATAGGATTGATATTTTTCCTTATTGCAATCTTTTTAGTTCAGGACCCTTGGATGGAGTCATTTCTGTTTGCACTGGGAATGGTTGTAGCATTCATTCCGGAAGGTCTGCTTCCGGCGGTTACGCTTTCGTTAGCTCTTGCAGTACAGAAAATGGCAAAAGAAAATGCTCTGGTGAAGAAACTTTCAGCTGTGGAAACACTTGGATGTACCAATGTAATCTGTTCTGATAAGACAGGAACACTGACGCAGAATGAAATGACTGTAAACCACTTGTGGAATTTACAGGCTGAAATGACAGTCAGCGGTGAAGGTTATGCACCACAGGGGGAGATTCGGGACGGAAATATTGTGGTTACGGCTCAAAACAGTGGAATGTTAAGACTGCTTTTGACCGGGGCAGCTTTGTGCTCCAATGCAAAGCTTTTACCGCCGGAAGAAGGAAAAACACGTTATACGGTATTGGGTGACCCGACGGAAGCCTGTCTGGGCGTTGTTGCTGCGAAGGCTGGTCTTGACATGGAGATTTTAAACAGGGATTATCCTCGTATTATGGAACTTCCGTTTGATTCAGGAAGAAAACGTATGACTACCATTCATCAGATGAGGGAAGCTTTTGATGGGAGCAACCGTATTGCATTCATAAAAGGTGCTCCAAAAGAAGTAATGGAGCTATGTGAGTGCTGTTATGACGGTCATGCTTCGCGACCGATAACTGAAAAAGACCGCTCCCGCATCATGGAGGCAAATGATAAATATGCCAGAGACGGATTAAGGGTTTTAGCCGTGGCATACAGGCCTTTGAGAAAGGATGACAGTAACTTACCGGAATCGATTAGTGAATACAGTGCGGAAAATGTAGAAGCAAATCTGACATTTATTGGTCTTATTGCAATGCAGGACCCTCCACGGAGCGAAGTGAAAGAGGCTGTACGCCTTTGCAGGAGTGCGGGTATAAAAATTATTATGATTA
Organism: uncultured Lachnospiraceae bacterium; assembly: GCA_944383545.1. Lineage (GTDB taxonomy): Bacteria > Bacillota > Clostridia > Lachnospirales > Lachnospiraceae > CALWPY01. The sequence goes on along the minus strand of CALWPY010000019.1, from coordinate 6,306 downwards.
CAGGCGATTACGGACTGACTGCTGAAAGCATTGCCCGTAAAATCGGAATAATTCAAAGTCCTGACGCAAAAGTAATCTCGGGTGCAGAACTGGCTCAGATGGACGATAATATGCTTAAGCAGGCATTAGAGGGAGAAGTTGTATTTGCACGAATGGCTCCGGAGCAAAAGTATCGTATCGTGTGTGCATTACAGGAAATGGGAAATATTGTAGCAGTAACGGGAGACGGTGTAAACGATTCTCCTGCTCTAAAAAAGGCTGATATCGGTATTGCCATGGGAATTACGGGTACCGACGTTGCAAAGGAAGCGGCAGATATGATTCTTAGTGATGATAACTTTGCAACCATAGTGCGGGCAATTGAAGAAGGAAGAAGCGTTTATCATAACATTAGGAAATTCCTCCGATATATCTTTGACAGCAATACACCTGAAGCTGCGGCGCCGACACTTTACCTTTTGTCAGGCGGGCTTATACCTGTACCGCTGACTGTTTTGCAGATACTGACGATTGATATTGGTACGGATATGATTCCGGCATTAGGGCTTGGGGCAGAAACGGCAGAAGACAGTGTTATGCAGAAACCGCCTCGTTCTCCAAAGGAACGCCTGTTAAACCGAAATGTTGCATTAATTGGATTTATCTGGTATGGACTCATGGGAACTTTATTTGCCGTAGGCGGATATTTCCTTGCAAATTTTTTAAATGGGTGGCCGGACATCCCCCTTGCCGCAGAGGGAACGACCGGATATGCTCAGGCAACAACAATGATGCTTGCAGGTGTTGTTTTCTCACAGATAGGAATGGTAATGAATAACAGAACAGATTATGAGTCAGTATTTAAAAGAGGCTTATTCAGCAATAAGTACATTAATATCGGTATTGTGATAGAGGTGCTGATTTTACTTGCAATTATTTATATTCCATTTTTGAACGGAATTTTTAACACTGCGCCGATAGGTTTAATAGAGTGGATTTATTTGATTTGTATTCCGTTTATTGTGTTTGGAATTGAAGAAGGACGAAAGAAACTGCTGAGAAAGCGCAGGTTGGAAAGGAGTATAGTATCATGAAAGCATTGATTATTGGCTGTGGTAAATTTGGAGTCAGGATATCAGAATACCTGAACAGAAAAAACCATGACGTAGTAGTTGTTGACAAAAATCCTGAAACATTTCACGCTCTGGGAGATGAGTTTACCGGACGCACGCTTTGTGGAGTGGGTTATGATAAAGATATTCTGGATAGGGCAGGTATTGCAACAACAGACGTTGTGATTGCCTGCACAAGTAGTGATTCGCTGAATGCGGTAGTATCCAATATTGCTAAGAATATATATCACGTTCCTACTGTTATTGCCAGAATGTATGACCCGGTCAGGGCAAGAATGTTTGAAACTATGGGTATATATACCATATCTATTACAAGACTCGGTCTGGAAAACGTGACTGAGTATCTGGAGGGTAAACATGGTTGGTCCGTAGTTCGCAAGCTTGGCATGGGTGTTCAACTGGTTAAGGCACATGTACTGGTCGGATTGGTCGGAACTCCGTTTTCTGAACTGGAAGAAAGCGGTAAAATAAAAATAACGGCTCTTGAGAGACAGGGGCATTCACTTTTGCCACAAAAGGATATGTACTGTGACTATAATGACGTACTATATCTTGCTGTTGAAACAAGCTATCTGGCAAAGGCCAGAGACATGATGCAGCTGTAATAAAAGGAGGCGACCTAGATGAAAATAATTATTATTGGCGGAGGTCAGGTTGGTTGTTATATTGCCAATCTGCTGATTGAAAACGGAAACAGTGTGATTGTAATTGAAAATAAAGAAAAAGCGCTTCAGACATTACAGCAAAATGGTATTAAAAAAGAGAATATTCTGGTTGGAGACGGCACTGATGCTTTGCTTTTGGAAAAGGCAGGAGTGAAGGTCTGTAATGCTCTTGTCTGCGTAACAGGCAGTGATGAGACAAATTTGGCGGCAGCTATGATGGCAAAGTTTGAATATGATGTTCCAAAAGTTGTAGGAAGGGTTAATAATCCTAAAAACGCATGGCTGTTTAATGCAGGAATGGGCGTCGATGTAAAAATTAATCAGGCGGACTTAATCGGACATATGATTGCTGATGAGATGAATTACCAGTCCATTCTTACTTTAATGCGTCTTTCAAAAGGTGAGTATTCCATCGTTAGAATACATGTGGATTATCACTCTCCAAATGCAGGCAAATCCGTAGCGGAAATCAAACTGCCTGCGCAATCATTATTAATTGCTGTTTATGAGGATGACACTATGATTATTCCTCACGGAGAAACAATAATACGTGCCGGACAATATATACTGGCTTTTGCCGACGAAGAGTCCATGCAGGAGTTAAATAGGATTTTTGGTGCCGGTACAACAACATAAATTTGATAGCGGAGCGGTATAACAGACAGCGGAAAGGAACTTAAAGTATATTTCTTTTCCGCTGCTTTTTTGTATATTTTACACTAAATTAGTTACTGCTTAATTTCGTTTTATGGATAAGCAACAATGTATGGAATATTACATTCGGATTATGATATAATTAAGCATACATATATTTTATATGGACAGAACTTATTATAACAGGAGAAGTTTACATAATTTATGGGAGTGGCATTTTTTTTCAAACAGTATATAAAATCAGCGGTGCAAAACCTGTGGCTTCCCAGGCTTTATAAAAAGGCGGCAAAATGCCCTGTAAATCCGAAAAAAGTAATATTTGCAGACGCTCATTCATACTGCATTACTCCAAGCATGGAAAGTTTGTATGAGTATTTTAAGAATAGGGATTTTGAAGTGGTAAATTATTGTGCGGATTTTTCAGGTATGGCAAAAAAGGAACTGATAAACTATCTGAAAAATTTCATGAAAGAATATGCCGAAGCACGTTTTGTATTTATATCCAGTTATTTTCTGCCTGTTTCTTCATGCAAAAAAAGACCGGAAACCACAGTGGTACAGTTATGGCATTCGGGCGGGCTTATGAAGAAAATGGGATATGATACTACGGAAGACATTCCGAAATATTATAAGGGGCATGTTGCGGCTAACTATGATTTAGTTACGGTGAGTGCAGAGGTCTGTGTGCCTGTATGGGCAAAGGCACTGAAAATAGATGAAAAGACAGTTAAGCCTTTGGGACTTATAAGGACTGACAAGTATTATGATAAAAAATGGAATGATGAAAATAGAGAAAAGTTTTACGGGCTCTATCCTCAGGCAAAAGGGAAAAAGGTAGCCATATATGCTCCAACATTTCAGGGGAATGCACAAAATCCTTATATAACCGGACTAAAGCAGCTTATTACAGTGAGAGAAAGACTTGCAGATGAATGGTTTATCGTTATAAAGCTTCATCCTCATTTAGAAAATCGTTATCCGGAATTTCACTGTGAGCTCAGAACAGAAGAACTTTTTTCTTCGGCGGATTTACTGATTACGGATTATTCTTCAGTGCTCTATGACTGGATAATATACAAAAAGCCGTTTTTACTCTTTGCTCCCGACCTTTCGGAATACGAGGAAAAAAGAGGCCTGTATATAGATTACAGAAGTCTTCCTGCACCTGTTGCAGAAAGCCAGACCGGGCTTTACGATATGATAAAAAGCTCATCATGGGAAAAATATGCAGACAGCTTTGAGGAGTGTTTTAAATATTACATGGGTGCATGTGACGGTAATGCAATGAAGCGTCTTTTAAAAGAGCTGAAACTGGATACGTCTGAGGATTGAAAATATAAAAATATGAGGTGAATAGCTGAATGAAAACTTTTGACAGAGAAACTGCAGAGAAAATAAAGCTTGCAGTATTTGATTTAGATGGAACACTGCTTAATGAAGAAGCAGGACTTTCGGATTACACAAAGGAGATTATAAATAGAGCCATGGATTGTGGCATGGAGATAGTTATTGCCAGCGGACGAGCATATCATACTCTTCCTGATGAGGTTGTGAATATCAAAGGCATAAAATATGCCATTTCCTCAAATGGAGCAGTTATATACGATAACGAAACAAAGGAGAGGATAAAATCCTGTACACTTACGCCTGAATCCATAGAAAGTCTTTTTGTGATAATGGAGAATTACGATTTGCCGATAGAGGTGTTTGTGGACGGTGAGGCTCATGCTGAAAAGGACTATGCAGAAAATGCAATGAAGTACGGCGTTCCCAAACGTGGTGCGGAATATGTAAAAGCAACCAGAGTACCGGAAGAGGATATATGGTCATACATAAGAAGTAATATTAATGATATAGACAGTTTTGACATCATATGTCACAGCCCTGAAATAAGAGATGAAATAGCAGATAAAGTCAGGGCAGAAGTAACGGAAATTTATCTTACATCTTCAGTACCGCATCTTGTTGAAATATCCTATAAGGATGCGGGAAAGGCATCAGGTCTCAAATATCTTTCAGAGCTTCTTGGTGTAGAGCGTGAAGAAATAATTGCATTCGGAAATGCGGATAATGACATAGACATGTTGGAATTTGCAGGAATTTCGGTTGCGGTTGCAAATGCTTCAGAGGGACTTATCAGGACTGCGGATATTATAGCTGATACCAATTATAATGACGGAGTGGCTAAAGTTATGAGTGAACTGTTAAAGTATAAGGTATAGTGATTGATTTTACATAAATTCTATATAAATAAAAATTAAAAAGCTATTTACAAATACTATATATTGTGATATAAATGTGATATCAAAATGATATCACATTTTTTGATTCATAAAAGTGTGGGGTAAAGGAGGAAAATTTATGGAAAAGGTAAATGAAAAACAAAGTGTGGAGGAAAAGGTACTGAATCCTAAGAGCGGAGTGCCGATTCTGTTTTTAAATCTGATTTTTACAATATTGGAAATTTTAGCCATGATTGCCGGATGTGTAATGCTTGCCGATGAAGAAGGAAATTCCGATGGCCTTGGTGGAATACTTGTCTGTGTTAGTATTGTCTGCCTGATTGTCAGCATATTTATTTATGCCGGACTTAAGACGGTAGGACCAAATGAAGCCAGAGTATTTACACTTTTTGGTAAGTATTACGGAACGATTCTTAAATCGGGTTACTTTTTTGTAAATCCGTTCTGCTCATCAGTATCACCGGATTATAAAAAACCGCTTGTATCTGTCTCTGGAGCAAAAGAAGATTCAGATAATGTGGATTTAAAGCTTAACACTAAGAGTACAATATCACTTAAAACACTTACACTTATAAATGACAAACAGAAGGTAAATGACCTGCTTGGAAATCCTGTTATTATAGGCTCTGTAGTAATCTGGAAGGTAGAAGACCCTACTAAAGCAGTATTTAACGTAGAGGATTATTTTGAATATCTTTCAACACAGACAGATTCAGTAATCAGAAATATTGCAAGACTGTATCCTTATGACGTAATTGAAGATGACGATGACGCTTCGGGAGAAATAACCTTAAGGGGAAGTTCACAGGAAATAGCGGAAAGAATGGAAAAAGAACTTCAGGAAAAGGTTGAGTTTGCAGGCCTCAGGATAGAAGAGGTAAGAATCAACCACCTTGCATATTCAGAAGAAATTGCGGCTGCAATGCTTCAGAGACAGCAGGCTACGGCAATTATTGCCGCAAGACAGAAGATTGTTGACGGAGCTGTAAGCATGGTTAAAATGGCGATAGATAAACTCGGTGAAGAAGAGGTGGTTGTGCTGGATGAAGAAAGAAAAGCAGCAATGGTAAGCAACCTTCTTGTAGTGCTCTGTTCAGGAAAAGATACCCAGCCGATAGTTAATAGTGGAAGCATTTATTAATAGATTGTGTATAAGAAGTAAATGGTTTATTGTCATAATGAAAAGTTTTTAAGGAGGGGAATCTGATTGAACGAGGAAGAGTTAACTTTAAAAGAAGAACAATTAAAACAGAGAATTGAAAAAATCACCTCCTTGGAAAAAGAAATCAGGGAGAGAGAAAAGGCGCTTAAGGCAAAAGAAAACGAAAAAAAGCAGATAGTCTTACGGCTTTCAAAATCACTCTGGGATGATATATCAGCATGGGCGGAAGAAGACTTTCGTTCAATTAATTCCCAGATAGAGTATCTTTTGACGGAATGTGTAAAAAAAAGACATAAAAAATAGGTCTTTGATTTTAGTATTGTATCGTATAATTATTCATAAATTCTGATTAATAATAATTGATAATTATATGTATTGAAATAAGTACAAATTATGATATAATGAGCCTTGCGGCGATGAGCGCTTGCGGACATCGACATAAGGCGAAAAAAACATCGAGACGTTAGTCG
>CALWPY010000018.1 GCA_944383545.1 uncultured Lachnospiraceae bacterium | reverse complement strand
GGGTAAGTGCGCCCTTTTTTAGCCCTCTAATAAATATAAATTTTTTCATTTATCTATTGACATTTATTAGCTGGACTCTTATTCCTCATACAGAATTTTTAAAATATTTGCCATCTGCTCATACGAAATACCATGTGAACGGCCTATATCCGCTACCTGCTGTAACAATTCTTCTGCTTTCCTCAGCTGTTCCTCCTGAATAAACTCCTTATTCTGAGAGGCAACAAAACTGCCTTTCCCTGAAACCGTTTCAATAAAACCGTCACGGGTTAAATCTTCATAAGCCCTCTGTACGGTTATCACACTGATATGTAAATCCTTTGCCAACGCCCGCATAGAGGGGAGCATTTCTCCGGCTTCCAGTGTTCCGTTCATAATCTTATTTTTTATCTGAGAACTGACTTGTTCATAAATCGGTTTATCACTGCTGTTACTTATGATAATCTCCATAAAACTCCCTTTCTGTGTATTTGCGTATTATGTGTATCAATCGTACTTATTCAATAAGTACAGTATATACGATTGTATAGAAACTGTCAACATAAACTTTTCTTTCCATAAAAATATCCTCCTATTATATTCTTCTGTGAATATAATAAGAGGATTTATCATCTATTTCACTTCAACAAGCTCAACAGTAAAATTCAGCTCTTTTCCCGCCATCTCATGATTTGCGTCAAAGGTAATTGTAGTTTCATCCTTTGCCGCTACCATTACGGGCACAGGCTGACCGTAAGCATTGGCAAGATATGCCCTCTCACCTGCGGTAAGATTTTCCGCACCGGGAAGCTGAGCGATTTCCACTGTAAAGATAGCATTTGGGTCAGGCATTCCATAGGCTTCCTCAGGCATAAGGTGAATGTCCTTAATCTGACCTGTTTCCATGTCGGCAACGGCTAAGTCAAAGCCTTTTATCATCTGACCTGCACCACAGATAAATTCCAGCGGCTCCCCTCTGTCATAAGAGGAATCAAACTGAGTTCCGTCATTTAATGTACCTCTGTAATGAACTCTGCAAGTCTTTCCCACATTTCGTCCTGTAATTTCATTATGCGAGCCGCACACTCTTCCACAGCCGCCGCCACATGAATGACCTTCGTCATGATGACCGCAATTATGTCCTTCCTCATGGTGATGACTGCAGCCTGCATCCGAAGAGACCAGTTCACCCTTAATGTATGCCTCCACTGCCATATCGGCATCTCCCTCTGCACCGGCACATAATGTTATACCTGCCTCATCCAACGCCGCCTTTGCACCGGCTCCAATGCCGCCACAAATAAGGACGTCAACTGCCCTGTCTGCCAAAAGCCCTGCCAGTGCGCCGTGTCCCGTACCGTTTGAGCTTATAACTTCTGAAGACACTACTTTGTCATCCTCAACGTCATATACTTTAAAATTCTCAGCTTTTCCAAAATGCTGAAATATATTTCCATTTTCGTATGTTACTGCTATTTTCATTTTATTTCCTCTTCTTTCCTTTATACATTGTGAAGCCAAATCTGCTTTGTGCAATGAAACCTCATTTTTCCATTTTACTGTCATGCTACAATTCTGATTTTCAGACTTCCCTCTTTCATTATCCCTATTTAACGAATATTGTCAAGCTTATTAACACCTGACTCTTACATGTTTCTTCTATATTACATCCACCAAAAGCAAAAAAACAAACCGAAACATAATAAACTGTCTCGGTTTGTTTTTATAATTTATTTAAATAATTGCCCGTATTTCTTCGTCACTGACATATTTTCAGCTTTGCTGAAAGCTGCTGAATTTCTTTTAAATTCGTTGCCATTCCTATGTACTCCATTCCATATAGTCCGGCAAATTCCTTAAAATAGCTTTTCTGCCATTTTTACAGTATTACCATTCTTGTTCGGACTGCCATTAATAAATAAAATATTCATGTCTTATTCCTCCTCTTATTCTTCCTGTTTTCTATTATAAAACATGACAAGAAATTTTCGGAAGTCTCTCTTTGTTATGCAGTATATACCTAAAGGTATTTACTATTACTTTTATTACCAATTAATGCCTCTATCTCTTTCTTTTCCGGCATTACTCTTAAAGCACCTTTTCTTGTAGTAATAATGGACGCTCCCGCATTTGCAAATGTAAGCATTGAAACAAGCTCATCTTCTGAATAATCCTTAAGTCCATGCTCTAACACATAATGAAGTATACATGCACAAAAGGTATCTCCGGCACCAGTGGTTTCTATCGTATTTTCCTGAAGGAACGGTAAAACTTTTGCCTTACTGCTTCTGCTGTATGCAAGGCTTCCTTCTCTGCCAAGTGATACCAGAATTAACGGGATATCAAATCTTTCTCTTATGTATGAAACGCCCGCATCATAATCCTCTTTTCCCGTAAGCCACTGTATTTCATTATCTGAAATCTTTAAGATGTCACATTTTGAAAGTCCGTAAAGCACCTGTTCTTTTGCATTATCAAGCGAATCCCATAAAGGCTCACGGAGATTCGGGTCAAATGATATATATGCTCCTGCTGCCTTTGCAATAGAAATTGCCTTCTTTGTAGCATTGCGGCAGTTTTCACTTGTCATGGAAAGAGTTCCAAAGTGAAAGATTTCTGTATCTTCAATCAGAGCCTTCAAGGATTCCACATCATCCTCATTTAACATCATATCCGCTCCCGGATTTCTGTAAAAGGAAAAATCCCTGTCTCCATCGGGTGCCGTATGTACAAATGCCAAAGTGGTATGTACCTCATCATCTCTCATTAAACCTGTTGTATCTATCCCTGTTTCTACAAGTGCCGCCTCAAGTTGGTTTCCAAACATATCTTTTCCAACTTTTCCTATAAAGCCGACATTATGAGAAAGCCTCTTAAGCATTGCAAGCACATTGCAGGGTGCACCGCCTGGATTTGCTTCAAGAACAGGATTTCCCTGAGCGCTTATTCCGTTTTCCGTAAAATCTATAAGTAACTCGCCAAGCGCAACAACATCATATTTTTTATCCATGTTATTCTCCATTCCTCATATTTATTGTTTTATATCTGCTCAACTGAAGCATAGAACTGACATGAATCATAATTTTCCTTAGGAACAGGAAGAATTATTCCTCCGTTCATAAGAGCTGCTCCCGTATATCTTCCCACTTCTTCGTTATCTCTTAATACCCTATACTCTTTCTCAGGTAAAAGACCTTTAAATTTAATAAGCTGTGGTGTGGGATTTCCGTGCTGGTCAGTGAATACAACCGAAAGACAGGCTTCCTTTCCGTCCTTTGCCGCATATTCCCATGCAGTATACTCACGATTTTCAACAGGGGATGTGATTCTGTAATAGTCTCCGAACTGGAATAGTCTGTAGTGCTGCTTAAATGTACGCACCTGCTCTTTTGCCATATCCTTTTCCTCATCTGTCATTTTACTTAAATCCAGTTCGTATCCGAATGTTCCCTGCATCGCACAGATTCCTCTGGTCTTAAATGGTGTAACCCTAAAGTTCTGATGGTTAGGGCAGACCGATACATGCGCCGATACGGTTGACATAGGATATGCAAATGATGTACCATGCTGAATCTTAAGTCTGTCTATTGCATCAGTATTGTCACTGCACCATATCTGCGGTGAATAATATAACATTCCTGCATCAAATCTTCCACCGCCGCCACTGCATCCTTCAAGAAGCAAATCAGGATAACGCTCAAGTAATGCTTCAAGCACACTGTAAAGTCCGAGTACATATCTGTGGCGAACTTCACCCTGACGATTTCCCGGAAGCTTTGCGCTGTATACTGCCGCCAGAGAACGATTCATATCCCATTTAATGTATTGAATGTTGGCAGAATCCATAATTGCAAAAAGTCTTTTCTTTATATATTCCAGTACATCTTCCCTCGTCATGTCAAGTACAAGCTGAGACCTGCCTCTTATCGGCTCTCTGCCCGGTACAACCATTGCCCAGTCAGGATGACTGCGGTATAAATCACTGTCCTCAGATATCATTTCCGGCTCAAACCAGATGCCGAACATAAGACCCATGTCATTTACTCTCTCCGCCAATTCCTTTAAAGAACAGCCGAGTTTTTCTTCATTTACATACCAGTCACCAAGTCCTGAATAATCGCTGTCCCTCTTACCAAACCAACCGTCATCGAGTACAAGCATGTCCAGTCCGAGCTCTGACGCTTCCTCGGCAATTTTTATAAGCTTATCATAAGTAAAATCAAAATAAGTTGCTTCCCAGTTATTTATAAGTACAGGACGTTGTCTGTCCTTCCATGTGCTTCTTATCAGATTGTTTAAAAATGCATTATGGTAATTATGAGAGAGCTTTGCAAGTCCCGAATCAGAATAACTTATGCATACCTCAGGTGTGGTAAAGCTTTCTCCTGCTTTCAGTTCCCATGAAAAATCCGAATCATCAATTCCCATTACAAGCCTTGTCTGATGTGTCTGGTCTACCTCTGCCTGAATATTAAAACCACCACTGTATAATAAGGAAAATCCATAACATTCGCCCATATCCTCATCAGTATTTTTTTCTGCAAGTATAACAAAAGGATTCTGCTGATGTCCTGAAGCACCTCTCGTACTTCTTATTTCTGTTATTCCATGGAAAAGAGGAGTTCTTTCCATTTCACGCTCTCCTGCATGTCTTCCGTAAAAATGTATCATATCCATACCGGATTTGTTTATATCAAGACAGGTTGACATAATTCTAGAAATATTTATGTCTTTATCTGTCTTATTTTCCAAAATTACAGCCCGCGTAATGACGTCAGTTTCTTCAAATACTCCATATAATAAACGAACATAAAACTCCTCATAATAATCCCTTAAAACTATTTCCAGAGTTTCCACATTCTCATCTTCTTTTGCAAAAAGTGCAGGAAGTCCTTCGAGGGCATATTTCCCCTTTAAAACTTTATAACTGTCAAATACAAGAAGACAGTCCTTTACTCCGCTTCCCAAATCTGCCTGAAGACAGTTTACTCTGTAGTCACCTGTTCCAAGCACAGGAAATTCCTGCGGAATATAATCAAGGGAATATGTTCTGTCACCATTACTCTGCGGAACATTTCCTGAAAATCCTCTGTCCTTCATATCTATAAGATATGAATAATCTGTATCATCAGTTCTCTTACCGTAATAAGTGTGAAGCAGAAACCCTTTGTCGTCTGCCTTCATCTGATAAGTAGTATTTTTTGTATGAATTGTAAACAAGTTATTATTAACTGTAATTCCCATGTCTTATATTCCCCTTCTATAACTGTTTTTAAATTATGCCTATACAATACTGATTAATATGTCAACTCGTTTCTTTATTATACTTTATTACACAAGCCAGAGGTATTCATAAGGTCCTAATTGAATATTATTATTGTATGACCTTATCGGTCTTCCCGTAATCAAATCATGCATTTCACCCGGCAGTCCAAACCAGTCAAATGCTTTTGAATCCACCCACTGTTCATGTTCTGAAAAGTTTGCAAGTACAAGCATTTTATTTTCTTTATGAAAACAGAATACTGCATTATTTCCCGTATCCACAGGAATTGATTTATACTTTGCACTGAAAAGTTCATTAGACTTTCTGATTTCTATCATATTTTTAATTTTTGTAAATATCTGTCCCTCTGTTGTTGCCAGATTATTTCTGTTTTCGGCTTTTTTCCAGTTCATTTTTCCTCTGTGCAGCCACCTTGAGTCAGAAGCGTGCTCCGAAACTTCCTTATAGTTCCAGTCATTTAACTGACCTATTTCATCTCCACTGTAAAGAAGCGGAATTCCGGTATATGAAATTACAATCGAATGCAAAAGTAAAATTCTCTTAACTGCAAGTTCCAACTTATACATATGTTTCTCGTTAAGTGCCTGCTCCAGTCCGCACATTGAAGCCAGTGTTCCGCTGTTTCTTGCATCTTTTGTCACCGGGTTAAATTCATATAATTCACCGATTGAAAAGCTTCCCGGAAACTTGCCTTCCATAAACTGAATCATAAACTGCTTATGCATCTCAGGATCAAGACCCATGTCTCTTAAAATGTCTGTTTCAAAGCCCCAGCCGATATCATCATGACATCTTGCATAATTAATCCAAAGTCCGTCATCAGGTACCCCATAGTCCTTTGACATGGAGCGTGCCATTAGCCTTACATCTCTGCTTGCAAGAGAATTCCAAAGCAAAACCATAAGGGATGCATTGTACATAACATTGCATTCCTTCCTTTCTTCCGTTCCGAAATATTTAACGATTTCAAAAGGCTCTACTATTGCTTCTCCAAGAAAAATTACGCTCGGACACACCTCCTGTGCAATCTCATACATCATGGAAATAAGCTTATGCACATTGGGATGATTCATGGAAATTGTACCGAGCTCCTTCCACATATAAGGAATTGCGTCAAGACGGAATATGTCCACGCCCTTATTTGCAAGTGTAAGAAGCACTTCCACAATTTTATTAAATACCTGCGGGTTTCGGTAATTTAAATCCCACTGAAATTCATAAAACCTGGTCATGACATATTTATTTATATCAGGATAATAGGTAAAATTCCCCGGTGCGACTCCCGGAAAAATCTGCGTCAGAGTTTTCTCATATTCCTTTGGAATCGTATCATCATCATACATTATATACATATCGTTATAGTCAGGGTCTCCCTCAAGGCATTTCTTTGCCCAGATATGCTCCTTTGCCGTATGATTTAATACAAAATCTATACATGTTCTTATCCCCTTTTTCTTAAGAAGGCTTATTACCCGTTCAAGCTGTTTCATTGTACCGAATTTATCATCCACCATGAGATAATCCGATACCGCATATCCTCCGTCATTATTCCCTTCACGGGATTTAAGTAATGGCATAAAATGCACATATGTCACACCAAGTTCCGCCAGGTAATCAATTTTATTCTCAAATTCAAAAAGATTTTCGCTGAATCTGTCAACATACAGCATCATTCCTACAAGTTTTTCCGACTTGTACCAGTCATTACCTTCTGAATCCAGTTTTTTCAAAGAGGCAGGTCGTGATTTTTTTGCCTGTTCTATAATTGACATGAGCTGTGAAAAACGGTATTTAGTTATATCATTTGTCCCATAAATCTCGTAATAGTTTCTTTCTAAATTCATGCCTTATATCCCTTTACACCATTCCCCCGGCATAAAGCCGGGGGCTTTTAATTAATTCTAATTATTTAACTGCTCCGTTTACAACACCATTTATAATCTGCTTCTGACATATAATGTAGAATATTAAAATTGGAAGTAATGCCAGTAAGTATGATGCAAATGCAAGGTTGTAATTTGTTCCAAACTGTGTCTGGAAGTTAAGCTGAGCAAGCGGAAGTGTGTTCTGGTCCGTTCCCGACATAATGACAAGTGGTGTCATAACATCATTCCATGTGCTCATTGCCGTAAGTACGGCAACTGTTGCATGCATAGGCTTCATGTTCGGGAAGATAACCCTCCAGTAAGTCTGCCATGCAGATGCTCCGTCTACACACGCCGCTTCTTCAAGCGCCGTAGGAATATTCTTTAAATATCCTGCATAGAGCATTATGTTCATCGGCATAAAGAATACCACATAAAGTACGATTACACCGAAACGATTCGCTATACCAAGCTGAGCTGTCTGCTTAACAAGAGGCATCATAAGCACTGCAAATGGTACGAACATACCACTTACCACATAGTAATATGATGCTTTAAAAATTTTATGTCTGTTCATCTTTCTTCCAATCAGGTAGCCTGCCAGTGAATGTAATAAAATACATATAACCACCGTTACACCCGTAAGAAGAAAGCTGTTTCCTAATGAATGCCAGAAATCAGTAACACGCATTGCCTCTGCGAAGTTATCAAGGCTCCAGCTTTCAGGCAGAGCAAGTGCACCTGCAACATCATTAGTCATTTCCGAAGGCTGTTTAAATGCAATAATTACTGTCATATACAGCGGGAAGAATATTGTCAGACATCCAAGTACAAGCAAAACTGTTATTATACGGTTTACCGCCTTGCTGCCTACTGCCCCATGTGTTTTCTTTGGTTTTACATATGGTAAAGTTTCAGGAACCTTTTTTTCTGTTACTACTGTAGTTTTTTCTTCCATTATAACTGCTCCTCCTTACCACCTAAGAATTTCATCTGCAAAAATGAGATGATTACAATAACTATAAAGAATACAAATGCGTTTGCACTCTGGAAGCCGAACTGTCCGCCGTCCATACCGTTGTTATAAATCAGGTATGAAATGGATTCCGTACTCTGTGCAGGTCCTCCGTTTGTGAGGGACATAATCTGGTCAAATACCATAAGGGCATTTTTCATACAAAGCACAAGGTTGATTGTTACGAACGGCATTATTAGAGGGAAGGTAATCTTTGAAAACTTCTTCCAGCCCGATGCACCGTCAAGCATACAAGCTTCGTATACTTCTTCCGGTACCGTCTGCAGTCCCGAGATGTAAATAATCGTATTCATCGCAATACCCTGCCATGCACCTACTATTACGATTGCTATCCATGCTGTCTTTGTGCTTGCAAGCATACTGTTCTGGAGAAATCCGATACCGGTCATTTCACCTATTGTAGGAAGAATGTATGTAAAAATAAAGCTGAAAATGTAACCTACAACAAGTCCTCCCAGAATATTCGGTACAAAATAAATTCCACGTAATACATTTTTTCCTCTTATGCTTCTGTTTAATCCGAGCGCAAGAATAAGGCTTATAAGATTTACTACTATTGTCATTACGATGGCATATTTAAATGTAAACATATATGACTTACCGACTCTTACATCAGAAAATAAATCCTGAAAGTTTCTAAGACCTACAAAATCATAATCTCCGTATCCTCTGAAATTGGTAAGTCCGTAATAAAAGCCTCTGATTAACGGAAGTGTATTGAAACAGAAAAACAAAACAAGAATAGGTATAAGTATTCCGAGAAAGATTTTGTCATTCTTACTCCATGAATTTTTGGCTTTCTTTTTGGTTTTTTCCATGTTCTGATTCCCCCTTCCTAATTTTCCAGACTTTCCTCATATTCCTGAACTTTTTGAATTATATCACGGTTATATCTCACCCATTCCGTATCAAACCTGGTAAGGAATGTTTCAAGTGCATCACTGCTTTCATCAATCAGATATGTCTGAATCATCGCGTCCACAGACATTTCACTCGGATAATGGTGGTCCTGATAATCTGCTATAATTCCGTTCTCAATATAATAGCTCATTCCGTCAAGCTCACTCGGAAGCTCAAAATCTCCCTTCTTGCATGGAACTGCACTCTGGTCTTCAATGTAAAGCTGTACATTTTCATCCTCAAGAAGGAATCTTAATACCTCATAAGCCTCCTCCTTGTATTCACAGTCCTCCATGATACAGAACATCAGGTCATTTCCTGAATTAAGTATGTTATCTTCTGCATTTTCGTTAGCAGGAAAAACAAATGAGTCAATGTTCATATCAGGATTAACGGATTTAATCTGTGAAATTGCATAGTTTCCGATTACATACATTGCAGACTCGCCTCTTGCAAATGCAGTACATGCATCATTATATCCGTAAGCAACCGGATTTGGCTGTGCATACTGAAGAAGCTCTTTTTCCATAATTGCCACTTCTCTGTATGCTTCCGAAAATGTAGCATCACCGGCATTTACCTGATAAGTAATATCGGATTCACAAAGGTTTACGGCGATTGCATTCCATGGCGCAAGCGTTGTCCATGAATCAAGGAAACCGAAGTAAAGAGGCTGTATTCCTGCTGCCTCAATCTCTTCACAGAGTGCCGTAAACTCACTCCATGTCGTAGGGATTTCCCAACCGTGTTCTTCAAACATGTCTTTGTTATAAAGAACTCCTGCTGCATTTGACATGTAAGGACATGCATATACGCCTTCCTGCGGTACATACTCTAAATCCTTATTAATTTGAAGATAATTCTCCTTAATATCTGCAAGTCCGTCAAAATCAGAAATGTCCATAAACATATCTGCATCCAGGAAATTTGAATAGTTGATATCTCCGCCGATTCCGATAATGTCAGGATTATCTTCCCTGATAAATCTGGTCTTCAAAATTGTCATGGCATCATTAGGAGAATCAATTCTCAGCTCAATGTCATCGTGCGTGGCGTTAAATTTTGCTTCCAGTTCTTCAAAGATATCAACTGCTTCAGGCTTATACTGAACAAGCTCGATGATAACTTTTCCGTCTGCTGTCACATCTTCATCACCACATCCGGTTAAACATACTGACAAAGCCATTATCACGGCCATAATAAAGGCTATGCCTTTTCTAAACTTTCTTTTCATTGTTTACCTCCCTTTCATAATAATGGATGCTTTTTTATGTAATTTTATTCTATTTAGTTATGTTTTGTTTTTCAATTACTTATGTGCAAAACCAACAATTTTTACATGATATTTTATATAATTATTAGTTGTTTTTCATACATTTTGTTAAAATTGCACAAATCAGCTCTTACATAATATTCTATAAATTAAAAAATTCAGGAAATATCTGAAGTTGGTGCAGACTTTCCTGAATTTGATATGTTTTTTTGTTTTTTAGCAAAACCTATTTATCAGCCTATATTTTTCACGCTGTTTCTTACAATAAGCTCAACAGGAAGCTTAAAGGAACTAACCAGCACTTCCTCGCCCCTTATTCTCTGCATGAGTAAATCTACGGCACGCTCGCCCTTTTCATATACCGACTGCCTGATTGTCGTCAAAGGAGGTGCGATAAGCCTTGCATAAATATTGTCATCAAAGCCCGTTACGGAGATGTCCTCAGGTACCCGTAATCCCTCCGACGTAAGCACCTTTATCACCTCATTTGCAAGATAATCGGAAACTACAAAAGCTGCCGTATATCCTTCCTTCTTAATTCTTCCCGCAAATTCTCTCAGGGTTTCTTTTCTTATTATGCTGTCATCAGGGAGATAATAATAATCTTCATTATTAAATGAAAGTCCGTAGCCCTTTAATGCGTCGCAGTAGCCTTCAAACCTGTCAAGGGTACTTGAAACCGGATTCTTTCTGTCACATAAGAAAGCAATTTTCCTGTGTCCCTGCTTTAAAAGGAACTCAGAAATAAGCTTTCCGCCCTCGTAATCCTCTATTCCGATATTATCATATGCGCCCTCTCCACAGTCTATAAACACGACGGGCTTTCCGATTTTTTCCGAAAACGCATTACACTCTCCCGGCTCAAGCCCTACAATAATACCTCCCTCTACATTCGGCGCCTTTAATTTTTCATATATTTCCTGAGTCGATGACGTGCTTCCGCACACAGCATATCTTCCGTATTTATGCAGGTTTACACATATTGAATCCAGAAGCTCCGCACAGAATGGGTCCATGAATATCTTTTCACGAAATCTTATACTGAAATCCACCGATACAAGCTTTAATTCATTTGACCTTGTACCCGGGTGCTCTGACTTTCTAAAACCATATTTTATAAGGGCTTCTTCTACCCTCTGTCTCGTTTCAGGAGACATCTTGCCGGTATGTCCGTTTACCACGTTAGAAACGGTTGTAGGGCTCACTCCTAAAACAGAAGCTATTTCTTTAATTGTAATCATACTTTCTCCCTCCGTATGTCCGCCCCGGATTTATGCCGGGCATCTTTAAAACTATTTCTCCTCATATTACAGTAATTTTTAGGTGTGCACCCTTTAATTTCCTTAAACTTTCTAATAAAATAACTCACATTTTCAAAACCGCAGTCAAGAGCCACTTCCAATACGGATTTTGATGTGTGCTCCAACAGATAGCAGGCTCGGTTAAGACGCAGATTAATAAGATACTGAATAGGGGAAACACCTGCTATATCCTTAAAAAAACGGCAGAGATACTGACTGTTGCATGGAATTGTATCTGCAAGATTCTGCAATGTAATCTTTTTGCCGTAATTTTCTTCCATATAAGAAATTACCGATTTATAATGCTGTATTTTCTGCCTCTCTTCATAAGACTGAACATTGTCTGTAGGAAGCATAAGACCGGCATTATAAATACGTGAAACAATATCTAAAATCAAAAGTTTACTGTTAAAATACCAACTTTCCTTTTTATCTGAAACTATCTGCATTAGCTTCTTCACATCTGAAAAAATAATGTCATGTTCCCATGTTCCTTTATGAAAAACAGAAGGCATAAAAAGCATATTATTTACCAGAGGACCGACACATTCCTCCTGAAATTCATCTTCATAGGAAAAAGTCAGTATGCACGGGTCAAACAATACCACATCATGTAAGGTCTTTGCACGTTCTCCTATAATCTGATGCAAATCTCCTGAATTTAAGATACATATGTCACCTTCATTTAAGATATAATTTTGCAAATTAATCTCAAACTGATAGCTTCCCTTAACTATATACAATATTTCTATATAATGATGCCAATGGCGATCTACAAAAAAATAATCCGGATAATCAGTTCCCTTGCCTGCTTCAAACTGAAGACCTGTTATGGGATTTTCCTTTGTTCCATGCTGTACCTTCTCCCTCAAAGCAATATCCTGTTTCATATTCCTTCTCCAAAAGTCAATATTATGTTATAAATTATAAAAAATAATGCAAGAAATAGCAATAACAAGATAATATAATTTTATTACGATAACAAAAAACGCTTATAATAATTGGAGGTAATGAAATATGATAAAAAAGTACACCTTTGGCAACCCAATTAAAACAGAATCCGTTATAGTTTCTGTTGAACAGTCACAGGGCATGCCTGAATACGGAGAAATAAACCTTACGGAAGGCTTTAAGTTTACTTATGAGATGTCACCTGATGATATCGTATATGGCCTCGGTGAAGCAAACCGCGGAATTAATAAAAGAGGATATATCTATACAAGCAACTGCACCGACGACCCAAATCACTTAGAGGAAACCGTATCTTTATACGGAGCCCACAATTTTATTATTGTTTCGGGTGAAAAAACTTATGGTCTTTACATTGATTATCCGTCAAAGCTGACTTTCGATATCGGATATACAAAGGTTGACGAGCTGCTTATCTCATGTGAGGATGCGGATTTGGATTTATATGTAATTTACGATGAAAATGCCTATGACATCGTGAAGCAGTTCCGAAAAATAATCGGCAGAAGCTATATTCCTCCAAAGTTTGCATTTGGTTACGGACAGAGCAGGTGGGGCTATGTGACCGAAGAGGATTTCTTTAATGTCGCAAAGGGCTACAGGGAAAACCACATTCCTATAGATATGATTTACATGGACATAGATTATATGGAAAGGTATAAAGACTTCACAATAAGCGATGAATTTCCTGACTTTTCAGAATTTGTCCGCAAAATGAAGGAAGATAACATACATCTCATTCCTATCATAGATGCAGGAGTTAAAATAGAAAAAGGTTATGACGTTTATGAAGAAGGTGTTGCAAATAATTATTTCTGCAAGCGTGAGGACGGAAGCGATTTTGTGGCAGCAGTATGGCCGGGCTACACCCATTTTCCTGACGTATTAAATCCTGAGGTACGCAAGTGGTTTGGTGCAAAGTACAAGCTTTTAACTGACAGCGGCATTGACGGATTCTGGAATGACATGAACGAGCCTGCCATTTTCTATACACCTGAGGGCATTCAAAAAACAAAGAAAATCATGAAGGAATTCATTAACAGTGAAGAAACCGTTGACAGTGTATGGGATTTGAGAGACAGATTTAATGACCTTGCCAATCATCCTGACGACTATACTGCATTTTACCATGATGTGAACGGGGAAAAAATCCGCCACGACAAAGTCCACAATTTATACGGATTTAATATGACAAGGGCCGCCGGAGAAGCCTTAGAGGAAATTTCTCCTGACAAAAGATGCCTCTTATTCTCCCGCTCCTCTTACATCGGAATGCACCGTTACGGCGGTATATGGACAGGAGACAATAAATCATGGTGGTCACATCTTTTGTTAAACATTAAGATGATGCCGTCTCTTAACATGTGCGGTTTCCTTTATACGGGAGCTGATTTAGGAGGATTTGGTGCAGACACTTCCAGAGAGCTTCTCTTAAGATGGCTTGCTTTCGGAGTATTCACGCCTCTTATGAGAAACCATGCTGCTCTTGGCACAAGGGAGCAGGAATGTTATAAGTTTGAAAACACAGAAGACTTTCGCCATGTAATAGGCGTGCGTTACAGACTTCTTCCATACCTTTACAGCGAATTTATGAAAGCAGCCTTAAATGACGACATGTACTTGAAGCCACTTTCATTTGAATATCCTGACGACGAAATGGCAAAGGACGTAGAAGACCAGCTCATGCTTGGAAACGAAGCAATGATTGCACCTGTTTATACACAAAATGCCAAAGGACGTTACGTATATCTCCCTGAAGAGATGATGTTAATCAAATTTCTCCCGGACGGAAGTATTTCCAAGGAAACAATGCAAAAGGGACATCATTACATTTCTGTACCGTTAAATGTAGTGCCACTCTTTATCCGCAAGGGAAAATCCATTCCTGTGGTTGATTTTGCAGAATCAGTTGCAGAGATAAATCCTGACAGCATGCAGCTTGTGGGTTACGAAGGAAGCACTTACATGCTTTATGAGGATGACGGATATACAAGAAATTATAATATGTCATCTAACATGAGAACTGTAAAATGAAATTTTATATGATAATATGAATATTGCTATACCATAAACCTAAATACAGTCAGATAAGTAATTAATCTTCTCTGACTGTATTTAATTAAATTGTCAACATCCACCTTTAAAATAATTCAAATAATTTTCAAAAAATCTACAGGTTTTACAGCAGAAACTTTACTTTCCTTAAAATCACGAATGTTTCTGGTAATAATATAATCTGCCCCAATACGATTTGCCTGACTAATCTGTACTGCATCTTCAAAATCTGAAGAATACGTATCTGATGCATTTTTCAAATCCACTGCTTTTAAATCCACTATCTTAAAAATTAATGCAATTATATTAATCATTTCCTGCGTCTTCTGTGGTGTAAGCTCTTTTCTGAGAATATACACAATATTTGTAACAGACAAAGCAGATATAAAGCCATCAATTATATCTAATTCACAAAGTTTCCAAACCTTTGATGAAGCTTCTACAAATTCTAAACGATTACATAGTACATCCAATATGATATTTGTATCAACTAATACTTTCATGCATTTCTATCCTTTCTGCATTCATCTTTTTTTCATCATAATTGTTTTTAAGAACTCCTGTAAGAGAATCTGTAAGATAAGATAAGCTTGCATCATATGCAATAAGTCTGGCAACTTTATTTCCATTTTTTAGTATAATTATTTCATCGCCTGACTGAACAGCCTGAAGATAATGTCCAAAATTATTTTGCATCTCTGTAGCAGTTATAACCATCATACTATCACCCCTTAATAAACACATATAAAATATTAGCTAATATCAATACGCTATATTTTAGCTAATTAAAACATATCATATTTTAGCTATTTTTTCAATATAAAAATAAAAGTAACAAAAATATGTATGTAAACATACAAGAAAAAAACAGACCGTCAAACTATGACAGTCCGTTTTCATTTTCTAATGTATTGCAATTTAAACTACATGCTCTTCTTCAGAATATCCACTACCTCATCACGGCTTAAAACCTTATAACCGCCTGTCATAATGAGTGTGGCATCTGCAATTCCTTCTATCATTTCATCAGTTACACCAAGGTCAGATATCTTCATGACAAGACCAAGCTCCTTCATCCAGTCCTCCATGCACTTTAAGCCTTCTTTTGCAACCTCCTCGTCTGATTTACCTTCAGGATTTACGTCCCATACGTTTATTGCAAAACGCTTAAATTTGCTTAATCCGTAAGGCATGATATAGCTGTAATAAGGAAGTGAAACTGCCGCCAGGGTCATGCCGTGAGTTGCATCGGTATAAGCGCCCACTGCCTGTCCAAGCATATGCACCATCCAGTCAGTAGTCTTACCCTTGGCAACCAGAGTATTTAATGCCCATGTAGCTGACCACATGATGTTGCTTCTTGCCTCATAATCTTCAGGATTCTTGTTTGCAATACGGCTTGCACTTATTACGGAACGCATAAGTGCTTCACTTATATAATCGCTTGTATTGTCGTCCTCACCTGAAAAATACTGCTCACATATATGATTAAAGATATCATATATTCCTGCTATCATCTGATAATGAGGAAGTGTCATTGTATATTTCGGATTTAATATTGAAAATCTCGGCATTATCTTTTCATCTGCAAAAACATGTCCTACTTTCATCTTTGCGGAATGATTTGTAATAACTGAGCCCGCATTCATTTCTGAGCCGGTGCCTGCCATTGTCAGAACACAGCCGACAGGTATGGTTTCACATACAGGCTCTTCAAAGCGCACATAATACTTATCCCATGGGTCCTCATCACAGTTTACAGATACGGAAACAGCCTTTGCATAGTCGCAGACTGAGCCGCCGCCTACGGCAAGTATAAAATCAACATTGTGCTTACGTGCAATTTCAATACCTTCATATAATTTCTCAACGGTAGGATTTGGCATGACTCCTGATATTTCGGCAACATTTTTTCCGTTATCCTTCAGGATTTTAATGACGTCATCATAGATGCCGTTTTTCTTTATAGAGCCGCCGCCATAAATAAGAACTACATTTTCACCATATTTCGGAAGCTCGGTATTCAGATAATTTAATGAATCTTCTCCAAAGTAAAGCTTTGTGGGATTGCAATATGAAAAATTTCCTAACATATTTTATTTCCTCCTCTTAACATAAACTAGTGTTGGTGTAAAAAATCACCAGACGAATTATTCTTATGTTTTAACCATTTACATATTATCTCAATTCTGACACCGTGTCAATATAGCTCAGGAGGATTAACACAATTTTCACAAAATCTCTTCAATAATTTCAATTAAAGCTTATCATAACATTAAAAGCCCTGTCAGGGTCAGATGCAGAAGGTCCAGACTACGCAGCTTATTATTTACTGCCACTGCTACATATTGCACCGACCGGAACGGTCATATTCAGATTATCTACCGCATACATTCCATGAAAGCTTTTTGACAGATTTCTGATTTCTATAGCGTTCATTGTTTTTCTCCTTTACAATTAATTCATATAAATTAATAATTCATGTCATTAAATGCATTCTTCAAGAATTTACAGCATCGGAGCAAAAATGCGTACTACGGCACGTATAAATCCCTGAATAATATTTGTTTTAAGCATAGTCTGAGTAACCCTTATCGATTTACTCATCGTGTTTTCAATATCTGACTTCAAATCCTTTATTACATCACACTTATACATCCACACTCCATTTTCAAAATGATGTACAAGACTTCGATAATCAAGATTAATAGTGCCTATCATCGCATATTCATCATCTGCCAGATAGCCCTTGGCATGGATAAATCCCGGCCCGTATTCATATATTTTAACTCCTGCACTCATAAGACGGTGATAGAAGCTTCTGGTCATGCCGAAAATAAGTTTCTTATCCGGAATGTGCGGAACTGTTATACGCACATCCACACCTCTTAAAGCCGCATTTTCTATACTCTGGCACAAATCATTATCTATAATTAAGTACGGTGTCGTCATATATACATATTTCACTGCACTATTCAGCATATTCTGAATCACGCTTTTTCCTACTCTGCGGTCATAGAGAGGGTGAGGACCGTCGCCAAACGGAATGATATAACCTCTCTCAGAAATATTCTGTGCAGGAAACATATCTTCACTTATCTCAGGCATCTTTTTTACATTGATACCATAGTCAATGAGAAAAAGTCTTGTCAGCTCCCATACGGCTTCACCCTCAAGGCGGATGCCTATATCCTTCCAATGTCCGTACTTTTCAATTTCATTTATATATTCATCAGCAAGATTAATACCGCCCGTGTAACCGACCTTTCCGTCAATCACTGTAATCTTTCTGTGGCTGCGGTTGTTAAACTCGCTGTCCGCCTGACCTCTAAGCCTGGAAAAAGGCGTAGCATTTATTCCATAAGATTTTAAAATCTTATGATAATCACCCGGCAGAGTCATCATACAGCCTATATCATCATAAACTACCTTTACATCTACACCGCAGGATGCCTTTTCCTTCAAAATATCCAGAATTGAATTCCAAAATTTTCCTTCCTCAATAATGAAATATTCCATATAGATGAATTTTTCAGCACGACTTAAATCCTCCAACAACCGGGGATGCATATCCTCACCCAACGGAAAATATGTCTGTGCCGTATCTGTAAAAAGATGACTCTCTGAAATATTTGTAAGCATCTTTGCCTGTGATGCCGCAACTGGATTTTCCGAAGCCAGATATTCAAATAGCCTGCTGTCATCTTTCTTATAAGAAGCGGCTTTCAGTAACTTTAAACGCTTAACATATTTATTGCTAAGTTTTCTCGAATAAAATATGAAATACAGCATGAATCCCGCAATCGGAATAATCATAACAAACAAAAGCCACGGTACTTTATAATCAGGGTTGTCGTCAGATGCAATAATTTTTATAATACAGGCAATTTCCGTAAGTCCGCACATAACATAGAAATACGGAACATAGACACATAGCACTACAACAATCCCGATTATTGCCAAAACCTCAAATACTGTAATAAGTATTGCAAGTATATACCGAAAAGGAATATAGTTTACTTCCTGCTCTACTTCTTTATTGTTTACACGATAACGATATTTTGTCTTCATATAAGATACTCTTAATTTTTATTCTGCTTTATTCTGTCCTGATAAACGCTTCTTGGCATCCTCTACGCTTTCACCTTCTTTGGCAAATAGTGTTTCTACACATTTATCGGTAACTTTTTCAAATCCCTGCACTACGCCATTTTCAATCTTCTTATAGCCCCCGACTACCTTATCTGCAATTTTTTCATTTACCTCTACTAACTTTGACATATTTATTGTCTCCTTTCCTTTATCTTATGCTCGTATTCTACTTTCCGGCTGTTAGTAAAAGTTTTACGAAATGTTTCTGAAATGTTAAAGTCAGTAACTATGCGCAAATGTATAATCAAACAAACAGGTAATAAAAAAGACGGGCAGTAATTTCCAACATTACCACTCGTCTTCTGAAATTATTTAATTAATTATACTGCTGCAAGCTGCTTTCCAACCTCTACACATTCTGCAAGCTCTGCATCATCAGGCGTCTCGTGAGCCATTAAGCCCTCGTTATTTAAAACCTTCGCGCCTGCTTTATTCATTCTGTCAACCCAGTCACGCATCCACTGTCCGTCTCCCCATCCGTAAGAGCCAAAAAGCGCTATCGTCTTTCCCTGACAGAATGACTCCACATCACATACAAAAGGCTCCATCTCTGCTTCCTC
The DNA here is from genome assembly GCA_944383545.1 of uncultured Lachnospiraceae bacterium. GTDB lineage: Bacteria > Bacillota > Clostridia > Lachnospirales > Lachnospiraceae > CALWPY01. The sequence continues at coordinate 3,064 of CALWPY010000018.1, read as the reverse complement.
AAGCACTTCATCTCCCATTGCAGGACAGCCGAGTGCAAAAACATCCGCATTTTTTAATTCTTCCAAAGAAGCGTCGCTTACAAATACTAATTCTGCATCTTTTCCTCCTGCCTTTATACCGTTTGCAATGGCCTCCGCCATAATCTGAGTGTTTCCGCCCTGTGTCCAGTAAACTATCTGAATTTTACCCATTTTCTTTCCTTTCCACCTTCCGTAAGGTAATTTTAGTAATTAATCTGCATCATTTTTGTTCCCATATATCTGTAGGACATACCTATAATGTCCTCCATTCTGACACCGTAAGAAAGAAGTTCTACCAGAGTCTCCTTTGCATTTTCAAAGATTTCAAACATCTCAAGTTTTTTATCCTTGTTTTTATATACCTTCCAATAACCTGTACAAAGGGAATTTTTACCCTTGTGCTTCACAAAACCCTCTACATCCTCCACGGGATAACCAAGAATAAGCCCCATTTCGTGAGGAAAGTCGCCTTTATTTTCCATATGCTTCTTATAGCGGTAAGAAAGCTCATCCAATATACCTTCCAGAGAAAAATCTCTGTACCCCGCAGAAAAAAGCATTTCAATGACTTTTTTCTTTTCCAGATATTCCTGAAGACTTTCTTTGTGATAAAGAAGAATTGCTACCTTGTCCTCACGCTCCAGCAAAAGATACCATGAAATATGGCTGTGATTTATCATTTCTTTCACTTTTGGGAAATCATCCTTTTCGATGTTTAAAAGGTTTGATATTTTAAGTCCGGTTATAAACGGTGCACATTGAAGTGCAAGCTGTAATTCAATTTCTGAAATATCTTTATTTATTACAATAGCCCAATTTTCCTGACTCATACCTCTAACCTTTTTATAATAATTACTAAGTAAACAACGTACAAAAATCTTAAATATAGTATTTGCAATTTATGCTTAACTATAACATATGCCTTAAAATCCACAGCCTGAATCATGATTATTTCAGTTAGCCTCAACTAACCTATAAACAAAATAACATAGATTTAATATATTGTCAAATTATTTTAAATTTTAAAATAATTCTTAATTTCCTTCATTCTTTCTATCTGCTTTACATGGAACGGACAGCGGGCTTCACAGTGTCCGCACTCTATACAGTCACCTGCATGAAATTTAAGATTTTTATAATGCATTTCTGCCATATCATCTCCCGCCTTTGCCAAATCATAATACTTATTTATAAGTCCTATATTAAGTCCGGCAGGACATGGCTGACAGTGATTACAGTATACACATGTTCCTGAAACATCCTTTGGTGTAAGATTTCTAATTACTGAATAATCCCGTTCCGAATCAGAGGCATTAAAAAATCCCAAAAGCTGTTTAACATCTTTTATATTACTGACTCCCGGAAGTACCGTTAAGACTCCGGGCATATCCAGTGCATACTGAATACACTGATACTGTGTCAAAGCCTTTCCGAAAGGAGAGGTCTTTTTGTCAAGGAGTTGTCCTCCCGAAAAAGGTTTCATTACTGAAATTCCTATTCCTTCTGCCTCACAGCGTCTGTACAAAGCCATTCTTTCAGCAGTACTGCCGTTTGCATAATCTCCGTGTCTGTAATCGTAGCCCGGATTTATGGAAAACATAAGCTGGTCAATAATACCCGTATCAAGAATTTTATTTGCAACTGACGGTGTGTGAGTTGAAAGTCCAATGTGGCGCACGACATTCTTTTCCTTCATGTCCAGAAGGAATTCCAACACGCCGTTTTTCTGATAGTCATTCCAATCCTTTTCTTCGTCAATGCAGTGGATAAATCCATAGTCCACATAATCGGTTTTAAGTGTGGCAAGCATCCAGTCAACCTGCTTCTTAACCTTTTCCAGATTTGTGGTCCAGCCGTACTCGCCTGTTTCATAATTTGCGCCAAAATGTACCTGATACATCATTTCATTTCTGACGCTTTCAAATGCCTTTGCATAGTATGAAAAGGTTTTAGCCCCTGCTGTAGCCAAATCTGCATAGTTGATTCCATTTTCGTAAGCATATGTAAGTGCCTCTACCGCATCCTTTTCAGATGCATCTGATATATAGCTTGTGCCAAGACCTATTACGCTGATTTTATCCTTTGTCTTTTTATTTTCACGATATTTTACATCATATCGTACATTTTTATCATTTTTCATTTTAATATTTACCCTCCAGATTGTTTACCACGTTGCTATAAACGGTTATTCATCAATTATTTACGCACCCTTTTTCTCATTTTTTTCACGTATAACAACTTCTCCGGTGCATTTCATAACAGGAGCTTCTCTTACAATTTCACCCACACTGTCACAGGTGATAATTCCACTCTTAGGATTTTTAACCGAAACTATATGCCCTTTTACATCTGCCAATACTTCAGAATATTCAAAAGACAAATCGGTATCTTCCATTGTACAGTTAATAAGAGTAAGATTTTTGCAGTAACATAAAGGCTGTGTGCCAATTATCTTACAGTTAATAAGTGTAAGATTTTCTGAAAACCAACCGAGATATTCTCCCTTTACAATACTGTCTCTAACCGTTACATTTTTACTGTGCCAGAAAGCATCCTTTGTGTCCAGCTCTGAGTTTTTGATTTCTAAATTTTCCATATACTGAAAAGAATACTTTCCTTTCATTTTCACATTATTCAGCCTGACATCTCTGCTGTCAAAAAATAGATATTCTGAAATTATTTCAGAATCCTCAAGAATTATTCCCTGAGACTTCCATCCAAACTCCTCTGAATCAATATGACAATTTTTCAGACCGATATCAGTACATTCACGAACTGCCTTAATTCCTCCCAGAATACTGTCTGAGATTTTACCATTTTCAGCATACCAGATGGCGGCGCGGGTTTTATCATCCAATCTGCATTTTGTCATGTCAAAACCTTTCACATGCCATAAAGGATAACGCAAAGAAAAACTGCAAGTTTCTTGCCTTTTCTCTCAACTTTCCTTGATTTTCGGGCATCCAAGCCCATCAACATCTATGTATTTTGCACTTTTCCCTTATTTTTTCCCTTGTGAGGAATCTATAAGGGAAAAAGTGTT
>CALWPY010000017.1 GCA_944383545.1 uncultured Lachnospiraceae bacterium | reverse complement strand
ATATGAACATGGATATGCTTCGTAAATACAGAGAAGAATTCCCGGTTAAAAAGGACAGAAAAAAAGGATTTATATAAGAGACTTTATGACAGGAGAGATATATAATATGCCGGAAGATTTTTTTACATATAATGTTAATGATTTAGAAAATGAGGGCTTTTCCTATTTTGATTTTAAGCATATTTTATGTCTTTTTGTGATATTTTTAATCATTTTTTTTGTAACAAAAATTTTTATAAGAGAGGATGAAAGAAGGCAGAAAAAGATACTCAGGGCTGTTGCCGTGATAAATATTGCGGCAGAATTTATTAAGGATATGATACTTGTTTTTATAGGGGAAATGGATATATATCAGTTACCTTTGCATCTTTGTGGAATTTCTCTTTTTATTTATGTCATACATGCATATACAGGCTTAAATATTTTAGGAGAAATTTCCATAGTATTGTGCCTTCCGGCAGCAGTGGCGGCGCTCCTTTTCCCGGACTGGAATTATTATCCGATATGGAATTTTATGAGTATTCACGGCTTTTTCGGACATATGCTTCTTACGCTTTATCCTGTACTTCTTCTTGTTTCGGGACGTGTCACCCCGATGTTAAAAAATATGTGGAAGAGTATATTGTTTTTGGCCGTTACAATGATTCCGATATATATATTTGACAGGATAACGGGGCTTAATTATTACTTTATAAATTATCCTCCGAAAGATACTCCGCTTACAATACTTTATGATGTGACAGGGATTACAGGTTACAGAGTACTTTACACATGCCTGCTTGTGTTGATGATTTTTATTATGTATATAATCTGTAAATATTGGACTCGGCGCATTAAAAACGCTTCGCGCTAGCGCCTCGGATGGCCCCCTCCCTTCAGTCGGCGGCAATAGACTCGGCGCATTAAAAACGCTTCGCGTTGGCGCCTCGGATGGCCCCCTCCTTTCAGTCGGCGGCAATAGATATGAAAAGAATTGCGGGAAAAATCAAAAATATGTAAAATCAGAAAATCGTAAATTAATCTGAGAATAATAACATGGCGTTTTGAAATACCTATATTTCAAAACGCCATATTTAAATTTGAATTATTTGTTATTTGTGGTTTGTGTAATTATTGCTGGTTATTGTCATCGTATTTTTTTGTCAAATCATCAATATCGCTTCCGAAGGTTTCGAGCGGTTTATCAAGAATTTCTTCAAGCTGCTGTGCTTCTTCGGCCTCTTTCTTTTTCTTTGCCTTCCACCATTTAAACAGAATGCATATAACAATGATTACTGCGGCACAAATTATTAAGGTCATCATAATTACACGGAAGTTACTCTTTGCCATAATGTCGTCTGCCGCATCATCCAGACCGTTTCCGAATGCCCTGGCAAGGTCGCCCGTGCTCCAATAGCTGTTTACCTTGTCAGAAATTACATTCAGGGATTCATCATCAATTACTTCGCCGATATTATATCCGGCTGCGTAATAATAATCATCTTCATCTGCGACATACAGTATCAGCAGATTTCCTTCACTGTCAAACAGGTCTTCATAAAGCTTATCAATGTATGTATCATATCCATCATATTCACTTGCATCAGGTGTTGTCTCTACTACGTAAAGGAAAGGAAATACTCCGGTTTTGCTGTAAAAATTTTTGAAACCTGAAATCAGTACGGAATCATTGTTTCCGTCAATGAATTTTTCACTGCCTTCACTGTTGTCAATATAATAGCCAAGACTTGAGTCTACTTCACCTGTATATTTATCTCTGTTTAACTTGGTACTGGAGGAACTTCCGAAACCTGTCGGTCTTGTATATGCTGCAGCAAAGCAAACAATCATAAATATCACTAAAAATAGTATTATTGAGGTGGAACAGCCTCCGCCTCCTCCGTAATAATGTCTTGTAGGACCGTAATATCTTCTTCTGTATCTGCGATAAGGTCTTGGTGGGGGTGGTGGAAATCCAGGACCTCCATGATATATCGGACCGCTTGGACCTCTTCTGTGCTCGGGTCTCGGACCGCCGGAAAATGTTCCGCTTCCTCCGATTCTTCTGTTTCCTCCTCCGAAACTGCTTCCTCCAAAGGTGCTTCTTGAACGACCGCTTCCTGAAAATGAACGGCTGCCTGAACGGCTTCCGCCACCCATGGAACGACCACCGCCTCCTGAACGTCCGCCGCCACCTGAGCGACCGCCTCCCATAGAACGTGCCATATAATTCCTCCTTAAAAGTATAATTAAAATTTACACGATTAGTTTACACTATTTTTGTATGAGTGTAAATATTTATTAATGTATGATTTATATCGGTGAAAAAGAATTAATAAGTATTATCGTTGAAAAAATCAACCGAAAATAATTATTTCGTATACTCATATTTGTACATTACTTGAGGTATACTTTGGATTATGATAAAATGAGCATTGCGACGGGATGCGCTTGCGCATACCGGCATAATGCGAAAAAAACATGGAGCCGACAGGCGACAAAATGAGCACAGCGCATGAAAATCGCTCCGCGATGGCGCTGTGCGTGCATCATCAATCCTGCGGATTGGTGATAAATGATAAAATGAGCGCGTCGCATGAAAAACGCTTCGCGTGGCTCCGCGCTTGCGTCATCAATCCTTCGGATTGGTGATATAAAATCATTTTGTTTAATCAATTAAAAGAGGTGATAAATTATATGCGTATTGGAATGGGGTATGATGTGCACAGACTGGCAGAGGGAAGAAAGCTTATTATAGGAGGAGTGGACATTCCTTATGAACTTGGATTGGACGGGCACTCAGATGCTGACGTACTGCTTCATGCCATTATGGATTCCATGCTGGGAGCAGCAGGCCTGGGTGACATAGGAAAGCATTTTCCTGATACTGATGACAGATATAAAGGAGCAGACAGCATGGAGCTTCTTAAAGAAGTAGGACATCTTATAGATAATGAGAATTATATAATAGGAAATATTGATGCTACAATAATTGCCCAGAGACCTAAGATGGCTCCGTATATCAGTGAAATGAAAAAAAATATATCAGAAGCGCTAAGTATTGAAGAAAAGCGTATAAATGTAAAAGCAACAACCGAAGAAGGGCTTGGATTTACAGGAGAAGGAAAGGGTATAAGCGCCCAGTCAATATGTCTTTTGGAAACAGTTGATGATTATTCATACATGCCTGTGGATGAAACGGGATATGTAAAAAATAACTGTGGAAGCTGTTCAGGCTGTCCGAAGGCTTAAGATTTAATTAAAGGACGGAGAAGATAAATGTTCTCATTCAGATATTCAGATAAAAGCGATAAAGACAAAATTGAAATCAGGGACTTTTGGGATAAAACTTTCCATGATACGAAAGGATTCACAGATTATTATTTATCCAATATGTTTTATGACAATAAAATTCTTCTTGCAGAAGAGGATGAAAAGGTAGTGGGGATGATTCATCTTAATCCCTATGAGTTCATGTTAAGAGGAAAACAATGTACAATTTATTATATAGTAGGCGTTGCGATAGTCCCTGAGTTCAGATTAAAGGGTTATATGAAAAAGCTTTTAAACCATGCACTTAACGATATAAGAAAAGAAAGCCCGTTTACCTATCTCTGGCCTGCTGACACTGCATATTACAGTTCTTCCGGATTTGTTTCTGTACAAAACTGCATATGTACAGAAATTGAAGTTGAAAGCGATATTAATTTTTGTGGTGATAATGGCATTAACCTTGCAGTAATGAGTGAAGAAAAAATAACTGATTATTTTATTTCTGAAATTGACAGATTATTGGATAATGAATTTGACGTATATGCATGCAGGAGCAGGAAGTATTTTGAGAGATTAATAAGGGAAGCTTTGAGTGAAGGCTGCAGTATGTATGCAGTTTATGATAATGATATGCCTGTAGGATATTTTACAGTGGGAACTGCAGAAGGAATAATAGAGGTACAGCATGTTGTATTGTTTGGAAAATATAATTTGATTATAAAAGAAATATTATCAATATGCAGAAAGAAATATCCGGGTTTTTTGAAAATCAGGTTTCATATGTCTGAAGAGATAAATAAAAAAATTACAGAAGAAGTACCTTTATTTAAAGATAATTCTTCTTTGGAACATGTAATGATGTTGCTTGATTTTTCAGATAAAAGTAATAATTTAAAAAACAGCAGAATACTTTTTGATGAAATCGTGTGAAATATTATTTATTTTGTTGAAAAAGAATGATAAATAATTTAAAATGAAATAAAAAATTAATACGGATGGAGAATGTTTTATGGACAGATATAATGAAAAAATTATTAAAGGAAAACCGGGCATAGGGAAATATATCCTATTTGCGGTTTCAATAGCAGTTACGGTACTGGGAGCGATTTTTACGATTTTTACTCCGTTTGGGATATTCATTTTAATGCTTGGAATACTTCTTGTAGTTCTTACTAAAAATTCAATCAATTTTGAGTATGAATATATAATTGTAAACGGAGATATAGAAGTGGCTAAGATTATTGCAAAGAAAAAGCGTAAAACCGTACTGGAAATAAATGTCGGCGATATAGTATATATGGACAAGGCATTTACAAATAAAGTAGAGCAGGACGTAAAAAATAAGGCTGGTATTACGGTAAATGATTACACTTCACAGAATAAGGAGAATAAGGATAATTTTTATGCGATATATTCCGTGGAAAATAAGAAGGATAAAATGACCATATTTGAATTTGATGATAAGTGTGTGGAACATATGAAATTGTACTTAAGGGAAAAATATCTTCCCGGGGGCTACAGGAGATAAAAATTAATCAAAAATGAATAAAATTAAATCCCCCGGTTGATATTAAAGTTATGTATGAATTTAAGCAGCCCGGGGGATTTTATGGATAAGTTTTTAAAAGCGTTTATTCTTATTTTTACAGGTGGACTAATATATTTCTATATAGAAATAATTTACAGAGGATATTCCCATTTTTCAATGTTCATATGCGGAGGACTTTGTTTTTATATTGTAGGAGGACTGAATCAGTGGAGCAGGTATGAACTGTCGTTTCCGATGCAGATGATTATAGGGTCGGTAGTAATAACAACACTGGAATTTATTACCGGACTTATAGTAAATGTATGGCTTAAATGGGATATATGGGATTATAAATATATGCCTCTTAATGTAATGGGACAGATATGTATATATTTTTCAATACTATGGCTGTTTTTAAGTGCGGCTATAATATTATTGGATGATTATATAAGATGGAAGATATTTGATGAGAAGAAAATGAAGTACAGGTGGATTTGAATATAAGAAAAAGATAGACCGGACTAAAAACTGTCTTGCCTGTGAAACATTACAGCTTTTGTCCGGTCCTCTTTCGGTCTCTGCCGGTCTATATAAAACCATTATGGTTCCAGTGGAATCATTTTAAGACCTTTGTACATCTTGGTATAGATGCTCTTTTCATCTGTATAAAGCATTAAACCCCTATGATCTCTTACTATATATGCATATTTGTTTTTGGAAACATTCATGTATAAAACATCCTTAACATTAAGCTCCTGAGCTTTTGCCTTTGCGGTATAAGCATTCAGTGGCTCCATTTTATATTTTTTTACAGCTTGTTCAACGGTCATATCAAAAACCTCCCTTGAAACATTTGTATTAATAAAGTAATAAATTAATAATTATTAATACAACTGATTTAATATAAGTATATTGTATATTTTTGACAAAGTCAATCGTTAAAAATATACAAAAATTCAAAAAAGAAACTTAAAAATACAGTATCTAATTGGTCAAAATGCTAAAATGAGAAGAAAAATACTGACAATCTTGTGCATTTTTATGAACGACAGGATTTAAGGAAGGATATTTTGTCATGAATAAAAATTATTATAAGTTATTTGAGGAACAGACAGAAGAAGCATTAAACAGTGAAGTAAAGAAAAAACTTCTTTTGCATGTATGCTGTGCTCCATGCAGTTCACATGTATTGGAGCTGTTAAGTAATATATTTGATATTACCGTATATTTCTATAATCCTAATATAACCGATAATGTTGAATATGTAAAAAGATATGAGGAATTAAAACGATTTGTCGGCAGTGCGGATTTTACGGAAGCAGTCAAACTGGAAAAGGGCGAATATGAGCCCGAAGTTTTTTATGAAATGGCAAAGGGAAGAGAAGACCTTCCTGAAAAAGGAGCCAGATGCTATGACTGTTATTACATAAGAATGAAACGTGCGGCAGAATATGCAGTAGAAAACGGATTTGATTATTTTACCACGTCGCTTTCAATAAGTCCTTTTAAAAATGCAGGTTGGATAAATGAAATAGGAGAAAGCCTTGTGAAAGACCTTCCCCGGTTAAAGTTTTTATACAGTGATTTTAAGAAAAAGAACGGATACAAGCGTTCAATAGAACTTTCAAAAGAATATAATCTTTACAGGCAGGACTATTGTGGCTGTGAATTTTCCAAAAGAGTTTCCAGTTCAGAAACCGAAAACTGATATTTGGAATTGCAGAACTGGCATCCGAGCTCTATTGGTTTTCCCTCGGAAATAATATTTTCAAGCTCTTTTCTCCCGAGACTTACAACTGCTTTTTCTACACGGCTTCTGCTGCAGTTGCAGTGATAACCTGTCGGAAGAGTGTCTGTTATGGTAAAGTCAGAGCCTTCAAAAATCTTTTTTATTATATCTTCAGGGGTCAAGCCCTGTTCAAAAAGAGAAGTAATTGATGTGATTTTTCCGATATTATTTTCAAGTGCAGTAATGGTGTCTTCTTCGGCAAACGGCATAAGCTGGATAATAAAACCGCCTGCATGCTTTACAGTATTATTTTTTTCCATGAGAACTCCCAGACCGACAGATGTAGGTATCTGTTCACTTGATGCGAAATAATAGGTCAGGTCGTCGCCGATTTCCCCTGTCTTAAGCTCAGTCTGGCCTATGTAAGGCTCCTTAAGTCCGATATCCTTTATTACATTTAAGACTCCTAAACCTACGGCACCACTTACGTCTAACTTCCCTTGTGAATTGGCAGGGATTATTACTTCGGGATTATTTACAAATCCCTTTACGTTTGCATGTGAATCTGCGGTAACTGTAATTCCCCCTATAGGACCATTGCAGTCAATTCGGAGTGTTAAAATATCAGAATCGTTTTTACACATTGCTCCCATCATTGCTCCTGCCGTAAGAAGTCTCCCTATGGCAGCAGTGGCTACGGGACTTGTGTTATGAATTTGTCTGGCTGTTTCTACGGTTTCTTTTGTGTATGCCGCAAAAAATCTCACCTGATTATCGCATGCCATTCCTTTTATAATGTAATCAGTCATTTATTTTCCGTACTCCCTTGCTATTATATATATTCTGTCATCATTATCTGATGCGGTCTCTTTGGTAAATGCCTTATATGCATTTACAAATTCAAGACCGGATTTTCTGATACAGTCTTTTATTTCTTTTAAAGTATAACCCCTCTGATAGTGGTACTCTGTATGTCTTCTGAAAAGTTCACTGTCTTTTTCTTCCTTAATAAATAAGGTGAGTTCAAGTTCGTTTATATCGGATTCCGTATCGTAATAATTATCCCAGATAAAACTGATGTCATCTCTGGTTTCTGCAATGGTAGAAGAGCCTACCGTATCTTTATAATAATGCTTTGTGTTAAAATCAAAAACAAAGATTCCTCTAGGGTCAAGATAATTATTTACAAGACTGAAAACCTGAATGAGTTCGTCTTTTTCTGTTATATAGTTAATACAGTCGCAGATGCTCACTATGCACGAAACCGTACCATAGAGTTCAAAGCTTCTCATATCCTGACAGAGATAAAGAGTGTCAGAGCCGGTAGCTTCCTGCTTTTTCTTTGCAATATTAAGCATGTCAGGTGAATTGTCAATCCCTATCATGCTATAGCCTGAGGCGGACATGAGTTCTGTTATGGTACCCGTACCGCAACCCAGTTCGGCTGCAAGACCTTTATTTATATTATATTCTTTTAAAATACCATGAAGATATGAAAACCAGTCATTATATGGAATATTATCCATAAGTTCATCATAAACTTTTGCAAAATCTGAATATGCCTCGGACATAAATTTACTGCTCACTCCTGCTCATCTTTTCAATACGCTGTACCTGAGATTCCAGATTTTCAAGTATTGCAGTAGCCTGATATAAGGTGTTGTGCCATTCGGAAATGGCTTTATCACTTATATTTGTGCTCACTGAAAAAGTATTATGTATGGAATTTGCAAAATCAATCAGTCTGGAAGTCTGATGAAGTATATTATCCTGTTGGGCATCTGTTATAGTTATCATAAAATCACTCCTCGCTCTCTTTTAAACTGAGAATATTATATTACATTGCTTTTAATAAGTAAAGCAACAACATGGAGTAAGAACTCCTCAGAATACAGTATAAAAAATTAATAATTATGCTTGACTTTTATCCGAGTTCGGATTATAATTCAATCCGAACTCGGATAAAAGGGGTGAAATATGAAAGTATCTACAGTTTTTGTAATGGCAGCATTCAACAGGCTTCATAAAAGGATGGATGTACTTTATCATGATTATGCAAAATCCGTAGGATTATCGGATGCCGCTTTTTGGTTATTGTATTCACTGTATGAGTATGGTGAGCCATGTACCCAGAAGGATTTGTGTACAGTATGGTTTTTTGCTCCTCAGACAATTAACTCGGCTTTAAAAAAGTTGGAGAAAAAGGGATTTATATCACTTGAGCAGGCACCTGAAAGCAGAAAGAACAAACAGGTTATTCTGACTGAAGAGGGAGAGGCTCTTGTAAATAAAAAAGTTGTTCCTTTAGTAAAAGCCGAGCAACGCTCCTTTGAGCGTCTGACTGAGAGTGAACGTAATCAGCTGTTGAAAATCACTCAAAGGCATATTGAAGTGTTGGAAGAAGAAATAAACAGAATATTATAAGATATCATCGGAGGACTGGCCGCCGCAGCGGCACGGCGGAAAATGATTCCGCTCAGTCGGAGAAGATGTCGGGTGCGCCCGGTTATTATTTGATAACCGGGTGTTTTTTTATAAATTTTTTGGAAAGGAGAATTTTATGAGACATGATATAAATGTTCTGTTAAAAATATTAAATCGTCAGGTAAAGGCGGTAGGTGCAGTATACTATAAAATTGCCTCAAAATTTAAATTATCCGAGAGTGAATTTTGGATTTTATATGTGTTATCAGACACGGGAGAAAAGTATTCCCAACAGGAACTGAGTGAAGAGTTATCCATATCAAAACAGACGGTTAATTCCGCTGTACGAAGTCTTTTACAGAAAGGCTATGTTTTTCTGGAAAACACCTCCGGCTCCTCACGTAAGAAAAATGTGCTTATTACGGTGGAAGGAGAGGGTTTTATAAAGAAGTACATAGAGCCTCTTAAAACAGCCGAACAAAAGGCATTTTTGAAAATGGACAGGTCGGATAGAGAACTGTATATTGCTTTATCTCAAGCATTTACGGCCAATTTACAGGAGGAAATTGAACATTTTTTACAATTATATAAAACAGATAAATGATAAACATAATTATCAAAATATGAATATATTTTATGCAGAAAGAAGGAATTATTATGAAAGTTATCACAATCAGCAGAGAATTTGGAAGCGGAGGAAGAGAACTTGGAAAACGTCTGGCAGATTTTCTCGGTATTCCGTGTTATGACCACGAAATAATTGATATGGTTGCCGAACGGCACGGTTTTGATAAAAATTACGTTGCACACATTTCAGAAAAGGACATCAGACTTTTTTATCCTTCAACTATTGCACATCGTTTCCCTGTAAACCGTCCTGCTGCACAGCAGCCTTTACAAATTACTGCTGCAGAACAGGCTGTCATCAAACAGCTTGCGAAGGAGGGGGACTGTGTCATTGTAGGACGAGGTGCCGATATTATTTTAAATGATATAAAGCCTATGAACATATTTGTATATGCAGATAAAGAATCAAAGCTTGCACGATGCAGGGAAAGAGCTCCGAAAGGCGAAAATCTGTCTGATAAGGAAATATTAAGAAATATGAAACAGATTGATAAAGAACGTATGGCTTATCATAATCTGCTTTCGGAAACGGAATGGGGCAGTAAGGAATCTTATAACCTTTTAATAAATACTTCAGGTAAAAAAATAAAAACTCTCATTCCGGGAATTGCTGAATATGTAAAGCTTTGGTTTGAAGAGGACTGACAGGAGGTTATTATGGAAATGTCCAGAAGGAAAAAAATATTTCAGAATGTGGCACCGGCAATTTTATCAAATGCCTGCGTGTTTTTATTTTCAGTAGTTGACGGTATCTTTGTAGGAAATGGTGTAGGAAGCCAGGCACTTGGTGCGGTAAATCTTGCACTGCCCTTTGTATTGCTTGCTCAGGCGCTTAATGCAATGTCTAGCATAGGTGGTGTAACCATCACTGCCATCCGGTTTGGAAGAGGTGACAGGGAAGGTGCACAAAATGCATTTATGCATTCTTTTACATTAAATTTTATTGTTGGTGTTCTGATTACTCTTTCAGGCTCTGTATTTACAAATGAGGTGTGCGGTCTGCTGGGTGCTTCTGACAGTTATTTGCCGCTTGTAAAAGAATATGTATTCTGGTATGCGCTTTTTGCAATTCCTAATGCACTGTCACTTAATCTGCAGTCCTTCTGCAGGAATGACGGCTCTCCGGGACTTGTGGCGGTTACCAATGTTATAAGTACGGCGCTCAATATTTTCCTTGACTGGCTGTTTGTATTCCCTTTGGAAAAGGGGGTTATGGGTGCGGCAGTTGCAACCGGCATTTCCCAGACAGTAGGCCTGTTTGTTATTTTAACTCACTACATATTAAAAAAAGGTAATCTTCGTATACGCATATATAAGCCGCAGGGTAAGCTTTTCAGAAAGATTATATTCAGAGGGCTTCCTGAAGCTATTGCACAGTTTTCTACTCCGGTTACCACACTCTGTATGAATTATACATTGATGAGAACATTCGGAGATATAGGAATAAATGCTTTTGCCATAATATCATATCTGTCCTCGTTTACGATGTCTGTATTTTTCGGGGCATCAGAGGGAATGCAGCCTTTGTTCGGCCAGGCATATGGAGCAAAAGAAGATGATGATTTAAAGCATTATTACCGTGCAGGACAGCTTATAAGTATAATAGGCAGTGCTCTTTGTGTGGCGGTTTATGTTATTTTCCCACATTATCTCAGCAGATTATTCGGTGCAGATGCTGAGACAATCAGGTTTACCGAGATTCATATGTGGGAATATTGCTGGGGCTTTATTATAGGCAGCATAAATATAATGATTTCTGCTTATTTCTACTCTACTAAGCGTTCAACTCAGGCGATTGTGCTGAATGTTATCAGAAGCCTTGTTATGAATTCTTTGGTTATTACACTTTTACCGAGAGTTTTTGGAAATATGATAGTATGGCATACATTTGGCATATATGAGGTGATTGTAATGATTTTTGCTCTCACTATGAAGAAAATTTCGGAGCGAAAAGGAATTATTTATAAGTAAACTATATATTTTTTATGGTCATCGGAGGGCGCGTCATCGCAATGACAGCGTCAGAGAAGATGTCGAGTGCGCTCGGTTGTAAACAATCAGGGCGCACTTTTTTTGAAAATATTTCTTTGGAGGTAAAATATGAAGCTTATTTTAAGTTTTCTTAAGCCGCACAGGAAATTGTGCTTTTTTACAATCTTATTCGTAATCATAGACGTTATTGGAGCATTGATTATACCTACTTTTGCGGCTGATATGTTAAATCAGGCTGCTGTTTCGGGCGCGGATTTTTCGGCACTTGTAGTTACATGTGAAAAAATGCTTGCTGCAGCTCTTATTTCAGGTGCGGCAACTATAATGGGGGCTTATATCTGTGCGGATTTGACATCAAAGGTTGGTGCAGACATGCGAAATGCTATTTATAAAAAGACTTTAAGTCTGTCCGTTTCGGATTTCCGTTCTTTTGGCACGGCGTCTGTTACAACCAGAACAGTATCTGACATTACCAACATTCAGTTTGCGCTTCTCAGTTGTTTTCAGATGCTTTTTCCGGTGCCTGTAATTTTTATTGTTTCATTAGTATTGGCATTTCAAAAGGACATTATGATGGGCGGTATACTGCTCGGTATTTTATTTATCATAACCATTGTTGCAGGGATTGTAATGAAGAGTACCGCACCGATGTTCAAAAAGCTTCAGAAAAAGCTTGACCGCATGAGCAAGGTGCTTCTGGAGAATATTACAGGCGTTAGGGTAATCAGGGCATTTAATAAAGAAGAAAGCGAAAAGAAACGTCTGGACAATGAATTTGGTGATTATGCAGGAACTTCAATTAAGGTAAATAAACGATTTGCAATACTGGACAGTATTTCATTCTTTTCAATTAATATGTTCGTTATTCTGGTTTATGCCTTCAGTGGATTCCGTATCACTGCAGGACATTTCCAGATTGGTGATATTACGGCAATTATTGAATATGCAATGCTTGCGCTATTCTTTTTAATGATGGCTCAGATGGTTATACTTACACTTCCACGTGCACTCGAGTGCTGCAGGCGTATAAGTGAAATACTGGATTTTTCGCCTACAATTTCAGATATGACGGACAGACGTGCAGAAGAAGACAAAAACAGTAATGCGGTATTGACATTTAAAAATGTATCCTTCCGATTTGCTGATGCAGATGAATATACTTTAAAAAATCTTGATTTTTCATGCAGACGTGGTGAAACAACGGCAATTATCGGAGGCACGGGAAGCGGTAAGTCTACAGTTGCATCTCTTATGTTGAGATTTAACGAGGTAACAGACGGCTCTATATATTTGAATGGTGCAGATATAAGGAAAATGCCTCAGGAACAGCTTCGTGAGCATATCTCCTTTGTACAGCAGAGAGCGTGGCTTTTCTCCGGAACGATTGCGGAAAATTTGAGATACGGAAATCCTGCTGCCTCTGACAGCGAACTTTGGCATGCACTTACGATAGCACAGGCAAAGGACTTTGTCGAAGCATTACCTGAAAAGCTGGAATCCTTTGTGGCACAGGGCGGTACAAATTTTTCGGGAGGACAGAAGCAGCGTCTTTCCATTGCCCGTGCTCTGGTAAAGAAACCTGAACTTTATATTTTTGATGACAGCTTTTCTGCACTGGATTTTAAAACTGACGCCGCCTTAAGAAAGGCACTGATACCTGAAACAAAAACCGCCGCTGTTGTAATTATCGCACAGAGAATCAGCACCATACTTCATGCTGACAATATTATCGTACTGCATGAGGGTGAGCCTGTGGGAATGGGAAGACATGAAGAATTACTTAAAAGCTGTCCTATTTATAAGGAAATCTATGATTCTCAGACAAAGGAGGCAAGCGAAAATGAGTGACAGAAAAAACATTAAATTTGATAAAGAAGTACCGGAAAATGCAGGAAAAACAGCACTGCGTCTGTTCAGTCAGCTGAAAAACCAGAGGGTACGACTGATTATTGTGGGAATATGCATAGTTTTTTATACGGTACTCAATGTATTCACACCATATTACAGTGCCGGAGTAATAGACCATCTCCTTACTGCAATAAGAAACTGCGTGGCAACAGGGGAAAGCTTTTCGATAGGAAACGGTCAGCTTGGTAAGGAAATGCTTTCACTTTTTATCATGTATGTTATGACGGCTGTTTTTTATCACTTTCAGGCATATTTAATGGCCAGCGTAGCCGAAAGACTGATTCTTACACTGAGGAAACAAATAAGTAATAAGCTGAATAAGCTTCCTCTCAGCTTTTTTGACGGAAATAAACCGGGTGAGATTCTGAGCCGTGTTACAAGCGATTTGGATAAAGTGTCGGAAACACTTCAGACAGGGCTTTTGAAGCTCATTGCGGCAATAGGTACACTTGTCGGCTCCATGGCGTTTATGTTTTATTACAGTCGCCTTCTGACACTTATATTTCTTGCATTTACTGTTGTCAGCCTTTTAGTTACAAAGGCCGTGTCAAAGAAAAACCTTGAATGTGCTGCCGACCGTCAGCAGGCGCTTGCTTATCTTACAGGTATTGCAGAAGAATACTATACGGGCAGAGATGTAATCAGAGCATATAACCACGGACAGGAAAGTATTGATACAGTAAATACAGCAGTTAACGAGCTTCGTGAGGCGACAAAAAAGACGGACTTTTTAACAAACTGTGTAAATCCGCTGATTCGTCTCCTTTCCCGTTTGTCACAGGGAGTAATAATGCTTATTGCCTGTCATTGGGTTATTTACGGCAGAATGTCTCTCGGAGTTGCTCAGGCATTTTTCCAATATATAAACATGGCGGCAGAGCCGCTTACGGAAACATCTTATATGATTAATTCCCTGCAGGCGGCTCTTGCATCTGCAGAGCGTACTTTTAACTTCTTGGATGCAAAGGAAGAAATACCGGATACTGCTTTACCTGCGGTTTTGAAAAACGTCAAAGGAAAAATATCATTTGAAAATGTAAGCTTTGGTTACAGCCCCGATAAGATTCTTATGAAAAACATAAGCTTTACTGCTTGGCCAGGGCAAAAGATAGCGGTCGTAGGCGGGACCGGTGCGGGAAAAACAACGCTGATTAATCTTCTCATGCGCTTTTATGAAGTAAACGGAGGCCGGATTACTATCGACGGAGTCCGTACCACCGATTTAAGCAGAAAGGACTTACGACATAACTTCGGTATGGTATTGCAGGATACATGGCTTTTCGGAGGAACGATTGCAGAAAACATTGCCTACGGCAGACCGGATGCAACTATTGATGAAATAAAGGCGGCCGCAAAAGCCGCAAAGGTGGATTACTTCATCCGTACCATGCCTCAGGGCTATAACACCATAATTGACAACGACGCGGCTAATCTTTCCGTTGGACAGCGCCAGCTTATAACCATTGCCCGTGTCTTTCTCTGTAATCCGCCCGTAATAATTCTTGATGAAGCTACCTCCAGTGTCGATACCCGTACAGAGGCTGAAATAGGAAAGGCAATGAAAAAACTGATGAGTGGAAGAACAAGCTTTGTTATTGCGCACCGCCTGTCTACCATTCGTGATGCGGACAATATTTTATATATGGAAAATGGAAACATTATTGAACAGGGCAGTCATAAGGAGCTGCTTTTCAAAAAAGGTGCTTATGCTTCGCTGTATTACAGCCAGTTTGCATAAAAATTTATATAAGAAGGGAGAAATTTGAAATGAAAAAAATTGAAAGAATAGCATTACTTGAACTAAGGCTTAATCGCCTGACTGAAAGTGACAGGGATAATAACGGAGTGCAGAGAAAAATCCTGCGCGAAATAAGAAATCTTAAAAGTAAGCTTAATGAGGAATAAGAATGAGAGAAAAAGAGAAAATCCATGAAAAACTGGTGCTTACTCTCAAGATGATTTTTAAGGGAAGGGATGTTAATCTTATATTTATGCATGGCGGATGTTACTGGTTTGCGGAAATGCTTAAAAAATATATACCCTGCTCGGAAATTGTCTTTAACAGAAAGCTTCAGCACTGCGCTTCTTATTTTAACAACGGGGTATATGATATCCGGGGCAGAATAATGAGCGATGGATTTTTTGTGGCATCTGCGAAGGATATCGCTTATATGAAAAAACATTTTATTCCCTGTTTTGATACGGAGACTGTAAAAAGAAATGTCGAGAAATTAATGGGTCTGACTGTGTAATTGCACAAACATTTAAAAGAAAACTAAATAACAAAACCAATTATGCAATTTGCACAATTAGTTTTGTTATTTGTGTAAAAAAATGTCGAAAAATTATCGTTGCTTATTTACAAAGTCATGTCGCCATGTTAAGATGACTATATCATTTTTTATTGGAGGTATTCGATAATGGCATTAGATGTACAATATGGCGAGATTAGGACCGAAGTTATTGGTAAACTTGAGACGCAGAAGGTTGAAATGGAAGAACTTCTCGGAAAACTTGATGGAACAGTGCAGACTCTTCCTACAGTAATGGAAGGAGATACGCTTCAGGCTTATATTAATGAGTATGAGACAATAGTAAAGTCGATTTATAATAAGCTTAATGTAAACCTTGGTGAATTTGCGGCCCAGCTTGAAAGCATATGTCAGGAATTTGAGAATCTTGATAATGATATGAAGGCACAGCTTAGTTAATAGGAGGATGAAATAAATGAGTGAAAGATTAAGAGTAGATTATGTAGAAGTTGAGAGATTGATTGGAGATATGAAGGGATATGAGACTGAAATTGAGAGTACATATTCAGAAATGTCAACCACAGTTGAATCACTTGTAAATAACGGTTATATGGAAGCAGATTCAGCAAACGCATATGTAAATGAGTTTAAACAGCTGTTAGGACCTGATATACAGAAACTGTCAGAGCTTATTAATAAATTCTATACACAGCTTTCACAGATTTGTGAGAATTTTTCAGAAGCGGATTCAAAGATTGCTGGTATGTTATTCTAAAAATGATAAAAAAGTAACCTGCGAGAAATCGGAGGTTATTTTTATATAAGGGGATAATTTTATGTCATATTCAAGAGAAACATTAACTAATAAGCGTGATGAATGTCTAAGAAAAAAAGCATGCTATGAAGAAAAAATAGTTAGAAATTCAAATTTAAAATCAGCTATTGAAACAGGATTGACAAATTGTATAAGCTATGCAAATCAAATGAGTTATGCTAAAGATGATGCTTATATTTTTTCTGAACTGTATGAATTAAACAGTGAAATATTTAATCAAGAACTGCTTACGGATATTTTAAATTCTTTGGACGAATTAGGAAAACACTTAGAGGCTATAAAACAGCAGGCGAGCACTGATGCAGATTATTGGCAGGGAAAACTGAATACCCACAATGCTAATGTGAGAAAAAAAGAACAGAACGAGAGAGTTAATAAAGAAATATTAAAAACATTTAGAGGTGCATAATGGGTTTTAAGGTAGATGATGAATATTATACAAACGTATGTGAATATTATAAAAATCAAATAGCTATGGTTGAAACTTGTCTTGAAGAATTTAAAGCAGCATGTGACGGACTGTTTGCTGACAATTATTATGGAGACAATATTCAAAGAATATTAACAGTAAGAGCAAACAATTTTTATTATGCCACTGCTTCAAAGCTTACTTCGTTGATTGATGAGACATCGGTTATTACAGAGACTTTTCTTGATAATATCGATAGAGATGATAACTTGTTTTGAGAAAGCATAGTTTTATACCGGAAGGAGTAAGGTATATGAATGTGAATGTTAGTTATACAAATATAGAAGGTTATGCAAATACCATGAAACAGATTGCCTCTGAGATAAACAGAATTAAAAATGGACTTAATTACTACTATTATGGAAGTATTAAATCAGAAGGTGAATATGCTCAGGCATTTGGGCAAATGAAGGCAATGGTGCAAAGTATGCTGTACGATATGGAGACTTTTATAAATGGGTATTCAGAAGTAGTATTAGGGGCAGCATATAATTTAGAGGCTTTGGATGAAGAAATAAAAAATCTTATACAGACATCCGGTCTATCAAATGATAATTATAAATGAGGTTTGATATGAATTTAGAAGTTTGTAATAGAAATGAATTGTTTGACGGAAAAATTAATATAGATATTCCTTATACATATAAGCCTATGGAACTCCCTGAAGAATTAAATTTTGAAAGGAAGGAAAATTTTTTTTTGTGGAGTGGGGAGAATGATTCTCTGCTGTTGGTGGAAAAGATAGAACAACTTAATAAATCTTTAGATGAAATTGTTTTTATCATTAAGCAATATCTGTCAAAATCATTTAATACTACAGAAAATCTGGGGGTATTTAAAAGAAATTCACGGGGATTTGAACAGATAATGACGGAAGATAAATACTTTTCAGAAAAAAAGAATATACATTGTATAGTTGCAGTATTACGCAATGACAGGTTAAATATTATAATTTATCAAATAATGAATATGGATGATTTAAAATACAACAAGGAAATATTTTCTCGTATTATTGACTCAATTTATGAAATTAGAGACTAAGATAATGGTATTTAATGTAGAAGGGTAAGAAATATGTTAAGAAAATTAGATTCAGAAATATTTACGTCTTTAACTCAGGCTTTGGGCAATGAGGTGAGCGAAATTTCTTCTATGAAATCGGAATTGCTTATAGCTCAATCAGGAAACTGGTCAGATGAATTCATTGATGATGAGGCTTCAGGAGTATATTCACAAATTTCACAGATATTAACACAAAGGAATATGAACATAATTGAACATCAGATTTACTTGGGGAAGAGGGGGACGGCTTTACGCAGAGATGATTCAGAAGCTGCGACATCATTAACTGCACTGTTAGATGAGTTTCAGGATTATTTAAATAAGAGTGACGCATTGGCAAAAAACGCAGCTGAGGGAGCAAATCAGTTAGAAACAGGGAATATTAATATAAATGTTCTTTATACGGAAGAAGAAGTTGATTTTATAAAAAATGCATTCTCTGATTATTCTTATGATATATTTTTAACTTGGACAGATAAGGAGAAGCTAGAATTTCAAAATAAGGTAATAGATTATATGAATATGGTTTATATGGATGGGTTACTTCCGATACCTGAAAATGGGAAGGTGACGATACGGGTTGCGCCGGGAGTAACGGCATATTTTTCAAAAACCAGTAATGTGACTGCTTCAAGTTCTTATTTATCTGTGGACTATGATTTTGCGGGAAATGCCTGTGCCCATTTGTTAGGAACTGGAGATTTTTCTGGACTAGATGCATCTGTTAATCTTGAAGGACAGGTGGCAGTTACATTATCGCAGAAAATTGATGATACATCATCAATTTATGTAAATGGAGGGTACGAAGTTCAAAATAATATATTCTTTTTAGAACATGGATCTACTGTTTCTACACCGGATGTTACAGTTGAAGAAGTACATGAAAATATAACAGTATCTATGGCCTGTGGGGTTGAAATTTCAGCTCCGGTAGGATGGCAGGCGCAAGAAGAATATGCAACCAATCCTGATTATGATATGGCGACTGATAATGAAGATTTTGAGACAGCTGTTATTATTGCAGGGGCAATAATTGTAGGAGCAGTTACAGGATTTATAGTTGCAGGAGTACCGGGAGCAGTTGCAGGTGCGATTGGTTTGTGATTTTCAAGAGATGGAGATAGTAATAATGAATAGTAAAAAAATATTTTGTATATCGGTTTTGATATTGATATTGAGTATGACGGGATGCTCAAATAATTCAGAAAGAGCAGAAAATGATACAAAATATATACCTTGTGTTTCTCTGGAGGGAAATGAAACTTATGACGTAGAAGTATTGCCATCCTTACATCCCATTACATCGGCAGCAGAAACATCAAAAAATAGAAAAGAACAGGGGGTTTGCTTAGATTCGTGGGTAAATGATGAAGGGCATTGCGTAGATAGATACAATCGGGAACTATTGGAAAAGGAATATAATCGTATTGTGGATACTCTGGAAATGTTTATAGAATCGTCAACTCTGGATGTTAAAGTAAACTATGAGTGTAATGAGATTATATATTATGTAGACGAGACAACAAATATAACGGATTTATATGGGTTTACAGGAATAGCGCCGCTTTGTCTGGACATACAATTGCTTTCGGGAGTGGCATATGAAGATGTGGAACTTTATTTAAAAATAATATATGACCCTACAGGTGAAGAAATGTTTAATATGCCTGTAGATGGTGAAGCTTCTATAACAATAAACTCTGATTCACAGGGGAATGTCAGTTTCTCAGGAACGGAGCTTACAGAAGAGGAATTTGAAGAAAAGCTTAATGCAATGAAAAAGTAAATACAAAATATTATATAATGAGCGCGTCGCATGAAAAACGCTTCGCGTGGCTCCGTGCGCCATCATCAATCCTTCGGATTGGTGATAACATGATACATTATTGATTTAGATTGGCAGATAGAAATTGAGGTAAAGATGAATAGTAAAAAAATAATTATAACAGAAGTTTTAATATTTTTATTAAGCATGACAGGATGTTCGTATGATTCAGGAAGAACAGAAAATGATACCAAGTATATCCCTTGTGTTTCGCTTAAGATGTGTGAACTGTATGTCATGGAAAATCTTCCTTCAACATATCCGAGCTATACTGCTGCAGAAATAGCAAATTACCTGAGAAATAGCAATATGTGTATAGGTGCATTTGTTAATGACGATGGAAATTGTGTGACTATATATAATAAAGAGCTTCTAAAAAAAGAATATTATAATAATGTTCAGAAATTGGACGGTTTTATAGAACAATCTCCGATAAGGGTTGAAGTAAACTATGATTGTAATGAGATTACATATTATGTAAATGATGTAACAGAAATTACAGATTTTTATCAGTTGATTAGCATTGGACCGACTTGCTTTTATATACAACAGCTGGCAGGAGTTGTATATGAAGATGTAGACCTCTGCCTAAAGATTATATATGAGCCCACAGGTAAAGAAATGTTTAATATGTCTGTAGATGGTGAATCTGCTATTACAATGGATGTAGATTCACAGGGGAATGTCAGTTTCTCAGGAACGGAGCTTACAGAAGAGGAATTTGAAGAAAAGCTTAATGTAATGAAAAAGTAAATACAAAATTATTATATAATGAGCGCGTCGCATGAAAAACGCTTCGCGTGGCTCCGTGCGCCATCATCAATCCTTCGGATTGGTGATAACATGATACATTATTGATTTAGATTGGCAGATAGAAATTGAGGTAAAGATGAATAGTAAAAAAATAATTATAACAGAAGTTTTAATATTTTTATTAAGCATGACAGGATGTTCGTATGATTCAGGAAGAACAGAAAATGATACCAAGTATATCCCTTGTGTTTCGCTTAAGATGTGTGAAATGTATGCTGTGGAATATCTTCCGTCTGTGCATGGAGGAAGCACGGCAGCGGATGAAGCAGCGAGATGGAGAAATAGTGATAGATGTATAGGTGCATTTGTTAATGATGAAGGACATTTTGTAGTTGTATATGATAAAGAATTGTTGGAAAAAGAATATAATAATAGCGTTCAGACATTAGAAAGATTTATAGAACAATCATCACTCAGGATAGAAGTAAATTATGATTGTGATGAAATAATATATTATGTGGATAATACAACAGATATTACGGATTTGTATGATTTAGTAGCTATAGGACCGGCTTGTTTTTGTATACAGCAACTTTCAGGAACAATATATGATGATGCAAAATTGCATCTGAAGATAATATACGAGCCTACAAATGAAGAAATGTTTAATATGTCTGTAGATGGTGAATCTGCTATTACAATGGATGTAGATTCACAGGGAAATGTAAGTTTTGTGGGAACGGAGCTCACAGAAGAAGAATTTATGAGAAAACTGAATTCAATGTATAATTGAAAACAACTTCTGATTGGTGGCTTTAACTTAGGAGGAAGAATAAGATATGTTGAGAAAATTAGATTCGGAAATATTTACGTATTTAACTCAGGCTTTGGGCAATGAGGTGAGCGAAATTTCTTCTATGAAATCGGAATTGCTTATAGCTCAATCAGGAAACTGGTCAGATGAATTCATTGATGATGAGGCTTCAGGAGTATATTCACAAATTTCACAGATATTAACACAAAGGAATATGAACATAATTGAACATCAGATTTACTTGGGGAAGAGGGGGACGGCTTTACGCAGAGATGATTCAGAAGCTGCGACATCATTAACTGCACTGTTAGATGAGTTTCAGGATTATTTAAATAAGAGTGACGCATTGGCAAAAAACGCAGCTGAGGGAGCAAATCAGTTAGAAACAGGGAATATTAATATAAATGTTCTTTATACGGAAGAAGAAGTTGATTTTATAAAAAATGCATTCTCTGATTATTCTTATGATGTATTTTTAACTTGGACATATAAGGAGAAGCTGGCATTTGGAAATAAGGTAATAGATTATATTCAAATGGTTTATATTGATGGATTACTTCCGATGCCTGAAAATGATAAGGTGACAATACGGGTTGCACCGGGAATAACGGCGTACTTTTCTGTTTCTAAAAAAATTAAGGGGAGTGCAAAGGATTGCACTATCGATTTTAAACATGCAAAAGAAGCGTGTGTGAAATTATTAAAGACTGGAGATTTTAATACATTGAGCTTATCTTTAAATATTGATGGCAAAGTATCAGCTACTCTATCTGAGGAATATGATGAGAATTCATCTATTTATTCAAGTAGTGGATATTATGCGTATAATAATTCATTTTTTCTTGAAAATGGAACGACTGTTTCTGTACCTGTTGTTGCAGATGGAGATACAAGTATAGAAGCATCAGTAACCATGGCATGTGGTGTTGAAATTACACCTCTTAATGCAGAGTGGCTGATGCAGAATGCATATGCATATGCCTATAATTCAGAATATCCGGTTATTATTGAAGAATCAGGAATAAAAGATGAAGATGTGGGAATGGCATTAGCGATTGCAGGTATTGGAATATTGATTTATATTTTTGCGCCAGAAGCTGCTCCATTAGTACCTCTTATAACTTAGTAAGGTTTAATAATTTTATATAAATATACTTGAAATAATGTAAATTTAAAAGAAATAAAATTGGATATTAAAAAATTGTGACGTATTATTTGTTTAGTTTATAAAATTATAAACAGGAGGAATAATGAGAATAAAAAAAATTTTGTTGCAGTTGTTTTTTGTTTTTATATCTGTTATGACAGGTTGTTCATCTGCTTCGGAAAAAGCGGATAATAATAAATATATCCCTTGTGTTTCACTTAAGATGTGTGAGATTTATATTATAAAGGATATGCCAATCCTGCATGGAAACCGCACGGCGGTGGAGGTTGTAAATGATTTGAGGTCGAGTGGTAAGTGCATGGATGCACGTGTTGGAGATGAAGCTCATTGTATAATTATATATAATAAAAACTTGTTAGAAAAAGAATATAATTCTACAGTGGAAAATTTGGAAGAATATATACAACAATCATCACTGCCGGTGAAAGTAAACTATGATTGTAATGAGGTTATATATTATGTAGATAAAACAACAGAAATTACAGATTTTTATATGTTAGTTGCAATTGGACCATTGTGTTTTAATATGCAGTTACTTTCGGGAATAAAGTGTGAAGATGCGGAACTTTCACTAAAGATTATATATGAGCCCACAGGTGAAGAAATGTTCAATATGTCTGTAGATGGTGAATCTGTTATTACAATGGATGTCGATTCACAGGGGAATGTCAGTTTCGCAGGAACAGAGCTTACAGAAGAAGAATTCAGGAGGAAACTCAATGAAATGTAAGCTTTCAAACATTTAAATCATTGAGATATGGAGATTGGTATGAAAAAATTATTTTTAGTATTTGTAAATATGTTTATATTATGTTTATTCTTTGGATATGGCGTAAATGCTGCTGAACTTCCTGAAGGAGAACAATCAGAAGGAGAAGAGCATACGGTTGCTACGGTGACTGATGCATCTTCCCAGATTATTGAAAAGTATGATGAGAAGGAAGGTATTGCATATATTCGTCTGATGTTTTGTGCGGAAACAGGTGCCAGAGACATTATAAAATCAGGATATGCCTTTTTTATCGGTGATGAAAGTAACGTATATCTGATTTCCTGTTATGATACCGTTATTTTGACAGAAGAGGAAAAAAATGCAGTTGCAGCTTCTCATGGTGTTACAAGTGATAAGGTAAACACGGTTATTGAGCTTGTGTTTAAAAATGATGTCACAGTAGAGCTGTCGGTTGTCAACAGTAGCGAGAACTTGGATTTCGCTATTTTACAGCCTTCGGCAGATTTATCTTCATGTACAACCCTCAGACTTTGTACCGAGAGCAATCAGATAAAAGAAGGTGACATTGTCAGGACGTATGACGCAGATATGAATCAAATAGATTGTGTTATTGATGACTGGTCAGAAATCAACAATGCACATTATTTTATGTATAGTTCGGACTATACGGTTGCTAAGGGCTTGCCGCTTTTAAATACAGATGGAGAGGTTGTAGGAATCGTAAGTTCAGCAAACAAAGGCAATACAAATGAGCATTTTGCTCTTCAGATTGATGAAGTAACGGATGTACTTGATGTACTTGGTATTACATATAATCCGGAAATAATTGTAGATACAACAGCGTTGGATGAACAGATTGCTGTTTATGAAACATTAATCAAAAAGCAGTATTCGGAAGAGTCATGGAGTGAATGTCAGGCTTCGTATGAAAATGCAGTCACTCTTTTGGAGAATATAGCTGGTGGCGAAGTCACAAGTTATACACAGGATGAAATTAATGAGGCTGCAGATGATTTGAGCAACAAGATTGAAAATCTCGAAAAAGCCGGAATTTCGGCAGATACAATGATTATCATAGCAGTTGTTGAGGGTGCTGTTCTTTTTTCTGCTATTATTATTCTTACAACATTGTTAATAGTGAAGACTAATAAATACAAAAAGCAGATTAAAGAAGTGGAAAACCAAACGGTTATGGCAAAGGAAGCACTTAAAATTAGCGGTAGGGTTACTCCGGGCTTTATATCAAATAATACAAATATGCCTGTGAATAGAAGTTTGAATGAAGCAGGCAGCAGTCAGCACATAGACATGAGTGGGGAGACCAGTGTTCTCGGCGTAGATGTGAATTACCAAAATGGACATCCGGACAACTATATGTCAACCTATCCGACTCTTCTGCGATATAAGACCGGTGAGAGCATTATGATTAAGCAGAACAGTTTTATTATAGGTGCATCTATGGATTCGGTTGATTATTGTGTAAGGTACAATAGCAGTATAAGCCGTAAGCATGCATGTATTATGAAGTTTGAGGATGGATATTATATCCAGGATTTGGATACTACAAACGGCACATATGTGAATAACATGAGAGTAATGCCGGGAAGCTATGTAAAGCTTGAGAATGGTAATATTATTAAGCTTGCAGAAGAAGAATTTGAGTTTAGAGGATAGCTGGTGAATATATGATAGTGAATTACTTTGGTGATCATCTTGCATATACATTTGAATCCAATGATTCTATGTTTATGTTGGGTATGAGACTGGTTAATAAATCAGAAGGTGACATGATTTCGGCAGTAAATGTGATGCATAACAATCGAATTCGTTTGTTGTATGGTATTGAAGGATACAGACTGCTTGCTGATGTAGCGGATACTTTGAATAAATCGGAGCTTGCTGCCGGATTAATTAAATTTATTACTTCAATACATAAGATTGAGGATAATGACTTTCTTAAAATTACGGCAATAGATATTAATTTTAATCGCCTTTATTATGATGTTAAAAATAAGTCAATTAAATTTGTAATATTGCCTATAAATTACGATTGCGATTTTCATGACGGAGAAACATGGAGCAGTTCGTTTAGAAAAACACTTATTATATTGTTTAATTATATATTTGCAAATAATACCGAAAAACTTAATGAGGTATATTATGTGATGAATGATAATACAAAAACTGATTATGAGGTAATTGATTATATATTAAAGTATGAGTCTTATATTCGGGCCGAGGAGAATAATCTCGTATTGCATGAAGCCGAAGAAGAAATAGAGCCGGTGTTAGTATTGGAACATAATGGTGAAGACGGTAAGCTGATTTTTAAGATGGATAAGTCGGAATTTATTATGGGTAAATCTGATAATGCAGATGCAATAGTCGTTAATTCCAATATGGTAAGCAGAAAACATTGCAAAATTACTAAGACCGCCGGAAATTATTTTGTAGAGGACTTAAACAGTACAAACGGAACTCGTATCAATGATTATCTTTTAAGTCCAAATGAAAAATATTATCTGAATAATTATGATAAATTAACTTTAGCGGATGTTGAATTTACTGTAATAATGGGATAATCAGGAGCAGAAAATGGTGAAGAAAAATATAGTATTTGTATCTTTTGATGAAGAATATATATCTACAATTGAGTATAAATTTGCCGAACTGGTAAATGACAAAGCAAATGTCGAATTTATAACTGATGAGTTAATATTTGCAAGATTGATGAATATACCTAAAAAAATTGATGTATTGATTATTCCTTATGGGATGACAATTAAACATCCTGAGGCATTTTCAAAGACAAAAATATATTATTTGACAGATGAAGAAACAGAGGAGAGCAATACATCATATATCTATAAATATTATAGTGTAAAGAACATTGTTAAAAAAATTGATGCTAACCTTATTGCCGATAGTTCGGATATGGGTAGTCTGGGTACAAAGGTTGTAGGAGTTTTTTCGGTTTCCGGTGGTACGGGAAATACACTTACTGCTCTATCTTTGGCATACAGGCTCCGGCAAAAAGGAAAGAGAGTTATGTATATAAGTACTGTGCCGCATCAGGATTTTTCTTACTATTTAAAATATGATGGCTTTTTGGGGGACTCATTTTGTTATCAGTGTTCGATTAATATGAAAAACGCATTGAAGATTATACAAAATGAGATTCACAATGAAGATTTTGATTTTTTACCGCCGTTTAAAAATCTTCCTGTATCGTATCAGATGAACTTTTCTATGTATGCACAGATTATTTCTTACATAAGGAACAAAAATTCATATGATTATATTGTGGTGGAACTTTCGCCTGATTTGCAGTCAGATAAACTGGTGTTCTTAAAGGAATGTGACAGAACTGTTTTGGTTACTACTCAAGATAAGATTGCTGTTGGCAAGCTGGAGAAATTTCTGAATCATATGATTGATTTTAATCGGAATATTGTAATTTTATGTAACAGATATAAACGCAATCAGGCAGATTATCTGTCCGGTGGAGATGTGTTAAGAAAGTACGAATTTAGTGAGTTTATTGAAGAATATTCAGAGCCTCTTGATTTGAATATGGTAAAAAACTCACAGTTGTTTGAAAAAACAACTCTTTGTATTGAGTAAACAGGTTTGAGGTAAATATGGAGAAGACAGTTATAATAATATTTAATTTTAAAAGAATGAATCAAACTATAGATATAGAGGTACCGTTGGATATATCGGCAAATGAGTTGATATACGGATTAAATGTCGGTTTAAACCTGGGAATTGATTTGTCCAATGTAGCAGAATGCTATCTGTGTACCGAGGAGCCGCGTGCGCTTTTAAGAGGTGATGGATTGTTAGAGGATTTTGGTATTCGTAACGGGACAATTATTAATTTTAACAGATGATTTTGGGGGACAAGTATGAAATATAAACTGGTTATATACGGAAATAATATGTATAAAGAGGTTGGATTTGATGAGAATTTCAGCGGTAGCCTTACAGTTGGAACGGATAAGGCCTGTCAGATTGCTTTCAGACGCGACCGTTTTTTGGCAGGTTTCATATTTCGCATTGACCGTCAGGAAAATGGACAATTTATTATGAGTTGTAATGATACGGTATATTTGACAAAAGATTTAAATATAAAAGAGTATGTAAGACAGCTTGAAATAGGAGACCATTTATCACTTTGTTATGATTTAACAGATACCGAGATTTTCGGTATTGATTTTTTCGCATGCTTTGATGCAGTGGGAAATGACTATGATTTAGCAATAAACTGTAAAAATAATGAAGAGCTTACTATCGGTGGACAGGTTGGATGCTCTATTAGGATTGATGACCCATACATACACGATGACAGTGTATGTTTACACAAAAATAAGAATGGTTATGAAGTGGATTTGAGCCAGGCTGCTCTCGGAGTGGAAATAAACGGGTTTGTGGCAAAGGAAGAGGTCTGTTTCCTTAGATTTGGAGAATTTTTAAGTATTAAGGGATATTCATTTTGTGTATGTGATGGAATGATATATACTACAAAAAAAGCAAAACTGCTTACTAATAATGATACCACTATTGTAAGTTATCAGAAAAATCATTACAGTTATCCGAAATTTATTAAAAATGCCAGACAAAAATTCAAATTACCTGAGGATAAAATTGAGGTATTAGGTCCTAAAAACAAGGACGAGAGTGAGCCTCAGAATTTTTTGCTGTCTTTCATGCCTATGCTTGTCAATATGCTTTTAATGGTTGGCCTGCAGGGTATGATGGGTGGAAGGGGTATGTATGTCATTTTCTTTGCTGCAACCATGACAGTCAGTACAACGGTTACAGTCATTAATTTTTTAAACGACAGAAAGAAACGTCAGGAAAAAGAAGAACGGAGAAAGAAGGTATACATGGAGTACCTTACAAAAAAAGAAAATGAGATAATTAAGCTTCGGGAGAGGGAAAAGGTTGTAGCAAATTATATGAATCCTTCCTTAAATAATTATATGACCTTTATTGAAGATTTTGATAATCGTTTATTTGAAAAAACAAAGGAAGATGATGATTACCTTAAGATAAGACTTGGTGATGGTGTTGTAATGTCTAATTGTCAGGTGGATTATAAGCAGGAGGATTATGTTGATACAGACGATGAATTAAAGGATTTTCCGGCCGTCATGCATGAAAAATATCAGTATATTAGTTCAATGCCTGTTTGCCTGGATTTAAAAGAAGTAAATGCTGTAGGATTTATTGGCAGCAGAACAAAACTATACCAGATGGAAAAAAATCTGATTATGGAATTTGCTGCATCTCATTTTTATAAGGATGTTAAATTATTCCTTATTATGGATGAGGAAGATGTTCCTTTGTTCTCTTGGGCAAGATGGTTGCAAATTACATACAATGAGCAGAATAAAATGCGTAATTTTATGTATGATGAGGAAAGTGCAAAATTTACATTGGAATTTCTGTATTCTGAGCTTTCCATGAGGGAGTCTATGGGCGGTACTGCAGAAGGGTTTCCTGATTATGTAGTTATGGTATTCAGGTCACAGTTAATCAGTAATCACCCTGTATCTAAATATATTGAAAGAGCTAACGAGTTGGGATTTAGATTTATTTTCTTTGAGGAGTTTGAAGAGTTTGTAAACAATGCATGCTCTGTCAGAATTTTCCTGAATAATGAGTCGTATACCGGTTATATGCAGAATATAGATGATGGTGAGAAAATTCAGACTTTCGATTATGAACATATTTCAGTGAAGAATGCAGAATTTGCCGCAAAAAAGCTTGCATGTGTATATGTGGATGAGGTTAATCTTGAAAATTCACTGACAAAGAATATAACTTTGTTCCAGTTGTTAAATATTATGAGTCCATATGACTTAAATCTTGGAAAAAGATGGTCTGACTCCTGCATTTATAAGAGTATGGCGGCACCAATTGGTGTAAAAAGCGGAGATGAGATTGTATATTTGGATTTACATGAGAAATATCACGGTCCTCATGGACTTGTAGCAGGTACTACCGGCTCAGGTAAATCAGAGATTTTGCAGACATACATTCTTTCCATGGCTACATTGTTTCATCCATACGAAGTTGGTTTTATAATTATAGATTTTAAAGGTGGTGGTATGGTAAATCAGTTCCGTGATTTACCTCACCTGAATGGAGCCATTACTAATATTGACGGTAATGAAATTGAAAGGTCGTTACTTTCCATTAAGGCAGAATTGATTAAAAGGCAGGAGCTTTTTGCCGAACAGGAAGTAAATCATATTGATGATTATATAAAGGCGTATAAAGAAGGTAAGGCTTCTGTACCGCTTCCGCATTTAATCTTAATAGTAGATGAGTTTGCTGAACTTAAGAGTGAACAGCCGGAATTTATGAAAGAGCTTATATCTGCTGCCCGTATCGGACGAAGTCTTGGTGTACATTTGATTCTTGCTACTCAAAAACCTTCAGGTGTAGTAAGCGATCAGATATGGAGTAACTCAAAGTTTAAACTTTGTTTAAAAGTTCAGAACAAGAATGACAGTAATGAGGTGCTGAAGTCTCCACTTGCGGCTGAAATTAAGGAACCCGGCAGGGCATATCTTCAGGTTGGCAACAACGAAATTTTTCAGTTATTCCAGTCGGCATATAGCGGAGCAACAGCTAAGAATGACGGGATTGCCACTCAGAAGAAATTTGCACTTACCAGCGTGGAATTATCCGGCAGGAGGCGTGTTATTTATGAACAAAAACCAAACAGTGATGATGGAGGAGAAACACAGCTTAAATCAATAGTTAATTATATAAATGAGTATTGTGAGAAGAATGGAATTTCCAGATTGCCAAACATCTGTCTGCCTGCTCTTTCGGATTCTATTGCAATTACAATGGATGGTTTTGATTATGATGGAACGGATATTGTCGTTCCGATTGGTATTGTGGATGATCCGTCAAGACAGAGACAGTATGTAGAAACGTTTAATATATCACAGAATAACCTGTACATTATCGGCTCTGCACAGTCAGGAAAAACGAATCTGTTGCAGACTATTATTCGGGGATTGGCGGAGCGCTATTCACCTAAGGAAGTAAATATGTATATTTTGGATTTTGCCTCCATGATACTAAAGAATTTTGAAAATCTGAATCATGTAGGAGGTGTAATTACTTCATCTGATGAGGAAAGGCTGAAGGGATTTCTTAAGCTGATGCAGACTATAATTCAGGCGAGAAAGAAATATTTTTCCGATTTGGGACTCAGCTCTTACAGTGCATATCGTGAATCCGGTCAGACGGAGTTACCGCAGATTGTAATATTCCTTGATAACTGGGTAGCATTTAGAGGGTATTTTCCTGATTATGAAGATATTATTATCAATATCAGCAGAGAAAGCGTTTCTGTAGGTATTTCACTAATTGTAACTGCCAGTCAGGCAAATGGAGCAGGATTTAAGCTCTTGTCCAATTTCTCTAAAAGAACAGCTCTTTACTGTAATGATTCAAGTGATTACGGAGTGGTATTTGAAGCCTGCAGGAAGAAGATTAATGATATTGCAGGCAGGGGAATTGTTGAGGTAAACAAGGTATATTATGAAATTCAGTATTATCTGGCATTTGCCGCAGAAAAGGAATTTGAGAAGATTAAACTGATGAAGAATTTTATTCAGCATATACATGATAAATACGGAGATGTGTATGTGCCCGGAATACCTGAAATTCCTAAGAATGTTACTGAGACATATATGATAAAACAGTATGGGGAGAATTATGCTCCGTATGAGATTCCGCTTGGAATTGAGTTTAATTCCATTGAAAGAAGAACAATTAATCTCAGTAACACCTTCATTCAGTCCTTTGTGGGACCGAAAACAGGAGCGAAACATAACTATATCGAATATATGCTTAACAGATTGTTATCAGGGAATGATAATAATCCTGTAGATATTTATCTGATTGACAGCGAAGATGGCGAATATAGTAAATTTGAACATAAGGCGGCTGCATATACACAGTCGGTTTCAGGAATGACAGAGATTATTGGCAGTGTTATCGAAAAGTTTCAAAACAGATTGGAAAAGTCAAAGACTGGTCAGCCGGATATCGTAACTGAGCCTCTACAGGTTATAATGATTAATTCTACAGGCATGATGAAGACATTAGGTACGGATAAGGAATTGCTTGATATGTACAAGATGCTTAATTCTTCATTAAAATCCATGAAGGTATGTTTCCTGTTAACGGATGTGGAAAATGCCATGATTGGATTTTCTTCAGGAGATTTGCTAAAGCAGGTGAGGGAAGATAAGAATATCATTGTTTTTGAAGATATTAAAAATATAAAGGTGACGGACGTTCCAATAGGAGCAGCAAGAGAATTTAAGAAGTCTTTAGAAGCAAAAGACGCTTACATATTCGTAAAAGACAAAATAGAGAAAGTAAGGGTGATTGAAGGCAGATAAAGAAAAATGAAAATTTCATTATACAGAGGAGGAAAATTATGGGAAAATATGAACTAAGGCGTTACATACAGACTGCCAATACGCAAATTACTGACTTTAATAATCAGATTGCGGAATTGGAAAGAAAAATAGTTGTTTATCAGAAAGATAAAATTAAGCTTATGGATATGTATGTGACTATGCAAAACAGTTACATAAGGAAACGGGCGGATGTTGATTTGGCAAGAGCTCGTGCGAAAGGCAAAGCGATGACATCATTTATTGCACGTTTTGACGAATTATATGGGAATGAGAGGTGGAGAAAAGCTGCGGTTTCTTTTGAAAACATGGAAGAGGTAATTCAAAATAACATCTGGCAGGCGCAGAAGAAAATAGAAGAATTAAAAAGTCAGATAGCATCCATGGAGAATAATATAAGCGGATGGCAGAATGAGATTCGTCAAATTGAGAGGCAGGAAAAAGAACAACAGAATGCTAAAAATAAGTCAGCTATAAGTCGGATAACCAGAAAAGGAGTGAAGTAAATGAGGAGTGATTTAATAATCGTAGATGAAGAATATATTTCATATGCAAATTTAATTAAATTAATTGGTGCGACGGCAGAAAGAAAATTGACTACACTGGTAGAACAATTAATCATAGTTGCAGATGAGGGGATTGTTGCCGGGAACGTGCATGACAATCTGGAAGCATATATAGAAAAGCTTATGGTCATGCAGACGCAGTTAGAGGGGTACACAGATGCAGTCAGTGAAGAAATCTCAGAGTTTCTGGCGGAGGTAGAAATCACGGATTGTTCGATATATGAGGGAGGAGAAGGCAATGAGTAGCGGCAGAACAACACAGGTTAATTATGGAGTAATAGATGACTGTATCAACGTTTTAAATAACAATATTAATGATATCTATATCCAACAGAATCTGTCAAGGTTACAGATGCAAATGGACTATAGTGTCGGTGATACGGCAGATCAATTAATAAGTACTGCACAGGGAGTAAGGGAAGCCTATCAGACGGTCGTTGATTTGATGATAGCGTCCGTGGATATGCTGAACACAGCAAAAAAACTTTTTAAGGATTGTGATGAAGCAATGAGTACAGAATTGGGGGTATGATTATGGTCAGAGATTTTACAGATGCTACATTAGAAGATATTATAAACTGTTGTAAGATAGCAGATGGAGAAATGGAAGATATAGAGGCTGATTTCAACGATCCCAATGGTCCGTTAACAGCAATGTATGAATATATGGGAGGAGATGATATTCTTGGAACGGAGAGGGAGAATCTGGTATATCACTATCATGATTTGATTTATGAGTGTTATTATTCTGAAACCTCAGTAAGAGAGCAGTTTGAGGAGGTAAGAGAGCTTGATGAGACATACGGAAATACCCTGGCAAATCACAAATCAGAGGCGTTAGATAATTATATAACGTCCATGAGGGCGTTAGTAGATGTTATTAGTGTTGGCGCTCCGGGGACTCATGCATGGACACCTGAAGAATTAGGAAAAGCAAGAGAAACCTACGCAAGATACGGAAGTGTAGACATAGCATATGGCAGTATATTTACCAGTTCCATCCAGACTAAATTGGACCAGGTAGGAGACGGAGTAATTACACCTACTTTTAATAGTATATATAATGATGGCGTTGTAGA
>CALWPY010000016.1 GCA_944383545.1 uncultured Lachnospiraceae bacterium | reverse complement strand
CTATACGGAGGAGGAGAAAATACTGTTAAATTTGGCATAGACCTTTTTGGACTGTCACAGGTCAGGGAGGAAACCATGGAATATAATCAGCAGCTTGATGAATTAATCAATGCTGTAAATTATAAA
This sequence comes from uncultured Lachnospiraceae bacterium, assembly GCA_944383545.1. Taxonomy (GTDB): domain Bacteria; phylum Bacillota; class Clostridia; order Lachnospirales; family Lachnospiraceae; genus CALWPY01. Next base: position 36,848 of record CALWPY010000016.1, on the reverse strand, counting down.
AGAATTCTTCATGATTTAGCGGCTGGTGGCACGGTGTGCCAGTATGGGGATGATATACTTATTAATAATCGAATGATTAATGAGAGGGAGTTACTTATTAGAGTTAATTATTATAATGCAGAAACTGGTTCGGATTTGACACTGGAGGAACTGGAACAGCAATTGAGAAACTACGAATTATCATCTGGAAATACAGAGGACTTGGAAGATTTTTGTGCATTTGTTGAGGAAGAAGGAGCGATGAGTGCTGGATCGGATTGGGATTATGAACAATATAAAACGGGAGTAGATTTTGCGTTAGCAGAAATGAAGACAGATAGAAAGACGGCAACCAGAGAACAGCTTGAAGCAGCGTGTAAAGAAGCACTGGGAAAATGAAATTTTTGATTTTGTATGGAGAAAAGAAAAATGAAGAAAAAAAATTATAACAGTTTTGATTGTGGTAGGAGTACTGCTGACAGCTTATTTAATAATAGGAATACAGGTAAGAGAAAAGCAGGAAAGAGAGAAAGAAATCTTATTAAAAAGACAGTCGTTTAATGCTGAAAGACTGATACGGGATATAGCTGCAAGTGGAGAAATAGTTATCCAAGATGATAAGGTTGAGATTTCTGATTTGAAAATGAATGAATGTGAACTGGTTATAAGGATTTGTTACTATAATTGGAAAACGGAGCCAACAATAACTTTTGAACAGATAAAGGAACAGGTTTATATTTATGTTGAAAGCTATGAATTTGATGAAAGTACAGAAGAGTTGGAGAATTTTTGTGCATTTGTTGAGGAAGAAGGAATTTTTGTAGAAGGAGCCAATTGGGATTATGAACAATATATAACGGGAATAGATTTTGCATTAGCAGAAATGAAGACAGATAGAAAGAATGCAACCCGAGAGCAGTTGGAAGAAGCTTGTAAGAAAGCTCTTGAGGAATAATATCTATGATACCATTTATGCATTAAATTGCTCAGTGGAATTTATATGGAAGGAGAAATACAAATTCTATTAATTGCAGATGGAGAAATGGAGGATATAGAGGCTGATTTCAACGATCCCAATGGCCTGTTTAATGCAATGAATGAATACATGGGAGGCGAGGATATTCTTGGAACGGAGCGGGAGAATCTTCTAAATCATTATTATGATTTGATTACTGAGTGCGGTTATACTGAAGCCTCAGTAAGAGAACGGTTTGAGGATGTAAGAGAGCTTGATGAGACATACGGAAATACCCTGGCAAATCATAAATCAGAGGCGTTAGATAATTATATAACGTCCATGAGGGCATTGGTAGACGTTATTAGTGTTGGTGCACCGGGGACTCATGCATGGACACCTGAAGAATTAGGAAAAGCAAGAGAAACCTACGCAAGATACGGAAGTGTAGACATAGCATATGGCAGTATATTTACCAGTTCCATCCAGACTAAATTGGACCAGGTAGGAGACGGAGCAATTACGCCTACTTTTGCCGCCGAGCGAAGGGAGGGGGCCGCCCGAGGCGCCAACGCGAAGCGTTTATAATGCGCCGAGTCCAATAATAATATATATAATGATGGCGTTGTAGACTGGGAAAGAATTGATAAAATGATGCTGGCGGGTGCAACGTACAGGGAAATTGCAGCCTTGTCAAAGCTGTTAGATACCTATATGAATGATTCAGGGGAGCTTGGTATAGATACGAACGGATATGCAGAATTTCTGGATCATTGTTACATTTGCCCGTCCGATACTATTGGAATTTACGTTTTATCGAATACCGTAACTGATTTGATGCTGTATCGTCAGAATGTCACGGAAAAAACACTGATAAACCATGGAGCGGGATACGGAAATAGTGAGATAAACAGTGAAGAGGACGATAAAAAGGTGAGGTATAATTGTTTTATAAGTGACAGTCTGATGATGATATGCAACTATTATAATTGCATTAACGTAGAACAGGAGCATTATGGACACCTGCTTATGATAACAGGAGAAGCAGGATATGATAAATTGGACAGCATAACAATAGATGTACCATATGCGAAGGAGAGTATATTGGAAAACATGCTTGAAATAAAGCCGATTACAATTTATCTGTTTGATGATTCCTTGAGTGCAAATTTTGATGGTGCTTTGAATAATACCTTTGAAGGTGGCAAGAAGGATGAAGACAAGGAAGTGGTACTTGCCGGCGTAAAAATCATGAAGGATTTGGCAATTGACACGGCAGGTGACATAGCAGAAAATTTGGCTGTTAGTGCGGGCGCAAATGAGAGTTTATACGGAGGAGGAGAAAATACTGTTAAATTTGGCATAGACCTTTTTGGACTGTCACAGGTCAGGGAGGAAACTATCGAATATAATCAGCAGCTTGATGGATTAATCAATGCAGTAAATTATAAAAGGACGCTTACTGATTTGGCGGCTGGTGGCACTGTGTGCCAGTATGGGGATGATATACTTATTAATAATCGTATGATTGATGAAAGAGAGTTACTTCTGAGAGTTAATTATTATAATGCAGAAACAGGTTCGAATTTAAGTCTGGAGGAGCTTGAACAGCAGTTGAGAAACTATGAATTATCATCCGGAAATACAGAGGACTTGAAGGATTTTTGTAAATTTGTAGAGGAAGATGGAATGCTGTCTGGTAAAATAACCTCAAATTATAATAAGTATGGGGGTGTAGTATTAGATGAGTTAACAAATATGCAAACTGATATAGATACAGCAACCCGTGAACAGTTGGAAATGGCTTGCCAAAAAGCACTTGGGAAATAATATTTTTGATTTTGTATGGAGAAAAAAATGAAGAGAAAAAAGATTATAACAGTTTTGATTGTGGTAGTAGCGCTGACAGTTTATTTAATAATAATCGGAATAAAGGAAAGAGAAAAAGAAATAGAGAAAGAAAACCTATTAATAAGACAGTCGAGGGAGGCCGAAAAGTTACTAAATTATATACCGGTTGATGGAGAAGTCATTATTCAAGATGATAAGGTTGTAATCAATGATTTAGAATTTTGTGATATTGACTTGATTGTGAGGATTTATTACATGAATGCTAAAGTAGGCTTAACAATAACTCCTGAACAGATAAAGGAGCAATTTTATATCTATGTTAAAAACTATGAATTTGATGAAAGCACAGAAGAATTAAAGGATTATTGTGAATTTGTATATGAAGAAGGAATAGCTTTTACTGGAAGATGGACTGACTACAGAAAATATGCAGCTAAAATCTGGGCAGTATTAAATGAACAGGGTCTTGATTATGAAACTGCAACCCGTGAGCAGCTTGAAGCAGCTTGTGAAGAAGCATTGGAAGAATTAGGTTATTGAATTGAGAACTATGCAAAATACGGAAGTGTAGACATGTCATATGGCAGTATATTTGCAAGTTACTTTCAGACTAAATTGGACCAGGTAGGAGACGGAGTAATTACACCTACTTTTAATAGTATATATAATGATGGCGTTGTAGACTGTGAAAGAATTGATAAAATGATGACAGAGGGTGCAACGTACTGGGAAATTGCAGCCCTGTCAAAGCTGTTAGATACCTATATGACTGATTCAGAGGAGCTTGGTATAGATATGAACGGATATGCAGAATTTTTTATTTGCTGCATTAATATTAATTTTTGTGACACTTTTGTGGCGGAAACAAATTTATAAATCTATGTACAAAAAAGTCCTGATGTGCTACAATATCAACGCATGTCAGGACTTTTTGATGAAAAAACGGAGGTAAACATATCATGAAACTGGGAATCGTCGGACTCCCGAACGTGGGGAAAAGTACACTTTTTAATTCACTTACAAAGGCAGGAGCTGAGTCGGCAAACTATCCTTTTTGTACAATAGACCCAAATGTAGGTGTTGTGGCAGTGCCTGATGAAAGACTTTTAAAGCTTACGGAAATGTATAATTCTGCAAAAACAACTCCTGCAGTTATAGAATTTGTGGATATAGCGGGACTTGTTAAAGGTGCGTCAAAGGGAGAAGGACTGGGAAACCAGTTTTTGTCCAATATAAGAGAGACGGACGCAATAGTTCATGTGGTAAGATGCTTTGATGACACCAATGTAATACATGTAGATGGTGCAGTAGACCCGATAAGAGATATCGAAACCATAAATTTTGAACTTATTTTTGCAGATATAGAAGTGATTGACAGAAGAATAGCTAAAAATAAAAGGGCAGCATTAAATAATAAGACTATCGCAAAAGAAGTGGCTTTTCTTGAAAGCCTGAAAGCACACCTTGAAGCCGGAAAGCTTGCAAAAACTTATTATACTGATGATGAGGATGAGCAGGCATGGTTTAAGGAGTATAATCTTCTGACGGGAAAGCCTGTTATTTTTGCCGCAAATGTGAGCGAAGAGGATATGGCTGATGACGGAGCTTCCAATGAATACATAAGCAGGGTAAAAGAATATGCAAAAGATGCAGACTGCGAAGTATTTGCCGTATGTGCCCAGATGGAGCAGGAAATATCGGAACTTGAGGATGATGAAAAAGCAATGTTTCTTGCCGAAATGGGAGTATCCGAGTCTGGACTGGACAAGCTGATTAAGGCAAGCTACAGACTTTTGGGACTGATAAGCTATTTTACCGCAGGAGAGACTGAATCAAGGGCATGGACCATTACAAACGGGACCAAGGCACCTCAGGCAGCAGGAAAAATACATTCCGACTTTGAACGTGGTTTTATAAAAGCCGAAGTAGTAAGCTATGACGACCTTATGGAGAGCGGAAACATGAATACTGCTAAAGAAAAAGGACTTGTCCGTCAGGAAGGAAAAGAATACGTGGTGAAAGATGGAGACGTAATTCTTTTCAAATTTAATGTTTAATGCATATTTTTAACATATAAAGTATAAAAAACATCTAAAACAAAATATAGTATGGGAATTAATGACACCACACAATATCTAGTAGAATCGCTGAAAAGCGATTCTTTTTTTGTGCAAATTTACTAAAAATTCGACAAAAATATCGTAGTATTTGTACGGAAAAACCAAGGAAAATTCATTAAATCGAACTTGCAAATATTTATTGCGTGTTATAAAATAAAACCACGTGGTGGAAAATGGGGCTAAAAACACATTATGTGCCACGAAGTGGAGGACGAAAGGAGGAAGAATTGATGGCCAAGGGCATGTTAGGTACATATTTTCATAATATTGATGCCAAGGGCAGATTGATTATTCCTCAGAAGATAAGGGAACACCTTGGAGAAGAGTTCGTAATAACTATGGGCTTTGACGGATGTCTGTATGTTTACTCCGATGAAGAGTGGGAGAAGTTTACTGATAAATTAAGCCAGCTCGGAAATGCCAAGGGAATTGCCAGAGACCTCCAGAGATTTATAAATTCAGGAGCCTGTGACTGCGAATTTGACAGTCAGGGAAGGACACTCATACCTCAGAGACTCAGGGATTATGCAAAGCTTGATAAAGAGGTTGTGGTAATAGGTAACAGGGAACGTGCAGAAATCTGGAGCAAGGATATGTGGGAAGAGAAACAGAAGAGCGAAGCCTTTAATCCTCAGTTTATTGCTGCCAAACTGGAAGAACTTGATATTAACTTCTAGGAGATGTAAGTGTGGAATTTAAACATATATCCGTTTTGCTTGATGAAGTAATAGACAATTTAAATATAAAGCCTTCAGGTATCTATGTGGATGGAACACTTGGGGGAGGAGGTCATTCTTTAGAAATAGCTAAAAGGCTTACTGATAATGGAAGACTTATCGGAATAGACCAGGACAGCGATGCAATAGCTGCCGCATCAGAAAGGCTGAAAAGTTATTTGGACAGGGTGACGATAGTAAAAAGTAACTATCAAAACATAGATATAGTACTAAAAGATTTAGGAATAGAAAATGTAGACGGAATATTGCTTGATTTGGGAGTTTCTTCTTATCAACTGGATAACAGTGAGAGAGGATTTACTTACAGAGAAGATGTTCCGCTGGACATGAGAATGGACAAAGAGCAGACTAAAACAGCTGCTGATATAGTAAATGATTATTCCGAAAACGAACTATATCATATAATAAGAGATTATGGTGAAGAAGGTTTTGCAAAAAACATTGCGAAACATATTGTTCAGGAAAGACAAAAAAAGAGAATAGAAACAACAGGGGAATTAAATGAGATAATAAAAGCTTCCATACCTATGAAGGTAAGAAAAATGTCAGGACATCCTTCCAAGAAAACCTATCAGGCTATAAGGATAGAACTGAACAGAGAGTTGGAAGTTCTTGAAAATTCACTGGATAAAATGATAGATTTGCTGAATCCCGGCGGAAGATTATGTGTAATAACATTTCATTCGTTAGAGGACAGAATAGTAAAAAATATATTCCGCAGAAACATGAATCCGTGTATTTGCCCGCCGGAATTTCCTGTGTGTACCTGTGGAAGAGTCTCCAAAGGAAAAATTGTAACAAGAAAACCGATAGTACCTGGTGAAGCGGAGATTTTGATAAACAGCAGAGCGAAAAGTTCAAAGCTGAGAGTGTTTGAAAAAGTTTAAGAGGAGTTGAAATTTAATTATGGAGAGAAGAACAAATCGTGCAAGAGACATGTATTATTTTGACGGGAGTGCTGTAAGAAAAAATGACAGCTATTTTGAAGAGGCGCCTTTAAGAAAAGAGAGAGAGTATGAAATTCCGCGTAAGAAGAGACGCCCTGTAACCGATGAAAAGGCTGCAAAAAAAGCAGAAAAGTCTCTTGCTTTTGATTTAAAATATACAATGTTTCTTATCGCTGCAGTATTCATCATCGCTGCTTCATGTGCGGTTATGCTTGCTGCGGAAAGCAGGGTTGACGGACAGCAGGACAGCATAGAAAATAAAGAAGTAATTCTGGACGAGCTTAATGAAAATAACAGTGCCGCCAGAGATTCCATAAACAGTATGTATACATTGGAAGATATATATGACATAGCAACTACTGAACTTGGAATGGTATATGCCGAAAAAGGACAGGTAGTATATTATGAAAGTGCAAATGAAGATTATGTAAAACAGTATCAGGATGTTCCTGGGGCGGAATAATGCCTCAGGACATTACTTTTGTAAAGGAGCGGTGGATTAATTGAAGAAAAGAAAGGTATTCCTTAAGCGGATGAGAAAAAATCTTTTGATTGTTTCGCTTATTGTGAGTGTAGCCTTGATTGGACTTATAGTAAGGATAATATTTATTAATAAAAATGACGGAAGTGAATATGAACAGGTTATCCTTTCACAGAAAAATTATGACAGCCTGGTTGTTCCTTTTAAAAGAGGCGACATATTAGACAGAAACGGAACTGTCCTTGCGACCAGCAATAAGGTTTATAATCTGGTTATCGAGCCTAAAAATATTCTTAAGGACGAAGAAAAGAAAGATGCGACAATAAACGCCATTACATCTTATTTTGACATAACCGCAGAGGAACTTGCTCCGTACCTGGAAGACAGCAATTCACTGTATAAAGTAGTGTTAAGAAGAATTTCATATGATGAGGTACAGGCGTTTAATGAATTTTGTGAAACTGATGAAGGTAAGGATGTAGTCGGAGTATGGTTTGAAGATAATTATATAAGGGTTTATCCGAATGGAGAACTGGCGTGTCACCTTTTGGGTTACACAGTAAGCGGTGATGAAGGACTCGGAGGAATCGAAGGAAGTTATAACAGTTATTTAAATGGTGAAAACGGAAGAATATATACATATCTTACGGATGATTATAATTTCCAGAAAACCGTGGAGCCGGCCACAAACGGATATAATCTTATAACCACTATAGATACAGAGGTACAAAGCATAGTTCAGCAGAATGCTGAGGAATATATGGAAACAACAGGGGCAAAAAATATTTCCGTGCTTGTTATGGACCCTCAGAACTGTGAAATACTTGCTATGTATAATGCAAATCAATATGACCCAAATAATGCATACTCTCTTGATTCAACGAGGTATCAGTTTGAAAATCTCACTGATGAACAGTTTGAGGAAATGACTGAAAATATGACAGATGATGAAAGACTTGAAGCATTAAACAAGGTATGGAGAAATTTTGTTGTAAGCGATTCATTTGAGCCCGGCTCTACATATAAGGTTTTTACCATAGCAGGTGCGATTGAAGAGGGAGTAATAACCGGAGACGAAGTTTTTAACTGTGACGGATATCAGCAGGTAGCTGATTACAAAATAAACTGTGTGAGAAGAGAAGGACATGGAGAACTTACAGTTGCACAGGCACTTGAAAAATCCTGCAACGACGTTCTGATGCAGATTGCAGCAAAAGAAGGTGCTGCCATATTTGATAAATATCAGGTGCTTTTCGGTTTTGGACAGAGGACCAATATCGACATTTCAGGAGAGGAAAGTGAAAGCGCACTGGCTTCACTGGTGTATCATGAAGATACCCTTAATCCTGTAGAACTTGCAACGTCTTCTTTTGGACAGGGTGTTACGGTTACAATGATACAACTTGGAACTGCATTCTGTTCGGTGATAAACGGAGGATATTACTATGAGCCTCATGTAGTAAGTCAGATTGTAGACGAAGACGGAAATGTAATAAAAAATTATGATAAAATACTTGTAAGAAGGACGATTTCTGAGGAAACCTCAGAGACAATGAAACAGATTCTTTTTCAGGTTGTAGAAGAAGGAACAGGTAAAAAGGCAGGAGTAGAAGGCTATACAATAGGAGGAAAAACCGGTACGGCAGAAAAATGGCCGCGTAATCAGGGGAATTACATATTATCATTCATAGGTTTTGCACCGGTTGAAAATCCTCAGGTAGTTATATACTGTATAGTAGATGAGCCTAATGTTGAAGATCAGTCTACCAGCGGAGCAGGCTCCATTCTGTTTAATATGATAGCAGAGGATTTGCTTCCTTATATGAATATATATAAGACAAATGATAATTATGGCTTAGATACTTCTGATGCTGAAACAGAGACTCCTACACCTATATATGACGGAAATACTCCGGAAAACGATGTAGCAGGTCAGACAGAAGAAAGTACGCAGGATGCGACAGATGCTGCCGCGGGTGAGGATGATTCTGAAAACACTTCTGAAAACACAGAAGTTCAGTAATAATTTGCTCTATTTTATACCGTATGTGAATAAACTTTAAATAAGAAGTCACAGGACGGTGTGTATGGATAATACCAACAGGCAAAACAGGGTAAGAATATTTATTATGACTCTGGTTATAACCATTACTGCAATAGGGCTTACCGGACGTCTTGCATATCTTATGATATTTGACAGTGGATATTATACTGACAGGGCCACATCCCTTCATGAGAGGGAAAGGAGTATAAAGGCTCCGAGGGGTATAATTTATGACAGAAACGGTGTAGTGATAGCAGGTAATAAGCCTGTGTGTACAATTTCTGTAATTCACAGCCAGATCACTGAAAGTGAAAAAGTTATTACGGCACTTTCTGATATACTTGAAATAGACGCAGATATTGTTGCGGATAAAGTTAATAAAGTATCAGTCAGAGAAAAGATAAAAAGTAATGTAGATAAGGAGACTGCAGATAAAATACGTGAACTGGACCTGGACGGAGTGATGGTGGATGAGGATTATAAAAGATATTATCCATATGACACACTTGCTTCAAAGGTAATTGGATTTACGGGAGCAGATAACCAGGGAATAGTTGGAATGGAGGTACAATATGAAGAGTATCTCATGGGGGAAGAAGGCAGTATAAATACTCTGACAGATGCCAGGGGAATAGAAATTGAAAATGTTGCCGAAAGGCGTGTTGAGCCTGTGGCGGGACTAAATGTTGTTTCCACCATTGATGTAAATATACAGCAGTATGCTGAACAACTGGCTTTAAAGGTATTGGAAGAAAAAAATGCAAACAGGGTATGTATTCTTGTAATGAATCCCCAAAACGGAGAGATTCTTGCACTTACGGATGTGCCGGAATATAATTTAAATGACCCGTTTACTTTGACAGATACCGAAACTGAATATGCCACAGAAGAAGAAAAACAGGATGCGCTAAATAAAATGTGGAGAAATTTCTGCATAAATGATACATATGAGCCGGGCTCCACGTTTAAAATAATTACATCGACCATGGCTTTTGAGGAAGGGGTGCTTTCTGTTGATGATACATTTTACTGTCCCGGATATAAAGTAGTAGAGGACAGAAAAATCAAATGTCACAAGGTGATTGGACATGGCTCGGAAACCTTCAGGGACGGAATCATGAATTCCTGTAATCCTGTTTTTATGGAGGTAGGAGCCAGAGTCGGAGTGGATGGCTTTTATAACTATTTTGACATACTGGGGTTAAACAGCAAAACGGGCATAGACCTTCCGGGTGAAGCAACATCCATTACCCATAAAAAGGAAAATGTCGGTCCGGTAGAGCTCGCCACAATGACATTTGGACAGTCATTTCAGATAACGCCCATACAGCTTGCAAGGGCAGTTTCCTGTGTGATTAACGGCGGTACGCTTGTTACGCCTCATGTAGGAAAATATATAACAGATGAAAATAATAATATTGTAAAGATTCTTGAGTATGATACAATAGAAGGAGTTATCAGCAAAGAGACTTCTGATACCATGAAAGAGCTTCTGGAGGCAGTAGTTTCTGAGGGAACAGGAAAAAATGCCAAAATTGAAGGATACAGAATTGGGGGTAAAACTGCTACCAGTGAGAAACTCCCAAGAAGCAGCAACAAATATATTTCTTCATTCATAGGTTTTGCGCCTGCGGATAATCCTTCGGTACTGGCTCTTATACTGATTGATGAGCCTGAAGGAATATATTATGGAGGAACAATTGCAGCTCCGGTCTGCAGGGAGCTTTTTGAAACTGTACTTCCGTATCTTGGAATAGAAAAAGAAGAAACGGAAACAGAAGAAACAGAGGAATAATCAGATAACAAATCAGGCAGACAAAAGATAGCTGAGGGAGATAATGATATGAACTTAAAAATGGATGTAGTTTTACCTATACTGATTTCTTTTGGAATAAGCGTTGTACTTAGTCCGATTATAATACCTTTTCTAAAAAAATTGAAATTTGGACAGTTTGTAAGAGATGACGGACCGGAGACCCATCTTAAAAAGGCGGGAACGCCTACGATGGGTGGTCTTATTATTCTGATAAGTATAGTTGTAACATCAATTTTATACATTAAAGATTATCCGGAAATAATTCCTGTGCTCTTTGCCACGCTTGGCTATGGTTTTGTGGGTTTTATCGATGACTATATTAAGGTTGTAATGAAAAGGTCCATGGGACTTAAGCCTTGGCAGAAGATGCTGGGACAGATAATTGTTACGGCTATATTTATGTTTTATATATCAGAATATATGGATATAGGAACTTCTATATCAATACCTTTCACGGGAAGAGAGTTTGACTTTGGAATATGGTATTATCCGCTGATATTTGTGGTTATGCTCGGAACAGTAAACGGAGCTAATTTTACGGACGGACTGGACGGTCTTGCTTCTTCCGTAACCGTTCTTATAGCGACATTTTTTACCGTGGTTGCAATAGGATATAATTCGGGAGTAGCACCTATAACATGTGCCGCAGTGGGAAGCCTTTTAGGATTCCTGGTGTTTAATGTATATCCGGCAAGAGTGTTTATGGGAGATACAGGCTCACTTGCATTGGGAGGATTTGTGGCATCCACTGCATGTGTGCTTAAAATGCCACTTATAATCGTGATTGTTGCGTTTATTTATCTTATTGAGGTTATTTCTGTAATTATCCAGGTAGCCGTATATAAGAAAACGAAAAAAAGGGTGTTCAGAATGGCGCCTATTCATCACCATTTTGAGTTGGGCGGCTGGCCTGAGACAAAGGTAGTGGCAATTTTCTCAATTATTACCGCAGTGCTTTGTATAATAGGTCTGCTTGCAATATAACTCGTGAATTTACTCATGGACAGGAGGAAATTATTATATGAAAGATAAAAAGGTTATAGTTGCAGGGACCGGAAAAAGCGGAATAAGTGCAGCAGGGCTTCTGGTGAGAAACGGAGCAGAAGTGACTTTGTTTGATGAAAAAACCTCTGTTGACAGAGATAAAATAATGTCAGAATTTTATAACAGTGAAAAGATAAGCCTTGTTTTAGGAGAGCTTACAGATGAAATTCTTTCGGACGCAGATTTAATGGTAATAAGTCCCGGTATACCCGTGGATGCCCCTTTTGTAGAAAAGGTAAGAGAAAAAGACATACCGATATGGGGTGAAATAGAGCTTGCATATTATTTTAATAAAGGAAAAATCGCCGCAATTACGGGAACTAACGGAAAAACTACCACTACAACACTCGTAGGAGAAATATTTAAGGAATATACCGATAATTCCATAGTTGTAGGAAATATAGGTATACCGTTTACAAAGCTTTGTGATACAACAACTGAAGAAACTCTGGTTGCGGCAGAAATAAGCAGTTTTCAGCTTGAGACGATACATGAATTCAGACCGCATATCAGTGCAATCTTAAATCTTACGCCTGACCATCTGAACAGGCACTATACTTTTGACAATTATGCGGAGGTAAAATTTAAAATAACAAAAAATCAGACAGAAGATGACATTTGTATACTTAATTATGATGATGAAGAAATAAGAAAAAGAAGACTTCTGGCAGAAAGAGTTCATGTTGTTTATTTCAGCAGGAAAGAAATGCTGTCAGAGGGTGTGTGCGTAGCGGACGGAGACGTATGTGTTTTTGAAAACGGAAGAAAAACAAGACTTCTTTCACTTAAGGATATAAAACTTTTAGGTGACCATAACATAGAAAACGTGCTTGCTGCTGCAGCAATAACATATTATATGGGAATACCTGCAGAGATAATAGAAAAGGTCTGCACAGAATTCAAAGGTGTTGAGCACAGGATAGAATATGTTGCTACCATAAACGGAGTTCCTTATTATAATGATTCCAAGGGAACAAATCCTGATGCTGCAATCAGGGGAATTCGTGCCATGACAAGAACAACCTTTCTCATTGGGGGAGGTTATGACAAGAAGGCTTCCTATGATGAGTGGATTGAAGCCTTTGACTGGAAGGTAAAATATCTGGTCCTTATCGGAGAAACTGCTGAGGCTATAGCAAAATGTGCAAAAAGCCATGGCTTTAATAATATTGTTATAATGGATTCGCTGAAAGATGCTGTTATGTTCTGTTATGAAAATGCAAAACCACAGGACGCAGTCCTGCTTTCTCCGGCATGTGCAAGCTGGGGGATGTTTGATAACTACGAACAAAGAGGAGATTTGTTTAAACAGTATGTAAGAGAGCTTGAGGAGTGATATTATTGGAGAACAGTCCAAACACAAGGAAGAGGAAAAAAACAAGCTGGTTTATAAAAGGTACATATTTTGATTATCCTGCCCTCTTTTTAATAATTTTTCTCACTGCATTCGGACTTGTCATGGTATACAGTGCCAGTTCGTATAAGGGAAATCTTATGTATGGAGACAATTTTTATTTTTTAAAAAGACAGGCAATATTTGCGGTCTTGGGATTTTTTGTCATGATGTTTGTTTCCAGAATAAGATATCAGAAGCTTAAAAAGCTCAGCAGACTTATGCTTTTTGGAGAAATGATTCTTCTGATTCTGGTATTTATTATAGGCTCTGCAAGTCATGGTGCTACAAGATGGATAGGTGTGGGACCTATCAGATTCCAGCCGTCAGAAATTGCAAAAATGGTGCTTATAATATATATGGCACATATCTGCACTGCAAAAACAAAAGAACTTCACAGCATAAAGGATACTGTAAAGCTGCTTATATTACCTGTGGTAACAGTAGTTATAATAGCTGTAGAAAACTTAAGTACTGCAATTATATGTTTTGTAATTGTGGTAGCTGTTCTTTTTGTGGCAATGCCTAAGGCGAGATATATTGTGGCTTTTGGTGTTGTCGGAGCTGTAATTGCGGTAATTGGAATTTTTACCGTAGGCTACAGAGGAGACAGGATAGAAGCATGGTTAAATCCTGAAACCTCCGAAAACGGATATCAGACTATGCAGTCTTTATATGCCATTGGCTCAGGCGGTCTTTTTGGAAGAGGACTGGGACAGAGTATTCAAAAGATGGGATTTCTTCCTGAATCCCACAATGATATGATATTTTCAGTAATATGCGAAGAACTCGGAGTAGTGGGAGCTGCTTCTGTAATTATAGTATTTCTTATGCTGATATGGCGTTTCAGATTTATAGCAGAAGGTGCTCCGGACAGATTTGGAGGTCTGCTTGTATCAGGCGTTATAGCGCATATTGCTGTTCAGGTTATAATAAACATAAGTGTTGTTACAAACGTAATACCTAATACGGGAGTTACGCTTCCATTTATCAGTTACGGAGGTACGTCGCTGGTCTTTCTTATGGTAGAGATGGGACTTGTGCTTGCTGTTTCACGACAGATAAGACCTCATGGTGTATAAGGTGATAATATGAAGAAGATAAAAATTATACTTATCGCTATATTTGTAATTCTTATAGGCGGAGCCGCTTATCTCAGTACGTTTAAGTTGGAAACAATTCAGGTTACGGGCTGTGATGTGGTTAGTGAACAGGAAATTATAGACAGAATAGAAGGCAGCGGATATTTTAATAATACTGTTGTTATATATATAAAAAACAAAATTAATCCTATTACGGACATACCGTTTGTGGCAAAGCTGGATATAGACTTTGTATCAAAAAATAAGGTTACTGTCACAGTGTATGAAAAGTCCATAGCAGGATGTATAGAATACATGGACAGTTATGTTTATTTTGATAAGGACGGTATAATTCTTGAATCGTCAAATGAACTGATTTCCGGGATTCCGTGTATAGAAGGACTTAATTTTGAAAGCTGGGAAATGGGTAAAAAGCTTCCCATTGACAATGAAAAGAAATTTCAATCAATTCTTGCAATTACCCAGCTTATTGAGAAGTATGAGCTTCAGATAGACGAAATAAGATTTACTTCGGAAAATGAAATTGTACTTCGGCATGATGAAATAAAAATAGAGCTTGGGGAGGGGGATTATCTGGCAGTTCAGATGATGAATCTCGGAAGTATTCTCGAAGGACTTGAAGGACAGTCGGGAACACTTTACATGAAAGATTTTAATTCAGACAACGCAACAGCAAGTTTTAAACCGAATTAGTCAAATTTTATGTTGATTATTTCAGGAAAAACATTTATTATAGAAGGTAATTGAAAATATAATATTGTTTATATTGACATCATTAGAATTATCTTAAAAAGAAGCTTGTAAATTATCATAAATACAATAAAAGGAGGAGAAAACCTTGCTTGAAATAAAGTCAAACGATGAAAAAACACCGGCAAGAATACTTGTTATAGGAGTAGGCGGTGCCGGAAATAACGCAGTAAACAGAATGATTGATGAGAATGTTGAAGGTGTTGAGCTTATAGCAATCAATACTGATAAACAGGCATTATCCCTAAGCAGGGCAACTACAAAGATTCAAATTGGTGAAAAACTTACAAAAGGACTCGGTGCGGGTGCAAAGCCTGAAATCGGAGCCGGAGCAGTTGAAGAAAACAGAGAAGAAATTATTGATATAATTAAAGATGCCAACATGGTATTTGTTACCTGCGGTATGGGCGGCGGTACAGGAACAGGTGCGGCTCCTGTAGTTGCAGAGATGGCAAGAAATCTTGGAATACTTACGGTAGGTGTAGTTACGAAGCCGTTCAGCTTTGAAGGCAAGCCTCGTATGAACAATGCACTTAACGGAATTGCAAAGCTTAAAGAAAATGTGGACACGCTTATTGTTATACCTAATGATAAGCTTCTTCAGATTTGTGATAAGAGGACAAGCATTCCTGAGGCACTTAAGAAAGCTGATGAGGTACTCCAGCAGGGTGTTCAGGGTGTTACTGACCTTATAAATAAACCTGGTCTTATAAACCTTGACTTTGCTGATATTCAGACAGTCATGAGAGATAAGGGCATTGCTCATATCGGTATAGGAAAGGCAAGTGGAGATAACAAGGCCGTTGATGCTATTAAGTCTGCCATGGAGTCACCGCTTCTCGAGACTACCGTTGGCGGAGCTACGGATATAATCGTAAACTTCTCAGGAAATATAGGCATAGTGGAAGCTTACGATGCCATTACCTATCTTACTGAGGTTGCAGGAGATGAGGCAAATATTATTTTCGGTACGGTAGATAATGATGTTATGGGAGAGGATGTAAGTATTACCATTATTGCTACAGGACTTGAACATAATGAAAAGAATCAGGGAACTTTAAATATGCCTGTTTCAAAGCCGGCAGCACCAAAGACTCCTACATATTCAGGACAGCCGCTTTCACAGGGAGTTAAGAAGCCTACATTTTCAAATGCTTCAAAGCCTCAGGCAACACCTACTCCACTTAATATACCTGCATCAAATAATCAGCAGCCGGGTCAGTCGGCGCAAACTGCAGCAGAGCAGCAGCCGGTTATGCCTGATAAGTTTGACAGAAAGCCGGCACCGCTTAAGACAAATGGCAATCAGAGCATAAAAATACCGGATTTCCTTAAAAGAGGTTAATAGGTTTTAAAAAAATGGACGGTGAATTCCGCCCATTTTTTGCTTTGAGAAGAGTTTAAATTATGGGGGAAGAAAACATGGAAAGTAAAACTGTATTATTTGACGAAAGCATGATAGAGCAGCTGAAAAACGGGAACAGGAAAAAGAGCCTTATCATTGCTGATGGAAATGGAATTAACGAATATGATTTAAGTGAATATACTGATGCGGTATTTCAGTTTGGAAGGGGACAGTCTAACAGTTTTGTTATAAAATCTTCGATAGTAAGTTCTAATCATGGTGAGATTAATATAAGTGGCGGCGAATTTTATATAAAGGATAATGGCAGTTCAAACGGTACATATATTGCGGACGGTCCGAGATTTGTTCGTATGCAGCCGTACCAGTATTATGGCGGTACAGGGAGAGATGTGATTGTAAGACTTGGGTCTCCGGATACGGATATCGATAGTGACACAGTACTCATGCTTTATGATTCTAATTCTTCCGAAGGTAAGTGGAAAACTTATGCTTTACATGAAGGTGATAACAGTATAGGAAGAAGCGACAGCTGTGACATTACACTTTCAAATGTATCTGTTTCAAGACTTCATGCAGGTATCAGGGTTACGGGACAGGACGTGTATGTATTTGATAATAAATCTGCCAACGGAGTTTATCTTAACGGAGAAAGAATACTCAGCCCTGTCAGGCTTAAGAGAAAGGATATTATTACAATATTAAATACAACTTTTATATTTGACGGAAACTGCCTGTTTTATAAAGTGGGCACGGAAGGTATAGAACTCGTTACCAAAGGACTTACAAAGGTTGTCGGAAAGAAAAATGCAAAAAAACGCATACTCGATAATGTAGATTTAACTATAAAGCCTAATGAATTTGTGGCAATAATAGGTGGCTCGGGAGCAGGAAAAACCACTCTTATGACTGCAATGAGCGGATTTGATACAAAGGTTTCAGGCGATGTAATATGTAATGGTTTAAATTTAAGGGAAAATTTTCATACTCTTAAAAATGTAATAGGTTTTGTACCTCAGCAGGATATAATATATGAAAATATTACACTGAAAAAAATGCTTTACTATACGGCTAAAATGAAGATGCCTGAAGATACTAAAACCGAAGAAATTTATAAGCGTATAGAAGATGTACTTAAAATGGTGGAGCTTGAGTCTCATAAGGATACCTATATAAGAAAATTGAGCGGCGGACAGAAAAAAAGAGCAAGTATTGCCGTAGAGCTTCTGGCAAATCCGGGTCTTTTCTTTTTGGACGAGCCTACCTCGGGTCTTGACCCGGGAACAGAGCAGCATCTGATGCAGACCTTAAGCCGTCTTTCAAAAGAGCAGGAAAAAACCATAATAATGGTAACTCACAATACAAATAATATACATCTCTGTGATAAGGTTATAATTATGGGTTACGGGGGAAAACTTTGTTACTGCGGTGCTCCTGAAAACATAAAGGATTTCTTTAATACTGACGATATAGTAGAAGTATATGATATGATAACCGAAAATACTGCGGAATGGGAAAGCCGTTTCAGACAGTATAATAATATTCCGGTAAGTGCTGAAAATACAGCTTCAGGAAAGCCTATAAAACCAAAACACGTCAGCAGCCTGAATCAGCTGGGGGTTTTAATAAGAAGATATGTGACACTTATAAAAAATGATGTGGAAAGACTTCTTATGATATTTTTACAGCCTGTCCTTATCGGGCTTCTGATGGCACTTGTTGCAGAAGAAGGAGTCTATACAAATACCTTTGAAACCCAGTCAATTTTATTTGCACTTATGAGTGCGGGAATCTGGATGGGTATATTTAATACCATTCAGGAGGTATATAAAGAAAGGGTTATACTTAAAAGAGAGTATATGTCAAATCTGAAGCTATGGGTTTATATGTTGTCAAAATATTTTGTTCAGCTTGTAATAGCAATGATACAGGCGGTTATTCTCATTGCAGTATTTGTTTTAATTAAAGGGGCTCCAAAATGCAGTGGAGTTATAATAAATAATGCTTCGGTGGAAATGACTCTGACAATATTTATTACAATATTTGTATCTGCGGCACTTGGACTTTTTGTTTCAGCAATCTCAAAGAACGGTGACAGAGCTATGGGAGTTGCGCCTTTTATTCTTATAATACAGCTCCTTTTTTCAGGAATACTCTTTGCGCTTTCAGGAGCTACGGATAAGATATCATATTTTACCATAAGCCGATGGTCCATGGAGGTACTTGGAAGTACAAATGATTTGAACGGGCTCAGACCACTGGGGGCAGATGCCGAAGAAGAATATGAACAGGAAGCCGAGGAAATGAAGGAGGAAATGCAGGCTACCATTGATGAAATGGCAGAAACCATAGAGTCTCTTCAGGAACAGGTAGAACAGCTTTCTGAAATGACCGGACAGCCGGTTACATTTGATGAAACAGATAGTGATTATGGAACAGATGAAGGAGAAGAAACGGGCACTTCTGAAGAAGATGAAGCTGAAGAAGAGGAAGAAGGCGAGGCAAGATATGAACGGACAAAGGAACATGTTTTAAGAAACTGGGGACTTCTTCTGGGAGCTTCCGTCCTTTTGGGCGCAGCAAGTATAGCAGTTCTTACAAGACTTAAAAATGAACAAAGATAAATTTTAATAAGAAAATAATTTTTTTAAATTTATGGCATAATAACTTTACAAACAAGGAGGAACTGACAATGAAAATAGCATTTTATGATACCAAACCTTACGATAAAATATGGTTTGAGCCTATTGCGAGGGAAAAGGGCTTTGAAATTACATTTCATGAATCAAAGCTTAATGAAAATACGGCAGTACTTGCTTACGGCTACGACGCGGTATGTATATTTGTAAATGACGATGCGGGAGAAAAGGCAGTAAACAAGCTGGCTGACTATGGTGTAAAGGTAATTCTTCTTAGATGTGCAGGATTTAATAATGTAAACCTTAAGGCTGCTGAAAAAAGAGGAATTAAGGTTATGAGAGTGCCTAGCTATTCTCCCAGCTCAGTTGCTGAGTACACCATGGGCCTCATACTTGCGGTAAACAGAAAAATACACAGGGCATATGTGAGGACCAGGGACTTTAATTTCAGCATTAACGGACTTATGGGTATAGACTTAAATGGAAAGACCGCCGGTGTAATAGGTACGGGAAAAATAGGACAGGAAATGATAAAAATACTGAAAGGTTTCAGCATGAATGTCATTGCCTATGACCCTTATCCGAATAAGGACCTTGATATAAATTACGTGGACTTAGATACTATTTTTAAAGAATCTGACGTAATTACACTGCATTGCCCTCTTACAAAAGAAACCAGACATATTATTAATGAAAAGAGCATAAATATGATGAAGGATGATGTCATTCTTGCAAACACTTCAAGAGGCGGTCTGGTAGATACCCAGGCACTCATAGAAGGACTTAATAAAAATAAGTTTGCCGGTGTAGGGCTTGATGTGTACGAGGAGGAAGATGAATATTTCTTTGAAGACCTTTCCAATGAGAATGTAACGGATACAGACCTTATAAAGCTTACAGCTTATAGAAATGTAATACTCACGTCCCACCAGGCATTCTTTACAAAAGAGGCTATGATGGCTATAGCAGAGGTTACCATGGAAAACATGGAGGCCTATAGGGACGGTGAAAACCTTAATAATTTAATAAAGTGACCTATCTCAACTAAATATATTAAGAAAAAAGCCGATTTTTTATGTTTGCCTTTTTTATAAAATTAAGGTATTTTATATGTATCGAGGCAACAGACGACGGATTTTATGATAAGACGCCTGATACCCCAAGCGTCTTTCTTTTTTACATAATTATTTGTTGCCAAAATGAAAAGAAAGGAAGTAGATAATATGTCAGTAACAAAAGTGCCAGAATTATTCGGTTCTTACACATTCGGAGATTCAGTAATGAAGGAGCGCCTTCCAAAAGCAGTATATAAGTCGCTCAGAGCCACCATTGATGAGGGAGCACCTCTGGATGTTTCAATAGCAGATGATGTAGCGGCAGCAATGAAAGAATGGGCAGTAGGACTTGGAGCAACACATTATACTCACTGGTTCCAGCCTCTTACAAATACAACAGCAGAGAAGCATGATTCATTTATTAATGCTACAGGTGATGGTAATGTACTTATGGAGTTTTCGGGAAAAGAGCTTTTAAGAGCAGAGCCTGATGCTTCTTCATTCCCTTCAGGAGGACTCAGAGATACATGTGCAGCAAGAGGATATACAGCATGGGATTGTACATCACCTGCATTCGTTAAGGATACTCCGGCAGGAACAAAGGTACTCTGCATACCTACGGCATTTACATCATATACAGGTGAATCGCTTGACATGAAGACACCTCTTCTTCGTTCAATGGATGCCATTGATAAGCAGTCTAAGAGAATTCTTAAATTATTCGGAAAGACACCTGTAAAAGTTAAGTCTTCAGTAGGACCTGAACAGGAGTATTTCCTTGTAGATAAGAAGAAATATTTAGAAAGAGAAGATTTAGTACTCGCAGGACGTACACTCTTCGGAGCACCTGCTCCAAAGGGACAGGAGCTTGATGATAACTACTTCGGAAGCATTCAGGATAAGATTCTCGTATTCATGAATGACTTAAATGATGAGCTTTGGAAGTATGGTATTCTGGCAAAGACACAGCATAACGAGGTTGCTCCGGGACAGTGCGAGATTGCTCCTATTTTCTCAGATACAAATACAGCAACAGATAACAATATGCTCCTTATGGAGACCTTAAAGAAAGTTGCGGACAGAAATGGTCTTGCATGCCTTATTCATGAGAAGCCATTTGCAGGAATCAATGGCTCAGGAAAACATAATAACTGGTCTATTGGAACTTCAGACGGAGAAAATCTCCTCGACCCTACAAGCCATCCTGAGAATAACCTTCAGTTCCAGGTGTTCCTTGCAGCAATAATAAAGGCAGTAGATGAGAACGCAGAGCTTCTCAGAGCTTCGGCTTCTTCATGCGGTAATGACCATAGACTTGGAGCAAATGAGGCACCTCCTGCAATTATTTCAGCTTATCTTGGTGAGCAGCTTGCCGACATGGTAGAGCAGATTATTGCAACGGGCGAAGCTCATGAGACAATCAAAGCTAAGACATATGATTCAGGAGTTTCTACATTACCTAAATTCAAGATGGATGCTACTGACAGAAACAGAACATCACCATTTGCTTTCACAGGTAATAAGTTCGAGTTCAGAATGGTAGGCTCGACACAGCCTGTATCAATGCCTACTACAGTTCTTAATACAATAGTGGCAAATGCACTTTGCGAAGCAGCAGATGTTCTTGAAGAAGCAGAAGACTTTGAGACAGCGGCAAAGGCATATGTAAAAGATACACTTACGGCTCATCAGAGAGTTATCTTCAACGGAAACGGATATTCAGATGAGTGGGTTGAGGAAGCAGCAAAGAGAGGACTTCCAAATGTTAAATGTATGGTGGATGCCATTCCTTACTATACAACAGAAAAGACTGTTTCAATATTTGAGAAGATGGGTGTAATGAGTGATGTTGAGCTTAATGCAAGAGCAACAGTTATGTATGAGAACTATGCTAAGTACATCAATATTGAAGCACTTACAATGATAGATATGGCTAAGAAGCAGATTATCCCTGCAGTACTTGCTTATGAAGGAACACTTGCTAAGGAAGCAAAGGATATTGAGGCTTCAGGCGTTGAGCCAACAGTACAGAAAGGAATGATAGCTGATATCGCAGCTAAGGCATCAGAGTTAAAAGCAGCAGTTGATGCACTTGAAGAGAAGGTTGCAAAGGCAGCAGAGCTTGAAGATGATATTCCTGCATGGGCTAAATATTATCATGATGAAATCTTCATGTCATTTGATACCGTAAGAAAGCCTGCAGATGAGCTTGAAGATATGGTATCTAAGGAAGCTTGGCCTATTCCTACATACAGAGAATTGTTATTTGAAATCTAATAATCATTCAAAAATTTAATAAAATAAGTTTATAAAAAGCCGTTGCTTTAATCCTACCCCCTAAACCTAAAGCAATGGCTTTTTTTACGCACTAAGGAGGGACCCGCACGAAGTGTGGGAGGATTCCTTAGTGCGAAGCGCAGCCCCATTCGAACGAAGTTCGAACTCAAAATGGGCTGCGCAACCCATATTCCAAGAAACTGAGAAGGGTGCCACACGAAGCGCAGCCCCTTCGAACGAAGTTCGAATTAAAATGGCTGCGCAACCCGTATTCCAAGAAACTGAGAAGGGTGCCACACGAAGCGCAGCCCCATTCGAACGAAGTGCAGCCCAATGTACCACTGGACAGAAAAAACTGATAATGCTATAATTAGCGGGCAGGAGAAAGTAGCTTTTCGGGAGGAAAAGATATGCCTTATAATTCTGAAAAGACACAGGTGAGTGTTGTAATTCCCTGTTATAACAGTAACCGTACAATTAAAAAATGTGTTGAAAGCGCCCTTTCGCAGGAAGAGGTTTTGCTTGAGGTGATAGTGGTTGATGACGGAGGCAGTGAAAAGGCAGCCGATGTGTTAACGGATTTTCTCTGCGACGAAAGGCTTAATATAATAAGGCTCGAAAAAAATAAGGGCGTTGCAAATGCCAGAAACACAGGTGTAAAAGCTGCAAACGGAGAATATATTGCATTTCTGGATTCTGATGACTGGTGGGACGGCAGAAAGTTAAAAAAGCAGCTTGAAATATTTGAAAACAACAGAATAAATAAAAATATTGCACTTGTGTGTACCGGTCGTGAAATTTATGACAGCCGGGGAAACGCTACGGGAAAATATATTGGTGTAAAAGAAAAAATAACCTATGAGGATTTGCTGAAAACGAACAGTATAAACTGTTCTTCGGTACTGATTCCGAAAAAAACGGCATTGGAATTTCCCATGGGACATGATAATATGCATGAAGACTATATTACCTGGCTGAGTATATTGAAAAAATACGGGACAGCATATGGCATTGATGAGCCTCTTTTAAAATACAGAATGGATATAAAAAGCAAATCAGGTAATAAATTTAAGTCTGCATATATGACTTATAATGTGTATAAGTATTTGGGACTTAACTTTTTTCAGAGAATTTACCATATGATGACATACACAATTAACGGAATAAAAAAGTATCGCTAAAATGATAGGAGTGATTCGTACAAATGGAAAAGGGAAAGGCTGAACTGATTATAGAAAAAATGAGAAACTCTCTGGAAGGAGCACAGACGGTGCCGCTTTCTTCAGGGAAGGTCATGGTAAGTAAGGATGATTTTATCCTTTTGCTGGACGAACTGGAGGAACTTCTGGAATCAGAATTAAAAAATTACAGAGAGGTTACGGATAAGAGGGCTAAGCTTATTAATGATGCAAAAAAAGAAGCTGAAAACATATTATATGAAGCGGAAAAATCTGCAAGCAGAATAAGGGTTACTAAGAGAATTGGAGGAGAAGTACCTTCATTCAGGCAGTCAGAGCTTAGCAGAAATGAAAAGATGGCCCTTAGAACTGCAAATGACATCTATGCTGCTTCACTTATATATACGGATGAAATGCTTACAGAAGTGGACAACCTGTTTTCAGATGCGTACAGGACTATTGAAGAGGAATGTAACAAGATGACAAAAGGCCTTAAAGCCAAGTTGGATAAAATTTCAGAAAACAGGGAAGAACTAATGGGCAGCCTTAATGAACTGAGCAAAAATGACAGATATAGCCAGATCCTTGAAATAGGTCAGCTTCTTGCAAATGAACTTTATCATGAACGTGAAAAGGCACGAGAGAGAGAAAAGGAAAAAAGTTATCAGTTGGAATTTAAATTTGACGAGGAGCCTGAGGAAAATCCAAAGCCTAAGATAGAAATAAATCCTGACAGGACACCGGTAAAGATTGATGCGGACAGAAAAAAGGATACTGCCATACCGGTTGTAAAGAAAGTAGAAGAAGGAGATGGTGAATAAGTGACAGAGCCATATTACAGAAAAATAAATTATTATGAAACTGACCAGATGGGGATAGTACACCATTCAAATTATCCGAGAATACTTGAGGAGTGCAGACTGGATTATATGGAAAAAATAGGCTTCCCATATAAAAAGATGGAAGAAATGGGAATTATAATCCCTGTTTTGGAAATACACTGCTATTACAGACAGAGTATAAAGTATGATGATGAAGTATATGTATATCCAAAGATTACAAAACTTACTCCGGTAAGATTTGAGATGGAATATAAAATGTATGATAAGTCAAAAGAAAAACTTCTGCATACGGCAGTAACGGCTCATTGCTTTGTAGACAGTGAATTCAGACCTATGAATTTAAAAAGAAGATTTCCTGAAGTTTACGAAATGTTCAGGGAAAACATCAAAACAGATTAAATAACCGGAATGGAGAAATGAAAATATTTTATTTAGGAAAGGAAGTAATATGATTAAAAATAAATTTACAGGTGAAGAAGTAGTATTTTCATGCGAGGTCTTTCCTCCCAAGAGAAATGATGATATATACGGAATTTTTAAGACACTGGATGAAATAAAGGTGATTCAGCCTGATTTTATAAGCGTTACATACGGAGCCGGAGGCGGAAACAGAAAAAATACGGTAGCGATTGCCGCTTATATTCAAAATATATGTGAGGTGCCTGCCCTTGCACATATGACTGCAGTGGGAATGGATGATGAAAAGCTTGCCTTACTGCTTTCGGATTTAAAGCTTAAGGGTGTAAATAAAGTGCTGGCACTTAGAGGTGATAAGCCAAAGACAATGACAGAAGAGGAATTTAATCAGAGAGAATATAAATATGCTTCTGACTTTATTCCGAAGATAAGAGAAGTGGGAGAATTTGAAATAGCAGCAGCATGTTATCCCGAAAAGCATCCCGAATCACAAAGTGTGGAAGATGATATCATTCATTTAAAGGAAAAAACAGATAAGGGAGTGGGTTTCCTTATCACACAGATGTTTTTTGATAACAGTAAGTTCTTTTCGTTTTTGGAAATGGCAGAGAAGCATGGGATTACTACGCCCGTTCATGCCGGTATCATGCCCATAACATCGGCAAACCAGCTTGGTACTTCGGTAACTCTTTCCGGCTCATCAGTGCCTGCAGAATTAAGTAATATGATTGCAAAGTATGGCGCGAGTCCGGAGGATATGAAAAAAGCGGGAGTAGAATATGCCGTAAACCAGATAGAAGGACTTCTAAAGGAAGGAATTCATGGAATTCATTTATACAGTATGAATAAATCTGATGTTACAATAGATATCTATAATGCCATTGTATAGTATTAAAAAAGGGCATGTTTTTCGCGTCTATGAAAAACATGCCCCTTTTTATATATCAGATTTTCAGCCGGATTAAATTGAATTACATTACTTAAGTACGGATTTTCTCTTGTAGCGTTTTCTTATGTAAAGAGACTCATCTGCATTCATGAGTATATCTTCAATGTTTAATGTTTCATGACACTCAAAACATGATATTCCATAGCTTACGTCAATGTAAAAAGGCTTATCACAGGTGTCGTTCAGCTCCTTTGAATAATTATCTATTGAAGTAGCAACTGCTTCAGAATTGATTGTGTCTGAGCATAAAGAAAATGCTACAAACTCATCTCCGCCAAAACGAGCGATTATGGCATCTTTCTCAAATGATTTCGTTAAAATATCTGCAATCTGTTTAAGGGCAAAGTCACCGCTCTTATGTCCGAATTTATCATTTACCTGTTTAAGGTTATCCATATCGGCAAAAAGAATCATGGCCTGTTTTCCCGCATTTGTTTTATAATTTACAATGTTCTGTACAAGTTCAAAGAAACCGCGTCTGTTGTAAAGCTTTGTAAGCTCATCTGTAATATAGAGTCTGTTCAGAAGGTCGTTTTTCTCATTTATTTCTGTCATTGATAATTCAAGTCTGTTTTGGATGGCAAGCTGCTGTTTCATAAGTGAAATAAATTTAAGTGAGGTGCCGAGCTGCAGTGTAGTTGAGTAGACATTGCTGAAAGTCTGCAGGTCTGCCTCGCATACAAAAAGACCGTGTTGTATATCGTTTGTAAATACGGGAGTAACAACAAAAGTGCACCTTCTATTATTAGGAGTGTAGTTGTTGTGAAATACCATTGAAGAAGGTATTATTCTGTCGGCACCCTGAAATACGGTTGTAACCTTGTCGTTGTTACATGCCTGAAGAAGAAGATTATCAGGAATTTTCCAGCTTCCGTCAGGCATAAGGCTGACAGGGATATCATAAAGATAAAGGTAAGCACTCTTAAAGCCTGAGTCCTGCAGTTTTTCCATTATAAGATTGAAACATTTTACTTCATCATCACTGGAAGTAAGAGTGTCTTTGGTTATATACATGGATGACCATATATTTGCCTTATGTTCCCTGTTTAAATTAAAATATCTGTTAGACAGGCAGAAATTAAAGTGAGATATTACTTCATTAAATAAATTGGAAATCTGAAGCTTTATATCTTTATTTTCTGCCGTATTGATAAGTAATCTGCTTATTATATTTAATGAATATGTAAACTTTTCGAATGTAAAATAATTCATTACCTCATTGTTTATCATAAAATCTAATTGTCTGTTTAAAGAATATGCAGATAATTCAGGGTCAGGTACCTTAAAAAGAACATTTATAAAACGCATAAAAAAGTTATCAAATATTTTAAAAAGCATATCACTGTAAAAACAGTTTAAATATTCTTTCATAAAGTAATTCTTTATGAATATAAGTGCATCGTCAGGAGTTCCTGTAGAAATAATCTTTCTGAGAGCCGAAATAATCTTGTCATTTGATGATATATCACATCCGCAGGACTGACGGCAGATGAATTCGGAGCTTAAAATAGATTTTTCTGTCTTACCTGTTTTGAGTAAATTTATAACCTGATACATGGATTCATATCCGAGGTCCATGATATTATTATCACAAGTAGTAAGCGGCGGCTCTAAAACAAGGGATGTTGTTGAGTTATCAAAGCCGGTAACAAGTATATCTTTTCCTATTTCAAGACCTCTGGCTTTGATGGCATTATAACCTCCTATTGCCATCTGGTCATTTGCAAAAACTACTGCCTCAAGGTCAGGATTTTTGTCAAGAAGTTCATTTACTATGTCTTCAGTGAATTCAGAGAAATTACCGTATACAATTTTATCTGTGTCAATAGGTATGTTATTTGCCGTAAGAACTTCAAAATATGTATTCAGTCTTTCAGTTGCATCGGCATTTTCTTTTCTTCCGCTTACAAAACCTATTTTTGATACACCGTGATAATTTATCAGGTGTTCTATGGAGTGACGTAATCCGGTTTTTCCTTCTGTATAAAGATAAGGATAGCCCGGAACTTCTATTTCTATTGTAAGTATAGGAATATTGAAATTTTTAAGAAATGAAATCATATCACTTTCTGAAAGAAAGCTTCCGATAGAGCCTATTGATACTATAAGTGCATCAAGAGTTTTATGTGATGCATAATAAAAAATAGAATTGTACTGATAATCATATTTTGCATTTTTTGGGTCATTATAAGAAGCATTCATATACATGCCGGGAAAAATAATAAGATTTACATCCAGCTCCCTGGCTGCATATTCCACGCCCTTAATTACTTCAAATGCATATTCATTATCCAGATGGCAGGTAAAAAAGCCTATGTTTAACCTTTTGTCAGTCATTTAGAATCCCCCAAAATATAGAACTAAATAATGTGATAAAAACTGAATGATAATTTTATTCATCCCCTTCATTCAGCTTATTTAAATAAAATTTTAGCATAAATAAGATTATCATGCAATTATGAAGATATTAAAAGTCTCCATTTGTGTAAATTATTTAAACATTTATGTCATTGGTGTTTACAAACTGTTCTATTTCAACTATAATAATTGTACAAATTATGACCTTAGGAGGACAAATGAGATGGATTACAAAAATGCCGGTGTAGACATTGAAGCAGGCTATAAGTCGGTTGAACTTATGAAGGAGCATGTAAAAAAGACCATGAGAGATGAAGTTCTTACAAACCTCGGAGGGTTTTCAGGCGCCTTTTCCATGGAAAAGTTTAAAGAAATGGAAAAGCCTACTCTCGTATCGGGAACAGATGGTGTCGGAACAAAGCTCAAACTGGCATTTATCATGGATAAGCATAACACCATAGGAATAGATTGCGTGGCAATGTGCGTAAATGATATCGCATGTGCAGGCGGAGAGCCACTTTTTTTCCTGGATTATATTGCATGCGGAAAAAATTATCCTGAAAAAATTGCAGAGATAGTCAGCGGTGTTGCAGAGGGCTGTATTCAGTCAAATGCGGCGCTTATAGGTGGTGAAACCGCAGAAATGCCGGGATTTTATCCTGAAGATGAATATGATTTGGCAGGATTTGCAGTAGGTATTGTTGATGAAAAAGATTTAATTACAGGCAAAGATATTAAACCGGGAGACGTACTGATAGGTATAGCTTCAAGCGGAGTTCACAGCAACGGCTTTTCACTTGTAAGAAAAATATTTGATATGAATAAGGAGTCGCTTGACACATATTATGATGAACTTGGAAAGACGCTTGGTGAAGCACTTCTTGAGCCTACAAAGATTTATGTAAAGGCATTAAGAGCGGTTAAGGATGCAGGAGTAAAAATAAAGGGCTGCAGCCATATTACAGGCGGTGGTTTCTATGAAAATATTCCGAGAATGCTTCCGGAAGGAATTACGGCTTCTGTTAAAAAGGATTCATATGAAGTTCCGGCAATATTTAAACTTATGGCCGAAAAAGGAAATGTTTCAGAGCATATGATGTACAATACTTATAACATGGGTATCGGAATGGTATGTGCCGTAGACCCTCAGGATTCTGAAAAGACTCTTAAGGCTCTGGCTGATGCAGGTGAGAAGGCATATATTATTGGTGAAACAGTAGAAGGAAAAGAAGGAGTAATATTATGCTGAGAGTAGTTGTACTTGTTTCGGGAGGAGGCACAAATCTTCAGGCTATAATTGATGCAGTTAATGACGGTACAATTACAAATACCGAAATTGTCGGTGTTGTAAGCAATAATTATAATGCCTATGCATTAGAAAGGGCAGAAAAAGCAGGGATAAGTGCACATATAGTATCTCCTAAAGATTTTTCTTCCAGAGAGGAGTTTAACAGGGCTCTTCTTAAAGCAGTAGATGACCTTGCCCCTGATTTAATCGTGCTTGCCGGATTTCTTGTGGTAATACCGGGAGAAATGATAGATAAATATGAAAACAAAATAATAAACATACATCCGTCTCTTATTCCGTCGTTCTGCGGAACAGGTTATTACGGACTTAAGGTGCACGAAGCGGCACTGGAAAGAGGCGTAAAGATAACTGGGGCAACCGTGCATTATGTGGATAAGGGAACTGATACCGGACCTATCATTATGCAGAAGGCTGTAGAAGTAAAAGAGGGAGATACCCCTAAGACACTTCAGCAGCGTGTAATGGAGGAGGCAGAGTGGAAATTACTGCCTGCGGCAATCAATATGATAGCAAACAGTTAAGAGGATTTGATATAAAGGAGGAACTTATGAAGGTATTAATAGTAGGCGGCGGCGGAAGAGAGCATGCAATAGCATGGAAGGTAAGCAAAAGCCCAAAGGTTACGAAGCTTTATGCGGCACCGGGAAATGCAGGAATCAGCGAAGTTGCCGAATGTGTGGATATATCTGTAATGGACTTTGAAAGATTAGTTACTTTTGCAAAGGAAAAGGAAATTGACCTTGTAATAGTAGGACCGGATGACCCTCTTGTGGCAGGAGCAGCAGATGCGTTTTCAGAAGTGGGCTTCCGCGTATTCGGACCTGCTAAAAATGCCGCCATAATAGAAGGCTCCAAGGCATTTTCCAAGGACCTTATGAAAAAGTATAATATTCCTTCTGCTGCATATGAGACATTTGATGACCCCAAAAAGGCTTTAGAATATCTTGAAACGGCAAAAATGCCAATAGTTTTAAAGGCAGACGGACTTGCACTCGGAAAGGGAGTTCTTATATGTAATACTCTTGAAGACGCAAAGAACGGTGTTAAAACACTTATGCTGGACAAGCAGTTTGGAAAGGCAGGAGACAGAATTGTCATAGAAGAATTTATGACAGGAAGAGAAGTTTCCGTACTCTGTTTCTGTGACGGAACAGACATAAAGCCAATGACATCTGCCCAGGACCATAAGAGGGCAAAGGATGGGGATAAAGGACTTAATACGGGAGGAATGGGTACATTTTCACCAAGTCCTTTCTATACTGATGAAATAAATGAATTCTGTATGGAAAAAATATATAAGCCTACAATGGCAGCCATGAAACAGGAAGGAAGAGATTTTAAGGGCGTACTTTTTGTCGGACTTATGCTTACAGAAGACGGACCAAAGGTTTTAGAGTACAATGCCAGATTCGGAGACCCTGAGGCACAGGTAGTTATTCCAAGACTTAAAAATGATATAATAGATGTAATGGAAGCATGTATTGACGGAAAACTTAAAGATGTGGATTTACAGTTTGAGGACAATGCTGCCGTATGTGTAGTTCTTGCTTCGGACGGTTATCCTGAGCATTATGAGAAGGGATTCCTTATAAAAGGTCTGGATAATTTTAAAGATAAAGACGGCTATTATGTCTTCCATGCCGGAACTAAACTTACTGATGAAGGTGTAGTTACAAACGGAGGACGTGTGCTGGGAGTTACGGCAAAAGGTGACGACCTCTTTAAAGCAAGAGCAAATGCATATGAGGCAGTTAACTGGATAGACTTTGATAATAAATACATGAGACATGATATCGGAAAGGCAATAGATGAACAGTAATCATATAAATGGTTACAAAAGTAAAGTGAGGGATGAATATGATACTGAAAGTTGATTTTAACAGCGACGAAGCTATATATATGCAGCTAAGAAATCAAATAATCATAGGAATCGCGCAATCAGAAATAAAGGAAGGGGATTCCCTTCCTTCAGTGAGACAGCTTGCAAATGAACTTGGTGTCAACATGCATACAGTAAATAAGGCATATGCAATGCTTAGAAATGACGGATATCTGAAACTGGACAGAAGAAAGGGTGCTGTAGTCTGCGTCGATATGGAAAGCAAAGTGCAGCATGTCCAGACGATGAATGTCGATATGAAAGTCATTGTTGCAGAAGCAATATGCAAAGACATAAGTTTGGAAGAAATGAAAGAAATTATAGCAGACATGTATAATCAATTTGGATATAGTCAGGACGGAGGGAAAGTATGAGACTAAAATTTACGGCTCTCGCACAAAAAGCACTTGACAGTGCGGGAAAAATTGCTGATTCTCTTGGACAAAGCTATATTGGAAGTGAGCATATTCTTTTTGGCTTGGTAGAGATAGAAAAGGGTACCGCTTATAAAGTACTTGCCGAAAACGGCATAGATAAAACGAAACTTGATATGCTTATGAATCGTCTCAGAGATGATGATGGTGATTTGATGGATGCTAAAGGAAAAGGCGGATATACAAGAAGAGCTGACCTGCTTTTAGAGGAGGCAGGTAAAGAGGCCGCAAGACTTAAAGCAACCGGTATAGGCACGGAACATCTCCTTCTTGCCATACTTAAATCGCAGGATTCAGTGGCGCTTAAGTTTATTGCCGCCCTTAATATCAGCATCCAGAGACTTTACATTGAAACACTTACTGCATGCGGAGTGGATGCACAGACGGCAAAGAAAGAGTATAACGGTATTAAAAACGGTGCAGCCAAGAAGAAATCACCAACTCCTACACTTGAGCAGTTCAGTAAGGATTTAACCAAGCTAGCTCTGGAAGGAGGTCTTGACCCCGTAGTGGGAAGACATGAGGAAATTCAAAGAGTCATGCAGATTTTAAGCAGAAGAATGAAAAATAACCCATGTCTTGTAGGTGAGCCCGGAGTAGGAAAAACTGCGGTAGTAGAGGGACTGGCACAGCTTATATCAGCAGGAGATGTACCGGAAACCTTAAGAGATAAAAGACTTCTTTGTCTGGATTTATCTGCCATGGTGGCAGGCTCAAAATACAGAGGTGAATTTGAAGAGAGAATAAAGAGGGTTATAAAT
Source organism: uncultured Lachnospiraceae bacterium (assembly GCA_944383545.1). GTDB lineage: Bacteria > Bacillota > Clostridia > Lachnospirales > Lachnospiraceae > CALWPY01. The sequence goes on along the minus strand of CALWPY010000016.1, from coordinate 4,167 downwards.
GAAGTGCGCGCTGCAGGAAATGTAATTCTTTTTATAGATGAACTTCATACCATTATAGGTGCCGGAGGCGCCGAGGGTGCGATGGATGCCTCTAATATTTTGAAGCCTTCTTTATCAAGAGGAGAAATTCAGATAATAGGCGCTACAACAAGAACAGAATACAGAAAATACATTGAAAAAGATGCCGCACTTGAAAGAAGATTCCAGCCTGTTTATGTGGAAGAGCCGGACAAAGATGAGACAATGGAAATTTTGAGAGGAATTGTCTATAAATACGAAGAACACCACAATGTTACCATTACGGAAGAAGCGCTTCTTGCAGCTGTTAATTATTCAATAAGATATATTAATGACAGATTTCTTCCTGATAAGGCAATAGATTTAATTGACGAAGCTGCCGCCAGAAAGAGACTGGGTATGATTACGGGAACAAAATCTGCATCAGGTATAGAAAGAGAAAAAAATGAGCTGGAGAGAAATCTGGAGGAGGCTCTTTCTGACGGAGATTATGAAAAGGCATCTGAAATCAGGGAAAAGCTTGATGAAGCCGATAAAAAGATTTTAAGAATTAACAGAAGCAAATCTTTAAAAGACAGGGATGTAGGAATAGTTAATGCAGAAGATGTGGCTGATGTCGTATCTTTATGGACAAAAATACCGATAAGTAAAATTACACAGTCAGAGCAGCAGAGACTGCTTAAGCTTGAGGAGACTCTCCATAAGAGGGTAATAGGACAGGATGAAGCTGTAAATGCAGTGGCAAAGGCAATAAGAAGAGGCAGGGTAGGGCTTAAAGACCCTAAGAGGCCTATAGGCTCATTCCTTTTCCTCGGACCTACCGGAGTTGGAAAAACTGAGCTTTCAAAAGCACTGGCTGAAGTGTTATTTGGTGACGAGGCAAATATCATAAGGGTAGACATGTCTGAATATATGGAGAAGCACAGCGTGTCTAAAATGATAGGCTCACCTCCGGGATATGTCGGATTTGAGGAAGGAGGACAGCTTTCCGAAAATGTAAGAAAGCATCCTTATTCAGTTGTACTGTTTGATGAAATTGAAAAGGCACATCCTGATGTTTTTAACGTACTTCTTCAGGTTTTGGATGACGGAATGATTACGGATTCCCAGGGACGAAAAGTAGATTTTAAAAATACGATAATAATTATGACGTCTAATGCGGGAGCAAGAAGCATTGTAGACCCTAAGAAGCTTGGATTTCTGGCAAGTGATGATGCTGAAAGTGACCATAAGGATATGAAAGATAATGTAATGGATGAGGTTAAGAGGATGTTTAAGCCGGAATTTCTTAACCGAATTGATGACATTATAGTATTCCGCTCACTTACGGAAGAAGATGTCATAAATATTGCTTCCTTAATGCTTAAGGAATTAAAGAAGCGTGCTGAAGACAACCTTGGTATAAAAATTTCTTACGGCGAGACTCTTAAGAAATATGTATTTGAAAAGGGCTACGATAAAAAATACGGTGCCCGTCCGCTTAAGCGTGCAATACAGACCTATGTTGAGGATGAACTGGCACAGGAACTCCTTAAAGGCGATATAAAGGCAGGCGATAAGGTGAGCATTTCTGTAAAGGATAATAAAATAAAATTTTCTGTGAAGTAATGTTAAAACATGTAGAAAAAAAGCTGAAACTGTAATATAATAAGTTGTGTGAAAACAGTGAAGCTCTTATAATACAAGAGGAGGATAAACCAATGGCAGTAGTAGATGAACTCATCCGTGAGGAAGAAGACGGCTCCTTAAGTTTTGGAAATTACAATCTCACTTCCAAAACCAAGAAGGATGGATTTCAGTACAACGGAGACAGCTACAAGATAAAGACATTTGATGAAATTACCAAGCTCGAAAAGAACGGGATGTTTGTATATGAATCTGTACCGGGTACCACAGTACACGGATTCAGAGCCACAGACAAAAAGGTAATGTTCAGTGTGGAGGGCGATAAGGACGCACAGATAACACTTGAATTTGAAGCTGAAAAGGAATACAAGGTTCATGTTGATAATGTATATGTAGGAAAGATGAAAACCAATCTCGGCGGAAAGCTGAGCATAAGTGTTGAACTTGCCGAAAATGAATCTGTAGATGTTGTCATTGAAAAAATGTAGTGTGACGTAAAATGAAAAGGCGCTGCGTGATGCAGTGCCTTTTTGCAGTAATGATTCCGCCGACCAACGGGAGGGGGACAGCCGCGACGCCATCGCGTTCTTCACCAATTTGTGTAACAAATTGATGAACTACTCGCGCGCCATCGTGCGAAGTGCGATTTTTCATGCGCGCGATACCTTGAAGCGATTTTTATGCGTCGCGTCCATGTGTAATGATTCCGCCGACCAACGGGAGGGGGACAGCCGCGACGCCATCGCGTTCTTCACCAATTTGTGTAACAAATTGATGAACTACTCGCGCGCCATCGCACGAAGTGCGATTTTTCGTGCGCGCGGTACCGCTAAGCGATTTTTATGCGTCGCGTCCATGTGTATTTATGATTATGGAGAAAGTATGGCTAAGGATAAAATAGTATATTTTTGTAAAGAGTGTGGCTTTGAGTCTTCAAAATGGATGGGACAGTGTCCGGGCTGTCATGCGTGGAATACATTTTCTGAGGAAAAAGTAACAACTTCAGGTAAGAAGAATGTAACAAACAGAAATATTCCTAAACCTACAAGCCTTGAAAATGTCTCTGCAACAGATGAAGTACGAATAAAAACAGATATAAAAGAACTCGACAGAGTATTAGGCGGGGGTATAGTAAAAGGCTCTCTTGTGCTTATAGGCGGAGACCCGGGTATAGGAAAATCAACCCTGCTTCTCCAGATGTGCAAAAATCTATCAGAAAAAGGCACGAAAGTACTGTATATATCAGGAGAGGAATCTCCTGCGCAGATAAAGCTCAGGGCAGAAAGACTTGCGGCATTTGGAAACAATATGATGCTTCTTTGCGATGGGAGCATGGAAAACATTGAAAGTAATATATCCAAAGGACATTATGAGGTTATAATAATAGATTCCATACAGACTATGACAGTAGAGGACGTGTCTTCGTCTGCGGGTACGGTAACACAGGTAAGAGAGGTTACGTCAAGACTTATGCAGCTTGCAAAAGGGCTTGATATAGCTGTATTTATTGTAGGACATGTTACGAAAGAAGGTACTGTTGCCGGACCGCGTACTCTTGAACACATGGTTGACAGTGTTATTTATTTTGAAGGTGATGCAAATTCTGGGGTACGTTTACTTAGAGGCGTAAAAAACAGGTTTGGCTCCACAAACGAGGTAGGAGTCTTTATGATGACAGGACGAGGACTTGAAGAAGTGGATAATCCTTCGCAACTCATGCTGAACGGAAGACCTGAAGGGGTTTCCGGGTCTGTAGTGATTTCCACATTAGAAGGCACGAGACCTATTCTTCTCGAATTGCAGGCACTTGTCTGCGAGACGAATTTTAATATGCCGAGAAGAACAGCGGTGGGAGTTGATTATAACAGAGTTAACATGTTAATGGCTGTTTTGGAAAAGAGGGCAGGTATAAATCTTGCAGGCTTTGATGCGTATGTTAATATAGCAGGTGGAATGAGAATAAACGACCCTGCTGCAGACCTTGGAATAATATTTGCGATAGTTTCAGGATTCAGAAACAGACCGATTGATGACCGGACAGTAATAATAGGTGAAGTAGGTCTTTCAGGTGAAATAAGAGGAGTAACAAATGTCCTTCAAAGAGTAAAAGAAGCGGCAAAGATGGGATTTAGTACATGTATAATTCCAAAATCCAATTATGATAAAGAAATGGAAAACCTGAATATTAATGTGATTGGAGTTTCAATGCTTTCTGAAGCATTGTCGCATATTTGAGAATTTACTTGTAAAATCAGTGAAAAATTCAGGTAAAAAATTATTTTGAAAAAAATTGAAAAAAGTTGTTGACATCATGAAAATGGTGTGATATATTCTAATAGCTGTCTCGGAAACGGGGCAGCAAAAAAACGCCTTAAAAAAGGCTGTTTTTAATTAAGGACCATTGACAAATTAATAACATGACAACCCTGAAAATTCTTTAAAAAATGAAGAACAGAAACTTAAACACAGTAAAAAGGGTATTGAATTAAAAGCTAACGTTTTTAATGAGTACCAAGGAAAAAA
>CALWPY010000015.1 GCA_944383545.1 uncultured Lachnospiraceae bacterium | reverse complement strand
AAAGACAAGCTCCATGTCTTTGATAAAAACGGATTGTACCTTGCCACCAAGAAAATCGGTAAGAATAATCCCAAAGCCGAACAGATAAAGGGAGATAACGAGGTGCGTATGATGTGGAATCACGAAGTAGACCGAGCATTAGTCAGCCAAGTACCGGAGGATGAGATACGGCAGATAAAGAATAAATTTATCACAGACCGTATTCGTAACTCCATCAAGGTGTGGGGCAACAGACCGGAATTACTTGCCAATATCATACGAAAGGCAACTGCAAGACTGGCACTTCTGATTTCCAATATACTGACAGCCGCAAGGGAACTGAAAAACAAGCTGTTCCAAGAGGCTCTTGAAAAAGAGTATGGAAGCAAAGCTGTTATAAAAGCTGAGGACGCCGCAGATGTTGTTACTGCTCCGGCTAAGGAAACAATAACAGAACCCAAGCCAACAAGCGTTACAGTTACCACAACAGTTCCGAAAGAAGCGGCTGTAGAACAGTCCAAGCCACAGATACCACCAAGACCGGTTATGCCACCGGAAGCTGCCGCTTTCCCAAGACTTCAAAAGGTCAAGGTTACTCTTGATAAACACAATAACCTTATCTTTGAAGCAGAGCGTGAACGAACAAAACTGGAGATTGAATTAAGCGATTTAAAGGGACTTGCAAGGCTTACCAAGAAAAAGGAACTTGAAACCAAGATTGCCACCAAAAACGAGGAAATCCGAACCCTCAAAGCCGGATTATCCGGCATCGTCAGACAACATGGATTTGCAACGGTGCAGGATTTCTACACAGCATTTTATACCGCACAGCGTGCCACAGACGCATATCAGAAGGAATGTGCCAAGTGGGAGGAAGCCTATGGAGATAAAGCCGCTCCAAAATCCGAAACCATGCACGAAAAGATACAACGATATAAAGAAAAGGCTGATAGGCAGAATGCCAGTCAACCTTACCGAGGCAGAGATAAAGGGGCGAGATAATCGCCCCTCTTACCACAGAATAATTTCATTCTGCGTATGTTCTATTTATAAAATAATCATATCACTAACGTATCAAAGAACTCTATCATTCTCAACATATTCTTAATGAACCAAAGACCAAAAACCTGCTATAAAACACATCATCGCAAATATATAAGCTGCTTTCTCAGAACCTTCGATTGTCATATCTTTGCCTTTCACATTGTATCTTGCAATTAGAGGACAATTTGGAGTCGCTTTGTCTATTACAACAAATATCTTAGTTCCTATATGCAATTTGGACAAGTCGGCATCAACATTAGAACACATAGCCGCAAATGTTTCATTGTCATACACATACTTTACATATACACAATGTTCTGTTTCACATACCTTTGTGATTTCTCCGTCTACAACCACTCTGTTTCCAAAGTCACCTTTCTTCTTTCGATAGTACAAGCCTAAAATGAAGCTTATAATTCCTATGAAAAAATAAATCATTATGTACCTCCATGCTTGTTTCTATATTTTCTATATTCCTTCCAAGAAATCCAGAAAATATTCCAGGAATTCTGCAAAATCACCTTTATCCTCATATTCTCCATGGTCTGTAACATACACATGCCCATCTGACTTTGACAGACCAATCATTGTACCATCGCCAATCATTTCACCAAGCAGAATATAATCCGCTCCCAGATACTCATCCGATGAGTTTAAACCCTGTAAGCCTGCGATATATTCACTGTTCCCAAAAAACTGAACACCGTTTGCAAATCTCAGAAAATGCTTATAACTTTCTGAAAGAATGATACCCTGTTCTTGCTCCCATGCGGTTATTTCCTCCTCGGTTGCCGGCTTTGCAATCACTGTATTTTTGTATCCGTAAACCGGTCCCTTTTCTTCGCACAAATCCACCATCTTCAAAAGTATCTGCTCCAAGGGATTACCCTTGATACGTTTGTATTCTTTCTCATAGTGACGTTTGAACTTAGATAGAAGTCCCTTATGTGAGCTTTTCATCAAATCTTCTATGGTTGCTCCGTCATTTTCTGCACTGTAGGTATCAAAAAACTTTTTTCTCTCACAACGATTTCTGTAATATTCAATAGCAGATGAAAGAAGCTCCCAGTTTTCTTTGGAAGAACCTGAGTGATAATCTGCAACAAAGCTACCATCTTCTGCTTCTCTTTTGCATCGAAACTCCAACACCTCTCCGGTTTGTTTCGTAATCGCCACGAACCAGCATCTATCCCAATCTTGATGAAAACAACTATCCGCTTGGCTGTTCCTTGCTGTCAGAAACACCTTGTCATTCTCCACACCATACGCACAATTAAGTTCAGCAACACTTTCCTTTACTGCCGCGTCATCATTATATTTATTTCTGTACCAAAGCACGATTTTACTAAGGGTGTCAGGTGATGTTAATACAAATTGAAAACCTTCCTCATTATCACAAATTGACATTTCACACATTTGACCACGAAGTGCACAACAGATAAGTTTAAATTTTCCGGGATGATTCGCTATACTTCCCTGTTCATATTCCTGCGGATGCTTCTCTTTATAATATCTTTCTGTCATATCCAAAAGCTCTTTTGTCGCAAACGGATTCTGACTATTTTTCACATAGGACAGATAATCCTTGATATGCACCACAAAGCGTTCCTCGCCACATTCAAAAAGTGCCTTACATGCTTTTGTATAATCCTCTATCAGCACATCCGCGGCAGAACCTAAAAAGTAGGCACATCTTCCATTTATTTTAGATAATTTATCATAAGCATTCTCATGTTCGCCATTTACAATGCCTTGAAGTACCTGCTTGCATTCCGCAATTACCCATTCTTTTTTCTTCTCGCTGGTTGCGTATTGTTCAAATGCCTTTATTGTTTCTTCTGAATATTCTTTTCTCATTTTCTGATAAGGCTGGCATAGTGTAAAAAGCCTCTTGGCATCTTCTTCACTGTTTATTTCAAACTCCTTCAGTTCAGCAGATGTCTGCGGCTTTGATACAACTGCTGATTGTGCAGTTGATTGCGCCCTAGTCGTATTATCCGGCTGAGGTACTGTCTTGGGCTGTATATTACATTCTTTTGTTTTTTCAAATAATTTGTTCCAAAATGCCATCGCTTACTCCTTCGCTATTTAATTCAACTTTAACAGAAATTCGTCAATACTGTTAGCGATTATGCCATTAGGATTTTCTTCATAAACCTCAAAATGTCCATAACCGCAATCATTCCACTCAATGTTGCCAGTATCATTATTAAATAAAATCAAAAATTCTCCCATATCTGTGTCTATAGTTCCAAGCAATGCTCTATGTCCAAAATCATTTCCACCAGTCCAATTTGTAAATGCTGTTTCAATTTCTTTACACGCATTTTCAGGAACTTTTATAAGGAATAACTCATAAGCTAACTCGCCCTCACATTCATTAAAAGAAAACCATGTATCAAATCGCTCATTACCTGTTTTCTGAATAAATTTATCTTCAACCAGATTAAAATTACCAGAAATAGATTTTTGCTCTTCACATAATATTCTTGAGTAAAAATTCTTCAAATCGTAGTGTAACGGAAACCCAATGATTTCTTCTACTTTTACCCAATCAATTTTTATTGTATTTGCTGATGTATTAATCAAATCCTTTATAGTTATCATGCTCTCATGCCTCCGTATATTTCGTCTTTCATATCATTTTAAGAGTTAACCATAAGCTGTGCCAACTCCTCAACCATGTCTATCTCATAAGTGATTCCAAACAACTCCTGCATATCCTTTTCTGTCAGCTTTATTAAGGCTGCATTCACGATACCTTCTGTTTTGTATACCACTCCGTTTTGGCTGCAAATATAATTATTATCCTCTACTTCTATGGTTACTACATTGTTTCCCTTTGTCCAAATTACTGCATTCTCAGTATATTCTGTCCGATAGCCAACTGCTTCTAACAGTATATTCAAATCGTCATAACATACACGAGGGCTTTTCTCATCCAATTTTTGCGGGTTATCCCATACAATATAGCAGTCCCAGTTAGTTTCCAAAGAAGGACTGATACCATAGTAAAGAGAAATGGGCACCTTTTCGTTCTGATAATACACATCCGTTATTTTTTCCGGTCCATAGGTTGATAAAATTTCCTCTGCAAGAGTTTCTTCTATCAGTCCCTCCCGAACGCTGTATACATATTCTCTTTCTGCATTTTGAACATGTGTTTCCACAGTCTCTGTATCTTCCTGACCTGCATAACGAAAATCCGTATTCCATATACATATATCCTGTGACAACAGACGCACACTTGGCACGATGCTTCTTACGTCAAGTTCCTCATTGGAATATGGTGCCAAAGGTATTTCCAGTTCCTCACAAGCCACCATTTCACAAATATCTGTTACCGCAGCTTCCACATCCTCAAAACAGGAAATCTGCACATCAAAGTAAGCCTTTGGTAAGTCATCATAACCGATACCATTATAATATGTATAGAGAAAGCCTATACCCTCCAGCTTTTCCCACAACAACGGATTTGCCTTCAACACCTGCACATTATAGTCATCTGTATATTGATAATAGGAACCCCATCCATACTGCTTAAAGCCTACCAGATTAAATTCTACACCGTCTTCGTCCTTGATAATGTAAATATAATCCTTATCCTCATGGGTATCATCCCCCTTAATGCTCAGCTTTTCCATATCTGCATCCAGATACTCCCTGTCACAGCGTGCCTTCTCCTCTGTAGATACAATTTCAAATGTCCCTCCATAACGTTCGCTCAAATAATCTGTTATCTGGTCGCCATTCATTTCCTGATATTGATATCCGCACCCTGTTAACAATAAAACACATACTAATACAAACAAAATTTTCTTTACGAATTTCATTCTAACAACACCTCGTCCAAAGAGTAATCTTCCAACTTATATAAATATCCAGTCAAGTACCCAATACAGTATAAGAGAACTTATTGCCAAAAACAGAACAGCAATAATAATCAGTACAATACCGGGAATTTTTCTTTTACGAATAAAACACATGATGGCGGCAAATAGGCTAATAAGTCCCGGAGCATATAGTATCAGCAATACCAATAAAACATTCCATATTGCCAAAATAGTTGAACTGAATGAATGATCCATTTTTATTCGCCTCTTTCTATATAAGCATACTCAAATATTCGCTCATATCATAGATATTCTACCATATCAACTGTTATTTTTCATCAACATCTTTAGGAAAAATAACACATCAAGAAGATATAACTCCCTACCTTTGAGATACCACTTATACTTTTGTATATAATTTAAGGCGGATTACGACTTTTCGCAATCCGCCTATATGTTACCATACTTCTAAACTATCCTCCGCATCAATCCACATTTGCATCGTCCCATCAAGATATAATCTTGCATATTCAAGAGGATTATCTATCGCAAGAGCATTCAATGCACACTCTGAATTAGGAGTAGTTTTTAATCCTTCCTCTGCCTTTGCACAGTCAATTCGTAGAATATATCCGGCATAAGTACATATATCAATGCTGTTGTGGTAAATGTTGTAATCTGCATATATTATGTTCATCCAATCAATCCCTTCTTAAAATGTATTAAAAGCATTCCATCCAATTCCAACTGCCATTTCTATAATTTGTTATAAGTTGTTACCAGATTTTCTTTCCCTTGTTTTTTCCCTTATGAGGGTTCGTAAACAAGGGCAGCACGATATAACACGATATAAGATGTAATGGAAAGGACACCAGTGAAAAGTTTAGTGTTTTCAAGGGGTTGACGTGATTTCTATAACAAAATATAACAGTTATTAAATCCTTTAAAAATCGTCATCTGAGAACTGAAATTTTCAAGCGATATATCCCTTGATTCCTTTAACACCGATTCTCCGTCTGCCGGTCCTGCAAATATACAGTCCTGAATATCCACATTTTGTGTATGATAAAGAGCACGCTCTTCATCAAATTGTTTTCCGATAATAGCTGTCCTCATTATATTTCCTCCATGCTCTTCAAAATTTATACTTTTTATACCCCTGTAGGGCAAACCAGACAACAAGAAAGCCCTAAGATAAACCGATATTTATTCTTTAGTACTTATAGTTTATCTCACAGCTTTCCAAATAACAAATATTTAATTTATATAACATGATATGCCTTTTGAGCATATCATTTTGCCAGTTCATAACTCATATCAACTCTATGGCGCAGTTCTTCATCTGATATAAAATCATCCAAAATAATTGTATACCAGCTCTTCTTATTCATATGCCATCCCGGATAATAATGTTCCTGCGACAGTAAAGCTTCCATCTCATCCGGCCGGAGCCTCAAATCAATAATCTCTACCCTCTCTTCAGTATCAAATCCAAGCTTAGATTTTGAAACAGTCAGTATCGCAGCATACCACTTCTTATTATCTTTTCTTCTCCAAATCGCATTATCCGGAAATTTTTTCCACAAAAATTCCAAATCATCTCCATAGTGATTTCTAATATAACTGATAAGCATATTTGCCTGATTTGTTTTAAATACAGATACTTCATAACACTTATCCGAAATATCTTCCAACACAGTTTCTATGGCAGTTCTTATCTCACCCACATAAGCTCCACAGGCATCTGTTTTATATAATATATATTCTTCATTAGTGTCACTGTCCGTAAGTTTTGTCTCCAAATGTCCGTTTACATCAATACTTATATTAAGACAAAAAGCATTATTCATTATTTTCTGCTCATATAGATACAAGCTGCCTTCCCGGGCAAATCCATAGTCAAGTAATTTATCCGGTAACATTTGTTTTCTGATAAAAATTTCCTCAAACATTGTTCCCTCTCTGACATCATTATAATATTTTATTTTTGGGAAATAACAGCTTTCGCCCATTCAGAAACACTAATTTCACTGTCTGATGCATCTGCTCCGTGTACCGCCAGACCTTTACCAAAGGATGCGCCCTTACAGATTCTCTTAAGGTCTCTTTCACAGCTTCCCAGACCGCTTCCTTCATGTGTCATAACCGCCATTACTTTCTTTCCCGTAAAGTCAAGTCTGTCTAACTGTGTAAATACAGCCATTGGATATGTGCCCCACCAGCAAGGGCCACAGACAAAAATATTATCATATCCGTCAATCGAATCCAGATACTTTTTAAGCTCAGGGCGTTCATTTGAACGTAATTCCTCTTTAGCTTCTTCAATGCATTTATAATAATCTTTGTCGTATTCTTTTACTGTTTCTACCTCAAACAAGTCTCCTCCGACTGCCTTCTGAATATACTCTGCAACAATTTCCGTATTTCCCTTTTTTAAATCTTTAATACTTCCGTTCCAGTAATTTTCTCCTTTACGTGAATAGTATATAATTAAATTTTTTGCCATAATTCAGCCTCCATTTTCCTATTTTGCAGCTTCATTTACACACCTTAAAGCATTGAGGCTCCTTGGATATCCTATATACGGAAGACACTGTGAAATTATTTTAATAAGAAACTCCTTATCATTTCCGATTTTCATATTTGCTGCCGCATGGCTGATAAGCTGAGGCTCACATCCGCCCTGTGCGGCAAGAAAACAGAATGTAATCATTTCCCTCTGATTATAATCAAGACCTGTTCTTGTGTAATAATCGCCAAAGCAGTTTGCAGCAAGCCAGTAATTTATGTGACGGCTTTCCTCAGGTCCTGATTTCCAGAAATCCTGCATGCCTTCACCGAAAATCTCCACCTGTGTCTTAGTTCCCTCTTCCCTGCGGTTTTTTGTCGTAGTTGTAGCCTGTCCCTGAAGAGGAAGCTCTATACCTTTTTCGGTAAACACTTCGTTTGTGATTTTTAAGAATGGAAATACCCTGCCGATTCCAAGATATGCCACAGCCTGATACACTATTTCCTTCACTTCCACAGGCGTTACCCCGAAATTTAAAGCAGCAGGAAGCATTGCACGAAACTCATCAGTCCCCTGGCAGCCGAGTAATGTGGCAAGAATTGCCATAAAACGTGTCTTATCATCCAAATCATCCTGATTTATCACTTCATCAAAAGCAAAGTTGTCAAATCTCTCAATAAACTCCGGGTCTGTATCTGCTAAAGTCGATTTATAATCCGGAAACATTTTTTCATGATAGTTTTTTGCAAATTCTGAAATTTCCATTTTTATCTCTCCTTTGACTTTTATTTTTTAATTTATATTTTAAATATTTAATTTACAATTACAATTCGGATTTATGAATATATCCATAAGAAAAACTAATACCGGACATGTTTTTTACAAATCATCAGAATAAAAATAACCATGTATCTTTAATGGTCTGATGTCATATAGATACATGGTTATCTAATATTATGGAATCCTTTATCCGACTATTTGGTCTATTTTAGTTTGCCGTATTCCTCTTCATCAACCATTTCAAGCCACTCATTAGAAGCACCTTCTGCAGGTACCTCTACCGCAAGGTGTGAAAACCAGCTGTCAGGTGCCGCACCGTGCCAATGCTTTACTTCAGGAGGAATGTTTACCACATCTCCCGGTAAAAGCTCCTGTGCAGGCTTTCCCCATTCCTGATAATATCCTCTTCCGGCAGTACACAGTAAAATCTGACCGCCCTTATGATGTATATGCCAGTTGTTACGACAGCCCGGCTCAAATGTTACATTAGCGATACCTACTCTTTCGGTAGTAAGCGGCTTAAGATAGCTCTGTCCTACAAAAAACTGTGCATAAGCTTCATTTTTTTCTCCCAATGGAAAAATCTGTTTAAATTCCTGTGCATTCATATAACATTCTTCTTTTCTACTACAATATATTTTAAGCTATAAACAACTATTGATTAGGTGTTACTCTTCTTAACCCCTTCAATTTTATTATAGAATCATAACTTTATTATATCAAATACCTGTTTTTTATCCCTAATCCATGCCTGAAAAGCATTTAATTTCATCAAAGCCTTTTGATTGGTCTTTTAAGTATTTTCGCCATATAATAACCGGCAAAAGCCCAGAATCCCATCATTGCCGTATATTCCATAAATACTTCCATGACCATGCCCCAGTGCAGTCCCAAATGAATACTCATAAGCACAAAGCCCCAGTAAGAAGCAGCCATATGCATACTTCTTGCGGTTGCCATGGGACCGTCAATAGAAAACGGGTCAAATACATAACGTGAAAGTATAATACCGCTGTAGCCGAGACATAGGATGGAGCCAAGAACTGCCAGATTAACTAATGTCTGAAAAAGTCCTTAACGCTCTGTACTTTCCCTTAAAGAGACTGCCGTACCATCTGATGTTTAAGACGCTATGTATTATAAATAAAACCAGCATAAATGTGCCAAGCCATTCATGAAGCTCCTGCCCCACAATCTGGTATTCCATAAGACAAAGCAAAACTACGGTCATAAGAAAATCTATTATTATTCTGATTTTAGATTTCATAATTAACTATTCCTCCATGATAAGTCCAAGACCATTGACCCATTCCATAACTTCATCCTGTGATTCACTTCCATTAAATCGCTGTCCTGAAACCCATTCTGCACCGCTTGTAAGTTTCTCAAGATTATCTGCACTTGAGCCTATTCCGCTTCCTCCTGAAGTACAGAACGGTACAATGGTTTTTCCTGAAAAATCATAACTTTCCATAAATGTGCTGACTATTCTCGGTGCTTCTCCCCACCATATCGGATAACCTATGAAAACCGTGTCATACTGTTCCATATTATCCACCGAGCCCGAAATTGCAGGACGGAAATCAGGGTCATTCATTTCAATGGTAGACCTGCTGTCATTATCATTGTAATTTAAATCGGCGTCCGTATACGGGTCTTCGGGAATAATCTCATAAATGTCAGCTCCCAGTCCGTTAGCAATATATTCTGCTACACCTTCAGTTGTACCTGTAGCAGAGAAATATACAACTAAAATATTTGTTCCCTGCACATCCTGCTCTGTCCCGCCTTTATCATCAATCACATTCTCAGCAGAATTCACCTCTTCCGTACTTACTTCACCAGTTGTGTTGCTTTCGGAAGAATTTTCTTCAGTTCCCTCTGATGTCTCCTGATTTGTATTCCCCGAACAGGCAGCCAACATAAAGACCATAACCAGAGAAGCCAAAACTGCAAATACCTTTTTCATTATAATTTGCCTCCTTTCACTTCGTCAATTTCCTTTACTTTGCTTTTTTCATCATGTCAATCATATAATCCAGCTCGTCCAGAAGCTGTTGTTCACAATGTATTTCCTCTAAGACTTTATATCTTTGCTTTCTGAGTATTCTTATCTGCTCTTCCCTGCCTTTTAAACTTCCGTTAAAAAGTCCCATGTAGTTTTTAAGCTCATTTATATTCATTCCCGTTTTTAACAGGGTAGAAATTACACATGTTTTTCTAATCTCTTCTTCTGTATAATCAGGAGCTCCGTTCACATAGCCCTCGCACCTGATAAGCTCGTTTTCTGCATAATAATTCAATTTATCCATACTTATGCGGAATCTTTCACCGGCTTCACTAAGTGTCATAGATATCCTCCATTCCAAAATCAAAAATGTAAGTGCCGCCGTAAGAATGATTATTACGACTGCACTTACATCATAAATCAGATTATTCTACATATCAAATACTTAGTTTTTATGTGGTGCTCATGCCTAAAAAGCATTTCATATGTTCAATGAATTTTGTTACTGCCGGACTAAACGGCTGACTGCGTTTCCATGCCAGTACACTCGTAGCAGTAAGCTCAGGATAAAGCGGTCTGCGTATTATCTTAGATTTATCCCAGAACGGCACTGCTCCCTCAATTACCAAAGCATATGCCAGACCGTTATTTACCATGATGGCAGCATTTGTACCAAGATTGCTGGTAAATACAACATTAAGTCTCTCATAATAATCTCCAAACCAACTTGCCAGTTCACTCTGCACACCCATACGTCGGGGAAGAATCAGAGGCAGGTCTGAGATGTCTTTTGCCGATATATATTCTTTATCAGCAAGTGAATCATCAGGGCGCATTAATACTACCCATTTTTCTTTCATGTCCAAACGGATAAAATCATATTTTTCCATGTCTATCGGCTCCAGCAGTAAACCGATATCTATAAGTCCTTTATCCATCTGTTCCTTAACCAAATCTGCCGTAGCCGTATATAAATCAAATGTAACATGAGGATATTTTTCACGAAATTTTTTAAACAGTTCAGGCAATAACTGTACAGAAGAAATTTCACCGCAGCCAATGGTTATTTTACCTTCAATCTGCTCATCCTGCTCAATCAGTTCTCTTTCCGTCTTGTCCACAAGCTGTAAAATTTCCTCTGCCCGCCTGCGCAAAAGTATTCCTTCATTAGTCAGGGTTATTTTTCGTGCACCTCTGTCAAATAATTTTACGCCGATTTCCTCTTCCATCTGCGCAAGCTGTCTGCTTAAGGTAGGCTGTGTAATATGCAGCACCTCTGATGCTTTTGTAATGCTTTCTTCTCTTACAACGGTCAAAAAATAACGTAGTACTCTTATTTCCATGCAAATCTCCTTATGAAAAATTTCCACCTACTCCTGAGCCTGAATTAAAACCAAATATCATACATATAACGAGGTCTGCCAGAAACGCAATGCAAAGCAGTACTGCAACCATAATTTGCTTTTTCTTTGAAAACCTTCCAACAAACTCAGAAATTGCCGGAGCCAGAATATATATTCCTGCCATGCCCCCGATTGCAAAGGCGGCAAGTCCCGCAAAACATATCCTTCCGTTAATATTAAGAAATTCATTTTTATAATTCCAGTATGACGAGTTAAACATAAACTCCAGAATAAAGCTTGCCAAATACTCCAATACCGCACACAAAGAAACTATCAATACTAAAAGCTTTAATTTATTATCCCTGAAGCGGTCAAGAAGAAGCACAATAAGACTTCCGCCCACTCCGTATATCGGTATCCACGGTCCGTAAAGAGTTCCACGATTTACGAATTCATGATTTCTAAACAAGTGATAACCGCATTCCCAAAGCCAGCCTATCAGACAAAATATGAAAAACATAAAAATATAATCCGTAATGCTGTATCTTCTGCTTATTCCCTTTATTCTGTCACGAATAAATGACAAATCCTGAAGTTTGTATTCCAGCTCGCCTTTTTCTTCCACATACGGTGCTTTGGAAAATGCATCTTCAATAAACAAATCACTCTTTACTCTCCCTGAGTTTCTGAGTGTAAAATAGTATTCCGCATCAAGCGTCATTTCCAAAGGAACAGCAAAAATCAAACCTAATACAGGTATTAATTCAAGCAGCCATATATAAAAATATGACAGACTTGTAATAAACATTTTCCACTTAAAGCCTTTTGTCATCTGCTTAGACAAGTTTTTTGCATCTTTCCATTTAATATTCGGATTTTCTGCTACCAGATAAGGTATCGCAGCATATTGATAATATTTATATATGCCTCCCACTATGGTAAATGTCCACAGGTATATGACCATATTATACATAAACATTACTTTGGTCACATTTATTATAGTATCTTTATGGAATGGGGCAAATATCCTCCGTATGTATACCTTTTTTGAAAAACGGTTTTCCATTACAAAGCGGTTTCTTCCCACTATAATTACATTAAGTATAAAAAATTTAATAATCGAAGCAATCACAGCGCCTATAATAAGCACTGCGATTACTTCTCCCTTGTTTCTTTGAAAATATGCAAAATTTACGGCAAGAAGTTTTAACACCCAGGTTGCACCCTTTGATGCGCCGTCTATAATTGCTATTACATGTTCTGCCGTCAGAAATGGAATTTTTTTATCTATCGAAGTCTGCTGAGCATATTCTTTCAGCATGTCAACATTTCCGGAAATCGCAGGGTCATTCGCATCTATATATTTATCACCAAAATCAATAAACATAGTCTGTGACTCATTTGAAGCCCCAATAAAAGAAAATAAAAATGCTACGGCAACAAGTACAAGCCACGATTTTTTCCCTTTGCGGAATGCTGTATCGAAACTTCTTTTTCTAATCTCCCTGTAATTCCACATCATGTTTTATCCCTTACCCCGTTAATAATGAAAGCTTCTGTCATTCATAATAACATACTCATTATTAACAGTCAAAGGGTGTCGAAAAATGTACTAATTAATGGTGTGAGAAGAAAAAAGCCAGCCCATGCCGCTATTCCCCACCAGATAGGATGCCTATAAAAACTGTATCATAAGATTCCCAGTTATCTACGGTATCGGCTACAAGTTCTATGTCTCTTGCATCAGGATTTTCATGCTCATAAACAACCCTGCTGTCATCATCTGACCAGTTTAAGTCATCTGACGTATATTCATCTGCCGGCACAAGCTCAAAAACGTCGGCATCAGTTTCTGCCGCTATATAATTTGCAACCCTTTCAGTATTTCCGCTTGCGGAATAATAAACAACCAAAACATTTCCTTCTTCTGCTATTCCGTCAGTTTCTCCTGTCTCCGAAACTTCAGAATCATTCTCTGTAACATCTGTCTGTGTTGTGTCTGCCTGTGTTGTTTCAGGCTCTGTACTTCCTTCTGTTCCTGTGCTCTCATTTCCACAAGCAGAAAGCCCTAAAATCATAATTAAACTTTAAAATACTGTTGTAATTTTTTTATATACGGTCTCCTTTCCTATGTATAAGCGTTCTATTAACTCCTAATAGCATTCTTTAAATATTTCCAGAATTTCTTCACGAGTCAATTTTTTATAAAGAGCATTATTTCTATAATACGGTCTGCGTTGCTGACAGAAATCTTTTAACAGTTTCTGAAGGTGTGGGAGAATGAAGCAGACCATATGGAATTGAATGATTCCATTCCACAGGAATAACTTTTAAAAGGGGGTGGACATTTTCCCATGCGGAAACAGCCATAAGAATATCGTTACTGTTTTCACAGCGGTTACAAATCTCTACACTGTAAAAGTTTCAAGCTGGGGATTATACATATTTTCACCTTCTGTTTTTTATACAAGTGTCATAAACCATTCAACAGTCTGTGGGTCATAATGTGAGAAGAAGAGACTTTCTCCGCCGTCAAGTGCGGAAATTCTTGACATTTCCTCATCTGTAAGTTTGAAATCAAACACATTGAAGTTTTCTTCCATTCTCTCTACATGCGTTGACTTAGGAATTACAACAACATCGCTCTGGATTAAAAATCTTAAAGCCACCTGAGCCACTGACTTGCCATATTTTTCACCAATTTCCTTTAAAACAGGATTTGTAAAGTAATTATTCTTTCCTTCTGCAAACGGACCCCATGATTCAATCTGCGTTCCGTTCTTCTTCATATATTCCTTAGCTACCTTCTGCTGCTGGAAAACATGAGTTTCAACCTGATTAACAGCAGGCTTTATTTCTGCAAAATGGTTGATATCAAGATATCTGTCCGGGTAGAAGTTTGATACACCTATAGCCCTTACTTTGCCTTCCCTGTAAGCCTCTTCCATTGCACGATATGTTCCGTAATAATCACCAAATGGCTGATGGATAAGAAGTAAATCAATATAAGATGTCTGAAGCTTCTTTAAAGATTCCTCTATGGAAGCCTTTGCCTTCTCATATCCTGCGTTTGAAATCCATACCTTTGTAGTAATGAAGAACTCTTCTCTAGGAAGTCCGCATTTAGAAAGAGCATTTCCTACTCCTTCTTCATTACCATATGCCTGAGCTGTATCGATACTTCTGTAACCTACCTTAATTGCATCCAGTACACATCTCTCTGTTTCATCAGGCGGTGTCTGATACACACCATATCCAAGTATTGGCATTTTTACACCGTTATTTAATGTTACATATTCCATTTTTTTGTCCTCCTTATATTCATATATTTAAATCTTTATTTTTTTGATGATTTTATTTTACATTCTAATCAAAGAAATGTACAATAATAATATAGGAAACCGGATTTCATAAAATGAATACTGAAACAGGAGGATTACCATGCTCAATTTAAATGAATTAGAACAACTTGTTACATTTGCAGATACAGGGACTTTGTCCGTTGCAGCAGAAAAACTTCATATATCACAGCCTACCATCACAAGAAGCATGCAGCATCTTGAAGATGAATTCGGCGTTTCTTTATTTACGAGAGGAAAAAACAAAATCTCCCTGAATCCTGTCGGAATTAAAGCCGTGGAGGAAGCAAGACATCTTCTCCTTACAGCAGAAAATATGATAAAAAGTGTAAGAGATTATGACAAAAGCCTGCATACAATCAGTGTCACTTCCTGTGCCCCTGCTCCTCTCTGGTATGTTCTGCCTGCTCTTTCTTCCGCATATCCTGACATGACTATCTCTTCTTCATTAAAGGGAAGCTCTGAAACAATGGAAGATATTCTTTCCGGCTCCACACATTTAGCCATACTTACAGAAGAAATCAAAGATAATAATTATCTAAACATTGCGTTTCTCAAGGAAAATTTGTCTGTCTGTGTCCCTGCCGGTCATGACCTTGCAAAAAAATCTTCAGTCACATTTTCCGAACTGAACGGATTTAATTTTCTTCTTCGTTCCGAGCTGGGCTTCTGGGATGAAATGTGCAGAATAAACATGCCTTCTTCCAGATTTCTGGTACAGACAAACGAGTTTGAATTTATCGAATTAATAAAAGAGTCTTCTCTGCCATGCTTTACCACCAATCTGGCAAAGGCTTATGATAACGTCCTTAAGGACAGGATAAATATCCCTGTTACAAATCCCGAAGCAAATGTTACATATTTTCTGGTCTGTCATTCTGATGATAAAGCATATACAGAGGTAATAAATCAAATTAAAATAAATTTATAAAAATTATTTTCCAAAATGCTCAGCAACTTCTTTAAGATATTTTATAATTGTTAAATGCTGAGGACACGCTTTTTCACACTGACCACATTCAATGCAGTCGCTTGCCTTGCCAAAAGTTCCTGTCAGGCGGTCATAATACTCCCCCTGAGGAGTCCAGCCTTTTCCTTCCGTCTCCTGAAGGTCTGCATTATAAAGTGAAAAATACTTTGGAATTGCAATCTTCATCGGGCAGCCGTCCGTACAATACGAACAGCCGGTACAAGGTATTGCAATGCTTGAATTTATTATGTCCACTGCTTTTTTAATAATCGCCTGCTCCTCATCATTTAAAGGAACAAAGTCAGACATATATCCGATGTTGTCAAGGAGCTGCTCCATGTTGCTCATACCGCTTAATACCATTTTTACATTATCAAGACTTGCTGCAAATCTTATTGCCCATGAAGAAACTGACATATCAGGATGGTAAGCCTTAAACGCCTCTTCTGCTTTGAGCGGTACATTTGCAAGTGTTCCTCCCTTTACAGGCTCCATAACAATTACCGGCTTATTATGTTTTACTGCTACCTCATAACACTTTCCTGACTGAATTCCCTCACTGTCCCAATCCAGATAATTTATCTGAAGCTGTACAAACTCCATTTCAGGGTGCTCGGTAAGAACTTTATCAAGAAGCTCTGCATTGTCATGATACGAAAAACCAATATGCTTTACTAAACCCTGACGTTTTTTCTCAGCCAGCCATTCAAAGCAGTCGAGCTCTGTATAAATCTTATAATGGTCATATCCCACATCATGAAGAAGATAATAATCAAAATATTCAACGCCCGTCTTTTTTAACTGCTCATTAAATATTTTATCCCTGTCTTCCTTAGTCTTTATAAATCCTGCGTGAAGCTTAGTTGCAAGTGTATAACTGTCTCTCGGATGTCTGTCCACAAGGGCTGCTTTTGCGGCATTTTCACTGTTGAAGCCGCAATACATCCATGCAGTGTCAAAATATGTAAAACCGTTTTCCAAAAATGTGTCTACCATCTTCTTGGTATATTCCAAATCTATGCTTGCATCATCATTAGAATCAAGAAGAGGCAGTCTCATAAGTCCAAAACCTAATTTTTTCTCTGACATCTGTTTCTCCTTTCATGAAACCGTAAACCATACTCCCGGCTATGGATAATTTTATACCGATAACCGGGAGCATTAATTTAAAGTTTCTCTCTGCTTTAATTATATTATTTGTTTCTGATATTAGTAATTCTTAGCATTAAGTTCAAAATATGACTGTGGATGTGCGCAAACAGGACATACCTCAGGTGCCTCTGTGCCAACAACAATATGACCGCAGTTACGACACTCCCAAACCTTTACCTCGCTCTTTTTAAATACTTCCTGCATCTCAACATTATGTAACAGTGCGCGGTAGCGTTCCTCATGATGCTTTTCGATTTCGCCTACCATGCGGAACTTTTCAGCAAGCTCGGTAAATCCTTCTTCTGCAGCTGTTTTTGCAAAGCCGTCATACATATCAGTCCACTCGTAGTTTTCACCTGCTGCCGCAGCTTCCAGATTTTCAGCAGTATTTCCTATTCCGTTAAGCTCCTTAAACCACATCTTGGCATGTTCTTTTTCATTGTCAGCGGTTTTAAGGAAAAGTGCTGCTATCTGCTCATAGCCTTCCTTTTTAGCCTTTGAAGCAAAGTAAGTATATTTATTTCTGGCCTCTGATTCTCCCGCAAACGCTGCCATAAGATTTTTCTCGGTCTGAGTACCCTCATAAGGATTTTTCGGAGCCGAATCAATCACTTCAAGCTTATCTCCCGTCACCTTACAAACAGGACATACTGCTTCCTCTAAACTCGGTGCTTCAAACTCTTTTCCGCAAACTTTGCATTTTAATTTTACCATATATCCTTCCTCCTTTTCATGTTAAATAAAAATAACTTATTATAATTATCCTTTAATTTTTTCGGTGTGTCAACCTTTAAAAACGTGTAAATTTAATGAACAATTATCTCAACAAATTTTAAATTGTAAATTAATTTTCAGCTTGACATTTTCTGTTTGAAGTGGTAAAAAATAATAGCCGTGTAGCAAAATATTGATTTACATATTATTTGTAATAAAAGTATTTGAACGCAAAGCGTGTAATATCTAAACAGATATTATGCGCTTTTTCTTTTTTCGGCAATAATTTTAATTTAAGTCACTATAGGAGGTAAAATCATGCCACGCACAAAATTTCAAAAAATAGTATTTGGATTACTTATGTCATATTCCATGGCTTACGGAATGGAAGTTTACAATGTTTCAATAAAACATGGAATAAACCTTTCAGAAGGAGGCTTCAGCAACCTTACAGGAAATATATTTTTAGAAGCTCTTATAGAAGCTCTTTATATGGGAGTTCTGGTATTTATTTTTTCAAACCTTTGGGGAAACCGTCTCGGAGCACGTTTTGCGAAACGCTACACAAATCCCGAAAAAGATAACCCTTACTTCTGCCGAATCATGCGTCAGGCAGGCACCGTTGCCGTAATGTGTCCTACCATGAGTCTTGCAGCTTCAATTCTATTTAATATCATTCTTGGCGGAAGCTCTCTTTTAAGTCTTCCGGCAATATGGATAGGTACGCTTATTAAAAATTTCCCTATGGCATTTTTCTGGAACATGTTTGCAGCCGCACCTTTTACAAATAAGGTATTCGGACTGTTATTCAGAAACAGAACGGAGAAATCCTATTCTGAAAATCCGTCCAAGATAAAGGGCAAATTGGCTTAGTAAAAAATGGCATACATTTTTCCCTGTTTTTACTTCATATATTTTTCATCAAAGTCATCTGCACTTAAAGGTCTGCTGTAAAGATATCCCTGACCGATATTTAAACCTATTTCCTGTATCAGCTTTTCGTCCTCAGGTGTTTCCACTCCCTCTGCTACAGTGGAAATACCAAGGCATCCTGCCATATGGACAATCTCTTCCATAATAAGTCTGATACGCTTCTTATATTTATTTGAAGCATTCAGAAGAAAATCCCTGTCCAATTTAAGCTCATTAATTTTAAGTTTACCTAATGTATTTAGAGAGGAAAATCCACTTCCGAAATCATCCAGTGAAATCTCAAAACCTTCTTTCTGAAGCTGTTCAATTTTTTCATTCAGTTCATCTACATTTTCAAGAGCCAGACCTTCGAGAATTTCCAAAGTAATAAGATTTGCTGGAACATCATATTTTTCAAGAAGTGATTTTAATTTCTTTACATAGTCAGCCTCAAAAAACAAAAGCTTTGACTGGTTGACAGATACTGAAATCGGCTCGATTCCGTTATCAATCCATGAGCGGATTTTTTTACAGACCTGTTCCACCATATAAAGGTCAAGCTCTGTGCAAAAACCATTATTTTCAAAAACAGGAATAAACTGGTCCGGGTAAATCATTCTTCCACTGTCAGTTTTCCAACGTACAAGTGCCTCTGCGCTCTCAATTTTTCCACTTTTAAGATTTTTCTGGGGCTGTAAAAACAGCTTAAATTCTCCGTCACTTAAAGCCTGATGCATATAGCTTTCAACATAGTTTTCAACTTCTTCTTTTTTATGAAGCTCTGTATCAAAAAACCATATTGTTCCCGTATTAAGGCTCTTCGCCTTATCAAGTGCAAAAGGTACCTGATTCATAAGTATGTCAGAAAGTTCCTCATTGTTTCCGCTGTCTTCCGATACTGCAACGCCACAGTTAAATACCAGTCGATAGTCAGTCCTGCTTATTTCAGAACTTTTATCTATTTCATCTATACATTTTTCAAGCCGTTTTCTCACCCTTTCACGGTCAGTATCTTTAAAAAAGATAAAAAACCTGTCGTCAGTGTCCCTGCACGAAAATTCATCCTTATTTAAATTTTTATCCAAAATGTCTTTAATAAGGCACAAAAGGCGGTTGGTCTTTTCTTTTCCGAAAATTTCATTTAAGAACGGAAACTGGCGAATACTTATTGCTGCCACACTTCCTCCTGAAGTTTTAAGTGCTTTATTTAATCTTTGATTAAAACGTGTAAGATTTTCAGCTCCCGTAAGAGAGTCATGATAAGCAAGACGCACAAGGTCATCGCTGTATTTACGCAGTACTCTGTAACCATAAATCATCATAAAAATCATAAGTATAAGAACGAGAATAAATGTTACCTGAGTCACTATTAAGCTGGTGGATGAGGCAGCGCCCAATCCCTCACCTGTATTTACACAAAAAAGATACCATCCGTTTATACCCACAGGCTCCAAAAGAAAAGGATATGACTCACCCTCATAGCTGAATGAGGAAAAAATCCTTTCTCCATCCTGTAAAGCAGCCCGCACTTCTTCTCTTGAGTCTTCAGACAAATAAGGTCCTTCAAAAATGGAAGACAAATCTTCCTGTACAATGGTTTTTGAAGAGCGAATAAGAAAATCACCGTCGGAATCCAGCATGTGAATATATCCTCCACCGCCCAATACAGTGTTACCCGTCAGGATATCAGAAAAAATATCAATATGGTCACTGGCTGCCAATGCACCTACAACCTCATCACCGTCATAAACCGGCACACTATACGCAAAAATATAATTTTTTGAAATGGTGCTTTCAAAAAGCCTGGAAACAGATGATTCACCTGAAAGCGCTCTTTCTATAACCGTCTGGCCTTCAGAAGACAGTTGAGAGAGTTCAGCATCTAAAATCGGCTCCTCACCTATAGTAGATATAACCCCTTCACCGTTTTTATCATAATATACCATCGTAAGAAAAGCATTGTTATCTTTAGCTTCATCCAGTCTTTCCGCAAGAAGCTCTCTGTCCGCAGTATAAGATTCATCAAGAAAAACCGAAAGGGTATACAATGTCTGAAAATCCGCCTCAAGCTGTTTTAAAATACGGCTCTTATATTCCTCTGCCTCAGCTATTACCTGCGCTCTCTCCGCCTTATCTTTAGCCTGCTGAAGATAAGCCGAAAATATGCCTCCTCCCGTAAGCAGAACAAAAATTATGCAGATTACTAAAATCATTGTTCTTTTTATGTGTTTTTGTAATTTTTCTTCTATCATCTGCTTCTCCTTCATTTAAAACGGACATTTTCTTAATGCTATAAAAAATACCTTTTTCTTCATCACTTCACCTCATTCTCAACATTATTACGCCACTTGTAATACTCATGCACCAGGCTCATATATCCCCATTCCTTCATGGTTTCATAACGAATCCTGTAATTTCCCTTATAATGCCGTCCCGTCACCGTATAACGGATATATTCCTGCATATAGGTATCTATTTTCTTAAGCCCCGTATCCACGGTCAGATTAGGGAAAAACCACCTGTTCCATGTGAATTCATCTTCATTTTCAAACTCTTCGCTTGTCTTTCCATAGAACTTTCTGTTCATGGCATGTATGAATCCTATGGCAGCCTTGTCTGCGGAGAGATTTTTTCTTCTCTGCCAACGCCTTAAGGTGTCTGCCTTTCGCTTAATTTTTGCCTGTATTTTCTTTATTGTGTTATCAGACAAATCAATTTCACCTTTTTTATATGCAAAGCCCAGAAATTCTATTTTTTCTCCCGGCTTATAAATACTGACTTTTTCCTGATTTAATGTTAAACCCCGAGAATCAAGCCATTCTTTTAGCTGTTTTTTTCGTAATTCCAACTCATTTATATTATCCGCAAAAATCAGAATGTCATCAGAATAGCGAAAGTAAAACACATCCTCGTCTTTAAAAAACATATCCATATCTCTGAGATATATGTTGGCTAAAAAAGGCGAAATTGGCGTGCCTGCCATTGCCCCGTGCTGTTCATGTACCACATTTCCGTTCTCATATACCCTGTCCTCTAAAAGAATCCTTTCAAAAACGTCATATAATACCCGGTCATCATCTTTGATAAAATCCAGCTTATTCATTAATTTTTTCACATTAATCGAATTAAAATAATTACTTATGTCCGCCTTTAAACAATAGTTTTTGTCAACCCTCTTATCGGATTTCAACCTCTTTATTGCAGATTTTACACCTGTCTTTCTCCGAAACGCATAACAGTTATCACAAAGCACGTCATCATATTTATATAAATGAAATGCTATAAATTTAAGAAAAATACCGTCCGTACCGGCAAATGAATATACTATCCTTTTCTTTTTTGTGCCTGATTTATTTATGATACGCTTTACGGGTATGTCAGAGGGGAATTTTCCTTCTTTGATTCTTTCACAAATCGGTAAATACTCCTGATTTTCAATAAAATTTCTAATTTCCCGTTCTTCTTTTTTGCTAATATGCTGTCTTTCTATTTTATAATTTAAAAATTCCATCCAACATTCTGCATCAGATGCTTTTTGTAAAATACTTTTATCCATAAGCACTTCCATTCAATTAATAAAAGAGAGAGAAACAGCTTTGAACAATCACGCCGTGCGTGATTAGCACAAGACTCAACATATTTCCATTGCCCGTAAAATATAATTTACGAAATATGCTTCATCCCTGACGGGCACAACTATAGTTGTATTTCTCTCTCTTTTCTAACCAATATTAAGATAATTACCATACCGGAATAATCTCCGTAAGCCGTTCTAAAATATAACTGCTTCGATTCGGCAAACGTAACAGGAAATGAACGTAACCTATTCCCATATCTTTACATGCCTGCTTTGACTGAAGTACTATTTCATTCTTATAATCATCTGCATGTCGCAGTATGTTAATCATGGCAACAGGAGAGCCATTCCGATATACTCCATAAGTATACTTCCACGAAATAAAACCTGCTCCGATATCACCGGCAGAAACATTTTCCCTCAGCTCGCAGTCACTCCAGTTCTCTTCTACAATTTTCTGAACACGCTTACGTACAATGGATTCCCTGCCTCTGCAGTCATCTTCACCATTATCTTCATTTCCTTTATTAAAAATCCTGCTCAGAAATCCCATATATTAATCTCCTTAACATCCACACAAATCCCTTTCTAACGAAAATTTTTATGGATTTGCTACCTAATAATAAGAATAGCATAAGTCGGATTATTTAACAAGTTAATTCATTCTTCATCCTATAAATCGTTTCTTCAACAGAAATGCATTCCGCATATCTATCTTTCCACATAAATTCATTATAATATTTATAACTGTCTTCCGAGGACATAAAATCATTATCAAAAGTTGAATTTGTATTTTCCGGTACAATCATCTTAAACCCATGCTCAAAACCACATTTTACAGTTGCATCAATGCAATAATCCGTCTGCAATCCGACAACAACCACTTCATGTTCATTTTTTCCTCTCAAATACTGTAACAATCCTGTTCCTTTAAAAGAACTATTAACAGTCTTATCAAAAATCATTTCATCCTGCTCAGGTTTAAAACCTTCATAAATTTCAAAACCTTCCGTTCCCTTTGTCAATTCCGCACCTGCACCATCATCATGCCTAACATAAATAACTTCAACACCATTTTCTCTGGCTCCTGCTATTAACTTTTTAACATTATTTTCAAAGACACGAAAATTATAAAGCCTGTTATTTGTTATTAATTTTTGTGTATCAACCACTAACAATACCATTTTTTCTCCTCCTGCAATTTCCTCTATTTGATAAGATTATTCTCTTTATCAAAAAAATCTTTTTCTAACCCTTCAGCCCACTCTGTACCACAGCTCTGCCACTCTGCTTAATTCTTCATCACTATGAGCGTTATATCTGGGACATGCTATACAGTTATCTCCACACAACGTGATTTTTTCTTCCATAATAAATCCTCATATTATCATACACAGATTCACATCTGACACTAATCATCATTACTGCAATTTGCCGCATCAATGGCTATAACCAGTAAAATTCCCATTAATTCATCCTTCGGATTTGCAATGTCTATTACATATGTATCACCCCAGTGCCATATTTCTTTTGAAATATGTATAACAGAGCTGCAGCCCTCATAAACATCATAATTCCAGCTTAGGAAATCACCTTCTACCCTCCATCCGTTATAATCAAGTTCATATTTTGGACGGAAAAGAGTAAATTTTTTCTGAATTGTTCCTATGATTCTTCCACCAATTTCAATTTCAAATTTAGGAAGCAGGGAAAATAACCGCTCATAAATTACAGCAATCTCATTATCGTAAACATCAAATACACGAATTCTGTGTCCCAACGAAAAGAAATCTGCCTTTACAAAATAGCGGACATTTCCGAATTCATCATATATGTCATAGGTATCAGTCCATGAAAAGACTCTTTGTTTTATTAGCAGTTTCATAATTAATTATATTACCTTTCTTTTGTTTATAATGCAAAAAACATATGGAGCCAACAGGCGATATGATATTATATATGTTAATATATACCAATCATCTACACTGAAAAATCAGGTGTTATTCTAAAGAAACCCGACACAAAATTAAATAGTTTAAAATAAAAAATGAATGTTCTGCAGTTTCATTAGCATGAAATATAAAGGACATACGCAATATTTTACACCTAAGGTGTAACCGCATATTCACTATCATACATGGCTTTAAGAGAATTAATACTGTTATACTGTTCCCCTATGCAGAACTCCTTAAACCATGTCATATAATATGCCCACGGTACCCTTGACCTTGACAATATTTCAATGTCAGGCATATATCCGACCTCAGCAAGCGCTGCCACTTTATTTACAGATGTAGTTCGTATAAGCTTCTCATATTGTTCTTTATAATCGGTTTTCTTATATTCCTTAAGATAAATATCCATGGAAACAATATCAACATATTCATCACCGGGATATACTTCCTTTACCGGGCAGTTCCAAACCCATAATAAATTATTTAAATGATGTACGTTTGTATAATAATCATACATCAAAACATATAACTTGGACGCTGTTACAGGACCTTTACTGCCCCACCAAAACCAGTCTCCGTCCGCTTCATGAAAAGGACGCCACAAAACAGGAATACTCGCATCCTGAAATTTTTTTAATTCTTCTGCAATTATGTCCATGTCATGATAAAATGCAGTACGCTCCGGCGTATCATTTATAAAAATTTTTTCTGCATCAAAATCAGTGTTTTTCGCATAAAAGCTTTTGTCACGACCTCCCACGGGCGAAAACCAGTGAAATGTAAGTGTCACAATTCCGCCTGTATCTTTAGCCCACTTAAGAGCCGTATCCATAGTGTTGTGGTTTTCATAAACTTCCGTAAGGCATTCTTCCGTGGCATCCTCATAATTTATATTCGGAGAATATGCCAGCATCTCAAAGCCCCTAAGCAGAGGCTCTTTTCCCGTCATTTCACGAATATATTCAATTTCCTCCATTGGATTTGTCTGAGTATGCTGTCCTGTTATAATTTTATTACCAGCCGTTTCAGATAAATAATTCAGTAATTTTTTTGCTTCAGGTGAAGCATTAATGTTTGCAGGTTTTTGCATGCTTTTTTCCTCCTATGAAGATAACGAAAGTCTTTTAATCATTTCAATCCACTCGCCTGTCTTTTTATCAATTACATATTTCTGAATAAATTTCCAAATATTTTCGGCAATTTTAAGATATTCAGCCTTTTCCGGCTGATTCCGGTAGGCATTGTAAAATCCTGTTACTGATTCTGCCTGTACCCACCATACTTTTTTAGAATCAACAATTCCATTTTCACATTCATTATTCATTGCTTTGCTTTTACTGTCAATACCTTTTTTATATGCGCCATCAGCCAGTTGTTTGATTACCGGAAGCATTTCCGCATAGCAGGCTTTATCATCAATAACCCGGCACGCTCTGTCAATCAGCCATGAAGCTTCAATATCATGACCAAAAGATTCCAGGTCAATTAAAGAATGGAATTATTTGAATACATTGATGTTATGCAAAAACCATATGATATTTTTCATACAAACAGTGTGAAGTCTCCGCTTCATTGGCACTATTATAGTGAAATTTTGTATATTATCAGCGGGTCTGTCCTTATTGTCTATAATAACAGAGAATACATTCTGCACACCGGAGACATCTGTTATTTCTATCCGCTACAGCTTCACAGTTATCAGAAGATACTGAATGTACTGAAAAGGTCAGATATGCACTATCAGGATATTTAATGAGATGGCATTCTATAAATCCAGACTATCTTCCTTTTTTAGAAACTCTCTAATACTCATTGTGGTAATCCCCATATCATCTCTCTTTAACTTGATATAATTTCCTACAACAACAATTTTCTTAAATGAGTCTGGAATATTTAATAGCGGACGTTCCTCCTGAATTTTCTTTTCATTATCCGGAATAGAAAACGCTGACTGTATATAATATTTATTATTACCCTTATAGGCAATAAAATCTACTTCCAATTGTTTTCGTATACGATGTCCACCAACATCTTCTCTTATTTCAATAACGCCAACATCAACGGAATAACCCCTTCTCTTTAATTCATTAAATATTATATTCTCCATTAAATGTGTTTCTTCAATTTGCCTGAATCCGAGCCTTGCATTTCTTAATCCTGAATCTATAAAATATATTTTCATAGGAGTATTTATATATTTTTTCCCTTTTATATCATATCTGATTGCTGTATCTATCAAAAAAGCATCTTTCAAATAATCAATATAATTCTTTATTGTTTTATCTGAAATATCACTTTTGCCTACAGTCTTAAATGTATTCTCCAACTTTTTAGGATTTGTAAGCGAGCCAACACTGGATGCTATTATATTTACCAACCCTTCCAATTTCTCAGTATTTCTAACAGCATTTCGCTCAATTATATCCTTCAAATATGTTTCCTTAAATAAGTCTTCCAGATACTTACTTTTTTGTTCATCCGTCCGCATGGATAAGATTCTTGGTAACCCGCCAAACGTCATATACTCTATCCATGCATCTTCTTCAGTTCCTTCAAATGCTGATAAATATTCTGAAAAAGAAAGTGGATATATACGTATTTCATCACCTCTGCCTCTAAATTCGGTTAAAATATCAGAAGAGAGAAATTTTGAATTACTACCCGTTACATAAATATCTACATTTTCCATTCTAAGTAAGCTATTCAATACTTCATGAAAGCGAGTCACAAACTGAATTTCATCCAAAAGAATATAATATTTATCTTCATCAACCACCAAACTCTTTATATGATTATATAATGTATGAGGTTCCCTTAATGCTTCGCTCTCGATACCATCCAATGCTATTGCAATAATATGATTTTCCGGCACATTTTCTTCTAATAACATTTTTTTAAATAAATTAAAAAGAAGATAAGACTTGCCACATCTTCTGACACCCGTAATAATTTTAATAAGTCCATTATTTTCACGTAATTTTAGCTGTTCTAAATAATAATTTCTTGAAATCTGCATATAGCCCTCCGCTATTTTGACTATTTGACCATTTTTTCGGAATAATTATATCATAATCACTTTTGGATTAAAAGATAGCTTTAAAAAATTATCACGCTTTTTAGGTACATTTACCGTTTTTTCAGGATGATTTTCAACTGTTACATTCAGGATAAAAGGGAACATATCTGTCGGATTCTATATAGGGATAGTAAATAAATTTTTAATATTATTTCCAACACTCATTTGTAACATACATAAGGTTATACCTTATCTGCTTAAGCAGTTTATCAGACAATTCATCATATTCCTTCTTTAAACCCTTTCCCCATGCCATACCTGCAGGGTCATCATTCCATGACCCCATTGCACCGAAAACATCGGCAACTGACAGTGCACGGTATATATTTTTATATGGCTCAGGGATATCAGGGTATATTTCTGAAGCTTCATCAGCTAAATTACCACATAACAATTCATATGCCCTATGAAATATTTTTACAAAGTTTCGTGCTTGAATCTTTTCTGCCAAGCCTTCTATATCCAGTAATACCTGTTTAAACTCTTCTATGCCATTATTAAATTCAGGCTTTCCCTCAGGAGCGTCATTCCATTCATGCTCCTCATAAAAAACTTCCCATGCCGTGTTTTCACGGTTAAATTCCCATTTTGCCGTAAAATATGTAACCGAGGCATTCTTCCAGAAGCAAACGATTATTCCCTGTCCGGTATTTGAAAATCCAAGAACATACCTGTTCGTTACCTCAGTAGGAATAAGAAATTTTATATCTTTCAAACCATGTTTTCGGCTTATATCAAACCATTCATTAACCGAAGAAGCCGTCTCTTGGTTTTTACTTATTATTCCTCTTGCTAAAAATGTAAACTTTATTGTTTTTACATATTTTTCGACGACATATTGAATTTCTTTATTTTCATATATGGCTTTTCTTGCACTCATTACTATGTTGCTAATTTGTGCTGTTTCTCCATTCATGACCACTCACTCCTTATTCAGACTAATTCAAATCCTTTATCTGTTTCCTGCGGCGTATTCTCCCATATTAATATCAATTACTTCTCTGACAGGCTGTATCAATGAATTTTCATACTGTACCTTCCATTGAACATCCTGACACATTGCGCCATCCTTTATTCCGTCAATCGTATCATCTGATTCTATCGGATTATCATTATCAAAGATGTATGAAAGCATATTATAAGCATGATTTACAACAGCATTTGGCTCCATGTCATGAAAATGATACTGCAAATCCGGCAAAAATAATGTGCTCATGCCTAAAGTATCAATTATTTTGTCATTACTTCCTTGTATATTAAAAAATCTTACATTCACGGCATAGTATATAAAACGTGATTCTTTTGGTACTGTACAATTTAATATTGCTTCTCTTGTAAACATCTTTTTTGAATTTTCAAAAACAACGGCCTTACATGTCGGATACATTTCAACAAGCGCTTCTACATAATCCACGAGCATTTCAGCTCTTTCTTTATAATCCAAATTAGCTGCCATCATATCCGTAGCGAAAACCTGATAAGAGCACTTATTCAATATTTCATCTCCATTTTGACAATTCCACAACTGGGTTTCAGCAATTTCATCCATAACAGGTTTTTCATTTTTAATACACTGCATAATCATAAGCTGTGGCGAAATATCCCTATTTTCTTTTTCAAAATGGATTTTATATTTTTTCGGTGCAAACCCTGCTACTTTACCGTTATGACAAAAACAATCCGTTTCCCCAAGATGTTTATTCATTACATCAAGCATGAACTGTTTATCAGGCATCTCACACATTTCTTCCATAAGTAAATGTATAATAAAAACCATTCCCGGATGCCCCTCAACATTACTTACATCCTGCTGTAAAACTTTTTCTTTCTTGTTAAATAAACTCATAATAAATCCTCCCTCATCTTCCATATCATAGCATCTTTTTCAATCTGCTTTATAAATTCATCCTTACCATCGCAATATCCGTCAATATCAAAAGTATTGCGTCCGTATTTTAACAATCTCAAAAACTTTTTTTCATTTCCAACTCCAAACACTTCCAGTCCTCTCCCATAACATGATAATATTCATATTCCTTTACTTGAACATCATTAAATCCGACTGCTTTATAACAATGGTATGCCTGTTCATTATTTTCAAAAACTCCTAATGTTATCTTTTGGACCTTTAAAATTCGGAAAGCATACTCAATAGATAATTGAAGCATTTCTTTTCCATATCCCATTCCTCTTTTTTTGTCATCTACAATAATAAACCCAAAACGTAACTCATTTTTATTTTCATCTGTAAACCGCATAATCAGATGTCCAACTATACCACTTTCATCAAACGCTGTCATCGGAAAAAATGAATCTGATTCGTCCATTGCTGCATAGTGGTCATTAATATCTGATACCTTAATCGGATATCCAACTCACAATATATTTTGCATCGCATTTTTTATATGGTCTTAATCGCAACATAATACACCTAACCAAATTCTAAGCTTATCGCTATTTGTAAAATACTATATCATACCAATCAATTAAATTCATCTGAATATATAAAAAATTTGGAGCGTTTTTTCACTCCACACCCATTACAAATTAATCTGCACGGCACATTTTTTCAATCTTTGCGCTTTATTTAATTCAAAACCCAAAATATTTATCATTCTATATTTTGTTATATTCTAAATCTCTCTCCTTCTTACAGTTCAATAGTTTTCGTTGCAGTTTTTTCGCAAAATCTCACATCATGCTCCACAAATAACATTGTTGGTTGATATGTAAGCAGCAGCTTCTCAATCTGCATTCTTGAAAATATGTCTATGTAGTTTAATGGTTCATCCCAAATATAGAGATGAGCCGGAGTGAGTAAACTTGTCGCTAACAGTATTTTCTTTTTCTGTCCTTCCGAATAATCTTCCATATTTTTCATAAACTGCACCCTCTCAAAATCAAGCTGCCTAAGTATTGCACAAAATAAACTCTTATCTAAATCATGTTCTCTGCAATAACTTGTGATATCACCATTTAAATCATTCAAATCCTGTCCAACATAGGAAATTACAAGCCCGGAGACGGTTTGACATACGCCTTCTTCTGAAACATCCATACTATAATCTGCTGAATCACTTTTCTGCAAAATCATTTTAATAATGCTTGACTTCCCACAGCCATTTTTACCGGATAAGGCAATTCTCTCACCTTGATTAATTGAAAAAGTCAGACCTTCAAATACGGAATGCTCTGAATCTGCATATCTCAAACCGTAATTTTTAATATTAACAAGTGTGTCTTTGTGATGCGAAAGATTAATCAGTTTTAAGTCAACAGGTATTTCTAAATCTTGCAAAAGACCTTCCTTTTCTTCAATTTCCCGATTAATTCTTTTTTCCATTTGCTTAACTCTGCTCTGCATCTTTTTTGTCTTAGCACCGATATAAGACCTTGTGGCTATAGACCTGTCATGCTCTTTTATTGGATTAAATCCAATTTTGGTACGTTCATTCCGGTCTGCCCACTCCGCAGTACGTGTTGCCGTCTGCCTCAACTTTTGAATCTCCTTCTTATGTTTTTCATTTTCTGACACAACAAACCGGTCCTTCCGTTGCTTGTTTTCCCACCAAACTGAAAAATTACCATTCTGCACCTCAATACTGCTCCGATTCAACACTAAACAATGGTCAGTGCAGGCATCCAGCAAATCTCTGTCATGTGACACCAAAATAAATCCTTTTTTGGATGCTAAATACTTTTTTACGATTTCTCTGGCTTCCCTATCCAGATGATTAGTCGGCTCATCTATCAATAAAAAGTCGTTGTCTCCCGAAAAAAGAATTGCCAGTAAAATCTTTGTACGCTCTCCATGACTCAGTGTATGGTAAGGTCTGTAGAGAATTTCTGAATCTTCTCCCAATTCTCCCAACTCACATATTATTCGCCAATTTTCACATCCTGCCTTCAGTTCTTCCATAAATTCAGATGCCGGTAACTTCATCTGGTATTCTGCAATCTGATACGGAAAATAATCAAAGGTTGTAGCAGTATCTATTGAGCCCTGATAAGGATATTTTCCTGATAATAGATTCAGGAATGTTGTTTTTCCCTTTCCGTTTCGACCTATAAATCCCAATTTCCAATTCGTATCAATAGAGAAGGAAACATTCTCGAAAATATTATCAAAACTACCGTCATAGCAGAAAGTAAGATTATTTACACTTATTTGCGCCATATATATCCCTCCATTCATAATTCCTTATGTAATCCAAATAAAAAAGGAACTATTCGTTGCCAAACAGTTCCATTACATACTATAACCTCATATACTTGGAAAGATGATATTATAACCATCATTTAAAATAAATTTTATGCACACAAAAAGAGAGGTTATGAGAACATAATCCACTTTTGGCAACATGATAAACAGCATGATTTTTCTTATCCACACCGTCAAGAACTTCATGTAATCAAAAGTAAATTATCTTCTCATCTTTTCACCCCTCTCATTAAGATATCGTCATTTTAGCATACTTATTTTTCTGTGTCAACGGGCATAGTAATGGATAAAATCCCGTAGGCATGGAGACGATAGTCGACGTGATATAATGAGTATTGCAGTCTACGCTTCGTAGACATACTAAACTCTACGTTCCGTATGTGGATATTAAATAAAAAATTATGTATGATACAGACAGAAAGGAGGGCACCTTATGAATCAGATTAAAATTGGAAAATTCATATCCGAAACAAGAAAATCAAAGAATCTCACGCAAAGACAGTTAGCAGAATTACTTTCAATCAGTGATAAAACTGTTTCTAAATGGGAATGTGGTAAAGGACTTCCAGAAGTTTCCCTTATGTTACCTTTGTGTAATATATTGAATATTACCGTCAACGATTTACTTTCCGGAGAAAGAGTTTCCATAGTAGATTATCAAAATAAAGCGGAGGAAAATATGATGGATTTAATGAAAGAAAATGAAGAAAATAAAAAACGTATGGCACTTTCTATTATTTGCGGTGTAATTACAATAATTGCAGTATGTTCTCTTGTCATAATAGCTTCTTATATTTCTCTACCTGTAATAGTGCGGATTTTAGTGCTTGTTCTTGCTTTTGCAACGGCTGTGGCAGGTATAGGAGCTGCTGCAATGCTTGAAGTAAAAGCAGGCTATTTTGAGTGCCCGCATTGTAAAGCGCTTTTCGTACCTACCATGGGCGAATATGTCAAAGGCTATCATACTTTTACAAAACGCAGACTGACATGCCCTGAATGTAATAAAACCGGGATGTGCAGACACCGTGTAGTTAGATAAACCCAATTTCTTAATACCGGCAAAAAGCATTTGACATTTAAAATCATAATCATTACAGTCAGCTTTACTTCACCTGCTTCAGGAGATTAATAATCTCCTGAATATCCGCTTCAAATTCCTCATCAGGAATAGGGCCGCCTGTTTTCTCTGTATTCCCCTGCTCTCTTAAAATTCTCGCCTTAAGGCACATGGTAATATCTGCGTTGTTCCAAATATCATAATTATGATTAGTCATCATTATCCTTCATCAAACAGCCAATATCCCTGTTTATGAAAATCCATATTTATTTTCTCCCACCACATTCTGAATTCACATGCGTCACTTGAATTCAAATCATCAGGCATTTTCTTATTAAATATAATTTCATCCTCATCTGTATATAATCTAATATATGATTTTGTAAAGCTAAAAAATTTACCACCGGCATATATATTCTTAGATTTTCTTTTTAATAATATATCCCATATGGAAGACTTATGGTGCATATCCCACCAGCGTTCACTGCTTTTCTTTATATCTATTTTTTCAACTTTATCATTAACCTCATAAATAAGATTTCCGTCACTAATACTTTGTATGCAATTAAAATCATATTCACGTATCATAAACAACCCCATTAATTTCTTTTATTTCATAATCTGCTTTTTCATTAAAATCAAAATCTTTTTATATCATTTTGAATTACTCAACAAATAAATCTTAATTATTGTTATCTATCTTTTCTATTAATTATCCTCCATGCAGCAAATTTCCCCATTGCTGCTGCCGTTGGAAGTCCGCCCGGCCCCATTAACCACTGACTTGCCAACATTACATTATCAATTCCTTTTACAATTCCCGGTACTGTAATACTCTTTGCCTGTTTCGTAGTTACAAAGCTCATATATGCTCCTTTATAGGAATTGCAATACCTCGTGTATGTCATAGGTGACCACACATCAATCACATGAATTTTTCCAGCCAGAAATGGGTACTCATCGATAATCCGTTCCATTGCCTGCTTTGCGATTTCTTGTTTTCTTATATTATATGTTTCTTTGTCCATATAAAGCGATTCCCAATACTTATAATCATCTTCCGACTGCGAAAAATTGGTTTGTAAAATCATTTTTCCCTCTGGTGCAAAATCCGGCTCATAATCATAAGACTGAACACTCATGCTCTGTACCTTCTGCATTCCCACAATCATCTCGCTACAGGAAAACACCCTTGTTCCTGTCAATTCCGAAAAAACTCCATTCACTGCATAGGCAATCTGGAATCCACTGCTGACCAGATACTTTTCCCTATTTACATACATTTTCTTAAGACCTTTGGGCATATATTTTTCAGGCAACAGCTTCCTAAACGTATAATCCATATCACATGCACACACAATATAATCCGCTTCTGCCTTTTTTCCATTCTCCAATAAAATCCCTTCTGCTTTCTTACCATTCAATATAATTGTTTTAACACTTGCATTTGTATGTATTACACCACCATATTCTTTGTACTTTTCAGCGATACGAAGGGACATTGCCAAAGAGCCACCTTTAGGTATGTCGCCATTTCCTCCAGTTACTGTTCCATAAGAAACAAGAAATGCATATGCCTGATATCCTCTAGGCATATAATCAATAATTGCACGCCGGATTAATGGATGTTTAAAACGCATAGCCAGTTCATTGATATCCATATTTCCATACTCTTTCATCACTTTTCCCATTGCCTTCATTGACTTGCCTAATTTTATAAAATCAATAGGATTCATGGCATCAAAAGGCTTTTCAACCGGAACTGTCATAGTTTCTGCCATGGAAACATATTTCATCAATTTGTTGATTTCCTTTTCGTCCTCTGGAGAAAGCGCCAACATTTCCCTGCGCGTTCTTTCCTTATCTCTCCAAAATGTCAATACCTGACCATTTAACTTAGAAGAAAAAAACATCTCTTTTTCATATAGTTCAACTTCTTCGCCAAGTGCACCAATCTCTTTCCAAAGTTCATTTAAGGCACTCCCTGCTCTTGTTCCTGTCAACCAGTGAATACAATTATCAATAAAATAACCTTCCCTTTTCCATCCCGTACATTGACCTCCCGGTAAAGCATTCTTTTCATAAATTTCTGTTTTAAAACCAGCCTTCTGTAACAGCACTCCCGCCGTCATGCCGGAAATCCCCCCACCAATTATTGCTACCATTTTCATAATCTATTTTCCCTACCTTTTTCTCACAATATCCACTATCCACTCTGCGTCCGGTAACTCAATCTCCTGATTTGTTGCATATCTCTCTGCTATTCCCTGTATACTGCACCAAAATGCATTGGAAATTACCAATGGATTTCCCTCTTTGATAGTTCCTTCTTTCTGTCCCCATTCAACAATAGGTACAAACTGTTCTATTGTATTCACTCTCATCGCTATTTCCCTGATATGTTCCGGTGTTGCTTCACTTCGCTGTGCTTCCGCCATCAGCACAAACATTTTTGCTACATAAGGCTGCTTCTTCATATACTCAAACAACTCTTCTGTAAATTTCACAAAAAAGTCTATTGCATGCTCACACTTCTGTTCTACCGGATAAGATGTTCCTTCCAAACCCATTTGAATTAACTCTTCATACAACTTCTCTTTGGATTCAAAATAATGAAACATTAATCCGATACTCATATTTACACGTTTAGCGATATCTGCTACCTTTGTAGCCACATACCCCTTGCTTACAAATAACTCTAATGCAGCATATATAATCTCTTGTCTTCTTCGTTCTTTTTGCTCTTTTCTTTTTTCCAATTCATTTACCTCACTATTTGAACGCTTTTTCATTGAACTATTTTTTAACAATATAACATATATATTCTTATTTGTAAATACAATTATAAGTTTAATAAAAAGGCTTATGTTTAGAAGAAATCTCCAAAAGACCGATAAATCCCCCTCGAATATGCTTCGCATTTCTTCGGTCAAGAGCATTCGTTAAATGTCCACAAGCGACACAAAAAAAGAGCCGCTTTCATGCAAGCATGAAGCGACTCTCTTTGCACCTAATCGGCGCTTATCTAATTGCTTTCGCGTAATTACTCAATAATAGAAGCAACTCTTCCTGAGCCTACTGTTCTACCACCCTCACGGTCTGATTTGGTCATATTTAGAAACTTATTTGTTACGGTTTTTGCCGTTTTGTGACTCATTTTATGAGTATTTTACCTATTATTTTTGCTTTTTCCGGAGAAAATGTTGCAGGTTTGTATCACGGATTTCTGCTACTATTCGTCCACCTAAGATTAATATAACATGAGCATAGTCATAAGTAAATCAGGATTTTTTACAAAATCGGGGTTGTGATACACATTCAAGCAAAAGTACACACGCAAGGCTATTGTGTGTATCTTTACCAAAAAGCATACTATATCATTACATATTTTGCTGAAGTTTAAAGTTTATTGTCTTAGTACTGCCACCGGTTCTTTTGATAAGTTCTTCTTGACCAATTACCTTCACAAGATTTGCTATTTTATGACCTAATTCAGTTCTTCCATTATCACTGACACCATTTTCATCGATTCTTTCATGATAAAAAACAGTTGTATCTACATTATCATGTAAAATAAATTCCCTTAGAATATCTCTATCCGATACATCTAATGAGTGCCCAAATATATACAAATTATGCCTATGGTCTCTTGAATGGTCTTTATTATCTACAAGCCACGATTTTTCCCTCTTTTCATCTTCAGCAATCTTTTCTATCCACTTCTTATATTCGCATCCAGTCTGTTTATGTATTCTCTGATAAAATTTCTTAAATACTATAAATCTAATATCTTCATTTTTTCTATTATCTTCAAGATACTTTTCAATTCCTAAAACCATATTATTTGATGCTATTACATTATTTACATCTGCTTTTCCGTGCACATAATCATATTCTATTTTTTCTTTAACTGCATACAATCTTTCATGAGTATCAGAATAATTAAATGAAAAAACGTGATCTGCATTTATATCTAATACGTCTTGACTTCTCTTTTCAACTTCAATTTTTCCGATAAATTCATCAATATATATTTCCAAAATACGAATCAACTTATCAAGTTCATGACCAAGGAATTCTATAAATTTATCTAATTCCGGTAATCCTTTAAATGCAGCTTTTAAGTTCCACTTTGAAGCTTTCCAGATTGCAGCGACAGTAACACTATCACCATTTTCCAAATCATTTATCGAATTGCCACACTCTATGCATTCCCTTGCAACATCCAGCGACTTAACAACATCTGCTATCTCCTTTTCAAAGTCAATCCAATTCTCTCCCACATATGTTGGTACATTCCAAAAATATTCAAGCCATGTATTTTTCTGTATATATCTGTATAATTCATCATATGTAGTATTAATTGAAATCTGCCTATTAACCGCTCCTTCATAAAGGCTTTTATCAATTATTCTATCTGCATATGTATTAACAAATCTTTCTTTTATGTTTTCATTCATTTCCCACGAATCTATTTCTTTTTCTTTATATTCAGCTTGAGAAACACATTCACTGTATTCATATAATGTTTTAATTTTTTTACAAAAAGTCAAAAAATCCTTATACGAAGTTGGCAAACCATGTGCTAAATCAAATCCATTTCCTAAAACAAGAATATTCATGGTGCATTCCTCTCTTTGTACATCTTATTCGCCAAGCACTTTTGCTTGTATTCCATAATTATATATTGGAACTTTCCGCTTATATACTGCTAAGTATAGTGCATTCACCGTATTCAAAACACTCCATAATGCCTTCTCAATCTGAGTATATGTTACTTGTACAACACTTTTAGGATGAACCAAACCATTTCTCAAATCAATAGTTTGCTTTATTTCCATATACCACAAGTCCGCATCTGATAACTCTTTCATTGAATACTTAGAATAAATAAAAGCTATTCTATCAATTAGTCGTTGCATCTTCAATCCTTTACCCAATTTCGGTACTCCCTTATGCAATTCAATATTTTTTTCAGATAAGAGTGATTTTTCGTATATATTTAGTTCAAAACTTGATACCAGCTCTTCCGAAACCGCATTTACGTAAGCTTCAAGAGCACTCATAGACAATAACAAACTTGCATGAAGTGATGCTACCTGGTGTTTGCTTCCATCCTCTTCAGATTTAGCTGTTTCTAAATAATATTTAGCTTCCTCAAAAAGCATTTCCCCAAAAAAATCAAATTCTTTCATCGTCTTACCTTTTTCTCAATCTTTTGTACTTCCAAGTTGGCCTGCTTAGCAAAATACTTACTTAATGCTAGATTAATATGTGCTTTAGTTATTCCCTTACCTTCTTCTGCCTGCAAATAAAATAATTCTATAAGCCGACCTCTTTCTTTTGCGTCAGTTCGTGTTCCCAATCCTCTATAATTCTCCGGGTCACTTTTATGTCTTGCTGAAGCCAATGCTTCTGCATTTAATGGATCTTTCTTAGAATGTTCCGGCAATTCAAAATGCCTTATCAATCTAACGTCATTCTTAGACAAAAATCCTGCAACAAAAGCCCATGATGCTATAATGGCATAATTAAACGCCTTGTCAGCATATTCCCGCGATGGTTTCTTTCCATCCTCTGCAAAATATTCTTTTTGCTTCTTTGCCAATTTTGCAAAAGCAATTCCTGCTTCCTTTAATTTCTTATCATTCCACATCTCTGGATGTTCTTCTTTTAATTTGTCCCAATCTTCATCATTACCACCTGTCTTGGCAATAACTCCGTCAGTTTTTTCCTTTTCAAAGTCAATCACAGTTTTTCCCAAGAAATAGTTAATAATAAAGGTTCTTGCTTCTCTTACAGTTATACAATTTCCTCGCTGTTTCTTATCTGCAAAATCGCTATTATCATCCAATAGACCAACTTCATGACACCAATTTCTAAGTTCTGGACCTTTTACAGTTTCCATCATTCGATCGAGCAAATCAGCTGAAACTGCAATATTAGTATTAGAAATCAACTGTACATCTAATCTTTGTTCCATATTTAAATCAAAATAAACTTTTATACCATGATATTCTTTTACATAATTCTTCAATGCTTCTTGAATTGCTTTTATTCTATGCTGCCCACCCACAATCTTCAGCGGATGTTCTTCATCAAATTCTACATTGTATTCAGCAACTATATTACTAAATATACGTCCGTGAATTGCATCAATCTTCATCTGCGCAAATGCACTACTATCTTCAACTAGCTCTCGGTTTGCTCTATAATCCGATTGTTCTTCTGGGTCTAACGGAACATCTACAGTACAGTTGTCTATTAAATTCTTTGCCGACACATGACATTCACAAAACACAGCCCCAGTCACCTTATCCATTAACAAATAGATTACCCTCTCAATCGGTTCAAATATTTCATAAAAATCAGATACTTCATTTTTGAGCCTTGTGCGTTTATCATCTTTTATTGAACTATCATATTGTATTTTCATATCAAATCACCCTTCCTATACATTTTACCCTTTGTACTTCCTCTACTCTCTATCAAGCCCTGCTCTGTCATATCCTTAAGCAACACCTTAATCCTTGATTCTTTAACACCTGCAACGTCTACAAATTCTAAAGCTTTATACCACTTATCAGGCTGCATAGCATTCAAAATGGCATCGTACTTTTCTTGCGTTTTTTTCGTTACTTTTTTTTCGCCACTTTTTTCCGCCACTTTTTTTTCGCCACTTTTTTCTGCCACTTTTTTCTTAAAAGAAAGTTCCAGCACTGTCCTATCCGGATCAAATCTTTCCTCAATAACCGGTTCTTCCCAGCCTTCATCTGCCCAAACATTAAAAAT
Organism: uncultured Lachnospiraceae bacterium; assembly: GCA_944383545.1. GTDB lineage: Bacteria > Bacillota > Clostridia > Lachnospirales > Lachnospiraceae > CALWPY01. Next base: position 4,403 of record CALWPY010000015.1, on the reverse strand, counting down.
ATTTGGCACACCGCTTCCGGCACGTTCACCAATATTGATAAGATTGAACATTTTCATAAGTGCCTTGTTTCGCGGATCGGATTCGCCGCCAAGACGCATCTGTTTTTTACCTGTTCTGACATAACCGGGATTTGCCAAAACCAGCTTGTCCGGTTCCTTGCGGATAACAACGCCACGCAAGCCATGGTAATCTGCATTAATCAGGCAGTTTGCCAAAGCCTCACGAAGTGCCTTGTGTACCGGCGTATCATCAACACGTTCGCCACCAACCATTTTAAAAGGCACCTTAATATCCTTGATAATCTTGTTATAAATCCTAAAATAAAAATCACACACATTTCCGGACCATTCACCGGAACTGGACTGCAATCTGTCACTCCAGCGCGTGGTAGGATCCAACTCTTCCCTATAATCCAGAAAATACTCTGGGAAATGCCGCACAATGTTATACTCATCACCAAACATCAGCATACCTGCTGCCGTTGGATGTAGGTTTCCATCCTCATCAGAAATAGCAGCCGCGCCAATACTTCTTAGATACTCATGGTCGCTCAGGCGTTCAAAGGGATGCCCTTCCTTCAAAGAACGGTGACTGTTGCGATAACCGTGAATGGTGTCATAATTCAAATCTTCCATCGGAACTTTATCCAGCACTTCCATATCAATCGTGCGCTCCGTCTGATCTCGTAGCATGGTTTTTACCTGGAGTCTGGTGCAATGATAATCGCCCTCATAATTGCGGCGGAACGTACCATTGAAAATATCATTGTTGATGTACACCGGCTTCTGCTCACGCTTCGCCATCGGCACATAAATAACCATAATGACATCCTTATTGTCGCCAACTTCATAAGTCTGCACATCATCTTCCGACAGCAGATTGATGTTTACCTTCTTTGGATTGTTCATGTTATCCCAGAATTCCTTGCGAAGCTTGGACGCATTCTGAAGACCGGCACTCCTCCAACTGCCATCTTTATTCTCTATCACACCAAGAATAATCACCCCACCATAGCAGTTTGCAAAAGAAGAATAGGTTTCCCACAAAGAGAGCGGCAATCCGTCTTTTGCTTTTTTTACTTCTCTTCTGTTATCTTCTCTGTATTCATCAAATTGTGAAAGGTCAAAAGTATTTTCCAAATTGATCAGCTCGCTTTCTTTTCTGCATTCACTAATATTACAATCTCATATACGCCATTTTAATAATTTGAGCCATTAAATTTCTTCTCTCACTCAAAAATTCCATATAATCCATTGTTTCAAAATCTTTAGGCAAAGCATGATTTTCACAATGCTTGTTATATTCATCACCAAGTTTATCTTTATAACGTCCGATATATATTTCCGGTGCATCATCTGAAATATCAATATTGGTTACATAATCCAAGTATGTAAAATTAGCAACCTGATTTCTATCACGATCTGTAGTATACCCAATTTGCGTCAGATAGTTCTTCGGAAAAATATGATGTTTATCAACAGCGTTCTTAGTTCCGCTTGCACCAGGCAATAAATACGTTGTAAGTGTACTGGTACTAAATAACATCGGATTATTCAATACAATCTGAGATGCTATATATCCGTACCAAGCAGGCGAAATAGCTGATGATGTATTCAATTCGTTTGGCAAAGTCAATTTGAAATAATCATCTGTAAATCTGCTTGAAATAGTCTTCTCCAAATACTCTATAAATTCATCAGCTGTATGAACATTTCTTAAATCTGCAAACTGTCTTTCGACCTCAGATTCCGTTGAGCCTGTATAAAAATATGTGATAGCAGACATAAAGAACCACTTACTGATTATCTTATTAAGTCTAACAGAGTCCACCTTGTATTCCAGCTTGCCCAACAAATATAAAACGTAACTAAATACCACCGCATTTGATGAAGCAATAATCTTATTGCTTACATACCCTGCACTCGAAACACAATTCAAGAAAGCATGCCAATTGTTAAGATTCATAACCTCTTCAAGGGCATCCTTAAATATTGTTAAATTTTGCGTTCTTGTTTCTTCTGAATATTTTCCAGTTTCCAAATTCTTACCTCGAAGAAGCATATACGCATATTTCAATCTTGCTCTATGGAACCCAACTCCGACTGCCATGCGAACTAAATGTTGAGGATCTACTTCCATAATATGATTGTAAGAAGTTCCGTCTTTTGGAATTCTGGATTCCTGACAGAATTTTGTAATCTTATCATGGACTTCTTTCTCATAAACAGAAATCAATGTCTGAATAAAGTTATTCTCATTCAAATTCTGACCACCGGAATTAACACGAACGAATATATCCGCCACATCCTGTTCATCTGCATTGTCCGATATTTCAAGTGTTGGCAAAGAGAAGTCTTCTAACCCTAAAAGGTCATTTAAATTGTCCTCAATCAAGTCCAGCTCTGCATCTGTCAACTCTGCCTCGCCCTTCTTAGCTCTAGCATCGTTTAAACCATTAATATATCCTCGACGAAATTTTGTAAAAGAGTTATTTTCCTTCGCCAAAAACACATCACTTATTTTTGTCACCCATTCTTGATCACGATCAATCGCGGTTGTCCACACTGCAAACTCTCTTGTTAAAGGATTATAACTAATTTTTATTTCTCTTTCGCAATAACTCTTATCCCTAACTTTAACACCATACATTGCAGCAACAAGCGCCGTTAATCTTTGCTGACCATCAATAACCAGTTCTTTTGGTTCCTCATAGATTTTTTTGTTTTCACCAATAGAACTTTTCTTCTCTTCATAATCCGCCGGCGATTCCCACAGCATCACATATCCAATAGGATATCCTCGGAGCATAGAGTCAAAAAGATCTCTTACCTTATTGTCTTTCCAGACAAATGGTCTTTGAAGGTCCGGTAGCCCAATTTTTCCAATTCTAACATCATCCACAAGATTTTTAACTTTACTTGGGATGTTAGTAAACAATTCTTTCCCCATAATAAGTACCTCAATTATTTCTTTCTTGCAATATCAACAGCCGCCTTACCGATAGTTATCACCCCGCCCACAGCAAGTACGCCACTACCAACCTTTTTAGCAGCTTCGACTCTCTTCTCTTGCTTGTCCTTTCGTTCTGCAATATGTACAGGACAGTATGTTTCTCTTACATCATCGGGAATCTGCTTGAAACACTTAGGATGTTTGCATACATAGTTTAATTTTGTGCCGCACCTAACACAAAACTCATCTGACTCCTTATAATAGGTTTTCTTATACTCGTTACATTCGCAATTTAAACAACCTTTTACTCGTTTCATTCGGCTGATTCCTCCTTTACAACTCCTAAATATAGGGGCTTTTGTGAACTATTTAGGGCTCTATTAAGTTCGGCAGTATCTAATTTTAATTGGCCACGTGACGCCCACAGCCCAGCTTGAGTACCATCATCATTTACATCATACTGAGACAGCAAAACAGATTTAGGTGCAATATCCGTATCAATAAAATGCGAATACTCTTCAAGTACTCTCGCCATAGAAGCATGTTCACCTATATCACAATAAATACCTGCTCTAAGCATCGTCGACTGATGAATAAATGCAAATGATTGGTTAATATTATTCATATGCTCAGTAATTAACTCTTTTCGTTTGCCCTTTACTTTGTCATACTCTTTATTTTCAATATATTTAATATCTGATTCCAGTGTCAGTTTCAATTGGAAAGTCGACTCAGTCAACGCTCTCAGTGCCTGTGCTTGTAAAGCATTTCTAAGACCTGCATCCGAAACGCTTCTTGATTCCAAAAACAAAGAAAGACCACTATAATATAAACCTATACGATCATTCTGCTGACCTTGTAAAACCTCTCTAACACTACCATCAATCAAAACCAACTGATTAGCAACATCTTGTATTTGATCTTGTAGTGCTTGCATCTGCAAAGCATTTGCCATTTGTGTAGGATCAACACCTTTACGGAACACCTCTTTTTTGATAGGAAGTTTTGAACCATATTTACCATCTACACGAAGTTGTGCATATGTCTTTCCATTTTCCTGTGTTAATTTCAACGCTCCGTTCTCAATTGCTTTTAGCGTACTTTCAGAAGCATCGACCACATAACGACACCCCTTATCCATTGCTTGCTGAACTTGAGTCAATGTCGGCATTTCTCTAACTACGGCACGATATATGTTCTGCGCAACAGTCTGTGCTCTATCCAATTCCTTCTTAATTCCGTTAGAAAGAAGAGCCAACGGGTACGATACATCATACGGATAAATCTCCTGAATCATAGGTTCGTATATATTTAATTCGTTTTCTTCCATAGTCATTCTGTATTTCTCCTTCAGTTTAAATTCTTTTCTAATGTAAACGATAATTTAGTAGCCTAATCTGAAATTGAAAATTGCCCGTTCATAATAAATGGAAGAAGCCAATCTTTTAAT
>CALWPY010000014.1 GCA_944383545.1 uncultured Lachnospiraceae bacterium | reverse complement strand
AGCAATAATTTCCAGCCGAATCCACAGGGTATGCCACAGATGCAGGGAGGTCCAATGCCGCAACAACCGCAGATGAGACCACAGGGTATGCCACAGATGCAGGGAGGTCCAATGCCGCAACAACCGCAGATGAGACCACAGCCTGCACCGCAGATGCAGCAGCCAAAACCTGCACCGATGCCACAGCCTGCACCGCAGATGCAGCAGCCGAAACCTGCACCGATGCCACAGCCTGCACCGCAGATGCAGCAGCCGAAACCTGCACTGATGCCACAGCCTGCACCGCAGATGCAGCAGCCGAAACCTGCACCGATACCACAGCCTGCACCGCAGATGCAGCAGCCGAAACCTGCACCGATACCACAGCCTGCACCGCAGATGCAGCAGGAAAAACCTGCATCAACATCAAAATTAACACAGGCACCTGTGTCACAGCCTGCACCGCAGATGCAGCAGCCGAAGCCTGCACCTGCACCGGCGCCACAGCCCGCACCACAGTCTGTGTCTCAGCAGCAGAGACCTCATTTGGTGAGAAAGAAGAATAATGAAGAAATATATATAACAAAACCAGAATTTAAAATCGGAAAATCTCATGTAAATGCAGATTATTCCATAGATAATAATGCGGCCATAAGCAGAGTGCACTGTATAATAATTCAAAGAAACGGAGTAAACTATATAAAGGATAACGATTCAACAAACGGAACATATGTTGACGGAAAGAAACTTAGTCAGGGAGAAGAAGTTCTGCTTAAAAACAATGCAGAAGTAAAATTAGGGGACGAGGAATTTGTATTCCTTCTTAGAAAAGGAGAATAATATGGAGTTCATAGCAGCTTATAATACAGATGTGGGTATCAGAAAAGAGACCAATCAGGATTCGCTTGCAATAAAAATAATAAATACGCCTTCGGGAATGGCCGCTCTGGGGATTGTATGTGACGGAATGGGCGGTCTGTCCAAGGGCGAACTGGCAAGCAAAGAGGTACTTATAGCTTTTATAAAATGGTTTGATGAAGTATTTACAAAAGACGTGTTAAATAACAATTTTTCATTTACGACATTAAGGGAGCAGTGGAATGAAATAATACAGACACAGAACAAACGTCTTGGAAGCTATGGAGCAAGCAACAATATAATGCTTGGTACTACGGTATCTGCCATTCTTATGTTTAATGGGGAATATCATATCGTGCATGTGGGTGACAGCCGTATATATGAAATGACAAATGTTGTTAAACAGCTCACAACGGACCAGACTTTTATTGCCAGAGAGGTGGCAATGGGGAGAATGAGCGAAGAAGAGGCAAAGGTTGACCCGAGAAGAAGCGTCCTGCTTCAGTGTGTGGGGGCTTCACAGGTGGTTGAGCCGGATTTCGTAAAAGGCCAGCTTAGTAAAAATGCAGTATATATGCTCTGTTCGGACGGCTTCAGACATCAGATTTCAGATGAAGAGATGATAGAAAAAATAGGACCTATAGCAGTTTCCAATGAGGATGAGATGAAATACGGCTGTATATATCTTACAGAGCTTGTTAAGAACAGAAAAGAAACTGATAATATTTCGGTAGCAGTAATAAAAACAATTTAGTGAGGGATTGAGATGGCTAAAGAAGGTATGGTCTTAGACGGAAAATATGAAATATTAAAGGAAATCGGCAGGGGTGGAATGTCAATTGTATACCTTGCGAGAGATAACAGATTAAATAAGCAGTGGGCGGTCAAGGAAATAAAAAATGACGGCTCCAAAAGCGCTGAAACTCTCCTCAAGGGACTTGAAAGAGAAGCTAACATATTAAAAAATGTTGACCACCCCGTACTTCCGCGAATAGTTGATATCATTAACCAGAAGGGTATCATTTATGTAGTAATGGATTTCATTGAGGGAACAAATCTGGCAGAGGTATTAAAAGAAGAGGGAGCACAGCCCCAGGATAAAGTCATAGAATGGGGACGCCAGCTTGCCAGTGCTCTGGACTATCTTCATTCCATGAATCCGCCTATAATATACAGGGACATGAAGCCTTCCAATGTCATGCTCAAGCCGGAGGGCGGCGTAAAGCTGATAGACTTTGGAACGGCAAAAGAATATACAATAGAAAACAACGCTGACACCACGGCATTAGGAACGAGAGGCTATGCTGCACCTGAGCAGTTTGGCGATGCACAGGGAAGAGGTCTTTATAAGACTGACGCCAGAACAGACATATATAATCTCGGTGCAACTCTTTATCATATAGTTACAGGAAAAAATCCATGTGAGCCGCCTTATGAAATGAAGCCGATAAGACAGTGGAATCCGGCTCTTTCAACAGGGCTTGAAAAAATAATTTTAAAGTGTACACAGCCAAATCCGAACGACAGATACCAGTCGTGTTCGGAACTTTTATATGCCCTTGACCATTATACGGAGCTCGATGATTCATACCGCAGGGCAAATAAAAAGAAAATGACATTATTTGCAGTATCGGCGGCGCTTACTATTGTTGCGGCGGCAACCACTATAGTGGGTTACACCGGAATAAAAAGGATTGAAAACGAAAATTATACAGCATACATAGAATCAGGAAATGAAGCAAAAGCAGAAGGGGATTACCGTCAGGCGGCTGATGAGTATAAATCTGCATTTGATTTAATAGGAGAAGAATCAGAGGCTTATGTAAAATACATAGACCTTTACATAGACTCGGAACATGACGTAAATGAAGAGGGAGTTTCACAGCTTTCTCTTGAAGACGGACTGAATGTGATTGCAAACAGAATAAAAAACGGTTACGGCAACGTAGATAAACAGAATGAAGTGTTATATAAAATGGGTATAACCTATTTTGTGGAGCTTGAAGATTACAGCGCTGCAACCCAGTATTTCAGAATGGTAGACGAAAACGACGAGGATTATGGTGAGCTGGCGGCATATTACGGAAGTATCTCACTTATTCTTTCAAGTACAAACGTAGATGTAAGTGAGCTTATGCAGAATGTCGACGGGTTTGCTTCGTATAATATAAGCAGATTTTCAAATGATGATGAAGAAAAATTTGTAAATTATGAGACATTGGGAAGAATTTACACCACATATATTCAGACAGAAGGGGTAGCTGAAAAGGCAGAAGAAACCATGACTCAGGCATTAGAGGATTTGGATGAATATACGGGCGAAGATGCATCTAAGTATCTTTACAGCTACAATGACAGTCTTTCCGTGATTTATGAGACATTGGCAGAAGAAAAGGAAGATGAAACCTATTATGACATGGCTGTTCAGGCGTGTCAGAATGTTATAAATCAGATACCTGCAGATGTTTTGGGAACGAACAGTAACAATGAAAATGTGCAGGCGTATAACAGGGCATATGTGATAAAAATGTGCAAGATTGCTGAAATTTATGGTATAAAAGGCGATTATGACGAAGCTGTTTCCATATACGAGGAAGCAGAAGGCATAATCGGGAAGGACAGTGATTACAGCAACAGAATATATGCAGAGCATTTGAACTATATATATGAATATCTGGAAGATATTGAATCAGACCCTGAACAATGGACTGAAGCTCAGGCAGTGATGATACTTACAGTATATGAAGAAGGAAGTTCTGTTAAAAATATAACGAATAATGCTACATGGGCAAAGAGAATGGCTACAATGGAAAAGCTTAAGTCACATGATTATTCTGTTTCAACAGAAGGTACAGAAGAAGACAGTACTGCAGAAGACGGGGCTGCAGGAATTTCGGAACAGATGGGAGAGTGAGAAGATGGGATTATACAGAGTGTTATTTTACGGTGGTCTGGTACTTGCCATAATGTTTCTCATAGTGACGGTCGTACTGTTCTTTGTTCTTAAAATTCCTAAGGTCTTTGGAGATTTGACCGGACATACACAAAGAAAGAGTATTGAAGCAATACAAAAAACCGGTTATGAGGCAAAATCCAAGCAGGATGCCATAAAGGCAGAAACCAGCAGGATTACAGTAAGAGATGCCGTAGATACAACTTCGGACGGTTTAAAGCATAGGACAAAAAACTTACGAAAAAAATCCTCGGCCGTGGATGAAGAAAGTACTGAGGTGCTTGGATACACAGGAGCTAAGGGAAATGATGATAAAACTGATGTCTTGGGATATGACACTGGTGACGGCAAGACCGATGTTTTAGGATATGATAATGGAAACGATGTGACAACTGATGTTCTCTCATCAGAAGATGATGAAAAAACAGATGTACTTGCAGCGGTATCTGAAGAGCCTACTGATGTTCTGGCTGATTCAGAAAAGACTGATGTACTGACTTCTGAGTCAGTAACCGATGTATTAAGTCAGGCATCAGATAAATACAGAGATAACACAATTATTGGAAATTACAGCCCTGAGGAAACAGGAGTACTTAGAAGTATGGACGCTCCTGTCTCAGACGTAAATAAATCAGGCAGAAAAATTTCGGTAGTTTATGAAGTAAAGATAGTTCATACGAATGAAAACATTTAAAGGGGTGAGAGAATGAAAGGAACTGTAAGACGAAAAATTTTATCAAAAGTAACCGCCATAGTAATGGCGATTGTTATGGTGCTTGGTGTTGTTTATATTGATAACAGGAATGAGAGGGCGGAAGCAGCTGATGATACCGAAGTAACTTCTATTCCTACGTTAGTTATAAATGAAGCAAGTACGGCAGATACTGTTACAAAAACAATTACTTTGAAGTATTATTCTTCGGGAAATATTACTTATGATATTTCCAATATTAATGCACAGTTAGGCGATACTGTAGACGGTCAGGGTTATGTGGTTAAATACAGTGCCGATAAATCCAGTGAGATAACATCCGGTACTATAAATGCATCAAGTTTATACATATACGTATGTAAGCAGGAGGACAGTATAGCGGACTTGAGCCCTTCAATCGAATTAACGGCAGACGGCTACACAGAGGCAGAGTGGCTGTCAGGAAGTGTTCAAATTTCATATGACGGCACAACGAAAAAAGCCTCAGTTACAAGTGGCACTACAACCACAGAAAGCATTGTAAACAGTGTTTCAAGTATTTCTGATGCAGGAACATATTATTACGGAGATATTTATTATTCAATATCTCAAAGTAATGCTGACAGTGGTCTTGAATGGCAGTCACAAAATACTTTTGACATTAATGACGGTACAGAGGCAGCTTATTACGGATATATAGGTTTGGATTCTAACGGTGACGGAAACCCTGATACACAGGCAGTATCTTCTGCTACTGCGGATTGTGATAATAAAGCACCTGTAATAAGTGATTTTCAGATAGACGGAAGCTCTGTAACGGGAAATGAAACAACGCTGTCAGATCAATTAATTATAATACCCCACACAGTTTCAGTTACGGCAGGTGAAAACGGAACGCTGGTGGTAAAAAAGGACGGAACGGAGCAAAACGTAAATATCACCGGAAGTGAAGCAGATGGTCAGTATAAATACGAATATACTATTAATCCTTCAGAGCAGGATGCAGGAAAAAAAGTTACTTATGAAATTTCTGTTAAAGATTCCGCAGGAAACGAGTCTGATAAAAAAACGGTAATAATAAGTTATTTATCTTCAGATATAACTATTAGCAATGTGAATGTTACTGTAAACGGAGGCGATGCACTGGCTATAAAGGAGAACGCGTTGCTTTATAGCACAACGGGCAATGTTGATGTGACATGGGATATAACTTCTGCAACAGATGTCATGTATATAAAATTAGAGTCAAGTGATGATGGAGATGAATGGGTTGACATGCAATCATGGTACACATCCACAGAATCTTACAGTATAGAAAGACCGAGTAATGATTGCATAAAATATTATAAAATAACAGCGGACAATAGAGTGGGAAAAAAGGCTTCATTTGTTTTCAGTGTATGTTATGACACAGAAGCTCCTAAAATAGCAGAAAATTCTGTAAAAGTAACAGAAAGCGGACAGTCAGAGGAATTAGGTCAAGACGAAAAATGTACATATAAAAAAGCATACAATATTAACTTTACAGCTACAGATAATATTTCGGGAGTAGAAAGTTATGAGGTATATTATACCGTTTCGGGAAGTGAAGGGACGACGACTGTTTCCAATGTATCAGGAACTGTAAACGGTAGTAACATGGATATAAATATACCGGTACCTGTAGATAATGAAGAATTTAAGGGAAAAACAGTTACATATTATGTCACCTTAAAAGATAAAGCAGGTAATGTGCTAAGTGATGAGCAAATTACAAGTCTTGAGTATTATAAGGATAATGTAGATATAGAGATTGAATTTGATTTTTCAAATTCAATGAATAATGCATATGGAGACAGTACTCAGAATAATAACTGGGTGGTAGGAGAAAAGGTAGGTATACTTACGAATGCTACTTTTTATTCTATAAAGGTAACCATAACCTCTGACGTACCTATAGATACAGATACAGTATCATTAACTGACAAAACGGGCTCGATTGATACATCTTCCGTAAACAAAGGACAGTCATATATAAAGCAGGGCGAGACGGATTATACTACTGATATAGTATATAATATGACTGAAACTTCCTCTATGGAAAGAAATTATAAGTTTACTGCAAAAAACACTAATGGGGCTGAAGGAAGCAAAGATGCAACAATTCTCTTTGTGGATATAACAAATCCTTCTATCAGTTATAATGGAGTGACATCTAGTGCACAAAATAATGACTGGTATCGTAATTTGACAATAATATTTACTGCAGGTGACTCTTCAGGAAATTATAATTCCGGCATACAAACCCTTGCAGTAAGTCAGGATAATGGTGAATATTCAGCGGTAACAGCAGATTCGAGTGGAAAATATCAGGTTGAGGTTAAAAAATCTGACACTACAGACGGAACAACTGTTAAGGTCAAAGCTGTGGATAATGCAGGAAATGTTATTTACTGGCCTGAAGCTAACAATGAGAATGCGGTTGAGACCTATAAGGTTGATAATACCGCGCCTGAATTAAGTATTGAAGTTACAACTGAAAATGCAGATGAAATATTAACAGGACAGACAGTAAGCGGAAATCCGGTGATAAATGCTTCCATAAAGCAGGGCGATGAACTCGGCGGAAGTGCGGGGATAACCATAAGATATACAGACAGTAATGGAAATTCCTCGATAGTGTATAATGATGGTAATACCAATGGTGCAGATATTAGTATTAATACAAAATTATCACAATTACTTAATGGCAATATGATAGAAAACGAAATGCCTAAGGATGGTACATATGAAATAACGCTTACTGCAAGTGATAACATAGGCTCCGTAGGACCAGAAACCTTTGAGATAACCATTGACAATACGGCACCGAAAATTTCAGAAATATTGTTAAATAACGGCAGTGGTGACATTTTGGCAACTATCGACAATATAAGCGATTATGAAGCTGAAAATCATTGCTTTGACGGCTATAACGGAAAAGAGCTTAATGTTACATTTAATGTAACTGATGATACATCGGAAGTCTCAAAGATTGTGGTTAATCAGACTACAGATGAAGATACGAAGCAGGATGTGTTTGAAGGTGTTGATACAGCTGCTGCAAAAGTAACCATACTTAATTCCACAAACAATGAAGGCACTGAAGTAGAATTAACTGTATACGATGAACAGGGTAATTACAAAGTTTATACATATCACTTCCTTGTAGACAGTGAAAATCCGGAAGCAGGCGTTTCAGTTACAGATGAAAGATATGAAAACGATAATTCCATATTAAACGGAGACCCTGTAATATCATCATCTGACAGTGACAATATATTAGTTGATGAGAGAAGTATGGTAATAATAAAGCCTGATGATACCAGAGTAACTATTACAAATGACAGCTATAAGGGCGAAAAGAAGTTAAGTGAGCTTATCGGTGCGTCACCTGCTGACGGAAAATATACGATTACTGTTTCCGCAAAAGACCGTGCAAAACATGAAGCGACAGACAGTGTATCATTTACTCTGGATAATACAAATCCTGTAAACGAAATGACTGTTACGGCAGGTCAGCCTGCTAAAATCAGCAAATACAGTAATACTTCATATAATGGTGCGGTATATGGACAGTATTATGCAGGAAATGTAACACTTGACTTAAGTGTGTCAGATGTAAATGAATGTAATATTATCGTTACGGATAACGGTAATGTAATAAATCCTGAATGGACATTAATAAATGGCGTTTATAAAGCGACAGTAACAGTAATGCCTGAGGGAACACATACCATCGGCTTAAGCAGTACAGATTCTGCAGATAATTCGGGTGCGGACAGAAGTGTATCATTTACGATTGACAGGACAGCTCCTGAAATTACAACAGTACTTAATGGTACGACGCTCACTAACTCTACAGGAGTAAGGTATCTTGCAGCAGATGCTTCGCTCAACGTAAGCGTTTCTGATACAAATAAAGATTCAGATGACCTTACACAGACGGTGAGGGTTACTCAGCCGGGTCAGCAGACGGTTACAACCACTCAGAAGGTGGGAGAAGGTACAGGTACATATACTACAGAAGCTGATTATGAGATAAGCTACCAGTCAGTTGACAGAGCCGGAAATGCAAGTGAAGTAAGGACAGTAAACTTCAGAGTTGATAAAACGGCACCTGAATTAAGCATTACGGGAACTACAGAAGGCGGGACTTCGACAAGTCAGGTAACAATGACCTTTGGCATAAAAGAGGCATTTTACTGGGATATGCCGGCAGGGCGTATTGATGTATACAGGGCAATAGACGGTACACAGGAAAGTCTGGTTACTACCATAGACTTTGCGCCGGATTCTGCCGATGATACACTTTCCCAGACCTTTACGGAAGACGGTGAATACAGATTTGAATTTACTGCAGAAGACAGGACAGGAAACAGTGCTACAAGGTCATATACATTTATACTTGACCGTAATGCGCCTGAGATATCACTTTCAGGAGTTAAAAATTTTGATGTTACCGGAGATTCAGTAATATTTAATATAAGTGTAATAGAGGATTTCTATACCTCAAACAATCTTACGCTGAGTGGAACACGTACTGACATAAACGGAACAATGCATGAGATTGACTTTGGCGATTATAATGTAAATTCTTCAAGAACTTCAGTTGTTTCCAGGGAATTTACTGAGGACGGAATTTACGATATAAATGTTACTTCTACAGATAAGGCAGGAAACAGTACAGTCAAAGTTATACACTTTACCATAGATAAAACACCGCCTGTAATCATTGACTTTGCAGATTATGACGGAAAGGTTTTAAACAGCTTTAACTGGAATTATGAATATGATGACCTTGTAAGCGACCTTACGGTATGTGATGTAACAGTATATCTGGACGGTGTTGAATATGACGGACTCTCTGAAGTATCTGACGGAAGACATGTTCTTAGAGTAGTGGCAATAGATGAAATGGACAATGAGGTTGAGAAAACCATAGAGTTTATCATAGATACAAAGGCTCCTAATATTATGATTACCGGGGTTGAAGACGGGGATAATATTGAGGATGCAGTTACTGTCATGGTATCTCTACAGCTTGAAGAGGATACACTGGATTCAGTAACTCTTAACGGAGTGGAACAGAGTATTGAAAATAATGTTGCAACATTTACCGTAAGCAGTGAAGGAAACTATGAAATTGTTGCAAAAGCTCATGACGAAGCAGGAAATACCGCGGAACAGACGATAAATTTTGAATACGGCTCCAACTTCAGTATAATATGGATAATTATCATATGCGTAGTATTAGTAGCTGCATTGATAATATTTATAATTTTATTAAAGAGAAGAAAAAAGGATAAATAATATGTTTGATGCTGTAGTATTTGACATGGACGGAGTGATTTTTGATTCTGAAAAGCTTTACAGAAGATTTGAGAGAGAGGTCGGAAAAAGGCTTGGAGCTTCCGACGAAACTCTCTCAAGGCTGAGTGACAGGCTGGCGGGTGGTACCAGAGAGAGCAACAGGCATGTATTTGCTGAAATCATGGGCACGAAAATAAGCTATGATGAGTTCCGTTCGGAATTTATGACTAAAATGGATGCTTATACCTCAGTACATGGAATGGAGCTTAAACCCGGCGTAAAAAAATTGTTTAAATTTCTTTCTGAAAGAGGCATTAAAATTGCGCTTGCAACGTCTACTTACAGGGAAAGGGCGGAAAAACATCTTAAAGCACATGGTCTTTACGAATATTTTGACGAAATGGTATATGGTGATATGATAAAAAACGGGAAGCCGGCACCTGATATATATCTTAAAGCATGTGAACTGCTTCAGGTAAAACCTGAAAAGACAATAGGTGTTGAGGATTCCATAAACGGTGTAATATCTGCAAGTACAGCCGGACTTTATACCGTAATGGTAGTGGACCTGATACAGCCGAATGATGAGGTGAAAAAAAGAGCTTCGGAAATATACAGTGAAATAATAAGCATAAAGAAATTGTTTCAGTAGGATAATTTGTCATAAATTTGTCCCGAAATGAATATATATTTATAAAAGCAGGTGCAGGGGCAGGCTGTCTTTGCACCTTAAAATATATTATCAGGGAGGGGAAATGATGACAAACAGCTTTAAGGCGGCATGTGTAATGAAAGCACTTGTGACGGCATATGTGATTACCGGAATACTTCTTGTAATTCTTGCATTTGGAGTATATAAGCTTGAGCTTACTGAAAGCACAGTAAATCTATGCATTATATTTATATACGTCATAGCGTCATTCATAGGAGCTTTTTCTCTCGGAAAAATGATAAAAGAGAAAAAATTCTTATGGGGAGCACTGCTTGGTATTGTGTACATAGCAATAATCATTGTAGTATCTGCAATAGCAGAAGGAAATTTCAGCCTGGCAGGAAGTGAATTTATAAGTGCATTTCTGCTTTGTTTCGGAGGCGGCACGCTTGGAGGAATGCTAAGTTAAAAAAGCTAAATTAAGGCTTTTAATTAAATTATAATTATGATACAATAAATGCATTGCAGTACCTGATGGTATATAAATCATGAGAAAAAATATTTTAGGAGGATACATAAAATGGAAAGAATAAAGACTTTAACAAATAACACATTAAAGAATACTATGACAAAGGGCGGCTGTGGTGAGTGCCAGACTTCATGTCAGTCTGCATGCAAGACTTCATGCACTGTAGGAAATCAGAGCTGTGAAAATAAGTAATTAAGTAAATTGTTATAAAAACGAATATAAGAATGATTTAAGAGGACCATCAGGCGATAGTCCTCTTTTAATGCGTTGGAGAAATTATGGTACATCAGTATAAAAATAACGGATATAACATGGTGCTGGATGTGTGCAGCGGTTCTGTACATGTTGTGGACGATTTGGTTTATGACATTATAGAAGTGTATGAAAATCATACAAAAGCAGAGATTGTTGAGATTATAAAAAATAAAACAGAAAATTTAAGCGATGCGGAAATAGAAGAAGCATATGACAGTGTAACAGAGCTTAAAAAAAATGGCATGCTTTTTACTGAGGATGTGTATCGTGATGCAATTATAGATTTTAAGAAAAGAAAAACGGTTGTAAAGGCTTTGTGCCTGCATATTGCACATGACTGTAATCTTGCCTGCAAATACTGTTTTGCAGAAGAAGGCGAGTACAAGGGAAGACGAGCTCTTATGTCGTATGAAGTAGGAAAACAGGCACTTGATTTTCTGATTGAAAATTCAGGAAACAGGGTAAATCTTGAGGTGGATTTCTTTGGCGGCGAGCCGCTCATGAATTTTGATGTGGTGAAGCGCCTGGTGGAATACGGCAGAAGCAGGGAAAAGGAAGCAAATAAAAAATTCCGTTTCACGCTTACAACAAACGGAATTCTTTTAAATGACGAGATAATGGAATTTGCCAATAAAGAAATGGCTAATGTGGTTTTAAGCATTGACGGAAGAAAAGAGATAAATGATATGATGCGCCCTGCAAGAAACGGACAGGGAAGTTATGACATAATAATGCCGAAATTTAAGAAATTTGCAGAGATGAGAGGCGATAAAAGTTATTATGTAAGAGGTACATTTACACATTACAATTTAGATTTTTCTGAAGACGTAAAGGAGCTTGCTGATAATGGCTTTGACCAGATTTCCATAGAGCCTGTGGTGGCTGACCCTTCCTGTGATTATGCAATAAAGGATGAGGATATAGATATTATCTGTGAGGAATATGACAAGCTGGCGAAGTATCTCATAAAGAGACATAAAGAAGGAAAACCTGTAAACTTCTTTCATTTCATGATTGACCTTACGGGTGGACCATGTGTATATAAAAGACTTTCGGGTTGCGGCTCGGGTACGGAGTATCTGGCAGTTACGCCTTGGGGAGACCTTTATCCGTGTCATCAGTTTGTCGGAAATGAGGAATTTAAAGTTGGTGATGTATTTAACGGTATAGAAAGACCGGATATTACCGACGATTTCAAGCTTTGTAATGTATATGCCAAAGAAAAATGCAGAGACTGCTTTGCAAGATTTTATTGCAGTGGAGGATGTGCTGCAAATTCATACCAGTTTCACGGGAATATATTTGATGTATATGAAACCGGATGTAAGCTGGAAAGAAAGCGTATAGAATGTGCCCTTATGATTAAAGCGGCTCTGAGCGAATAAATAATCAATAGAGGAGAAAAAGATGAAAAAAGCAAAAAGAAATGCGGTAATAACTATTGTTATTTTCCTTATTCTTCTGGCGGCAGGTGTATATGTGACTGTGGCCGGCGTAGGAGCAAAGAATGCGGGCAGTGCAAAGAACATTACCCTTGGACTTGATTTACAGGGTGGAGTGAGCATTACTTATGATATTGTAGATGAAAATCCTACAAGTGATGAGATTTCTGCAACTTTGGACAAACTACAGAGAAGAGTGGATTCCTACAGCCCTGACGGAGAAGTATATATGGAGGGAAACACCAGATTTACGGTAGAACTTCCGGTGGATACTTCAAGGGTAGATGCAAATGAAATTCTTGAGGAAATGGGACAGCCGGGTAAACTGGAGTTCCTTGATGAAGATAACTATGCACTCTGGAGTGCGGGCTCAGAATATGAGCCGGTCCTTACAGGCTCAGACGTAAGAAATGCAGAGGCACAGATAACACAGAATACGGCAACAGGAGCAAATGACAACGTGGTAATCCTCACATTTACTGAGGAAGGACAGGCTAAATTTGCGGAGGCAACCGCTGCAAATATAGGTAAGATTATCTATATTTTATATGATGACGAGGTTGTAAGTTATCCGACCGTGCAGTCTGCAATCACAGAGGGAAATGCTGAAATTAACGGTATATCAAGCTATGAAGATGCACAAAATTTAGCAGATACCATTAAAATAGGCGCTCTTCCTCTGGAACTTTCAGAGGTAAGCTCACAGATAGTAGGTGCAAAGCTTGGACAGGAGGCAGTTTCTACTTCGCTTCTTGCAGGCCTTATAGGTATGATTATAGTATGCATAATTATGATAGTGGCATACAGAATACCGGGAATTATAGCAACCTTTGCCCTTTTCGGATATATTGTACTTGAGCTTTTACTTCTCAATGCATTTAACATAACCCTTACACTTCCGGGTATAGCAGGTATCATTCTTTCCATAGGTATGGCGGTGGATGCAAATGTTATCATATATACTCGTATCAAAGAGGAAATTACTGCCGGACAGTCTGTTAAAACTGCAGTAAAACTTGGCTTTTCAAAAGCGCTTTCGGCAATTCTGGATGGAAACATAACAACGATAATAGCGGGTGTTGTGCTCCTTCTCATGGGCTCGGGACCTGTCAAGGGTTTTGCAAGAACACTTATCCTTGGTATCGTACTTTCAATGTTTACGGCAGTCGTGGTTACGAGATTCCTTCTTAATGCAGTTGTGGCGCTCGGCGTAAATAAACCAAGGTATTTTGGCACAATTAAAAGGACGGCTAAGTTTAATTATGTAGGTAAATTTAAATATTTTGTTTCATTATCCATAGTACTTATACTTCTGGGAATTGCATTTTTGCCGGTAAACAGCAGGATAAGAGAACACAGCTTAAATTACAGCCTCGAGTTTCTTGGTGGT
The DNA here is from genome assembly GCA_944383545.1 of uncultured Lachnospiraceae bacterium. Taxonomy (GTDB): domain Bacteria; phylum Bacillota; class Clostridia; order Lachnospirales; family Lachnospiraceae; genus CALWPY01. The sequence continues at coordinate 37,896 of CALWPY010000014.1, read as the reverse complement.
ACATCGGTAACGGTTGATTTTGACAGAGCCTACACTCTTGAAGAATCGGAACAGGAAATAGTTCCTGTTATAGAAGAATCAACGGGAATATCTGCGGCTAACATACAGATACAGACAGTGGAAGACTCAAATCAGGTAATATTTAAAATGCCGGAGCTCAGTCAGGAGCAGAGAGAAAGTCTTGACAATGCATTAAATGAGGCGTTTACCGTATCAGACATTAATACCCAGAGCATAAGCTCAACCATAAGTTCCGAAATGCAGAGAGACGCAATAATTGCAGTTATTGTTTCGGCAATACTTATGCTCATATATATTGCTTTCAGATTTGCAGACTTTAAATTTGGTGCAAGTGCGGTTATAGCCCTTTTGCATGACGTGATGATAGTATTTATGGTATATTCAGTAGGTTATCTTTCTGTGGGAAGTACATTTATAGCATGTATGCTGACTATTGTAGGTTATTCCATAAATGCTACAATCATTATATTTGACAGAATACGTGAAAACTTAAAGATTATGAATCCTGAAAAGACAGGTTATGCGGAAATCGTAAATACCAGTATAAACCAGACTCTTACAAGAAATATATTTACAACTCTTACTACATATATAATGGTGCTTGTGCTTTTCATTATGGGAGTTGCTTCCATAAAAGAATTTTCACTTACACTTATGGTGGGAATCTTAGGCGGTGCCTATTCATCAGTCTTTATTACCGGACCACTCTGGTATTTTATGAAGACACGTATCGGTAAAAAAGGAAAAAAGGCAGATTTATAAAATAAAACATAATAAAAGTCAGGGAAAATCTCCCTGACTTTATTTCAATTACAGGTATTGGTAATTATAAGAGGTAATAAATGGAATTAAATTGGAGAATATATTCCAAGAAGGCTGATTTCTTTGGAATTGCCAAAAAATTTAATATAGACCCTGTGGTAGCGAGGGTTCTCAGAAACAGGGACTTAACGGAGGACGATGAAATTCAGGCATTTCTTTATGGCGACATGAGGATTACACATCCGCCGGAGCTTATGAAGGACATGGATAAGGGTGTGCGGATAATAATGCAGAAAATTCGGGAAGGTAAAAAAATCCGTATTGTTTCCGATTATGATGTAGACGGAGTGACGTCAAACTACATACTTCTGGAAGGACTAAAAAAAGCAGGGGCGGACGTGTCTTTTGAAATTCCCCACAGAATTAAGGACGGCTATGGTATAAATGAGAGGATAATCAGGAAAGCATATAATGACGGAGTTGATACAATTATAACCTGTGATAACGGAATTGCGGCATTATCAGCAATTAAGCTTGCAAAAGAGCTTAATATGACCGTGGTTGTAACTGACCATCATGAGATGCCGTATAAAACTTCGGAGGAGACGGGGGAGACAGAATATATAAGAGTTCCTGCGGATGCGGTTATAGATATAAAGCAGCCGGATTGTAATTATCCGTTTAAGGGGATATGCGGCGCTGTGGTCGCTCTTAAATTTATTGAATATCTCTATAAAATAATGGGTATTTCGTTTGAAAAAGATAAATATATTACATTTGCCGCCATAGCAACAGTTTGTGATGTAATGCCTCTGAAAGATGAAAACAGAATATATGTAAAGAAGGGGCTTACGCTTATAAGAGAAACGGAAAATGTAGGACTTCGGGCATTGCTAAGAGAGACAGAGCTTTCTGACGGAAGAGAAATTACCGCCTATCATCTGGGGTTTATTATAGGCCCATGCATAAATGCGGCAGGCAGGCTGGATAAAGCAGACAAGGCCCTTTCTCTCTTTTTAAGCAGAGACAGGGATGAAGCGGAAAAGATTGCCATAGAACTTAAAAGACTTAATGACAGCAGAAAAAAACTTACGGAAGATGGAGTTTTTGAGGCTGAAAATTATATAAGAGAAAACGGACTTGAGAAGCTGAATGTATTTATAATTTATATTTCAGGACTGCATGAAAGTCTTGCAGGAATTGTGGCAGGGCGTATAAAAGAAAAATATTACAGACCCGTCATAGTGTTTACGGATTCCTTGGAAGAAGGAATATTAAAAGGCTCGGGGCGCTCCATAGAAGGATATAATCTGCATAGAGAACTTACAGCCTGCAGCAGCCTGATTGAAAAATTCGGAGGGCACGAGCTGGCTGCGGGGGTTTCAATAAAAAAAGAAAATTTTCATAAATTTGCAGAAAAAATAAATAAGAATGAAAATATATCAAAAGAAGACCTTTTACCTAAGCTCTTTATTGATGCAGCAATGCCTATGAGTTATGCATATATGGAGCTTGTAGAGCAGCTTGAAAGCCTTGCGCCGTTTGGCACCGGTAATGAAAGACCGGTTTTTGCCGAAAAGGGAGTAAGGATTAAAAGTGCAAGAATAATAGGCCAAAATAAAAACACCGTTAAATTTAATCTTATCTCAGGAAACGGGAAGTTATGTGAAGGAATATTTTTTAACGCAGAAGAGTTTATAAATAACATAAAACTATGGTTTACAGAGCAAGAATGTGATAAAATGTTAAATGGAGAAAAAAACGATATCGTTTTAGATATTGCATACAGACCTGATATAAATGAATATCAGGGAAGAAGGAGCCTGCAGATTAAAATAGAGGGCTACAGAAAAAATTTAGAAAACGAGGAACTAAAGCAGTGAAAAAGGTTGAAGACTATATCAAGAGTATTCCTGACTTTCCGGAGCCGGGCGTGCTTTTCAGGGATGTTACAAGCGTATTGGATGATAAGGAAGGTTTCAAACTGTCGGTTGATGAACTGTATAACCTTATAAAAGATGTGGATTTTGACATCATAGCAGGTGCGGAATCAAGGGGATTTTTATTTGGAACACCGCTTGCATATCTTGCAGGAAAAGCATTTATTCCGGTAAGAAAGAAAGGAAAGCTTCCGAGAGAGACAGTAGAAGCTACTTATGAGCTTGAATACGGAACTGCTACTATCGAAATTCATAAGGATGCCGTTAAACCGGGAGACAGGGTAGTGCTTATCGATGATTTGATTGCAACAGGAGGCACAATGGAGGCGGCTGCAAAGCTTATAGAAGAGCTTGGCGGAACGGTTGTAAAAATGATATTTTTAATTGAACTTGTGGATTTAAAGGGCAGGGAAAAGCTTAAGAAATATGATATAGAATCAGTCGTTAAATACGAGGGGAAATAATATTTACCCAATCAGGATAAGGAAGTGACGCTTATGCCAGAGTTAGATGAAAAAACATATGATGCCGAGGGAAGAAAATTATCCAATGATTTAAGTACACCAAGTGATTTTACACCTCCTGAGGAGCTTTATAAGGATTTGATAGAAAAAATACATGAATATCATCCTTCGGAGGATGTGTCTCAGATAGAAAAGGCATATAATATTGCAAAAAAGGCACATGAAGGACAGAAGCGTAAATCAGGAGAGCCTTATATCATTCACCCTTTGTGCGTGGCAATAATACTCGCCGAACTGGAGCTTGATAAGGAAACAATAGTTGCGGGAATACTGCACGACGTGGTGGAAGATACGGTCATGACAACTGACGAGATAGCCGCTGAGTTTTCCGACGAAGTAGCACTGCTTGTGGATGGTGTTACAAAACTTACTCAGCTCGATTTGTCTCAGGATAAAATTGAAATCCAGGCCGAAAATTTAAGAAAAATGTTTCTTGCAATGGCAAAGGATATAAGGGTTATTCTTATTAAGCTGGCTGATCGTCTGCATAATTTAAGGACCCTTCAGTATCAGACGCCTGAAAAGCAGATTGAAAAGGCGAGAGAAACAATGGATATTTATGCGCCAATAGCACACAGGCTCGGTATATCCAAGATTAAAATCGAACTGGATGACTTATCCATGCAGTATTTATATCCTGATGTATATAATGATTTAAAAAGACAGATAGATGAGAGACTTTCTGAAAGGGAAGAGTTTATAAAGCAGATGGTTGCGGAGGTAACTGATTATATACATGAAGCAGGCATCGAGGCAGAAATTGACGGAAGGGTAAAGCACTTTTTCAGCATTTATAAAAAGATGAAGACACAGGGTAAGACCCTGGACCAGATATACGATATTTTTGCTCTCAGAATTAAAGTGAATACTGTAAGAGACTGCTATGCGGCACTGGGTATAATACATGAAAAATATAAGCCTATACCGGGAAGGTTTAAGGATTATATTGCCATGCCTAAGGCGAATATGTACCAGTCGCTTCATACGACTCTTATCGGACATGAGGGACGTCCTTTTGAAATTCAGATAAGGACTTATGAGATGCACAGGACTGCTGAATACGGTATTGCCGCACACTGGAAATATAAAGAGGGCGGGGGTGCTGCAAATCAGAAGGAAGAAGAAAAGATGAACTGGCTCAGACAGATACTTGAATGGCAGACCGACACTACTGACAACAAGGAATTCATGAGCTTTGTAAAGACTGATTTGGATTTGTTCCAGGACCAGGTATATTGTTTTACTCCTGACGGAGATGTAAAGTCACTTCCAAGCGGCTCCACACCTATTGATTTTGCTTATGCTGTTCATACGGCAGTAGGAAACAAGATGGTAGGTGCCAGAGTAAACGGCAGGCAGGTGCCGATAGAGATGCCTCTTAAAAGCGGAGACAGGGTAGAGATTATTACCTCCAATAATTCCAAGGGACCAAGTATGGACTGGCTGAACGTGGTAAAAAGTTCCCAGGCTAAAACAAAGATTAACCAGTGGTTTAGGCAGGAGCATAAGGCAGACAATATTGCAAAAGGAAAGGCCGCCATAGAGTCTTATTGTAAAACGAAAAATATTAATCTGCCGGATTTGCTTAAACCCGAATATATGGAAAAGGCATTAAAGAAATATAATTTCCCTGACTGGGATTCACTTGTCGCCGCTGTGGGACACGGAGGCGTAAAGGAAGGACAGGTTGTAAATAAGCTGGTTGAAGAGGCGAATAAGGAGGCCGAGAAAAAAACAACAGACCAGGATATTTTGAATAATTTTTCTTCTCAGAAGAGGGATAAGCATTCTCCTAAGGGTGGAATAGTAGTTAAGGGAATTGACGATGTTGCCGTAAGATTTTCCAAGTGCTGTTCGCCTGTTCCGGGTGACGAGATAGTGGGATATATAACGAGAGGAAGAGGAGTTTCCATTCACAGAACAGACTGCATTAACATACTCTGCATGGAAGAGGCAGACAGGGCAAGGCTGATTGACGCGGAGTGGCAGTCACAGCAGGGTGACTCACTTTATACCACGGAAATAAATATATATGCAAACAACAGACAGGGTATTCTTTATGAAATATCCAAAATATTTAACGAGGCAAATATAAATCTTATGGGAATGAACGTAAGAGTAAACAAGCAGGATAAGGCTACACTTTCACTGCAGTTTGAGATAAAGTCTGTTGAGCAGTTAAATAAAATAATTGCAAAAATCAGAAACATTGAGGGAATAATTGACATAGAAAGAACTACGGGTTAATCAGAAATCCGGTTTCATTGTAAGGAGGTTTAGGCTATGCAGAATCTTATTGTGGTCACAAACGTGCTGGGCGATTTGGGAACAAACTGCTATACGGTAGTAAATACTGATACCAGAGAAGCGGTTATAATAGACCCTGCCGCAAATGAAAAATTCCTTTTGGATATGGTAAAAAACCAGAATTATAAGCTTAAGGCAATTTTAATAACACATGCGCACTATGACCATATAGGTGCGGTTAATGCGATAAAGGAAGCTCTTCCTGAGGTTAAGATTTATGTGGGAGAAAAGGACCAGCCACTTCTTAAGAACTGTGCCGCAAATCTTTCGGCTATGTTTGGAGAGCCGGTATTTATTGATTCTGATTTTGCTGTTTCTGACGGCGAGGTTATTTCACTTCTCGGTACAGAAATTAAGTGTCTTGAGGTACCGGGACATACTCAGGGAAGTATATGTTATTATTTTGAAGAAAATAAAATGGTGTTTGACGGAGATACCCTGTTTACCGGAAGCATAGGAAGGTCTGATTTCCCTACGGGAGACGGAGAGCTTCTTATAAAATCCATAAGAGAAAAGCTGTTTACGCTTCCTGATGATACGGTCGTTTATCCGGGACATAACAGTAAGACCACCATTAAGCGTGAAAAAGCAGGAAATATGTTTTTTATGTAATTGTACCGGATATTGCCGGTGGATATTTTATGGGCGGGAGCTAAGTACTAATGATACTTATTGTTCAAAACAATGAAGAATATAATAATGATTTGCGGTCTATGATTCTGGCATTTTTTCCGCAGGAAAAAATAAAGGGCATAAGGCCTGTTACGGCTGCGCAGATTTCCAGGGAAATGCATGAAGAAATAAGCTTTATGGTTACTGCAATTTTCAGTGAGGAGGAGACTTGGCTGAAATTAGAAAAGGATGGAGCAGTTAAGGAAAGTGCGGTTATATCAGGAAATTATAAAAATAAAAAGAGCTTTAGAAACAGGTTTAAGCTTGCCGTATATAAAATGCTTTGTGATTATACGGGAAGAAAACTTCCGTGGGGATGTCTTACGGGTGTGAGACCTACCAAAATTGCCATGGCAGGCTTTATGGCAGGTAAATCAAAGGATGATATAATTGATGATTATCAGAGAATATATGAGGTTTCTTTTCCTAAGGCAAAGCTTGCGGCGGAAGTCGCAGAATATGAGAGAGAACTTATTTCAGAAATTGATTCGGAAAAGGATTACTGCCTCTATGTAGGAATCCCTTTCTGCCCGTCAAGATGTCTTTATTGTTCTTTTACTTCCTATCCTATAGAGCTTTATAAGGACAGCGTGGGAAAATATCTTGATGCCCTTATAAAGGAGCTTCAGTACATTTCATATACATGCAGAAATAAAAGACTTATTGCAATTTATATAGGCGGTGGAACGCCGACATCTTTGGAAAGCAATGAGTTAGACAGGCTATTATCGGAAATAGAAAAGTATTTTGACTTATCACAGTTAAAAGAGTACACTGTTGAAGCAGGCAGACCTGACAGCATAACGGAAGAAAAGCTCAAGGTGATGAAAGAAAAGGGTGTGACCAGGATAAGTATAAATCCTCAGACCATGAATGATGACACCCTTAAATTAATAGGCAGAAGGCATACGGCAGAGCAGACTATGGATGCTTTTTATACTGCTAGACGACTTGGATTTGACAATATAAACATGGATCTTATCGCAGGGCTTCCCGGTGAAGATATATATCATATGAAGCATACCACAGGACTTATCAGAGAGCTTAAGCCTGACAGCATTACAGTTCATTCCCTTGCAGTAAAGCGTGCGGCTAATCTTAAACAGGAGATGGACACCTATTATGAAATGCTTGGAAATGATACCGATAAGATGCTCGGACAGGTAAATCTTACGGCGAGGGGCATGGGACTTAAGCCTTATTATTTATACAGGCAGAAGAACATATCAGGAAATCTTGAAAATATAGGATATGCGGTTAAAGGTAAAGAGTGTTCGTATAACATTCTTATAATGGAAGAAAAGACTGATATATTTGCGGCTGGTGCGGGAGCTTCCACAAAAATTCTGAGGCTTTCAGAAGGAAAAGTTGCAAGGGTTGACAGAGCCGAAAATGTAAAAAACGTAGATGAATATATCATGAGAATAGACGAAATGATTGAAAGAAAAGAAAAATTACTGCAAAGTAAGGAGGCATAAAAAATGATTACTCAGGCACCGAGAGGAACGGCAGACTGGTTTAAGGACAGGATGAGGACAAGGACGCGTGTGGAGGAGCTCGCAAGAGAGCTTTGCACAAGCTATAACATAAAAGAGATAATAACACCTGTATTTGAACATACGGTACTCTTTCAGAGAGGTGTGGGAGAAACCACGGACGTTGTTCAGAAAGAGATGTATACCTTCATTGACAAGGGTGGAAGGAGTCTCACGCTTAAGCCTGAGGGTACAGCGGGTGCAATAAGGGCTTATCTGGAAAACAAGCTCTATGCAGACCCACAGCCTATAAAGATGTTTTATGTCACACCGGCATTCAGATATGAGAAGCCTGAGAGCGGAAGACTGAGACAGCACCACCAGTTTGGCGTGGAATTTGTAGGCTCAAAAAGCCCGCTTGCTGAAGTTGAGCTTATGACACTTGTTTCAACTCTGATAAAAAAGCTGGGACTTAAGGACGCAAAGCTCCACATAAACAGTATAGGCTGTCCTACATGTAAAAAGACATATAATGAAGCACTTATAAAGTACCTTAAAGCACATGAAGAGGGACTTTGCAATACCTGTAAAGACAGAATGGTAAAAAATCCGCTTCGTGTAATCGACTGTAAGGAGCCGGGCTGTAAGGAGATTGTGAAGGATGCGCCAAGAACGATAGATTATCTTTGTGAGGAGTGCAGTGCACATTTTGAAGAACTTAAGAAACTTCTTACCGAGCTTGAAATTCCGTTTGAAATAGATACTGGAATTGTAAGGGGGCTGGATTATTATACAAAGACAGTATTTGAGTTCGTAAATTCAGAGGGATTTACCCTCTGCGGCGGCGGAAGATATGACAATCTTGTATATGAAATAGACGGAAGAGAATCACAGCCTTCGGTAGGTTTTGGAATGGGAATTGAAAGAATTCTTTACTTCCTTGATAAAGAGGGAATAGACCTCGCACCTGAAAAGGGACCTGACCTTTATGTGGGAATTATGGGAGATGCCGCAAAGGCGAAGGCATATAAGATAGTTTATGATTTAAGAATGAAGGGGCTCTGCGTGGAAACGGATTACATGGACAGAAGCGTAAAGGCACAGATGAAGTATGCAAATAAGCTGAATGTGAGATACACTGTAATTATCGGTGATAACGAGCTTGAAACAAATACCGCAAGACTTAAAAACATGGAAACCGGTGAGCAGGTGGATGTTAAGCTGGACGAGCTTGCAGAACATATTGATTTTAATTAAATGGCAAACATAAAATTTATTGAAGATAAATCGGAGGAAACAGAGAAATGGCTGAGTCAATGAAAGGACTTAAAAGAACTCACAGATGTACCGAAGTAGATAATACCATGACAGGAAACACAGTTACCGTTATGGGATGGGTACAGAAAAGCAGAAATAAGGGCGGTATCATCTTTGTGGATTTGCGTGACAGAAGCGGTCTGCTTCAGATAATATTTGAGGAAGCAAACGTAGGTGAGGAAGCTTATAAAAAAGCAGAAAAGCTTAGAAGCGAATTTGTTATTGCGGTTACCGGAAAGGTGGCTCTTCGTGAGGGCGGAATAAATCCTAACTTAAAGACGGGAGATATTGAGATTATTGCTGAAAACATCAGAATTTTATCTGAGGCAGAAACTCCGCCGTTCCCTATTGAAGAGAATTCAAAAACAAAGGAAGAGTTAAGGCTTAAGTACCGTTATCTCGACTTAAGAAGACCTGACCTGCAAAGAAACCTTATGCTGAGAAGCAAGGTGGCAAATATTACGAGACAGTTCCTTGCTGATGAGGGCTTTATGGAGATTGAAACTCCTATCTTAAACAAGTCAACACCTGAGGGAGCCAGAGATTATCTGGTGCCGAGCCGTGTACATCCGGGCTCATTTTATGCACTTCCGCAGTCTCCTCAGATTTTTAAACAGCTCCTCATGTGCTCTGGATATGACAGATATTTTCAGATTGCAAAGTGCTTCAGGGATGAAGACCTTCGTGCAGACAGACAGCCTGAATTTACACAGATAGACATGGAGCTTTCATTCGTGGATATTGAAGACGTAATAGATGTAAATGAAAGACTTCTTGCAAGGCTGTTCAAGGAAGCAATAGGAGTAGAGGTAAGTCTTCCTATCCAGAGAATGACATGGAAGGAAGCAATGGAGAGATTCGGCTCTGATAAGCCGGATTTAAGATTCGGAATGGAGCTTAAGAATATTACTGATGTAGTAAAGGACTGCGATTTTGTAGTATTTAAGGGCGCAATAGATGAAGGCGGCTCAGTAAGGGGTATTAATGCAGAGGGCATGGGAAGCATGCCGAGAAAGAAGATAGATGCCTTGACCGACTTTGTAAAGGGCTACGGCTTAAAGGGACTCGCCTATCTTGCAATAAATGAGGACGGAACTTATAAGTGCTCATTTGCAAAGTTTATGAAGCAGGAAGAGCTTGATAAGATAGTAGAAAGAATGGAAGGAAAGAAGGGCGACCTCTTACTTTTTGCGGCAGATAAAAAGACCAAGCTTGTACTTGACGTGCTCGGAGCATTGAGACTTCATCTGGCAGAAATGCAGGGACTTCTCAATAAGGATGAGTACCGTTTTGTATGGATTACGGAATTCCCTCTCCTTGAGTGGAGCGATGAGGAAGGACGATTTACGGCTATGCATCATCCGTTCACCATGCCTATGGAAGAAGACCTTGAACTTATAGATACTGACCCGGGTGCGGTGCGTGCAAAGGCATATGATATAGTATTAAATGGAAATGAAATCGGCGGTGGAAGCGTCAGAATTCATCAGGATGACATTCAGGAAAAAATGTTTGAGATACTTGGATTTACACAGGAAAGAGCATACGAGCAGTTTGGTTTTCTCTTAAATGCATTTAAGTATGGTGTTCCGCCTCATGCAGGACTTGCATACGGAATGGACAGACTTGTAATGCTTATGTGTAAGGAGGATTCAATCAGAGATGTAATTGCCTTCCCTAAGATGAAAGATGCTTCATGCCTTATGTCAGAGGCACCGGGAAGGGTAGAGAAAAAACAGCTTGACGAGCTGGGAATACAGCTTAAGGAAGCAGAAGATTCTGAGGAATAAAGATATGAGTCATAGGGATTTATCAAAAATATTAAAAATATTTACAGTTATAATAGCGCTATTCTGCATAATATTCTTTTTTCTTGTGTTGCCTCTGGTAGGCTGGAAGGTAGCTTTTGTTGACGGAAAAAGAGTATTCTGGCAGTGGGCGGTATTCTTATGGCTTGCGGCCATCCCCTGCTTTGTGGCACTTTATAAATTTGCAAAGATATGTACTGAAATAAGCAGGGATAATTCATTTTCAAAAATAAATACACGCTATTTAAATGATATAGCTAAATGTGCACTAATTGATTCCGTGTTCTTTTTCATTGGTAATCTGGTTTTTCTTATACTGAATATGAGCACATTATCTGTTTTTGCCGTATCTCTAGTGATAGACTGCGGAGGTATAGCAGTAAGTCTTGCCGCGGTTATTTTATCCAGACTGGTAAGCAAGGCAGCTGAAATGAAAGAGGAGAATGAGCTGACGATATAAGATACATAATGTTACCTGTGCTTCACATCTTATTTATGTATAGGCTCATTCAGAATGTATATCGTGATTTTATGAGGTGGTGTCATGATTGTTATTAATATAGATGTAATGCTTGCAAAAAGAAAAATGAGTGTTACGGAGTTATCAGAAAAGGTTGGAATTACCATGGCAAATATCTCTATTTTAAAAAATGGGAAGGCAAAAGCCATAAAACTGGAAACTCTGAATAAAATCTGCGAAGCTCTTTCATGCCAGCCCGGGGATATTTTGGAGTGGAAAGATGATGAGTCATAATAAATACAAGATGCTTTAAAGGTAATATATTGTAACAAATAAATAATTTATCGTAAAACGATAAATTTATATTGACATACAGCAGATATGCTTTTATAATACTCTTAAAAGAGATGAAAACCGTATAAACTTTCAGGTATTATACGGATTTTTAATTATAAGAGATTGTTATAAAAGGAGTGTGTGTGAATATGTATAATAATTTTAATAATAACAATGGCATGCCCTATGCAGATTATAATAATGGTTATAACAATATTCCTCCGGTGTATTATGATAATCAATTTAATAATGCACCGCCTGTATTTAATGACAGCGAGTGCAGAAAAGAAATGAAGAAAAAATTACCGATTATTATTCTGATAACCTTTCTCTATTCTTTGTTTTATTCATGGGGACTTTATGACAGTAAATCAGGAATTATGGCGGCTTTATTTACGCTTTTAACCGTGGCTTATTTTTTTGCGGTAAAAAAGCTCACGGGAGTCTCTGCTAAAAGAATAAATATTATTTTTATTCTTTCTATGATTTTATTGGGTATTTCACAGTTTCTTACCGACAGTAGCGAAGTGCATTTTTATAATAGTTTAATGTTTATCCTTGTTACAACAATATGGCTTATTAATTCACTGTATGACTGTAAAAAATGGAGTCTGGGGATGTTTATTGAGTCTGTAGCCTATGTTGTTATTGGCTGTCTAAAATATATTTTTGCTTCCTTAAAGGATATTTTTTCAATATTTAAAAGATTATTTTCTGCCAGGTGGGATGAAAAAAGAAAACAAAATATGAAAAGCGTTCTGACAGGTCTTATTGTGGGAATTCCCCTTGTGGCATTTATCGTTATTCTGCTGAATGCGTCAGATGCAGTATTTAAAAATATGGTATCAGGAATACATTTTGCGGAAATATCCGATAAATTTAAAATCATAATTTTAATGACGGTATGTCTTGTGATTTATCTTAATTCATTTATTGTCGCACTTCTCCAAAAAAGACTTAAATGTGAAAGTAAAGCAGTAAATAAAAAGGATGCTGTGATAGCAATAACCGTATTTTTGATGCTCACAGTGATATATCTTGTGTTTTCATTTATTCAGATAGGCGCGCTCATGCTGAAAAAAATGCAGCTTCCGGACGGCTGCACATATGCGGAATATGCCAGAGAAGGCTTTTTCAGCCTGCTTTTTGTGTGCTTTCTCAATCTGATTTTTGTAATAATAGGAAAAATTTATTTCAGGGAAAATCTCCTGCTTAAGATACTTATGCATATTGTATGCGCGTGCACTTTTATTATGATAAGTGCATCTGCAATAAAAATGTATATGTATATAACAGCCTATGGTATGAGCAGGCTGAGATTCAAGGTGATTCTTGCTCTTGTTGTAATAACTCTTATAATGCTTGGAATAATTATATGGCTTAATATAAATAAGTTTCCGATACTTAAATATTCGGCAGTGGTCTTTTTGGGAATGTATATGATATTTTCATTTTGCAAACCTGATTATCTGATTGCCAAATATAATTTAGAACATTTTGGATATGTGAATTTTTCTTACAGTGAGATAGTTACGGGCAGCGAAAGCTCTCTGGATGCAGTTCCGGCAGTAGAAGAATTTATGGAGGAAAATGCCGGATATAAGGAAGATTTATTCTGGGTTTCGGCATATGAAGAACTGGCAGAAGTGAAAAACAGGAATATGAAGATTAAGGATTTCAATTATTCCATATATCAGGCAGGCAATTATTTTAAAGTAAGGTGATTTTGCCATGTCAAATTAAAAAAATACAGAAAGCAAAAATGAACAGCTGCCGTTTAAATCAAGGAATGCTCCTGATTTAATGCAGTGCTGTTCATTTTATGAGTAATCTGTACTTATTTACTTTGTGAAGATGAATTACTCTGTTCGTCAAGCTTCCTCAGGTGGTCGCGCAGAACAATATTTACATACTGTGATAGTGAATGGTCATCTTCTTCCGATAATTCACGCAATCTTTCTATAAGGGAAGTGTCAAGTGTTAAACTGATTTTTGATTTTAATTCTTTCATGGCAAATCTCCGTTTTATATAATTATGATTTGTAAAAAAATTCATAAGGAAGCCGATATAAAGCTTCTTTATCGTACATCACAATTATATAATACCATTTTAGGGCATTGTTTATCCGCATGTGGTATAAAATTCTGCAAAGTATCATAGTGTACGTCAATGTATGCTGCTTTCGGTAATTATAATACTCCATTCAGGAAGAGTGGTTTCATCTCCCGTTTTAATCGGAGAGCCTGATATAAGCTCAGTTCCGGTCGGACCGTCATAAACAAATTTTTCCGGATTTGAGGAATAATTAAAATAGTAATTAATCATTTTACCTGCTTCGTTTATACCCGATTTTTTTATGATAGGAAATGTAAAATCAGTAAGCTTTATGTTTGAAAGTCCGCACATTTTTTTAATTATGAGCTTTAAGGCATCCTTCGTGGTATGGCAGGCTATATATAAAGCACCGCCTTTCCCGAATTTGTTATATGTAACAGCGGAAAAATTTCCCCAGTATTTATGAACATATGAAGCCCAGACTTCTGCTGAATCTGCCCTGAGAAGTTCAATCCATTCCGTGACAGGATATACGGTGTCTGAAATGTCGGATGAAGTGTCACAAAAATCTTTAGTAAAGCGAAGGCCTGTATTTTCGGGTCTGGTAAAACGGCTGTATGAAGCGCCAATACAGTCTGTCATAAGATAGGGCTGTATTTCGTGATAAATTTTCAGTTCTTCATCTGAAAAACAGCTCTTAAATCCCAAGATAATCTGTCCGCCGCACCTTACATAGTCTTTTATTTTGCTTATAAGCTCCTCTGAAGCAGAGTAAAGCGCAGGTATGATTAAAAGGCTGTATTGTGAAAAATCGCTGTCTTTAGAAACAATGTCACATTCCAGATTTAATTCATAGCATGAGTCATAAAACTCTCTTAATATCTCATTATAATTCAATTTGTCACTTATAGGGAATTCATCAAGCCCGACTAAGCTCTGGTTATCCGTCAAAATGGCCGCACTACAGAGCTTTTTTAAATTCCTTAAATGCGGCTCCAGTCTTCTCATTTCTTGACCGAAGCTTTTTAATTCATAATAATCATCGGAAGGCGTAAGGTCATGACTTAAAACACCCTTCCAATAAGACTCAAAGGAGTTATGTATGGAATGCCAGTTCCAGTACATCACACCGCTTGCTCCCGACGACAGATGGCTGTATGCCTGAAGCTTAAGCTGCCCCGGATAAGGGAGCCATGAAAGATTTCCCTGCGACTGGGTCTCCAGTACGATATAGTTACTGCCATTGTCTGAAAGTGCACTTTCTGAAGAACTGTCGTACATACCTCCTGCATTGCCGCTTAATGCTCGTCCGACTGCGCCTCCAAAGGCAATTTCTGCGCCTGTGAGTTTATCCTGAGAAGGATGGTATATGTCAACTCCTGCTATGTCCATGCATTTAACGGCATCAAACTGGTTTACCTCCGGCTGTATGCCAAATGAGTGACCTATCCATGAAAAGTCAAAATTATGAGTGATAAACTGTTCAGGACGCATATATTCCTTGAGTATATCCGACTGCCATTTGAGAAAATCCGTAATACAGTCTCTTAAAAATCTTTTGTATGCAGCTGAAAGACTTCCGTTTATAGTGCCTCTCACATCAGGAAATGTTTCCCAGGATGTAATTCTGTTGCTCCAGTAGTCGAGACCGAATTCATCGTTAAATTTATCTATGTCCTTGTATTTTTCCTTCATTTTTGCAACGAAAAGCTTCTGGGTTTCAGGAGATGCCGCACCGGCTGACCTTGTTTCGTTATCCAGCTGGAATCCGATGATATGAGGATAGTCCTTTATCTCATCCATAAGCTTTCTTATTATACGTTCTGCATGAAAAAGATAGTGTGGATTTGTTATATCAGTAAGCTGTCTGTGCCCGTAAAGTTCCCTTCCGTTTTTTGTATATGCAAGTATGTCGGGATACTTTTCATAAAGCCATGGCGGAATGGCATATGTCGGGGTACCTATAATAACTTTCATGTTATGAGCTTCAGCCGCCTTTAACATACCATGCAGTTTTTCAAAATTATATACATTGTCTGCAGGCTCCCATGTGCTCCATGTGGATTCCGCAATACGTATTACATTCATACATGCATCTTTCATAAGCTGCATGTCCTTATCTGTGCGTTCATATGGCATATATTCAGAATAATATGCTGCACCAAACAGAAGATTGTCTAATTTCATGTATAAAACCCTCCATATTTTTTAAAATCTCTTGTGAAAAACTCTTGACAGCAGGTTAAGTGATTGTTAAAATCAGATTAGAGTAATCGGTTGCGCAAATTATAACATGCTAAAAACTGTTTGTAAAGATGAAAGGGGTATTACTATGGATGAACGTGTTATTCGTAATATCGGATCATCTGACAGAATTAAAATAGGAGATGTGGCCGAAGCTTTAGGTGTTTCAAAAACAACCGTATCAAGGGCAATTTCGGGAAAAGGTCGTGTGAGCAAGGACACAAGGGCGAAAGTGCTTGCGTATATTGAGAAGCATGGTTATCATCCCAGTCCGATAGCAAAAGGTCTGGTGCAGTCAAAGACTTACAATATAGGCTGGGTCATGCCGGGGGACTCGACGATAACGGATTTACCTTTTTTTCAGAGATGCATGATGGGGGTAATCGAGGTGGCTGCCCTGGAAAATTATGATGTTCTTGTGCTTATGGTATTTGACCATGATATGTCAAGTTTGGAAAGAGCGGTTATGAATCAAAAGGTGGACGGAATTGTTCTGGGAAGAACACTTATTGATGATGAGCGCGTGGAGTTTCTTAAAGATTCCGGGATTCCTTATGTTGTAATAGGAAGTTCGCCGAATGAAGATGCCATACAGATTGACAATGACCATATTTCAGCGTGCAAAGAGCTTACGTCAGTACTTATAATGAAGGGTATAAAAAAACTGGCGCTGATTGGCGGAGATTCAAATCATGTTGTAAATCAGACGAGGAAAAAAGGCTTTGAATTAGGCGTTGAAGAACAGGGACTGGATCTTTCACAGATTAAAATTTATATGGATTCAGATAATGAAACCGCTGTAGAGCATATAGTGGATGAACTTATACAGGATGGCACGGAATGCATAGTCTGCATGGATGACAAGATATGTTTTCAGGTTTTGGAAAAGCTTCGGAGAGATAATATTTTAATTCCGGATCAGATAAAAATAGCTTCATTTTATAACAGCGATATTTTGTCAAGTAACCAGCCTGCCATAACATCTCTTCAATATGATCCTAAGGAATTGGGAAGTGTGGCATGCCGGGCCCTGTTTGACTTTATGGAAGGAAAAGAGGTGCTGCGCAAAAAATTGCTTAGTTATGAAGTGATTTTAAAGGGCTCAACAAAGTAGGTTTGCATATAAATATGACCCGACTTTTATAATTTATATATATGAAAAGGTGCGTTTTAGGCGGTTTTACTAAAATGCACCTTTTTTTTGAAAATTAATTGTGCAAAATATAAAAATAATGCTTGACAAATACGATGTTGGTGGGTATTATAGTATCAGAACAACCGATTGCGCAGGAAATGCGCGTGACGTGTAACTGTAAATTATATTTTTTATTTTAAGGAGGAAATGCAATGAAGAAGAGTAAGAAACTTTTGGCCACACTGCTTGCGGCTACGATGTGTGCAGGAAGTCTCTTCGGCTGCGGAAGCGGCGATGATACAACTACAGAAGGGGCAAGCGGTGAAAACACTTCATCGGAATCTACCGGCGATGATGCATCTACCGGAGGAGATGCAACAAGTACAAATCCTGAAGCTGTTCAAAATCTGATAGCCAGTACAACAGGCACTGTAACTTTGACAGTATGGGCTTCAGAAGAAGACCAGACTCTCACACAGCAGTTAATTGATTTATTTGAAGCACAATATCCTGATATCACATTTGATATTACCCTCGGAGCACAGAGCGAATCAACTGCAAAGGATACAATCCTTGTAGATGTAGAGGCAGCAGCAGATGTATTTGCATTTGCAGATGATCAGATTAATGAACTCGTTGCGGCAGGAGCACTCCAGCCTGTTTCAGCTACTTATACATATGATGTGGCAAATGAAAACGTAGCAGGTAGTATTGAAGCTGCAACTGTAAACGATACTTTGTATGCATATCCGATGACAGCTGATAACGGATACTTCATGTTCTATGATGCATCAGTATTTACTGAGGAAGATGTACAGTCACTTGAGTCAATGATTGAAGCTGCACAGGCTGCAAACAAAAAGATTGCAATGGACATCTCAGACGGATGGTACATATATGCATTCTTCCAGGGCGCAGGACTTGAGCTTACATTAAATGATGACGGACTTACAAATACATGTACATGGAATGCTGCAGGCGGTACTGATGTAGCACAGGCAATTTTAGACCTTTGTGCAACCGGAGTACTTGTAGATATGGGTGATGAGGATATGGCAACAGCTATTGCAGAAGGAACTGTTGCAGCTTGTGTAAATGGTACATGGAGAGCAGCTGATGCAGAAGCAGCATGGGGAGACAACTATGCAGCATGCAAGCTTCCTACATTCAATGCAGGAGGTACGGATTATCAGATGTCTTCATATTCAGGTTATAAGCTTGTTGGTGTAAATCCTCACTCAGATTATGTAGGCTGGTCAATGCTTCTGGCAGAGTACCTTACAAACTATGATTCACAGGTACTCAGATATGAGCAGAGAGGACTTGGACCTGCTAACATTGAAGCAGCAGAATCTGATGCAGTTCAGGCTGACCCTGCTATAGCAGCTCTTGCAGAGCAGGCTGCATATGCAACACCTCAGCGTGTAGGCGCTAACTTCTGGACACCTGCAGAAACATTAGGACAGATACTTGCTTCAGGAAATCCGGACGGAACAGACCTTCAGACATTGCTTGATACTGCCGTAGAAGGTATCACAGCACCTGTTGAAGAATAAAAGGGCCGAGATTCTAAATCGGAAGTGTAAAAGAATGTCTCATATGCCCTTTGGGTATATGGGGCATTTTTTAAAATGAAATAAGTTGCAAAAAACGTAATGTATTGAGAGGCAACTCTGTGAGAGGAGTTTAAGATGAAGAAAATATCAAAATTATTTAGTTCAATTGGAAATTATTTTAAAAATTTTGGTGTCTCCTTGGCAAAAGGAGATATCTGGGTTAAATCCTCTCTCGTTGTTATGGGAGCCGGATATTTTGCCAGAAAGCAGATTATTAACGGTATAATCATGCTTTTGGTGGAAGCTGCATTTATATTTATGTGTATATTCTATGCAGCACCAAACCTTGCCAAGTTCGGAACCTTAGGTACAGTTCAGTTTGAACAGACCTTTGATCCTCTGACTATGACAAGTACAGTGAATGATTATGACAATTCATTCCTGATTTTACTTAATTCAATTGTGGCATTGTTTATAATGCTTGTTTTCTTGTTTGTTTACATACAGAATATAAAGTCTGTATACAAACTGCAGCAGAAAAAGGAAGAGGGAATACATATAAATAATTTCAGGGAAGATGTAAGGGCGATGTTTAATGACAGATTCCACATCACTCTTATGACACTTCCGGCAATAGGTGTTGTTCTTATGAACATACTTCCTATACTTGTCCTTATCGCTGTTGCATTTACAAATTATGACCAGGCACACATGCCTCCGAACTCACTGTTTACATGGGTAGGTATAAGAAATTTCAAGAATCTCTTTACAAACTCTGTAACAGTCACCTTTGGTTATGCATTTGGAAAAATTTTGGTGTGGACACTTATATGGGCAGTCCTTGCAACATTTACCACATTCCTTGGAGGTATTCTTCTTGCTAAGATTATTAATAACAAGAGAACAAAGCTTCCTAAAATGTGGAGAACCTTATTTATTATTGCAATTGCTGTACCACAGTTCGTAACACTTCTTCTTGTACGTAACTTCTTTGCTGATTCAGGAATTGTAAATACTATTTGCTCAAATGTTGGTATTACGGATTTCCTAAAAAATATAGGTCTCGTAAGTCCAAACCTTACATATATTCCTTTCCTTACCAATCCAAACTGGGCAAAGGTAATGATAGTTCTTATAAATATCTGGGTAGGTGTACCTTATCAGATGCTTATAGCAACCGGTGTACTTATGAATATTCCTGAGGACCAGATAGAGTGTGCAAAGATTGATGGAGCAAATAATTTCCAGATTTTTTGGAAGATTACAATGCCTTATATAATGTTCATTCAAGGCCCTGCACTTATAACAGACTTTGTAAAGAATATTAATAATTTCAATGTTATTTATCTTCTTACACAGGACGTATTTGTTACATCCGACCAGCTTCTTGCAAATTCAAACGCAAAGGAAGTCGATTTGCTTGTAACATGGCTGTTCCGACTGACCAATGAGTATTACAATTACAAGATGGCTTCGGTAATCGGTATTTGTGTATTTATAATCTGTGCGGCATTTACGCTTATAACCTTTACCCGAATGATTAAGGGTGACAGAGAGGAGGTCTTCCAGTAATGAAAAAAACAGTTAATTCAGTTTTAAGACATGTGGTATTACTTATACTTGCAGTAATATGGCTTATACCTATAGTATGGCTGGTTGCAACCTCATTCAGCGGATACCGGGGAATTAATATAGCGCATTTCTTCCCACAGTCGTGGTCATTTAGTAATTACAGTGCATTGTTTTTAGAGCCTGACTCGGTTGTGCAGTATGTTGCATGGTTTAAAAATACACTTATAATTGCCATATTTACCTGTATAATTTCAACCCTGTTTACACTCATGGTTGCTTATACAATGAGCTGTATGAGATTTAAGGGAAGAAAATTTATAATGAGCTTCAGTATCATACTTAATATGTTCCCTGGAGTTTTATCCATGATAGCTGTTTACTTTATATTAAAGTCTCTCGGACTTACAAACAGCCATCTTGGTATGATTATAGTATATTCTGCAGGTTCAGGTCTCGGATTCCTTATTGCAAAGGGATTTATGGATACGATTCCTGTTTCGCTCAGGGAAGCAGCAAGACTTGAAGGTGCATCTGAGGCAAAGATTTTCTGGAAGGTTGTACTTCCGCTTTCAAAGCCGATTATAGTTTATACAATAATAAGTTCATTCCTTATTCCATGGGGAGACTTTGTATTGGCAAAGCTTATGCTTAATTCAGGAATTTCTTCGGACTGGACAGTAGCAATCGGACTCTACAATATGCTTGATAAGTCACTTATCAATAAATACTTCTCAATATTCTGTGCAGGTGGTGTAATTGTTTCTATTCCTATATCCATACTGTTCGTAATAATGCAGAAGTTCTATGTAGAGGGTGTAACCGGAGGTTCCGTAAAGGGATAGAAGATAACAAATATTTAAGGAGTAAGATATGGATAACAAATTTGTAGTAAATATTATTCATCGTCCTGAGATGGTACCTGAATATGCAGAAAAGGTTACCGGACAGGGAAAAGCAGAGGATATCGGAAGAAAAGCACTGCTTACCGAATCTCTGGATATATTTAAATTTCAGCAGGAAACTGCACACAAGAACGGCTTGAAAGTCACCATACATATGACTTACGCCAGTCTCTTTAATGATGAGGCAGTGGAAATTGCTAAAGAGCATCATGAAAAATATGGTGATGAAATTGCACTTTCCCTTCTCGGGCTTCCTTGTAAGGAATTCCGTGAAAAGTATAAGACAAAGGATTTTTGTATCTGGATGTTCTCAATGGAGGACAAAAAGCAGATAGTAGATGATGTTTTTGAAAAGTTCCATGACAGATTCGGATTTTATCCTGAGTCAACGGGCTCATACTACATGGATGCAGACCTGACAAATTATATTAAGGAAAAATACCCGATGGTTAAGTGTGCAGTAGCTACATGCTGGGAGGAAGGCCCAAAGGCATATCATACCTGTAATAATTCATGGTATACACTTTTCGACGGAGGGCCTTGGAATCCGTGGATTCCATCCAAACAGAACACGCATGCACCTGCTGCAAATGAAGAAGAGGACAGCGGAATTGTAGCAATTCCTCACCTTTCAAGAGACCTTATTGCATGCTATGACGGAAACGGCTCCAATTTCGGAACTCATCCTCAGAACGTACTTCGTGGTATGATTTATGACACAAAAACATGGGAATATCCATATTTATATAATCTTATTGACCAGTACAGACATTTGGAGAAATATAATAACGGGTATGCCTACAACATGATGTTTGTAGGACCGGGCTGGTTAAATAAGATGGGACGCTGGGAAGCACCATACGAGCTTTTAAAGAAGTCATATGAAGACGGTATGGCATATTATGGACAGCTCAAAAAAGAGGGTAAACTCGTAGATATGACAATGGCTGAATTTGCCGACTACTATCGTGAGAAGAAGACTTATACCGAGCCTGAATGTGCTTTATGGAGGGACATTTTATATGGCTCAGATAAGCAGCTTTTCTGGTATGTTGACCCTTATATGAGAGCATGCGTAAATATGGACCAGGGAGGTGCCATTGTAGACCTGAGACCTTATGCTGCAAAGCTTAAGTGGGAGGTCGGAATAGGCACAAAGCATGTACAGGATGCATCTTATCCTTTCCTTATTCAGGAAAAGTACAGAGCCGGATATTTCACACATTATGCAGGTGAAGGCACCATAAGAAGTGCAAAAATATGCCATAATGGTGAAGAAGTGGATTTATGCTTATGCCGTACACATGCTTCCTTCTCTCAGGAAGGTAAGACGAGAATTCTTACCTTAGACCCTGTGGATATAGAGTTTTATGATTTGACAGTTAAACTTCAGACAAAGCTTTATTTTGAAGAAGGCTCTTCAAATATAAAGATTGAACGTACAGTTCTTGAAATGAGTGATCCGGATGCAGAGGTTACAATTAATGAGTACATGGTTGCATGCTATGGTACAACGGAATATCCTGAGGATATGACAGGTATTACCCTCGCAGTTGAAAAAGGTGAAGAGAAGAAAACAATCGATTACGAGTATAAGTGCAGAGAAGAAAAAATCGAGGGAGCAAAGTGCGCATCAGCCGTTATACCTGCTATTGAAACAAAGGTTTCACTCACCACGGATGCCGAAGACGGAGAAGCATATATCAGAGAAGGCTATGCATTCTCTCCTATGTTTACTCTGGGATATCAGAAGAAACTTAGAAATAAGGAGGTATTTGCGACATGGCTCAATCTGGAAAAGGCAAATTAAATTACAGATGTCCTTCCTGCTTTATGCGTGATTTGGATATCGATATGTTTTATGACAAGGATAAAAAGGAATATTACTGTATCCGTTGTCAGTATACCGGCACAGAAGAAGATGTACTGGAAAAAAATGAAATGATTAGATTTCGTTATAAGAGAATGCACGACAGGATAACGGATTTTGATTAAGTATTATTAATTATGGAGGACGGAGATGGCAGAATTTATTAAAGGAATGGATATTTCCACACTTCTCGAAGAGGAAGCGTGTGGTGCCAAATATTTTGACAACGGCACGGAGGAGGATATGCTCTGTATTTTGAAAAAGTATGGTGTGAATTCTGTCAGACTCCGTCTTTGGAATAATCCGTACAGTGAAGACGGAAAGCCGTATGGGGCCGGTACAAATGATATTGAAAAAACAATAATTCTTTCAAAAAGAGCCAAGGCTCTTGGCATGGGAGTGTTGCTTGACTTTCATTACAGTGATTTCTGGGCTGACCCTGGAAAACAGACTGTTCCAAAGGCATGGAGAGGTTACAGTGTAGATGAACTTCAAAAAGCGGTATATGATTATACTAAAGAGGTTATGGAAATTCTTCACAAAGAGAATGTACCTCCTGCAATGGTCCAGGTCGGAAATGAACTTACAAACGGTCTTCTCTGGCCTACGGGAAAGAAGCCTGAATATAAAAATATTTCTGATTATATAAGTGCAGGAATAAGAGCCGTAAAAGCTGTGGATGACAAGGTACCTATAATGATACATCTTGACAACGGCGGAAATAATGTTATGTATCGTGACTGGTTTGACCATTATATTGAAACCGGAGAAGACTTTGATATTATAGGAATGTCTTATTATCCGTTCTGGCATGGTACAATAAAAGAACTGGATTATAACATGCACGACATGGCAGAAAGATACAAAAAAGAAATTGTAATTGCCGAAGTGTCTATGGGATTTACCATGGATGATTATGCATCATATGAAAAATTGGGACCTGATGAGAGAAAAGGAATGGCTACAAGACCTGAACTTGTTGAAAAGATTGAATATCCTATGACCAAAAAAGGACAGGCGGATTTCATGCAGGAAGTTATGCAGAGGATAAAAGCTGTACCGGGCGGCAGAGGTTTTTATTACTGGGAGCCGGGATGGATTCCTGTACCGGGCTGTGGCTGGGCTACAGATGAAGCTCTGGCATATACGGGTGAAAAAGGTCCATGCGGAAATGAGTGGGCAAATCAAGCTCTGTTTGACTATGAAGGAAATGCATTGCCGGCACTTAAGACGATACGGGACTTTACCTAAAACTTATCCGTTACACTGTGCGAATATATACTTTATATTGATAAAAGAAGGGACATATTATATGTGAAAACATATAGAGTGTCCCTTCTTTTATCAGGTTTAATAAAAAACAGATTGCTTTTCGCTTATGATGATTTCGGGTTTTATGTCATGCGGCTCGGAAGCAAGCTTATCAACGATTTGAAAATCGTAGCATGCTGCAATGGTTTTACACACTGGAAAACAGGATAGATATCTGTCATAATATCCCCCGCCATATCCTATACGGTCACGTTCCTTAGAAAATACTGCTCCGGGCATGATGATAAGAGTTTTATCATCAGGTATAAGTCTGATGTCTGAAACAGGCTCCATGATTCCAAAGCTGCCCTTGGAAAAACCTGCTGATTTGTCATAGAGATAAAAATCCATTGTTTTTCCTGTAACCTTTGGAAAATAGATTTTCTTTTCTGATGCTTCGGCTTCAGGAATAATATATTTTAAATTTACTTCATTATTTACAGAAAAATAGAGACAGATATTTTTGGAATTTTTATATGAATTTGTATTGCAAATTTTTTCGCAAATAAATTCTGAAAGATAATGAACAGTTTCTTCGTTCATTTCTTTTCTTATTTTGAGTATTCTTTTTCTTATTATGTTTTTTTCTTCCATGACAATTCCTCTGAAAATCAGGTTATTTAATTATTATACATATTATAAAAATTTCCGCAATACAGTATGAAATATTTGGATGTTGACAAAGCTATATGTAAATCCTATAATAAATCCCATAAAACCTACTAAGTTAATATGAAATAATGAGCCTTGCGGCGATGTGCGCTTGCGGACATCGACATAAGGCGAAAACCCACATGGAGCCGACAGGCGACATGAAATGATATTAAGGAGAGATGATAAATGTCAAAAATTTATGAGGATGTAACGGAACTTATAGGAAGAACGCCTTTGCTTCATGCTAAAAATTATGAAAAGAGAAACGGTGTTAAAGCAAATATATTTGTAAAACTGGAGTATTTTAATCCGGCAGGAAGTGTAAAGGACAGGATTGCATTTGCAATGATAAAGGATGCAGAAGAAAAGGGACTTCTTAAGCCTGATTCTGTAATTATTGAGCCGACCAGCGGAAATACCGGAATAGGACTTGCTTCGATAGCAGCGGCAAGAGGATATAGAATTATACTCACAATGCCTGAGACAATGAGCGTGGAAAGAAGAAATCTTCTCAAGGCTTATGGTGCGGAGCTTGTGCTTACGGACGGAGCAAAGGGCATGACAGGGGCAATAGAAAAGGCAGATGAGCTTGCAAAAGAAATACCTAATGCATTTATACCGGGACAGTTTGTAAATCCTGCAAATCCGGAAACACATAAAAGAACTACGGGACCGGAAATATGGGAAGATACGGACGGAAATGTGGATATTTTTGTTGCGGGAGTAGGTACAGGAGGAACTTTGTCAGGAACAGGCGAGTATTTAAAATCCAAAAATCCTGATATAAAAGTGGTGGCGATGGAGCCTGCGGCTTCACCCGTCCTTTCAAAAGGGACTGCAGGACCACATAAGATTCAGGGTATAGGTGCAGGGTTTGTGCCTGACACATTAAATACAGAAATCTATGATGAGATAATTACCATAGAAAATGAGGATGCATTTGCGGCAGGACGTGAATTCGGAAAGATTGAGGGAATACTCGTGGGTATTTCTTCGGGAGCTGCGCTTCATGCGGCTAAAATACTGGCGGAAAGACCTGAAAATGAAGGGAAAAATATAGTTGTACTCCTTCCTGATACAGGAGACAGATATCTTTCCACACCGATGTTTACGGAATAATTTCATAACTTGTTATGATTTGGAGGTAGGGTTATGAAAATTTCCACAAAGGGCAGATATGCACTAAGGCTCATGCTTGATTTGGCAATTAATAATAGCGGAGAGCCCGTAAGAATAAAGGATATAGCCAGAAGGCAGGGAATATCAGGCAAGTATCTGGAGCAGATTATTTCAACACTTAATAAGGCGGGATTTGTAAAAAGTATCAGGGGCCCTCAGGGCGGATACAGGCTTACAAAGGATCCTAAGGAATATACCGCAGGAATGATTTTAAGACTTACTGAGGGAAGCCTTGCGCCTGTTGCGTGTATGGAAGGCGATGAAAACGAATGCTTAAGAGAGTGTGAATGTGCCACGATTATACTGTGGGAAAAACTGGATGAAGCAATTAAAAGCGTGGTAGATACTATAACTCTTGCTGACCTTGTTGAATGGCAGATGGCGAAAGTAAACGATTACAATATTTGATACCAAGGGTCAAAAAGTCATATTTTTTATGGCAATTATTATACTCAATTTACGGAGGTAATTATGAGCAAAGAAAGAAATTATAGATTTGAAACCTTACAGATTCATGTGGGACAGGAAGCACCGGACCCGGTGACGGATGCAAGGGCAGTTCCTATTTATCAGTCTTCATCATATGTATTTAAAAATTCACAGCATGCCGCTGACAGATTTGCATTAAAGGATGCGGGAAATATTTACAGCAGACTGACAAATCCAACCACGGATGTGTTTGAAAGGAGAGTAGCGGCTCTTGAAGGAGGTGTGGCTGCACTTGCCGTGGCATCGGGAGCGGCAGCCGTAACATATACTATTCAAAATCTGGCGATGAGGGGTGACCACATAGTTGCGGCTAAAAACATTTATGGAGGAACATATAACCTGCTGGCACACACGCTGGTGGATTATGGTATTGAAACAACCTTTGTTGACCCCCTTGATTTAAGAAGTTATGAAAATGCAATTAAGGAAAATACAAAGGCCATATATATAGAAACTCTCGGAAATCCAAATTCTGAGGTTTCAGATATTTCAGCGATTGCGGATATTGCGCATGCACATGGTATACCTCTCGTGATTGACAATACGTTTGGAACTCCATATCTTATAAGACCGATTTCATACGGCGCGGATATAGTAGTACATTCTGCGACAAAGTTCATCGGCGGACATGGAACAACCATTGGAGGAATAATAGTTGACGGAGGTAAATTTGACTGGGGTGCGTCAGGAAAATTTCCTCAGTTTACCGAGCCAAATCCAAGCTACCACGGAATAAGCTTTTTTGATGCTGCAGGAGCGGCAGCTTTTGTTACAAGAATTCGTGCAATTCTACTTCGTGATACGGGGGCTTCACTTTCACCGTTTCATTCGTTTTTATTTCTTCAGGGTCTTGAAACACTTTCGCTCAGGGTTGAGCGCCATGTGGAAAATGCCCTTAAAGTAGTGGAATATCTTAACAATCATCCGCTTGTGGAAAGGGTAAATCATCCTTCCGTAACCTGTGATGATGAGCAGAAAAGGTTATATAAAAAATATTTCCCTAACGGTGGAGGCTCTATTTTTACCTTTGAAATAAAGGGAGATGAAAAAACTGCACAGAAATTTATTGATAA
Source organism: uncultured Lachnospiraceae bacterium (assembly GCA_944383545.1). Classification (GTDB taxonomy): domain Bacteria; phylum Bacillota; class Clostridia; order Lachnospirales; family Lachnospiraceae; genus CALWPY01. Next base: position 10,233 of record CALWPY010000014.1, on the reverse strand, counting down.
CCTGAAGCTTTTTTCACTGCTTGCAAATGTGGCAGACGTAAAGAGTCTTGTGATTCATCCTGCATCAACAACTCACTCAGAGCTTAATTCTGAGGAGCAGAAGGAACAGAATATAAAGCCAAATACAATTCGTTTGTCTATAGGTACGGAGCATATAGATGACATTATTGAGGATTTGGACGAGGCATTTAAAACAGTGGAACATGATGTTGACTAAATAACCCAATTCAAGTATATTTAAATCATTAAGTATCAGATTTGGGATATGAAAGAATGAACCAGAGTGATGAAATAATTAAGTTGCGTACCATGGCGGGCATGAACAGAAAAGAGTTTTCTGAATATTCCGGTATTCCATGTGAGCTTTTGGAGGATGTGGAAAACGGAAAAAAGAGGGTTTCGGAATATCTTTTGGTTTTGTTGAACTATAAACTACAACTTGACAAAAAAATTTAAAATGCAGGTGAATTAAGAATATCTTAATAATATCTCCTGCTTTTCTTAAAAAACAAAGGGAAAAAATATAGTATGATTTAAGCACAATGTTTATGTTTTTTCTTTATTGCGTGTAAACTCAGGCGCAAATTATATATTAAGAAAAGAGGGATGGAAATGAGGAAGATATTATTAGTTTTACCGGTGCTTATTATAATGTTATTATTTACAGGGTGCGGATTTTTAGATTTCCGAATTACAGATGATGCTGAAAATCAGGGCAAGACTCCTGTGATTAAATCTTACACTGAGCTTATGGAGGAAGGAGTTCCTGATTCGGCAAGTATAGAGCTTGATGCAGGTGTTTCGGGAGATTACTCATGGGAGCTTACGGATTATGACAAAACGCATCTTTTCCTGCAAAATTCGGACTGTGTTTCGGGCTTATATAAATTCTGTTTTCTTGGTGTGCAGGAGGGAGAAACGGATTTGAGCTTTACAAAGCATTACAGCTCGGAAGACGGAGTAATAAGGGCTGAGATAGCAGTGTACAGTCTGAGCATAGATTCGGATTTAAATGTGACAATCACAGATAATTATACTAAAAACATTAATTAAATGATTGCTCAAATATATGAAGGGATGTGCAGGGTGGTTTTATGTGAATTCCTGCATTTAGTGCCGATATGGAAAAAGTATTAATTATAGAAGATGATGCAGATATAAATGGAATGATAAAGGAGGCGCTTTCCCAGGAAGGCTATGAATGTGTAAGCGCATATTCCGGAACGGAAGGTTTGCTTAGAATCGGGCAGGAAAAATATTCAATTATCCTGCTCGATTTAATGTTGCCCGGAATCAGCGGTGAGGAGCTTTTAAGGGAAGCGGAAAAAATCACAAATACGCCTTTTATAGTAATATCTGCAAAAGATGAACTGGATACCAAGGTGGATATGCTGACACTCGGAGCTGATGATTATATAACAAAGCCGTTTGACTTAAAGGAACTGAAGGCTCGTATTATCGCAGCTTTAAGAAGAAGCAGCAGAGCAGAAACACCGGATATATTAAAATATAAAGAGCTTACCCTTGATACCGACAGCCATGAAATTTCGCTGGAGGGACATGTTATACAGTTTACGCTTCAGGAATATAAAATTCTTGAGCTTATGTTAAGAAATCCTAATAAGGTATTCAGCAAGCAGGAAATATATTCCTGCGCATGGGATGATTATTATATAGGTGAAGATAAGACAATTAACGTACATATAAGCAATATAAGGCAGAAAATTAAAAAAATTACGGATGAGGAATATATAGAAACGATATGGGGAATAGGATTCCGACTGGCAAAATAAAAATAAGTCTTTAACATTTCTTAAACTTTTCTTTGCGATTTGTTGATATGTAAATTGCATAATGTAGAAAACGGAAATAAAGGAAAAGGAGAAAAGTATGGACTATTTAATTGAAACAAATCAGCTTACAAAAAAATTCAGAAACCATAAAGCTGTGGATAGTGTCAGTATTCATATTAAAAAGGGCGAAATCTACGGATTTATAGGGCGAAACGGAGCAGGAAAAACTACCTGCATGAAAATGCTTTGCGGATTATCTGAGCCGGATTCGGGAGAGATTAAGCTCTTCGGCGAAGGAGAGACGGGCAGGTATTTCAGCAGAATAGGGAGTCTTATAGAGGCTCCGGGACTGTATCCGAATATGAATGCATATGAAAATCTTAAGATGAAATGTATATGCATGGGTATCAGGAAAGAAGGATATATAGAAGAACTGATAGGCCTGGTAGGGCTTACTGATGCAGGTAAAAAGCATGTAAAAAAATATTCCCTTGGGATGAAGCAGCGGTTGGGAATAGCCATGGCGCTGGCGGGAGAGCCGGATATTCTTATTTTAGATGAGCCTATTAACGGACTGGATCCTCAGGGAATTATAGAGGTAAGGGAAACCCTGCTCAGACTTAATAAAGAAAAAAATATAACGATAATGATATCCAGCCACATTCTTGAAGAAGTTTCAAAAATTGCAGATACATACGGTATTATTAATAACGGGCGTCTGGTGGAAGAGATTTCTTCGGAAGAACTCATGGAAAAATGTACAAATTATATTGAAATAAAATCAGAAAATATTGACAGGATAACTACCTCTCTGGAAGAATTGAATATAAGAAAATTTAAGGTGATTGATAAAAATACCTTGTATGTATATGAATGGCTGGACAGAGTGCCGATGCTTAACTCCCGGCTTGCGAAGATGGACTGTGAAATTTCCTCAATACAGCTTGTGGCTGAGGAACTTGAAAATTACTTTGTGAAGGTTACGGGAGGTAAGGAAAATGAATAATCTTATTAAAATGAATTTTTATCGCCTTATACACAGTACATGTACATGGGTGATTTTAGCTTTGGCTATATTTTTTGCTGTCATTTCGGCGGCTCTTATGAAATCAGATAAGGAGCTTATGGAAGCAGAGGCGTATTTGGTTGAGACGGAAACCTATACTGATGATGACGGTAATGTTGTTACTGATGAAAATACTGAAGAAATATCTTTGGGAATTTCTGTTGATACACCATATGAGCATGACGGATTTATACCTTCTGTAATGGATTACGTTGCCAGTGATGTAACTTCGGGAATGGTACAGCTTTTTGCAATGATATTTACCGTATTATTTATTAATGCAGAGGTAAGCAGCGGATATATTAAGAATATAGCGAGGGCAAAAAACGGAAAGTTTAAGCCTGTACTTGCAAAGCTTATGGTTGCAATAATATATACCGTGTTTCTTAATCTGGCTTATATTGGAGCCTCTCTTATTTCCGTAAAGCTTATAATTGGACCTGAAAAATGGGGATTAGGTAAAGAAGCAGCAATATTTATGGCCGGTCTGATACTGATTCAAATGGCTATTTCTTCTTTTATCGGACTGATTACGGTGATATCTAAAAGTTCGGTAATAGGAATAACGGTGGGATGTTTTGAATTGTGTGGAGTTACTTATGTTCTGGCAGGACTGATAAACAAAGTTATTGATTCAAGTCGGATAGACATATCACGATATATGATAACTCCAAATATCAATTCCCTGAGTCTTTCAATGGGAAGTGATGATATAATAAGAGTTCTGGCAGTAGAGACGGTATGGATTTTAGTTTGTGTTATGACAAGCGTTATCCTGACACAAAAAAGAGATATCGTATAATTTGGTTACAGAGGACGTTTGATATATGGAAGTTTATGCAATAATTACAGTGTTATTTATTTTAATAATTATAATATCCGTATATATGCTTATATCTTACAGGCGGCAGATAAGAGACATCTGCCGCCAGGTGTCGTTTATAAGAAATCATGATACAAACATGCAGGCGGCTTCTGACATAATTTCATCAAAGGATATAATATCACTGACGGAAGAGATAAATAAGCTTAATGAGGAGGCAAAAAGAAAAATAGCGGAGTATGGGAAAAAGGATTTGCTTTTGCGCGAAACAATTACGAGCCTTTCTCATGACATAAGGACGCCTCTTACATCTCTTAGCGGATATATCCAGCTTCTTTCTGAGACGGAAGACGAAGAGGAAAGAAAGAGATATATGGGTATAATACTGGAGAGGATAGGAAGTTTAAAGGATATTTTTGAGGATTTATTTACTTATACCAAGCTGCAGGAGAATGCCTACAGACTGGATATGGAAAGTGAAAACGTAACCCAGCTTGTGTTTGACAGTGTGGTTGCCTTTTATGAGGAGTTTAACAGGGAAAATATAAATATTAATATAAACCTTATTGAAGAGCCGGTTTTTGTACTGTGCAACAAAACTGCGATGAGCAGAATCTTTCAGAATATAATAAAAAACAGTATGGTGCATTGTAAAAGTGACGTATCTGTATTCTTAAAAAAAGAAAACGGGCGTGTGGTATTTTTATGTAGAAATAATATTAAAGATAATGATATAATTGATATTGATAAGATATTTGAACGGTTTTACAAGGCGGACACGGCAAGAAGCATAAATTCTACCGGACTCGGCCTTGCAATAGCAAAGGGTCTTACAATGGCAATGAACGGTGACATAGAGGCTTCACTGGATGAAAATATATTTGAAATAAAAGTTTCCTTTAAAATTTTAATCTGATTTTAATCTTTTATGCATTTTATATTAATTTTCGTGATGTATCATTCAGATATCAGCTAAGGAAACAGAGTGCACGAAAATTTAATTTGGGGCTGAAGAGTATATAAATGTAAGAAAGGATTGATTTATATGGATAATTTGGAAAAGGTAGAAAAAATCAGAGAAAAAACAGGAGTGAGCTACGAGGAAGCAAAAAATGCTCTTGAGATATGTGACTGGGATGTACTGGATGCAATCGTGTATCTTGAGAAAAACGGAAAAGTAGAGGCACCGGAGGTATCTGTATATACCACAAAGGCGGAACAGTCTGAGGAATTTAAGAAAACTCAGAAGACTTACGAGGAAAATGAAAAGTCTTTTGGAGATGTGATGAAGGGTGTTTTTACATGGCTCGGAAATGTAGTTAAAAAGGGTTGTGAGAGTACATTTGAAGTAAACAGACATGGTGAAAGACTTATGAGTATGCCGTTTATCATACTTGTTCTGCTCTTGATTTTTGCATTCTGGGTAACGCTTCCGCTTTTAATTATAGGTCTCTTCTGTGACTTTAAGTATTCTTTTAGAGGACCGATATCAAATAAGGTGGATATAAATGAGGTATGTGATAAGGCTTCTGAAGCATGTGACAATATAAAGAATGATATTTCTGGAAATAAGTAATTAAATTCATTATAAATTAATAAAGCGGAAAATATGGTTTGCTGATATACTAATGTTTAAGGCAGGCCATATTTTATATGGCAGTGATATAATTTTTTAATATTTTAAGGATTTATGTTCGGAGGGTTGAAATGGATTCTAAGATTTTAATTATAGAAGATGAAGAAAAGATAGCAAGATTTATAGAACTTGAGCTTATTCATGAAGGTTATTCGGTTAAGAAAGTTTATAATGGACGTGACGGACTTCTCCTTGCCACAGAGGAGGATTTTGACCTTGTCCTTTTAGATATAATGCTCCCTGAGTTAAACGGGCTTGAGGTTTTGAGAAGGCTGAGGAAAGAAAAGGACGTTCCTGTTATCATGCTTACGGCGAGGGATGCTGTAATGGATAAGGTTTCGGGACTGGATGCGGGAGCCGATGACTATATTACAAAGCCGTTTGCCATAGAGGAGCTTCTGGCAAGAATAAGGGTAGCTCTTAAAAAGAGGACTAAATCGGAAAATATCCTGACCGTAAAAGGTCTTAAAATGGACTGTGCAAGGCATGAAGTTACATACGATGGTGAGGAAATAGAGCTTACAAACAGGGAATATGAACTGATTCACACCCTTCTTATTAATAAAAATATTGTCATGAGCAGGGATAAGCTGATGGATATAGTATGCGGTTATGATTATACGGGAGAAACGAATATCATTGATGTTTATGTAAGATATATTCGTACAAAGATAGACGACAGGTTTGGCGTAAAGATAATTCACACGGTAAGAGGTGTGGGTTATGTTATCAAGGATGCCTGAAACTGATGTATGTCCGGACAGAGGTACGGTTTAAAAGAGGATTGAGTTATGAATGAAAGTAAAAGAATGACATCCATAGCCAGAAAAATCAACTGGGGATTCTGGCTGAGGGAATTTGGAGATTTTTTATTTATAAATTTAATAATAATAGTTCTCTGTGCAGTTGTTTTATTTTTTATTTGCGAGGATAAACTCCCTCAGGAAATATATGTGTCAGACAGGCATTTTGAGTTTTATGAAGGCATAAATGAATATGAGAATTTAATATATGTTATAACCGGCTCGGATGAAAATGAATATGTATATTTTATACATGATTATCTGGATTATCTTATAGCGCCTGCTTTAGTTCTTATCGGAGCTGAGATTTTTATATTATTTATTAGAATATTTTATACCGGCAGGATTAGAAGAAAACTGAAACCGTTAAATGATTTGGCGATTAAGGTTGAAGAGCTTAGCAGTGCTTCTTATGACCCTGAAAAGCTTGAAAACCTGGAGCATGCCATATCAAATGTAAGGCCTGACGTGCCGGGTGCAAGGGTATCTACCGGGGACCATGAATTGCAGAGCATAGAGGTTGCATTAAATAATCTTCTGGACAGAATGAGGGAAAGTCAGAGACAGCAAAACCGTTTTGTATCTGATGCGTCGCATGAGCTGAGGACTCCTATTGCCGTAATTCAGGGTTATGTAAATATGCTTGACAGATGGGGCAAGGAAGATGAAAATATATTAAATGAGTCAATAGAAGCTTTGAAAAATGAATCGGAGCATATGAAAAATCTTGTGGAACAGCTCCTTTTCCTTGCTAGAGGTGACAGCGGAAGAAATACGCTTAAATTTGAAACGGTAAATCTTACGGATATTGTGCGTGAGGTGTGTGAGGAGTCCATGATGATTGATGAAAATCATGTATATCAATTTAAAGGTGATGAAGATGTAGCAATGTACGGCGACCTTGCCATGCTTAAGCAGTCTGTGAGAATATTTACCGATAATGCATCTAAATATTCTAATAAAGGTGATACGATAACATTAGGTGTAAAGAGTGAAAACGGAAAAGCAGTATACTATGTACAGGACGAGGGCGTAGGTATGCAGTCATCTGAGGTTGTGCATGTGTTTGAAAGATTTTACCGATCTGACAGTGCAAGAAACAGCAAGACAGGAGGCTCGGGTCTTGGACTTTCTATTGCAAAATGGATTATAGACGCGCATAATGGGGAAATAGAAATACTTTCAAGACCGGAATTTGGAACAAGGTTTACGGTAAGTTTTAATAAATTATAAGAGGTAAAAACTATGACCGGGTGGTTGGTAAAGAAATTTGTGAATCAGTCTGAGGATACTGGAAATCCAAAGGTAAGAAGTGAATATGGAAAACTTTCGGGTGCGGTTGGAATTTTTTGCAACCTGATTCTTTTTGCCGGAAAGATGATTGCGGCAATGATTTCTTCTTCGGTTTCTATAATGGCAGATGCAATAAATAATTTATCCGATGCATCTTCAAGTATTATAAGTCTTTTGGGCTTTAAAATGGCAGAAAAGCCGGCTGATGAGGAACACCCTTACGGTCATGCCAGGTATGAATATCTTTCTGCACTTCTTGTGGCAGTGATTATCATGACTATAGGATTTAACCTTTTGGAGAGCAGTGTAAGAAAAATCATAAATCCTGCCGATGTGGAATTTGGTGTTTTAACTGCATCCATACTTGTTATTTCCATACTTATTAAGGTATGGATGACATTATTTAATAAGAAAATCGGAAAGCTTATAAATTCAAATACGCTTATAGCAACGGCGGCAGACAGCAGAAATGATGCGATTGCAACGTCAGCGGTACTTGTGGCAGCAGTTGTTTCGTATTTTACGGAGCTTCAGCTGGACGGCTGGATGGGATTTTTTGTTGCATTATTTATACTCTATAGCGGATTCGGGCTTATAAAGCAGACATTGGACCCTCTTTTGGGGCAGGCACCTGATGAAGAAACCGTCATGTATATTCATGATAAAATTATGAGTTATCCTGAAGTTCTCGGCACCCATGACCTAATGATTCATGATTACGGTCCGGGCAGAAAGTTTGCGAGTGTTCATATTGAGATGGCGGCAGAGAAAAATCCTGTAGAAAGCCATGAGATTATTGATAATATTGAAAAGGATTTTTTGCAGAATGATAATATCAACATGATAATTCATTATGACCCTATTATTACCGATGATACGGGAGAAGACTTCAGACATTGGCTTTCAAAGGAAATAACAAAGATTGACCGTCGTCTTACCGTTCATGATGTAAAAATAGTTCCGGGTGATAAAATAAATGATGTCTATTTTGACTGCGTGGTACCGTCGGATGTTAAAATAAGTGAAGCACTGCTCAAGGCTGAAATTTGCACGAGGGTGAGAAAAAAATATCCTTATTATAACTGTATTATTACGGTTGATTCGAGCTATGCTTCCATGCCTCATGAGAAAGTTTAAAGAAGGTAATCATTAAAGATATTTTCAGGTTAAATTATGGCAAAATTATTGGAAAAATTTATTGACATGCATAAATTCATATAATATAATAAAAAACTGTGACAAGTTGAAAAGGTGTCCTAACCATGCCCCGGAGTAGGATGCATTTTTATAAATAACTTATAAATTATTTATCAAGATTTGATTTTTTAAAATGAATTTTTAAGGAGGAATTACCACAATGAAGAGCTTTATGGCAAGCCCGGAAACAATTGAAAGAAAGTGGTACGTAGTTGATGCTACAGGACATACATTAGGTCGTTTATCATCAGAGATAGCAAGCATTTTAAGAGGAAAAAACAAGCCTACATTTACACCTCACATTGACACAGGTGATTATGTTATAGTAGTAAACGCTGAAAAGATTAAAGTAACCGGAAACAAGCTTAATGATAAGATTTATTATCATCACTCAGATTATGTCGGAGGAATGAAAGAGCAGACTCTTAAAGAGAAGATGGACAAGAAGCCTGAAGAAGTAATTGAACTTGCAGTTAAGGGTATGCTTCCAAAGGGACCTCTTGGCAGACAGATGATTAAGAAGCTTTTCGTGTACGCTGGACCAGAGCACAAGCATCAGGCTCAGAAGCCAGAAGCATTGGAAATTAAGTATTAATAAAGGAGGAAAATGTTCATGGCTAAGAGTGCAAGATTTTATGGAACAGGCAGAAGAAAGAGCAGTATAGCAAGAGTATATGTTACACCTGGTACAGGTAAGATAACTGTTAATAAGAGAGATGTAGAAGATTATTTCGGAATGGATACTCTTAAGGTAATAGTAAGACAGCCATTTGCAGTTACAGGAACTACAGGAAAGTATGACGTTCTTGTAAATGTACACGGCGGTGGATTCACAGGTCAGGCCGGTGCAATCAGACACGGTATCGCAAGAGCTTTAGTTAAGGCAGATGTTGAGTATCGTCCGGCACTTAAGAAGGCAGGCTTCCTTACAAGAGATCCTCGTATGAAGGAAAGAAAGAAATACGGCCTCAAGGCTGCCCGTCGCGCTCCGCAGTTCAGCAAGCGCTGATTTCAGTTCAAAACAGCTCAAAAACCCCGAAACCATGCGGTTTTCGGGGTTTTTCCTTTTCAGATTGTTTGGCCTGTTTTGGCATGGTCTGACCTGTTTTGAACCGATTTTTATGGGTTAAATAAAGGACAACCACCCCTAAAATGAGGGCCAATGGGTTAAATTATAGGACAACTTTTTTGCCCCTGCACCCTCCCATGAGGTCATTTTTGCATTTTTGCCCCTCCGAATTTTTATGCAAAATCGGTTTGGCAGAGTTTGACCAAATCTGAACAAATGAATATGATTTTATTGCGAAAGCGCTCAGTGTTCCTGCTGGGCGCTTTTTGCATTTCCGGGGACTAATGTTCCGGGATCAGAAAAAGCCGTCACTCTTTTTTCAAGAAAGTAGTGGCGGCTTTTTCTATTTCCAGAACCAAACACGACAAACAGAAACGAGGTGAAATACGATGAACCCACAAATCATCGCCGTCGCCAACCAGAAGGGCGGCGTCGGCAAGACGACCACTTGTGCCAACTTAGGGATCGGGCTGGCGCAGGCCGGAAAAAAGGTGCTGCTGGTGGACGCAGACCCCCAGGCCAGCCTGACCATCAGCCTGGGCAACCCCCAGCC
>CALWPY010000013.1 GCA_944383545.1 uncultured Lachnospiraceae bacterium | reverse complement strand
TTTTTTCCTTGGTACTCATTAAAAACGTTAGCTTTTAATTCAATACCCTTTTTACTGTGTTTAAGTTTCTGTTCTTCTTCGTGCATCTGCAGAGCAGATGTACGAACTGCTCACAGCGCCTTGTGCGTAGCACAACTTTTAATGCGCTGTGTTTCTTTTTGAAACTTCTTTAATTTTTTTAAAGAATTTTCAGGGTTGTCATGTTATTAATTTGTCAATGGTCCTTAATTTTGCCTAAATATCATTCGGCTCTGGAAAAAGCACTCACATACAGCTTTTCGCTGATTTTGTTTACCTGCCTGAGATAAACTAACGGAGAAGGAGGGATTTGAACCCTCGCGCCGAGACTATCGACCTACTCCCTTTCCAGGGGAGCCCCTTCAACCGCTTGGGTACTTCTCCCAGCTCAAGCGTTTGAACATGTCTGAATGATATTCAGAAGCGGAGAGAGTGGGATTCGAACCCACGCGCCCTTGCGGACAAACGGTTTTCAAGACCGCCTCGTTATGACCACTTCGATATCTCTCCAGTCATATTTAAATGCCGCTTTTCATCAGCGGCATTGATTATGTTACCAAAAAAACAATTTCTTGTCAACAACTTTTTTTCATTTTTTTATCTTTTTTAAGATTTTTTTATTTGCCAAAGACAGTCATCCTGATTTTGGCAAACACTGTCCAAAAAACTATTCTGATTTCAAAAAACACTCAGCAATAAGTAAATCTTCTTTTGTAGTAACTTTGATATTTTTATAGCTTCCCTCAAGGACTTTAACTGTCTTTCCTGCATACCTTTCCACAATCATCGTATCGTCGGTTATATCCTTATCCCCGCTTTCATACATTTTCGCATATGCATCTTCTATGAGCTTTCTCTCAAAAGTCTGAGGTGTCTGGATTTGATACAGCCTGCTTCTGTCAGGCGTATTTATACCCATCATGTCTTTATCCACAACTTTTATGGTGTCCTTTACGGGAACTGCTACCGTGCAGGCTTTATATTTTTTAGTTTCTTCTATACATTTTTCTATAATCTCACAAGATACAAACGGTCTTGCTCCGTCGTGTATCATTATAATATCACTTTTTTCATCAGCCGCCTTTATACCGTTATATACAGAATCAAACCTGTTCTCGCCACCGGCAACTATTTTTTTTACCTTTATAAAATGATTTTCTTCTATTATATATGTTTTACAGTAAGAAATATCTTCCTCACCCGTAACAAGAACAATTTCATCCACGGAACTTTCCTGAAATGTTTTAAGAGCATAATAAATAAGCGGCTTTCCGCATATATTTAAGAATTGTTTGGCAGTTTTTGTTTTCATTCTGCTGCCTTTCCCCGCAGCAATCACTATTGCCGTAACCATAATGTCTCCTTAAAATAAATAATCAGAACTCTGTCAGACACTTACACGCGGGCACCTATAGGCAGATTTGGAACTGCATTTAAATCAAGTCCGCTTCTTACGCCATTCATAAATTCATGGTAACCTGCCACTGCAATCATGGCTGCATTATCCGTACAAAAGATGTTTGACGGTCTGAAAAATTCTAATCCTTTCCTCTCACATACATTCTGCAGAGCTTCACGGAGCGAAGAGTTTGCCGCAACTCCCCCTGCTAAAGCGACCTGTTTGCAGTTATTATCAATCGCCGCCTGTATGGTATGCTCTGTCAAGACATCTATAACTGCCTGCTGGAATGAAGCAGCCACATCAGCCCTGTTTACTTCGGTTTTTTTCATTGCACATCCGTTCAGATAGTTAAGCACCGCTGACTTAAGTCCGCTGAATGAAAAGTCATAAGGCGCTCCCTCTACAACTGCCCTCGGAAATTTAATGGCGTCAGGATTTCCTTCCTTTGCAAGAGCATCGACCTTAGGTCCTCCGGGATACCCGAGTCCCAAAGCTCTTGCCACCTTATCAAAGGCTTCTCCTGCCGCGTCGTCCCTTGTTCTTCCTATTATTTCATATTTACCGTAATCTGTTACCTTTACTATATGCGAATGTCCGCCGGATGCCACAAGGCACATAAACGGCGGTACAAGACTTTCATTCTCAATATAATTTGCGGAGATATGTCCTTCTATATGATTAACTCCCACAAGCGGAATGTCCGCCGCATAGCTTATCGCCTTTGCTGCCCCCACTCCGACAAGAAGTGCTCCGACCAGACCAGGACCATAGGTGACCGCTATCGCATCTATATCTTCAAGAGTCATTTCTGCCTCACGAAGAGCCTCCTTAATAACATAGTTTATCTTTTCTATATGTTTTCTGGATGCAATTTCCGGCACTACCCCGCCATATAATTTATGAATATCAATCTGGGAGTATATTATATTGGATTTTACTTCTCTTCCGTTCAATACAACCGCAGCGGCAGTTTCATCGCACGATGATTCTATTCCAAGAACTGCTATGTCCTTCATTTTTCGTCCAGCCTCTTTCTTCATTTTTCTTCAAAATTAAGTTCCTTTGTCATCCTGTCTTTTCCCATTATTACACGCGGGAATATGCTTCTTACCTCATCAAGATATATGGCAGGCTTTACCAGGGAAGGTGAATAATGCGTAAGCCACATTTCCTTAACGTCCGCCTCTTTACCAAGCCGTGCCGCCTCATACATTGTCATATGTTTGTTTTTTCTTGCCTTTTCAGCCTTTTCCTTATCTCCGTACATTCCTTCACAAATAAAAAGGTCAGAGCATTTTGCATTCTCTACAATCGCAGGCACAGGCCGTGTATCAGTACAGTATGTGAGCTTTATCCCCTTGCGGGGTGCTCCCATAACCATATCTCCCGTATAAGTCTTGCCGGAAACAGTAACAGTTTCTCCCTTTTGCAGAATACTCCAATACTGCATGGGAATATTATTAGCCTTTGCTTTTTCAACATCAAACTTTCCCTGCCTGTCCAGCTCTATACTGTAACCGTAGCATGTAATATTATGGTTTACTTTAAAAGCCTTAAGTCTTAATCCTAAAAGATTAAATTCGGCAGAGTCCTCATTAAGCTCTATAAAATTTATTGGAAAAGGAAGTTCAGGTGCAATTACCCTCAATGAATTTACAACATGCTCCAGTCTCTGAGGACCGATAATCGTGAGCGGCTCCGTTCTCTCGGCATTACCCATTGTAAGCAGAAGTCCCGGCAGACCGCTTATATGGTCCGCATGGAAGTGTGTTATACAAAGGACATCTATTGGTTTAAAGCTCCATCCCTGCTGCTTCACAGATATCTGGACACCCTCGCCGCAGTCTATCATAATTGTGCTTCCGTTATACCTTACCATAAGCGAGGTAAGAGACCTGTACGGAAGCGGCATCATGCCTCCCGTACCCAAAAGACAAACATCCAGCATATAACATTCACCTCCCATAAACTGCTACATAACTTCTTTAGCCTCGGAAATATCAGCCGGTACCTTAAATCCTTTTAATATTTCATCATAGCATTTTTCACACAGTGAAAACTCATGAATTTCCCCGTCCTTTTCCGAGAAATATCCCCACTGTTTCTTTATGTGTATGAAATCTTCCTTAATTATTTCACTCTTTTTACCAATAATTTTTCCGCATTTATTGCAAACATAAAATTCCATATATATCACTCCCGTGTTTTCTAAGTGTAAGCAGTAATTTATACCGGTTTCTTTTTGACCCCGGTACCATATAATATAAAATATTTTATCGAATTTTGACATATGAAATGTATGGAAATATGCATAAATCTAAGAAATGCGTTTCATAATTACAGCATCCTCATCAGGATTTTTGTAATAATTTTTTCTTACCCCAATCTCATAAAAGCCCTGCTTTTTATACAGATTTATTGCAGGGGCATTTCCTTTTCGTACTTCAAGCAAAATATCTGCCGTACCTTTCTTTTTGACCTCATCCACCATTATTCCAACAAGGATTTCACCCAGACCCCTGCCTCTCATATCATGTCTTACGGCAAGTCTTAAGAGTTCTGCCTCATCACAGACTATTGAAAAAATGATATATCCTTTAATATTTCCCGTCAAATTATCACAGCAGATATAAATATAATTATAATCTCTTTTCAATGTTTCTCGTACGGAAGCCTCACTCCATGCATCAGAAAAAATTTCTTTTTCAAGAGTGGCAATCTCTTCCGCCTCATTCCCGGCATTTTCACAGAGTCTTTTTACATTAAAGCTTTCCTTCACGCTGCATCTCCTCGCGTTCTCTTTCCGCCTGGGATTTTCTCAAATAGAAAGGAGCAAATTCATCAGCGCTTATTGCCTTGCCCTGATTATAATAAATCTCTCCAAGTAATGCTACGCTTGCCGCCCTCTGTAAATTAAGATGTGCAGGCGCGAATCTGCACGGAACAGAAAGTTCCTTCAATATAATTTCCTTAAACACCGGAACTCCGTCACCCAGAAAAGTAACCGGCTTCCCATAATCATTTATCTCCGATATTAAATCGTGTATATCAGAGGCTTTCTGAGCTATGACCGTCTCAGGCGCATCTTTTAAAACATAAAGTCCCGTATAGACCTGATTTCTTCTTGCATCCATAATAGGGCATACAAAATCCTCACTTCCCCACATATTAAATGCAAGCCCTTCCAGTGTAGGTACGGGAACAACCGGCTTGTCTATCGCAAATCCCAGTCCTTTAACTGTTGCCGCACCAATACGAAGTCCCGTAAATGAGCCCGGACCTGCCGCAACAGCAATGGCGTCCACGGAATGAATATCCGTTTCCACCATCTTCATCATCTCGCTTATCATGGGAAGCAAGGTTTGTGAATGTGTTTTCTTATGATTAATCGTATATTCGCCAGCAAGTACACCATCCTGCACAAGCGCTGCCGACGCCGTCATACCGGAGCTGTCCACTCCCAATATCTTCATGTTATTTCCTCTCAACTTCTATGGCTCTGTAATTATAGCCCTCGTCCATGTCCTTACTTATTCCGATTCTTATATAATGCGGAGGCAGAATCCCCCTTATAAGTGCCGACCATTCTATAAGACACACTCCGTCACCGTCTATCAAATCATAATATCCGATTTCATCCATTTCGTCCTCAGAGCCGATTCTGTAGACATCAAAATGATATAAAGGAATTCTTCCGTCATGATACTCCTTTAATATTGTAAATGTCGGACTTGAAACAGGCTCCTTTATTCCGAGACCTGCAGCAAATCCCTGTGCAAAAACCGTTTTCCCTGTGCCAAGGTCGCCGTCCAGACAGTATACCTCTCCCGGCTTTGCCTTTTCACCAAGCTCTTTTCCAAATTCAAATGTATCTTTATCACTATAGCTTCTTTTAAATATGTCAGCCATTTAATCTCCTTAATATGGGTTATAAATCCAGAGTTATCTTTTTTCCCGAAGGAATATATTCTCTGTATTTAACGCCCGTCATGTCAAACATCCTCTTGGATGCAACTGTACTGTCCGAATCACTGTATTTATCAGAAAGATATATTATTTCCTTTATACCACTCTGGATTATTACCTTTGCACATTCATTACACGGGAAGAGTGTCACATAGCACCTTGCCCCTTTTACGGAGCCTCCTCTATAGTTTAATATTGCATTAAGCTCCGCATGGCACACGAACATATACTTGCTGTCAAGCGCACTCCCGTCTCGCCCCCATGGCATATTGTCATCCTCACAGCCTGAAGGCATACCGTTATAGCCCATTGAAAGTATTCTGTTATCTTCACCGACTATGCATGCACCTACCTGTGTATTAGGGTCCTTGCTCCGCTGTGCGGAAAGCATGGCTATTCCCATAAAATACTGGTCCCAACTCAAATAATCCAATCTCTTCATGGCATTACCTCTTGTCAGATTACTTTTCTTCTCCGAGTGCAAACTTGTCATGAATTGCATTCATTGCTCTTTCGGTATTCTTCTGATTTATAAGCACCGATACTCTTATTTCAGATGTAGAAATCATTCTTATGTTGATGTTTTCATCATAAAGCGCTTCAAACATCTTTGCGGCAACACCTGCATTTGTCTGCATTCCTGCTCCCACTATGGAAACCTTTGCAACATTCTTGTCTACGTCTATGCTCTGGAATTCCATTGTATCAGAAATAACCTTTTCTGCCTCATCTGCATCGGCAATATTGCATGTAAAGGTTATGTCCTTTGTTCCCTGTCTTCCGATTGACTGAAGTATCATGTCAATATTTATGTTATTTTTTGCCAGAGCATTAAAAAGCTTAAATGCCACTCCCGGCTCATCCTTTAATCCTATTATCGCAACTCTTGCTGTATCTACATCAGCAGCTACTCCACTTACAAGCATCTTTTCCATCTTTGCACCCTCCTTAACGATAGTTCCTTCATTGGTATTTAAACTTGAACGCACTACTAACTGAACTCCATATTTTTTAGCCAGCTCTACAGAACGATTGTGTAAAACACCCGCTCCCAGTGTTGCAAGCTCAAGCATTTCATCATAGGTTACCATATCAAGCTTTCTTGCATTCTTAACTTTTCTCGGGTCAGCAGTATATACTCCGTCCACATCCGTATAAATCTCACATGCATCTGCATGAAGCGCAGCCGCAAGTGCAACAGCAGTAGTATCAGAGCCGCCTCTTCCGAGAGTAGTATAGTCATCATACTTATTTACACCCTGAAATCCTGTAATTATTACTATCTTTCTGTTCTGCAGCTCATGTCTTATACGCTCGCAGTCAATTCTCTTTATCTTTGCATTTCCGTAAACTGATGTGGAATGCATTGCAACCTGAAATGCATTGAGCGAAATTGCAGGTACTCCGAGTTTATTCATAGCCATTGCCATAAGTGCAACTGACATCTGCTCACCTATTGTAAAGAGCATATCCATCTCTCTCTTAGGAGGATTTTCATTTATGTCCTTTGCCATGTCTATAAGTTCATCAGTATATTTTCCCATAGCTGACAAAACAACCACAACGTCATTTCCCTTGTTGTAATCCTCTATGCACCTTTTTGCAACATTAAATATTCTCTCCTTGTTGGCTACGGATGTTCCGCCAAATTTTTTTACTATTAACATATCTTCCTCCTGAAAAAGTCTATTTTTCAAACAGACGGTCTATCATTTCAAAGCCCTCTGCCACGTATATTCCTGATGCCTTTGCGTCCCTCTCATTATACAAATACGGATTTAACTTTTTGTCTGTGCTGTCATAAAGCATATACGGCACAGGCTCTCCGACATGGGTCCTTATTGCTATTGGTGTAAGATGGTCAGGGAGAATAAGCAGCCTGAGTGCTTCATTGCGTTTTTCAAATTCAGAAACAATAGTGTCCACTATGTACTTATCAATATTCTCTATTGCCTGAATCTTATGTTCAAGGTTTCCCTGATGCCCCATTTCGTCCGGCGCTTCGACATGAATATAAGCAAAATCATATCCGTCATCACAAAGAGCCTGAACGGCAGCCATGGCTTTTCCGTAATAATTGGTATTAAGTCCTCCGTTTGCGCCCTCTACTTCTATGTTTTTAAGTCCTGCTCCTACCGCAATTCCCTTAAGTAAGTCAACCGCGGATATCATGACACCCTTCTTTCCTGTCTTTTCTTCAAAGGATGAAAGTGCAGGCTTTGTGCCGGCGCCCCAAAACCATATTGAGTTTGCAGGGTTAAGTCCTTTTTTCTTTCTCTCTATGTTAATCGGATGATTTTCAAGAATGTCATAGCTCTTTTTCATCATTTCTCTTAAGGATTCATCTTCCGGCAGGTATTCGCCTATTACCCTCGTAAGTACATCATGAGGCGGTGTAAGCGGGACTACCGTTCCCTTATCCCAGATAAGAAGATGTCTGTAACTTGTGCCTACATAAAATTTATATATGTCTGTCTCAAGTTCCTTTCTCACTGCGTCAAGAAGCACGGCGGCATCCTCAGTTGAAATCTCTCCTGAGCTGTGGTCTAAAATTTTCCTGTCCTCATAATTATCCTCTTCTTCACTGAGGGTTACAATGTTACAGCGAAGAGCCACGTCAGTACTTTTCATATCCACGCCTATGCTCAGAGCTTCAAGCGGTGAACGTCCGCTGTAATATTTTCTCGGGTCATAACCTATTACTGATAAATTTGCCGTATCACTTCCCGGTGCCATGCCGCAAGGCACGGTATTTACAAGTCCCACTTCCGATTCTGCAGAAAGTCTGTCCATTACAGGCGTGTCGGCATATTCAAGGGGTGTCATGTTGCTGATTTTTTCAATAGGGTAATCAGCCATTCCGTCTCCGAGAACTATAACATATTTCATTAAATATTCCTCCTAGGCCATTCTTATTCTTGTAATTAAATCAAAGCCTTTAATCTTTTCTTTGAATTCCTTTTCCTTCATAACCCCTGTAACAAATGCCGTCTCACTGCTTAAATTTTCATCAGCCTTTACAAATTTTACGCTTCCGAATGCCTGCTCGACAGCTTCTTCCATATTGCTTCCCTTTACGCGTACAAAATAAGCACAGCTGAAATCCTCTATGTCTCCAAGCTTTTTCTTTTCTGCGCTCCAGATTGTCATTATATTTGTATCTCTATGCTTTACGGCATCCACCACGTCCGAAACAACGGCGCTTGCAGTAGGAAGCTTTCCTGCTCCCCTTCCGTAAAACATTACATTATCCAACATATCACCGTGAAGAAGAATTCCGTTATAAACACCGCTTATGCTGTATAAAGGATGAGACTCATCAATCATAAACGGCGCAACTATAGCATATACCTTTCCATCTATCTGCTTTGATGTACCAAGCAGTTTAATGGATGTTCCCAATGCCTTTGCATAAATGAAGTCATCTCTTGTAATCTTTGTGATTCCTTCAGTATATATTTTCTCATAATCAACCTGCTTTCCGTATACCAGAGAGGCAAGGATTGCTATCTTACGGCATGCATCATAACCTTCCACATCAGCCTCAGGATTTCTTTCGGCATATCCCTTTTCCTGTGCTTCTTTAAGTACGGATTCAAATGCAAGACCTAATGTTTCCATTTTTGTAAGAATGTAGTTGGTAGTTCCGTTAAGAATACCTGAAATTAAATCTATATGGTCAACAGTAAGCGACTGGTTAATCGGTCTGATAATAGGAATACCTCCGCCAACGCTTGCTTCAAAAAGAAAGTTTACATTTTTCTCCTTTGCGTCAGCCAGAAGCTCTGCCCCGTATTTTGCAACAAGCTCTTTATTTGAGGTACAAACACTTTTACCACGTTCTATTGCCTGCTTAACAAATGTATATGCAGGCTCTATGCCTCCCATAACCTCAACCACAACTGAAACTTCATCATCTTCAAGTATGGTATTATAGTCATGTACAAGAATATTTTCTACGGGGTCTCCCGGAAATTCTCTTATATCCAGCACATATTTAATGTTTATCTCTTCTCCTGCACGCTTATTTATATGGGAATGATTGGTATTTATTACCTCAACCACTCCTGAGCCTACAGTACCATAACCCAGAACTGCTATGTTAACCATTTTTCCACCTCTTTATATTTTATTTTTCTTTTCCTGATGTGTTAATCCACTTAAGATATGCATTTATAAACGGGTCGATGTCTCCGTCAAGCACCCTCTGGGCATCTCCCATTTCCTGATTTGTCCTATGGTCCTTTACCAGTGTATAAGGCTGGAGCACATAAGACCGTATCTGGCTTCCAAATCCGTTGTCGGTTACTTCACCTCTTATATCGGACAGTTTATCCATATTTTCCTGCTTTTTAATCATATAAAGCTTTGCTTTAAGCATTTTCATCGCCTTATCCTTGTTGCTGTGCTGTGAGCGCTCATTCTGGCACTGCACGACAACTCCCGTAGGTATATGCGTAATTCTTACCGCCGATGAAGTCTTATTTATATGCTGTCCGCCCGCTCCGCTTGCACGGTAGGTATCAATCTTTAAGTCATCATCATTTATTTCGATTTCAATATTGTCATCTATCTCCGGCATTACATCCAGCGAACAAAATGAAGTCTGCCTTTTTCCTGCTGCATTAAAAGGAGAAATTCTTACAAGTCTGTGAACTCCCTTTTCTGACTTTAAGTAGCCGTATGCATGATAACCATTTACCTGAAAGGTAACGGATTTTATTCCCGCTTCCTCTCCGTCCAGATAATCCAGAACTTCCACCGAGAAACCTTTTTTGTCCGCCCACTTATTGTACATTCTGTAAAGCATTCCTGCCCAGTCACAGGACTCAGTTCCTCCTGCTCCGGCATGGAGCGTGAGCACTGCATTATTGGCATCAAATTCACCCGACAAAAGTGTTTCTACCCTGAAGCTTTCAAATTCTTTCTTGAACTTTTCCAGCATTTCACCGGTTTCTTTCACAAGCTCCTCGTCGTCTTCCTCTTCCGCCATCTCTATCATGGTTTCTATATCGTCATAAGCATCGCTTATTTCCTTAAAGGATGCTATGGTGTCTTTAAGGTTTTTAAGCTCCTTCATTACCTTCTGGCTTTCTTCTATATTATCCCAAAAGCCTTCTTTTTCCATATCCGCAGAGAGTGCATTTATTCTCTCTGTCTTACCGGCTATGTCAAAGTGAATCCCTCACTTCCGCCAGTGGAGTCTTGTATTCATTTAATTCAAACTTGTACTGATCAAGCTCTAACACTGTTTTTCACCCACTTTCTTCCTGCAAAACGCAGGAATATGCTATGCATTTCTGCCACAGCACATCTTATATTTTTTACCGCTTCCACATGGGCACGGGTCATTTCTTCCAATCTTTGCAGTCTTTCTCTTTACAGGTCCCTTCTTAGCCGAGTCATCCTTGTTCGTTCCCGTTACCTTTGCAACCTGCTCTCTCTCAACCTTTTCTTCAATTCTTACATGAAGAATAAGTCTTGCAGTATCTTCCCTTATGGCTGCCGTCATCTCATTAAACATATCATAGCCGGCAAATTTATACTCTACCACAGGGTCCTTGGAGCCGTATGACTGAAGTCCTATACCCTGACGAAGCTGTACCATGTCATCAATATGCGCCATCCATTTTCTGTCAATTACCTTGAGAAGAACAACTCTTTCTATCTCTCTCATTGCTTCGGCATTAGGGAACTCCGCTTCCTTTGCTTCATAGAGTTTTCCTGCCTCTTCCTTAAGCCTCTGCTTAAGCAGGCTGACTTTTCCGGTATGTTTTTCTTCATCCGTCAGTTCGATTGGATTTACAGGAACAATCGGACGAAGCATCTCGTTAAGTCCTACAATATCCCAGTCTGAAGGGTCAGCATCATCTGATGCAACCTTATCCACATAAGCATCAACGGTATCCATAACCATTTTATAGACAACGTCTCTCATGTTTTCGCCGTCTAACACACGCCTTCTCTCTGCGTATATAACTTCTCTCTGTTCATTATTTACCTGGTCATATTCAAGAAGATTCTTTCTTATACCATAGTTATTTGCCTCAATCTTTTTCTGGGCTTTTTCAATGAACTTTGTAATTGTCTTATGCTGTATTTCCTCTCCTTCAGGAATTTTCAGTGCATCATAAACAGCCTTCACCTTTTCAGAGCCGAACAGTCTCATTAAATCATCTTCAAGTGAAAGGTAAAACTTGGACTCACCTCTGTCTCCCTGACGTCCGGCACGTCCACGGAGCTGATTATCTATACGTCTTGACTCGTGTCTTTCAGTTCCTATGATTTTTAATCCGCCGAGGTCTGAAACGCCCTCGCCAAGCTTAATATCGGTACCACGTCCTGCCATGTTGGTAGCAATGGTAACGGCACCCTTCTGTCCTGCATCTGCAATAATTTCCGCCTCAAGCTCATGAAACTTTGCATTCAGCACCTTATGAGGTATGCCCCTCTTTGAAAGAAGCTTACTTAATTCTTCCGAAGCGTCGATTGTAACGGTACCCACAAGCACCGGCTGTCCTTTTTTGTGTGACTCAACCACGTCATCAACTATTGCTTTAAGTTTTTCCTTCTTGGTCTTATATACGGCATCTTCATGGTCTATTCTTCTTACAGGAAGGTTTGTAGGAATTACAACTACGTCCATTCCGTAGATTTCCCTGAACTCTACTTCCTCAGTCTGAGCAGTACCTGTCATACCTGCTTTTTTCTTATATTTATTAAAAAAGTTCTGGAATGTAATGGTTGCAAGTGTCTTACTCTCTCTCTTAACCTTTACATTTTCCTTAGCCTCTATCGCCTGATGAAGTCCGTCACTGAAACGTCTTCCCGGCTGTATACGTCCTGTAAACTCATCTACTATGAGTACCTCATCATCCTTAACAACATAGTCCTTATCCTTATGCATAAGAGCATGAGCCTTTAAAGCAAGGATTATATTATGCTGTATCTCAAGGTTGTCACTGTCTGAAAGGTTATCTATATGGAAGAACTGCTCCACTTCCTTTACACCCTGTGCGGTAAGGACTACATAATTATCCTTTTCATTTACAAGGTAGTCTCCGTCTTCCTCAATGTCATTTCCCATTATGGCATCCATCTTGGAAATTTCAGTTGAAGCCGTACCTCTTACCATTCTTCTTGCAAGATAGTCACACATCTTATACAGGTCCGTGGATTTTCCGCTCTGTCCTGAAATAATAAGCGGTGTTCTTGCCTCGTCAATAAGCACCGAGTCAACCTCATCCACGATTGCATAATTAAGCTCACGCTGAACAAGCTGTTCTTTATAAATTACCATATTATCCCTCAGGTAATCAAATCCCAGCTCATTGTTTGTAATATATGTTATGTCGCAGTTATATGCGGCTCTTCTCTCATCGTTTTTATCACTGTTTAAAATGACTCCGACCGTAAGTCCAAGAAATTCATGTACCTTTCCCATCCACTCAGCATCACGCTTGGCAAGGTAATCATTTACCGTAACGATATGCACTCCTTTTCCTTCAAGTGCATTAAGATATGCAGGAAGCGTTGAAACAAGAGTTTTACCTTCACCTGTTCTCATTTCAGGAATTCTTCCCTGATGAAGAATAATTCCACCCATAAGCTGTACCCTGTAATGCTTCATATGAAGCACACGGTCAGCCGCCTCTCTTACCACGGCAAAGGCTTCAACAAGGAGG
The DNA here is from genome assembly GCA_944383545.1 of uncultured Lachnospiraceae bacterium. Classification (GTDB taxonomy): domain Bacteria; phylum Bacillota; class Clostridia; order Lachnospirales; family Lachnospiraceae; genus CALWPY01. The sequence continues at coordinate 47,584 of CALWPY010000013.1, read as the reverse complement.
TCGTCCAATGTCTCTCCCTTAGCCAGACGCTCTTTAAATTCATCTGTCTTGGCACGAAGCTCCTCATCAGTCAGCTTCTGCATTGATTCGTCGAGAGCTTCTATTTTATCTACAAGAGGAGTAATCCTTTTTAACTCCTTTTCACTATGTGTTCCGAAAACCTTTTCTATCAGGCTCATTATATAACCTCCAATATATAACCTATAACTTTCTTATCATAACTTTTAATATATCATTATTATAATTTCTTATCAAGCATTTTTGAGAATTAAAAACGGAGCCTTTGCATTATAATTAATTTTACTATCATGCAAAGGCCCCTGCCTCATAATCTTATATTAACATCAGATTTTAGAACTCCGGCTCAATAAGACCGTATGTATTTCCTTTTCTCTTATAAACCACATTCACTTCTTCTGTCTCAGCATTTCTGAATACGAAGAAGTTGTGTCCCAAAAGCTCCATCTGTATACATGCATCTTCCGGATACATAGGCTTTACCGCAAATTTCTTGCTTCTTATTATCTTAATTTCCTCATCATCCATATCCTCTTCGTCAATGAAATTATCCTGGAAATATGCCGCATCCTGTTCCTGGTCAATTAATTTCTTCTTATATCTCGTTACCTGGCGTTCTATTACCTCCACTACCATGTCTATTGATACATACATATCATCGCTTACCTGCTCAGCTCTGATGATATGACCCTTCATGGGAATGGTAACCTCTATCTTCTGTCTCTCCTTTTCTACTGAAAATGTTACCTGAATGTTTGTCCCTTCTGCAAAAAATTTTTCAAGCCTCCCCAGCTTATCATAGATTGCCCCCCTAAGGCCATCCGTTACATCAATGTTTTTTCCGCTGATAATGTAATTCATACGTCTCACTCCTTTTTGGCCAAAATGTGTAGAGAAATATTATCTTTACACTGACTTAAGTATAACATAAATATGGACATGCTTCAATAAATTTATTATGAATTGCATGTGTTTTGTCTGACAATATTTCAATCATTTGTCTGACGATTCCTGTCATATTAGAATATTATCTCCCGATTTTTGCCTGTTTTTTGTCAATAGTTTTTTTCAATTCGTGAGTTTTACCAAAACGTATATTTGTCACTTTTTATATACCACTCCTTATGTAAACAACACAATTTTGTTGATAATGTTGATAACTCTGTGAATAACCCTGTTTTCAATGGTTTTTTATGGAGTTTTCCACATATTTTATTAACATACATTATGTAATCCGGCAAGGTGACCGTATGTTCTTTGTGCAATTTGTACATGTCTCTCAATTTTCATTATTATCTGACATTTTTTTACATACATTTTACCAAATATATATTCTTAATTTAATATTTTTACGGACATAATAAAAAACAGGTGCGTCATCTCACACCTGTTTTTTTAATGAACTTATTAATTTATTTTATATGGAGTTGCTTAATTCATAATCCTTACAGCCTTGCAAGGTGTTCTGTAATTATATACGGAAATCTTTATTCCTGACGAAGGTGAACTTGCATGTACCACCTGTCCGTTTCCTATATATAATGCTACGTGATTTATGCTTCCGTTCTTGCTGTAGAAGAGTAAATCTCCCGGCTGTACATCTGAAACGCTTATCTCTGTACCGCAGTTAGACTGTGCCCTTGCAGAATGTGGAAGTGAATATCCGTACTGCTGATATATAAGCATTGTAAATCCTGAACAGTCTGTACCGTTTGTAAGGCTGTTTCCGCCATATACATAAGGATTTCCTACAAACTGTAATGCATAGCTTACTAAATCACTCTTTGTGGCAGAGCCTGAGCCGCCTGACGGAGCTGATGTCTGTGCCTGTGTTGTTGCTTCCGTTGTCGACTGTGTAGTCTTCTTGCTTGAATTTGAACTCGAGCTTGAATTCGAATTAGAGCTTGAGCTGCTGTTTGCTGCCGCCTGTTCCTGTGCTTCTGCCTCAGCCGCCTTTCTGGCTGCTTCTTCCTTTGCAGCCTCCTCTTCAACGGTTACTGCTTTTACTGTATCAAATTCTATATCTACATAATCACTCTTTACATATCCTGTGCAGTCTTCGTCAATTTCAAGCTTGGTCCAGCCGTTTTCCGTCCCTAACACAGTATAGCTTTCGCCACCCGGTATAAGTGTAAGGCATGTACTGTTTTCATCTGCTGATTCTCTTACCTTAAGTGTTGTTGTATTAACAACTGCCCTCTTACTTAAATTTGCTTCTGCCCATTCACCTGCGTCATCACCAAATGCAAGATACTGATTCATTACATATCCTACGCAGTTGCCTGAAGCTATGAGCGACCACTCATCACCCTTTTCCTTTATAAGGCATATACCGCCTCTTGCAAGTGTACCGACTTTTTCAGATTCTGCATTTGCTTCTTCTCTTATATTTAAGTTACCTGAAACAGTGGCAATCGCCTTGCCCTCAAACTGAGGATATTTAACGGTTGATGCCTCTTCAGATGTTTCTTCACTGACTGTAGCTTCTGCTAAACCTGCATCGCTTGCCGTTGCTGTCTGTGCATCCTGTGGCGTTGCCTGAGTTGTACCTTCAGTACTTATTTCCTCATCCTGATTTGATTCTATGTATCTGTCGACAGCCGCTGAAATACCTACATTACTTTCATCATATTTCTGTGCGGCGCTTACACCTGCCATGGATGTAAGAAGTCCGGCTGACACAAGTAATGCCACCCACTTTTTTGATGGTTTAAACATTGTGTTCCCTCCTAATTAATATCAACAACTATATGTTATTTTACCTGAATTTAATTTAATCATATGTAATTGTTACGAAATTATTACAATTTGTTACAAGCACATTATAGCAACCGTATATACCTTTGTCAACCTGATATTTTTAAAAATATTATGGATATTTTTGTCGCTTTTGTCTTATTTTTTCTGTATTTATTCTATTTTAAATTTATTTTTACAACATATCTCTTGTCTTTATTCTTTAAAGTGATATACTTTTAATCGGTGGGATAAATAATTATAAAATTGTTACATTTCGTAACAATTTATGTAAACCCCACAAGATATGGTTGCTTTTATACATTTCTGCAACTATATATGCTAATATAAGACCGCATGGAGTAATTAAAATGACCAATGACAAATGTACAAACAAAATAAATACTATTATAAAGGCCTATTCAGAAGAAGGTGCCATAGAAACTGCCGCAAAAATTTTGCAGGATGGAGGGCTTGTAGCATTCCCCACGGAAACTGTTTACGGTCTGGGCGGAAATGCACTTAACCCTGAAGCCTCTGCAAAAATTTATGCAGCCAAAGGACGTCCTTCTGACAATCCTCTTATAGTTCATATAGCAGATACATCTGCAGTTTATGAGCTGGCAGAGGATGTAAGCGAAAAAGCCGTATATTTAATGGAGGCTTTCTGGCCGGGCCCGTTAACTATTATTTTTAATAAGAAGGAAGTCGTTCCATATGAAACCACAGGGGGACTTTCCACAGTTGCAATCCGTATGCCTTCACACGACGCCGCTCTTAAGATGATAAGAGAAAGCGGACTTTACATTGCGGCACCGAGCGCAAACCTTTCGGGCCGTCCTTCTCCAACACTTGCAGAGCATGTCATAGAGGACCTGAACGGAAGAATTGATATGATTTTGGATGGTGGTCCTGTCGGAATAGGAATTGAATCCACCATAGTTGACATGAGTACGGAGACTCCGACGATTCTTCGTCCCGGTTATATTACAAAAAATATGCTTGAGAATATTATAGGACATGTAGAAATTGACAAGGCTCTTACCTGCCCCGACCCTTCCATAAGGCCAAAGGCTCCGGGAATGAAATACACTCATTATGCGCCAAAAGGCTCCCTCGCTATTGTAGAGGATTTGAACACTCCCCTGGCTTCACAGGCGGTGATTGATAAAATAAATAATCTTGTCCGGGAAAAAACAGCAGAAGGCTTTAAGGTTGCAGTTTTAACTACAAAAGATAATTCAGAAAAATATAAGTGCGACAACATTCTTCTCCTCGGAGAAAAAGCTGAGGGAACAACAGTTGCTTCGCATCTATATGCAAAGCTCAGGGAATGTGACGCACTGGGTATTGACTTTATTTACAGCGAGTCATTTAACAGAGACGAGCTGGGCGGTGCAATAATGAATCGCCTTTTAAAGGCCGCAGGGCACTGTGTAATAACCGTGTAATTACTTATTTTCGTGTTTTTTTATATATACTATATACATGCGGATATATGCACACAGATTATATCCGCATGTACAAAAGGTTATGCTTTTTAGTATGCATATTTATGTAAGTTTCTAAGCAAAATCATACATATTCATTGTTTCCTGATTTCTATATTCATGCTTTTCATAATAACCGATTAATTTTTCTTCATCTCTTAACGCTACCATATATACGTCTTTATTCTGCTTCTTATTATAAAAGGTATAAATGATGTTGTTTTCTTCGGACTCTTCAAACCATTTAATTACTTCTTTTATCTTTTTTACGGAGTTTTCGTTATGGCAATTTAAAAGGCTCTGCCCGACCAGTTTTTCTCCTCCCCATTTTTCGTAGTTCTTAACGGCGGCAGGATTCATGTAAATAATTTCATGCTCAAGGTTGCAGATTACCACTGCGCTCCTGTCCTGGTCTATGATGCTTTTAAAAAATGGTGTGTAATTCATTTTATCCTCCTGTATATTCAAAAAATATTTATGCAAAATCAGCAATTACTAAAATCCCAATTTTTCATGTATTAAAATAACTTCAAAATCTCCTGTCATGGGTTTCCCCCATAAAACCGAAAGCCCTCTGCATATTCTCTCCGGACTTTTACAATTATAGCAATGGTCCGCCTTTTCTGCACATGGTGTTTTAGCTCCTAATCTTTTTGCATTCAAAGGTGCAGCTACATTCCTTGCCCGATATAACGCACTATCATAATCTTTTTCGATTTTATTTTCACCTATAACCAGATATACTTTCTTATGACCATAAAATATTGAGGCAACCCGATTGCAATTCCCATCTATATTTATAATTTCTCCATTTTCGGAAATTCCATTTACTGAAGAAATATAAATCGCAGCCGCATTTGCTTCTGCGCGAATTTCACTATTTGTTTTTCCTTTTGGTAATCTGTGATGCCAAAACACTTTGTTGTGCTTACTAAGCTGTTCATAAAGTCCCATTTCTTCCAATGTCATAGAGCCGCCAAATCCAACAGTCTGATTATCAATTTCAGAATCCAAATATCCGACCGCCTCAGAAGAAGTTTCAAAACAACGGACCGTATATCCTAATGAAATCAGGTTTTTCTTTAGTGTATCAAAATCTTTTCTTTCCATATTTTCCTCACACTGCATAATAACATCACTTTTTACTTAATACGGCCAATGCTGCATAGTGCAGAATTTCAAATTTTTCCGGTGCTTTTTTCTCAAGCATTTGTAAATGCTCCTTTTCCCAGCATGCCAGTTCATCATCAGATAAGGAAGCCCCAACACCTCGACAAGCCTTCATTCTTCCATGCCAGCTTTCCCTTGTGAATGGTATCCTCACATCATATTCTTCATGTTCCTCTAATTCAAAATAGCGATATGCAATTCCCGGTATCCAAACAGGTTTGCGTGTTTCGCCTGCACCTGACCATTTTGGACTGTACTTCAGCACAATTTCTTCGCTTGCTCCGGCAATTTCATCTTCAAACGGAAGCCATGCCATATATAATATCAAAAGTTTACCGTCATTTTTCAATAGTTCAGAAAGCAAAGGCATGACTTTATCATGGTCAAAATACCAAAAGCATTGGCAGGCTGTTATCACATCAAAAGACCCCTTTTGAAAATCTATATTTTCTGTAGCTACTGCCCGAAAGTCAATGTCCATACAATTTGCCTCAGCCAACTTTTTAGCTTGTGCAATTTGTTCCATCGAAATATCCGTCCCTATCCAACTCGCACCATAACGATACATATTTCGGGGAATAACGCCCGTGCCCGTTCCCAAATCAAGAACTTTTTGCCCTTTGACACACAACCCCCGCTCAACTATCTTTCTATAAAAAATTTCGGGATAAATATCCCGGTATTTTGCATATTCTTCCGAGGTTTTACCCCAATCAAAAGCTTTTCCGTCATCAATTCTTTTATCTGAAATATCCATATTGTGCTTTTTCTCCTCTATGCTTTCGTGTCGTAGGTATAGGTGGTTTTCTGTCCTTTTGCATTTGTTTTTTTCTTCATCAAATACTTTTATTTCTATTTGATTTCCATTAATTAAAGTCACAAAAGCTCCTTCAGGTAATTTTTCGCAATAGTTATAAGAGTTTTTTCTCCGTAATCTGCTCCAATTGAATAAGCTATGCCAAAAATCTTATCAACGTATTTTTCACACTGATAACCATCATCAATACTCAAAATATCTTTAACAATTTTAGTGCATACCTTTCTTTCATTTTCAGTAGGTAAATACATAATTATTTCTCCTTTGCGCAATCAATACACTTACTTACAACTAACATCCATTAAATATCTTTAATTGTCGTCTTATTATCTAAATCCAAAGAAAATTTTCTTGCATTTTTATTTTTAACAATACTAATTTGATATTTACAAAAAAAGAAACAACCCCACAATTTTTATAAATAGCACTCTTTTACCTCTTTAGATAATTTTGCATACCTTTCTTCCCATCTTTTAGAAATAATATTATTGTTAATATTTTTTAAATCAACCATAATTAAATTCCCGCTTTCTTAAATATTCTTTCGTCCAATCAAGTGCATCTTCATAATATTTATTACTCTTTTTAAATACATTAACGCATATGGTTAATTTGCCTTTTTCCATAAGATTTATATCGTCCCTAAAAAAATTCTTTAAAGTATGAATTTTCTGAAATTATATGTTCAAACCTAGGATTGTTAATTCTAATAACTTCATCAACAAAACCTTGTACATTTTTCTCACGAGATGTCGGTAAAATAATAATTGAGCCTTCGTTTTTCAATTTCTTAAAAAAACGATAAACCGATGAATTGTACATACAGTCATAAAAACATAATGTATTCATCCACGGAAAGCAAAAAATCTTCTTATTGCTTGCATATCCAACAGCTAATGAAGCTCTCCACATTTGCCACTCACAATTACGTGATAATCCGTAGTGCAATTTGTCTGGAGATAAATGGAATTCTTCAATAATATCTTCCATTTTTTCATAACGATTATATTTTTTTATAGCATTTTCTAATAATTGCCTTACACTCATCTCCTTCTTTATTATAAAATTTCTGCATATTTTTTTCCCAACATACCAGCCTAGCATTTCAATATCTTCAGGATTTGCTTCAGAATCATCTATAAATATCTTTTCCTGTTTCAATGGAATTTCATTAGTGAGGAGGAGAGAAACAGCCTCTCCACCTCCTCCATATTCACAAACAATTCCATATATTTTCCCCTTTTCAAAAACAAAATTGTTTTTACATATATAATCTCTTCCTTTTTCACCAAATGGATTATCTGTATTTATAATTCTGTCCTCATAAATAACTAATTTTAATTTTTCCAAAATTCCCACCATCCCTTCTTAAATCCTACGATTTCAACATTCGTCACTGAAATAGGGATTCTTTGTCCATCTACAGATTGTACAACAATATCTGATATTGATTTTGATTTATTTCCTATATCAGGCTCAAATGAAGCATTTGTATTAAATTTGATAACTGTTTGTGCATTATTACCTATTCCAGCAATACTCGCCTGCTTCTTCGTAGGTTGTTGAGTCCATGCAAATATTCTAGCTTCCCATTGGTTGCCTCGTTTACCTAATTCTCCAGAAGCTATAATCTTTTGAGCATTTTCTTGAGTTGTAACGTGATAATAAACATTTCCCGAATCACTATTTGAAGTATTACTTGTTTTAATACCTTTTATATAATAACCCAAATCCACCTTGCCACTGTTATCAGCCATGAAATACACAAACGTATCTTTTAATCTCTTATCAATCTCTGCCTTTGGTAATGAGTCCGACAGTCCCTTTGCACTCGTAGATGTCTGCAGTCCGCCTGCCGCTATCTCCATACACTCAATAAGTGTATCACTCGTGACTTCTTCACCCTGTACAAGATACTTGTCTATCATGTAGGCTATCGCATTTCCCGTGGCATCTGCACCTATTATCGTTCCCGCTGTATTCATTGACGCCTGGACATAGTTAAGTTCCGTTAATGCCTTCTCACTTAATTTTCCTACCTTAACTCCGTAGTTTGCTAGAGGCACCTACGCCTCATACCAGACTCTTTAACGCTTCTGATGTCTCTCCTTCTGCAAGATATAAGAATGAGTTTAATAGGTCTGCTCCCATATTTAATGAGTTTTTATATTCATTAGTTCTGGAATATGCTTATTCTGCTGACCTATATTAACTTTAGCATCATATCCATTAACAGTCTTTATACCACTCTTGACATTCCTTGCTATAAAACAAATCCACATCAGATGCTGCATCGTATAACTCTTTTATAGAAGCCAAACTGTCATATTCTGAAATTCCTCTCATTGTACCAATAAGTCCTCCTTTAGATGCAGGCAATGTGCCATCCTGTAATTTTTTTATCACGACGTCAATTCTATTTTCATAATTATTTAAGTATTGATTTTTTTCGTCGTCTACTATTTCCTTGGCTTTGTCAATTTCCTGTACTAATAGGTGCAATTTTTTCAATAATTCTTGTCTTTTATCCATAATAGCAATCTCCTTTAATTTGAAAAACTTCTAATCTCTGTTATCCAATCTGTATCAAATTGATTAAACAAATATTGAACTCCACCACCTGGTCTAGGGTCTGCAATCAATAATTGTTCTCTTGCAGTTCCCACAGCATACTTAACCTCCGTTCCTGCAGGAATTCTCGCAACTTTTACAGTATTTCTGTTTCCCCAATCTTTTGATAAAGCCAACTTATCCATATAATCATTCAATGTTGTAATTCCATTTGCTTCATCAACCGTTGTCCAATAACATAAGGATGCATCTGGTGCGTCAGAACTATACTGCACTAATATTAAATCTTTATCTACAGTTGTTCTTATTTCATAGCCATCATTAAAATTGGCTAATTCCCTATCAAATTTATTAGAATAATCTATTGTTGTTGCTGTGTTTCTGCCACTATCATTCCCAAAGCTTATCTTACCACTGTTATCAGTCATTATATACACAAACGTATCTTTTAATCTCTTATCAATCTCTGCCTTTGGTAATGAGTCCGACAGTCCTTTTGCACTCGTAGATGTCTGAAGTCCTCCTGCCGCTATCTCCATACACTCAATGAGTGTATCGCTTGTGACTTCCGCACCCTGCACAAGGTACTTATCTATCATGTAGGCTATCGCATTTCCCGTGGCATCTGCACCTATTATCGTTCCTGCAGTATTCATTGACGCCTGGACATAGTTAAGTGCCGTTAATACCTTCTCACTTAATTTTCCTGCCTTAACTCCGTAGTTTGCCAGAGCTCCTACGCCTCCCGGTACAAAGGCAAATACCAGACTCTTTAACGCTTCTCCTGTCTCTCCTTCTGCAAGATATAAGAGTGAGTTTAACAGGTCTGCTCCCATTCCTATTCCGCCGGGTACGCATCCTATTATGTCAAGTACCGCATGGGCGGCTCTCTTAAGGTCAAAGTCAAAGATTGATAATCCAAACGGGTCAAGGTAGCTTACCGGATTTCCCTGAACATAGCTGTATCTGTTAAAACTCGGGCTTTCTCCTATGCTTCCCGTGAGTATATCCTGATTTATAAATCTTTTTATGTCAGGGTTATAGTAACGTGCCCTCATGTAGTACAGTCCGTTTTCGTCGGTCATTACTCCGAATCTTCCGTTATACATGAGGCGTACCACATGCTCATGGTCTTAGTTTTTTTCAGCCTTTTTGGCATACTTCACTTAGAGAGTTGTGAGTCCTAAATTATAAAAATAATAAATATTACTCTATACGGATACCGTTTCCATCTTTTAATGAAATTAGCCACTTATCATTATTTTCAAAAACTATAGAAAGTCCTTTATCTGTAACAGACCAATCAAAAATTGTATTCCTATAATTATTTTTCCATTTCAATTTTCCTTCTAAGCTAAAACATATTAGAGATAGTTCCCCTACAAATATAATACAAGATTGTATATCAAATTTTATAATTTCAAAGATAACAGATAATGAATCATCAGATTTACATAATATACATTTTTCTTTTAAATCCAGAATATAATAACCTTGTCCAAAACTTAAAAACAATATTGTACCTTGTAGCATATAATCAGGAGCAATTCCCAAATCATAATATGAAAATGCAATATTACCAACATTTGTACATATTACGCAAAATCGATTATCATAATCCAAATCTTCACTTAATGTCAATATGGGATTATACACATCATAATCTGTCACTTGTTCCAAAATAATAATCTTATTCATATCAATAACCTACTTTTCAAATTTAATGATTATATCTTGTTTGCTTTCCAGAGCCTATTTTGATTGTTAATAGCCTATTGCCATCCCAATATGTAGCTATCTTTGCTCCACCATACTTACCCATCAAAAAACTTTCTCTAGTTGTCACGGTATAGTAATATGTTAATCCATTTTCCACATATGATGCTGTTTCCGGACCTCCCACTATATTACTTGAATCATTTAAAACATCATTGTAATATTGTTCAAAATAGGCACGATTTTCTGCTGTATCATCAAAACCTAATTTATCCATTTCTGCTTTTAGACCATTAGTTCTATCAATATTGTGCTTGTTTCCTCCTGCTTTTCCAAATTGATAGTCTAATTTACTTCCTAAGTCAGCCTTACTGCCACTCCCATTCCCAAAGCTTATCTTGCCACTGTTATCAGTCATTATATACACAAACGTATCTTTTAATTTCTTATCAATCTCTGCCTTTGGTAATGAGTCCGACAGTCCCTTTGCACTCGTTGCTGTCTGCAGTCCGCCTGCCGCTATCTCCATACACTCAATAAGTGTGTCCCATGTGACTTCTTCACCCTGCACAAGGTACTTGTCTATCATGTAGGCTATCGCATTTCCCGTGGCATCTGCACCTATTATAGTTCCCGCCGTATTCATTGACGCCTGGACATAGTTAAGTGCCGTTAATACCTTCTCACTTAATTTTCCTGCCTTAACTCCGTAGTTTGCCAGAGCTCCTACGCCTCCCGGCACAAAGGCAAATACCAGACTCTTTAATGCTTCTCCTGTTTCTCCTTCTGCAAGATATAAGAGTGAGTTTAACAGGTCCGCTCCCATTCCTATTCCGCCGGGTACGCATCCTATTATGTCAAGTACCGCATGCGCGGCTCTCTTAAGGTCAAAGTCAAAGATTGATAATCCAAACGGGTCAAGGTAGCTTACAGGATTTCCCTGCACATAGCTGTATCTGTTAAGACTCGGGCTTTCTCCTATGCTTCCCGTGAGTATATCCTGATTTATAAATCTCTTTATGTCAGGATTATAATAACGTGCCCTCATGTAATACAGTCCGTTTTCGTCGGTCATTACTCCGAATCTTCCGTTATACATGAAGCGTACGGCATGCTCATGCATTGTATCGCCCGAGGTTTCGTAAGCATTATATGTTACCTTTTCGGCATACTCTTCTGAAACATATTCTCCCGTAAGCTCTCCGTATGTTCCGTAGGTGAAGCTGTATACTACGTTTCCGTCCTTATCAGTGAGATATTTTGTGCTTCCCAGATGGTCATAGTGGTATACCAGAAGTCCGTCCCTTCCCTTTTCATAGAGCAGTCCGTCTCCGTAGTAGTATCTGGTTGTCTCTGTACTGCCCTGTACAGTTCTTTCATCTTCTGTATTAAGTTGTGTTTCTTCACCTTCCTCTGTCTTATATGTCCTTTCCGCAATCAGCACTCTTGACATTGTATATACGGTGTCGGTTACATACTCCTCACTGTAATAAGGTGTTTCCTTTGATATACGGATGTTTTCGCAGTCATATGTATAGCTTATGTCTCCTGCCTGTACAAGTCTGTTCCTGCTGTCATATGAAAGCTCCGTCATCTCTCCGTCAACGGGTCCGTATGTCATGTTTCCGTCCGCGTCATAGATTACCTCTTCTCCGTTGTAGGTTATCATTCTGTTTGCGGCATCATAGGTCATTTCGCAGGTGGTGATTTTTGTTTCTGATGAATTGTCTTCCTGTTCTGATGACTCGGCTGTCTGTGTTGAAGAACTTCCTAAGTTATATTCCTGTTTTTCTCCTCCTTTTTCCTCATGCTCTATCTTTGTTATGTTTCCCCACTCGTCATAGGTATAATTATAACTGCTGATAATCTCTCCGTAAAGGCTTTCCGTCTTTCTTATGAGTCTTCCTGAAACGTCGTAGCTTCTCTCCTCTGCACTTCCGTATGCTGAGGTTATCTTTACTAACATTGTTTATAGCCCACTACCACCCTCAAAATATTAACACTTTTATTTTATCGTTCAAAAGACCAACTACGCTTTGTGTGCGTAGCTGGTCTAACAACAATTTTCACTTATTAAAATTAATTAGTTTTCTGCACAGCCCCCCTTTTCTTTAATTCGATTATTAAGGATAAACAATACCCTTTCCAACCTTTGCTGTAACATTTCATTTTCTTCTTCAGTCTGATTTAAACAGTATATTTCATTACCAGTATCCTCATGCCACAATAACTCATATGCGGAACTCTTCAAGTGAATGCGAATTATACTATACCACCATCCATCAATTTTTTTTTCTACTATAAAACCATACTCTTCAAAGAATAATCTTGCAAGGTAATCGTTTCCGTCAATATAATCATAATTAATTAGTAAAAATTCAATTCTGTTATCTTTCTCAGTATTAATATACTTTTTGTATGTAACTTCCATTTTTTACTCCAATCCCAACGACTTATTTACTGATGTTCTCGAACGCTGAGAACTCTGTATTATAGACTTATAGATATCATCGCCAGTCAAACCTTTGTTAGCTTGTTTTTGTATTATTACTTCCCAAGTAAGATTTGGGTCAGTTATATACAATGATTCAGCCAATTCTCTATTAGCCATTAATTCTCTAGCAGTTGTTCTGAACTTATTCCGTAAAAAGAACGCTTGATAAGCTTGTTGTTTAAGAGGTTGGCTATAATCAATTAAATCTGGTATCTTAGCTTCTTGTGATAAATACCATTTTCTAGCATCCAAATCACTTAATGAATGATAATATCCTTGTGGTATTGATACCCCCCTCTGGAGTTACATAGAAGTTAGTTGTTCTACCACTCCCATTCCCAAAGCTTATCTTGCCACTGTTATCAGTCATTATATACACAAACGTATCTTTTAATCTCTTATCAATCTCTGCCTTTGGCAATGAGTCCGACAGTCCCTTTGCACTCGTAGATGTCTGCAGTCCGCCTGCCGCTATCTCCATACACTCAATAAGTATATCGCTCGTGACTTCAGCACCCTTTACAAGGTACTTGTCTATCATGTAGGCTATCACATTTCCCGTGGCATCTGCACCTATTATCGTTCCCGCCGTATTCATTGACGCCTGGACATAGTTAAGTGCCGTTAATACCTTCTCACTTAATTTTCCTGCCTTTACTCCGTAGTTTGCCAGAGCTCCTACGCCTCCCAGCACAAAGGCAAATACCAGACTCTTTAACGCTTCTCCTGTCTCTCCTTCTACCAGATATAAGAGTTAGTTTAATAGGTCTGCTCCCATTCCTATTCCGCCGGGTACGCATCCTATTATGTCCAGTACCACATGGCGGATTTACACTTACTCTACTATATTTCCGTCTTTCAAGAAGAATATATATTCCACACCATCATTACATAAAATAGAAATTTTAGTATCATCAATTATTTTATAATCAATGATTATATCTCTAAATCCCATTTTCCATTTCAGTTTTTCTGCGCAATAACAATATACATCTAATTCACATATTACACATATATAGTTCTTGTTTGAATCATAGCATAATTCATAAAATACTGATTGTAGATTATCATTAACTAATATCCTGTCTTCATAAATATCAATACACAAAAAATTTTCTCCAAAACCTAAGTAGAATAATGAACTATCTCCAGAACATTGAAAGTCTGGTGCAACACCATAATCATAATATGCTACACCTAACTTCCGTACATTATCAAAATTAACAATAAAAAATTTATTCTGCATATCATCGCACAAAATTAACTGTTCTTTATCAAGTAAACTTTCCAACTCACCAAAACTATCTATTTTTTCTATATAAATATCAACTTTTCCCACCCTAGTTTTCTCCTTTAACTATAACTGTGGGCAGTCTATTACCATCCCACACTGATTTAACCTTAACAGCACCACCTGGTCCCATTAATAAACTTTCTCTAGTGATTACCGTATATTCTATATCAGGTTTACTTAGTAGTTCTTTTGCAACGTAACTTCTCACTTCAACATTACTAATATTAGTTGAATCTTTAAGCACATCATTTAAATGATTAGATATATATTCTCTTCCAGATGGAATTTATGTATACCTATTTTCTGTAATTCCGCCTGCATTGCCTTAGAACGTTCAAGATTATGCTTATTTCCAGAAGCTTCCCAAAATAAATAGTCTAATTTATTTCCCAAATCAGCTTTACTACCACTCTGGTATGCTAATCACATAGGAATTATTCGAAGCAGTCTTTCTCTATTGCTTATTCTTCATTTCTATATCACAATTATCCTGTAATAGATAGAGGTGTGCGTCACCACTCTTGAGGCACTTTTCATGACCCCGTCAGTAATACTGCTCCCTCTGCTTTGCAGGATTTTGCGTATTAGCTGGATGTTGGCAGTAAGTTACTGTACTTCGCATATCGAACCAGATTGTAACCCGCATTGAAGTGAGGATTCTATCTACTTACGACACACAAATGAAAGGAGTTCAAGCATGTATATTGTAGGCATTGATATTGGCAAAAATCATCACGAAGCATCTATTATTCATTATTCAGGAAAATTAATCGATCGTTCCTGCCGCTTTTCCAACACTCACAAAGGTGCAGACAAATTGATGGAACACATCAACAAAAACATTGGCGATTCGGTATGGAAGCTACCGGGCACTACTGGTATACCATCTATTCTTTTCTTCAAGCGAAAGGTTACACTGTCTACGTCATCAATCCCATCCAGTCAGACAGTCTCAGAAGCATGTACATCCGCCAGACGAAAAATGACTCCAAGGATTCATTTCTAATCGCTGAAGTCATTCGTTTTGGTCAGTTTACCACCACAGCACTTGCTTATAAAAACCTACTTGCCATGGGACAGCTTTGCCGTTATCGTGACAGCGTTATCACTGACAGGACCCAGATTAAGCCTCGTATCAATACTATTCTGGAGCAAATATTCCCTGAATACGAAAAACAGTTTTCTGATCTTTGGGGCAGTACATCAACAGGCATATTAGAAACTTATATCACCCCTGACAAAATCGCTAACGCTCCTGTCGACGAACTGTATTCCCTTATCAAGGATAAATGTCACAATAAGCTTACCATGAAGAAAACTCTCTCCGTAAAAGAAGCTGCAACTAATACCTTTTGTATTAAGATAGCACAAAATGCCTTTGTTTTTCAACTAATCCAGCTCTTTGAACGCTAAAATCTGTTAAATCAACAAGTAGCAGAACTGGATACAGAAATCCTTAAGTACTATGAGACCTTTGATTGTTACCTGCATACCATTCCAAACATCTCACCGATTATTGCTGCCTGCATTTTAAGTGAGATTGGTGATATTAAGCGTTTCCGCAACTCTTCTGCTTTGGTTGCCTATGCCGGTATTGACCCTACTGTCAAACAATCCGGTGAGTTCTGCTCCACCAGAAACCATATGTCAAAGCGTGGCTCGCCATACATTAGACATGCCATCTTCCTTGCCGCCAGTTGCTACTCCTTCCACGATAACCCTTTAAATGATTGTTACAAAAAGAAACGAAGTCAGGGTAAACATCATCTCGGTGCAGTTGGTGCTGTATCAAATAAACTGGCTACTGTGATTTATGCTGTCCTTAGAGATAGTAAACCATATGAACCGTTGAAGTTTGTTTAACAGCAAACCAATTCGAAATTGTTTCCTAAGCCCCTCAGATGAGAGGCTTGGTTATGGTGCTCATTTTTTCCTCCATGCTATATTCACATTTTCCCGATAAACACTCCAAAAAATATATCCACTCATTTGTATTCACCTCTTCTTCTCCACTCGCATAATGCTTTAACGTAAAGAAAACATCCGTTATTAAAGAATCATCTGAATCATATATTTTTTCGCAATCAAACAGATTGATTAAATCTTCTACCAACAAATTTTTCTCATAATTTCCGTTTAATATTTTTTCTATTATTTTAATAAATTCGTTATAATACATAACTACCACCTAACTAATACCCTTTATTTATCAGTTGTCCTGATGATATCCTCACGGCATCAAAATCCCTATGAATAATAAATCCATTAGCATCTGTTACCTCATGAACCAAATATTTTGTTCCAAAATCATCACTATACTTATACACAATAGAACTCCCCCCCTCTGTAGATGCTCGAGAACTCATTACTTTTCTTTTTAAGAGCGAAAAATCTTCTCCTATTGTTTCAATCTTACCAATTTCATCTATTGTCGTTTTATCTGCATAATATTTTCCATTACGATATTGGATATCACTCAAAAAGTCTGCCGTATTTTTATTTTTTACGCTTGACTTCCCATAGCTGGTCCCATTCCCAAAGCTTATCTTGCCACTGTTATCAGTCATTATATACACAAACGTATCTTTTAATCTCTTATCAATCTCTGCCTTTGGTAATGAGTCCGACAGTCCCTTTGCACTCGTTGCTGTCTGAAGTCCTCCTGCCGCTATCTCCATACACTCAATGAGTGTATCGCTCGTGACTTCCGCACCCTGCACAAGATACTTGTCTATCATGTAGGCTATCGCATTTCCCGTGGCATCTGCACCTATTATCGTTCCTGCCGTATTCATTGACGCCTGGACATAGTTAAGTGCCGTTAATACCTTTTCACTTAATTTTCCTGCCTTAACTCCGTAGTTTGCCAGAGCTCCTACTCCTCCCGGCACAAATGCAAATACCAGACTCTTTAATGCTTCTCCTGTCTCTCCTTCTGCCAGATATAAGAGTGAGTTTAAAAGGTCCGCTCCCATTCCTATTCCGCCGGGTACGCATCCTATTATGTCCAGTACCGCATGGGCGGCTCTCTTAAGGTCAAAGTCAAAAATTGATAATCCAAACGGGTCAAGGTAGCTTACCGGATTTCCCTGCACATAGCTGTATCTGTTAAGACTCGGGCTTTCTCCTATGCTTCCCGTGAGTATATCCTGATTTATAAATCTCTTTATGTCAGGGTTATAGTAACGTGCCCTCATGTAGTACAGTCCGTTTTCGTCGGTCATTACTCCGAATCTTCCGTTATACATGAAGCGTACCGCATGCTCCTGCATTGTATCGCCCGAGGTTTCGTAAGTATTATATGTTACCTTTTCTGCATACTCTTCTGATACGTATTCTCCCGTAAGTTCTCCGTATGTTCCGTAGGTGAAGCTGTATACTACGTTTCCGTCCTTATCAGTGAGATATTTTGTGCTTCCCAGATGGTCATAGTGGTATACCAGAAGTCCGTCCCTTCCCTTTTCATAGAGCAGTCCGTCTCCGTAGTAGTATCTGGTTGTCTCTGTACTGCCCTGTACAGTTCTTTCATCTTCTGTATTAAGTTGTGTTTCTTCACCTTCCTCTGTCTTATATGTCCTTTCCGCAATCAGCACTCTTGACATTGTATATACGGTGTCGGTTACATACTCCTCACTGTAATAAGGTGTTTCCTTTGATATACGGATGTTTTCGCAGTCATATGTATAGCTTATGTCTCCTGCCTGTACAAGTCTGTTCCTGCTGTCATATGAAAGCTCCGTCATCTCTCCGTCAACGGGTCCGTATGTCATGTTTCCGTCCGCGTCATAGATTACCTCTTCTCCGTTGTAGGTTATCATTCTGTTTGCGGCATCATAGGTCATTTCGCAGGTGGTGATTTTTGTTTCTGATGAATTGTCTTCCTGTTCTGATGACTCGGCTGTCTGTGTTGAAGAACTTCCTAAGTTATATTCCTGTTTTTCTCCTCCTTTTTCCTCATGCTCTATCTTTGTTATGTTTCCCCACTCGTCATAGGTATAATTATAACTGCTGATAATCTCTCCGTAAAGGCTTTCAGTCTTTCTTATGATTCTTCCTGAAACGTCGTAGCTTCTCTCCTCTTTACTTCCGTCTGCTGAGGTTATTTTTATAAGTTTTCCCGTACTGTCGTATTCATACAGGGTTTTAAGTCCGTCTGCGTCCGTTACGCTTTCTAAGTCTCCGTTTTTCCTGTAGGTGTATTTTACCTTTTCTCCGCCCGGATAGGTTATCTCCGTTACGTTTCCTGCCTCGTCATATGCATACTTAATGGTGTTTCCTCTTGTATCGGTGTATTCCGTTACCCTGTTAAGTGAGTCATACTTTCTGGTTATCTTTCCTGACTCGTCCTCTGCGGTAAGGAGGTTTCCGTTTGCGTCATAGGTATAGCTTACGGTGCCTTCCTCATCCTGCATCTTTATGAGGCGTCCTTCCGTGTCGTAGGTATAGGTGGTTTTCTGTCCTCTTGCGTTTGTCTTTTCGCTGAGTCTTCCCACTCCGTCATAAGCATAGGTCACGGCTGTTCCTATGGCGTTTTCTTCCCTTATGAGTCTTCCTGCGCTGTCATACTCATAGGTGGTTGTTCCTCCTTCGGGATATGTGAGGGATGTTATGTTTCCTGCGCTGTCATAGGTGACTTCTGACCTTCCTTCGGCAGGGTCGGTTACTTTTGTAACTCTTCCCATGGCGTCGTATTCATAGGTGTATACCCTTGATGAAGGAGATGTTGTCTCAACATTATTTGTAACAGCATTTGTATCTGATACTGCTTCGCCTGATACATTTGCCGTCTCTGTATTCTGCTCCGTGGAAGAAGCCGTACCTGCTCCTCCGTATACTGTCTTTTTCTCTACCTGTCCGTTTACGTTGTAGGCATACTCGACTGTGCTTCCGTCTGCGCTCTTTTCTTTCTTTACCCTTCCGTCTCCGTCGTATTCATAGGTGATAAGTATGTTTCCTTCTGCGTCGGCTGTTCCGGTTATGTTTCCTGCCGCGTCATACAGGTAGCTTTCGGTTATTCCTTCCTCGTCCGTTACGGACTTTATTCTTCCTGCCTTATCATAGGTGTAGCTTACGGCTGCTTCTTCTCCTGATATCTCCGTCTTTATTTCGGTTATTCTTCCGCATGCGTCGTAACCGTATAATACCTCCGTTCCTTCAGGGTTTACGCTCCTTATGCATCTTCCTGCCGCATCATAATCATATGTTGTCTCGTTTCCGTTTGCGTCTGCTGTCTTTACTAGCTCTCCCCACTGGTTATATTCGGCTTTGCTCACGTTTCCGAGGGAGTCTTTTATCTCGGTAAGGTTTCCTGCCCCGTCGTAGGTATAAGCTGTTGCGCTTTCATATGAGGTGCCGTCTTTCCCCTGTCCGGTTGATTTTATTCCCGTTATTTCTCCGTTTCCGTAGGTAAGGAATATGCTGCTTCCGTCAAATGCACTTATCTCGGAAAGTTCTCCGCTTCCCTCATATATGTACTCGATTTCTATTCCTGAGGTGCCCTTTGTCTTTATCACCCTTCCCAGAAGGTCATAGGTGTAGGTTTCCTCCGTTCCGTCGGCAAAGACTGTCTTTATATTGTTTCCCATCAGGTCATAGTAATAGGTGTCCTTTGTTCCGTCAGGGTATATGGTCTCCGTCAGGTTTCCTTCCGTGTCATAGGTATAGCCTATTACTTCTCCTTCGGGCAGGGTCTTTCTTATAAGTCTTCCCGATATGTCATAGGCGTATGCTGTTACGTTTCCCAGAGGGTCTGTTTCGGTAAGTATGTTTCCGTATATGTCATAGGTATGGGAGGTAACTCCTCCTTCTGCATCTTTTGTTTTTACCTTTCTGTTCAGGGTGTCATACTCATAACAGGTAACTCCTCCGCATGCATCAGTTACTTTTATGAGGTTTCCTCTTTCGTCGTATTCTAAGTATGTGGTATTTCCCGTCTCATCCGTTACGGAAGCAAGATGACCACCCTCATATGTATAATATACGCTTCCTTTTCCTTCACGTTCTGATTTTTCCACGAGTCCGTTTTCGTTATAGCTGTAGCTTACTGCGGCTCCGTGGTTTTCTGCCCTTATAAGCCGTCCTTCGGTGTCATATGCATACTCTGCCGTTTCTCCGTCACCCGTGGTTATTTTCGTGATGTTTCCTGCTTCGTCATAGGAAAGGCTTATTGATTCATCTGATGAGGTTTTACCTGTCACCCTTCCTGCTTCGTCATAGGCATAGCTTACTGTCTCTCCCATAGGGTCAGTGCTTTTTATCAGGTTTCCGTCTTTGTCGTAGGTGTAGGTCTTTACTCCTCCGTCCGCTTCTTCTATTCTTATTATACGGCCTTCGGCATCGGTCTCTGCCTTTGCCACTGCTCCCCTTGTGTCCCGTACCTCGATGTACATGCCGTTTGCGTCCCTGGTGAGCTCTTTCATGCCCTCCTCAGGGGTTACTTCCGCCATGCCTGCTTCATAATTTACCGCAGGAGTTTCCGCTTCGCCATTTTCGCCG
Source organism: uncultured Lachnospiraceae bacterium (assembly GCA_944383545.1). Taxonomy (GTDB): domain Bacteria; phylum Bacillota; class Clostridia; order Lachnospirales; family Lachnospiraceae; genus CALWPY01. Next base: position 26,783 of record CALWPY010000013.1, on the reverse strand, counting down.
CTTACGGTACTGCTTTCCTGAACAGAATAAGCGTCCGTATCAGTTGCCTTTACGGTGGCAGTTCCTTCTTCCCCACTGTCTCCTGTAGTGTTTTCCTGAACGGAATTAACATCTGTGTTTATATCCGCGTCTGTCTCTGTATCGGTTTCCGTACCCGCAGCAACGCTTTCCTTAGCGGTATAGACAAGGGTTATTTCTTCTCCCTCTGCATTTAACTGGGACACAACTCTTCCCTTTTCGTCATAGGTGTTCTGCACGTATACGGTACCGTAGTTGTCGGTACTACTTATTATCCTGTTTGCCTCGTCATACTCATGGCGTATTTCTTCACCTGCCGCATTGGTTATGGATGAAAGGCGTCCGTCGGTATAGGAAAGCTTTGCGCTTCTTCCCGTGTCGTCCGCCACTTCTGTCAGCATTCCATTTACGTAGTTAAGTATGAGACGCTTTCCTGATATCTTCTCGGTAATTATCTTCTGGCTTTCCGTTATGGTAACTGTCACTTCCTGTCCCATATCGGTTTTCATTCCGGTAAGCCTTCCCTCGGCATCATAGTAATAGAAATATCCGCCCGATGTCTTCATTTCATAGGTGCCGTCCTCATACCTTGTCAGCACATAACCGTCCATGCTTCCCGATATGCTTCTGAATTCCTGTCTACCTGAATCTGAGACATCGGAAAGGACTATTTCGTCTCCCTCTATACTTCCGTACATCCTGCCTGACATGGAATCACTGCTTATAAAGCCTGCATATGTATAAGGCGAGGTATAGTAAAATATCATTCCGTTTTCTTCTTTTATGAAGCTCTCAAAGTTATGGGACCAGCCGTAGCCTGCCTCGCCCTTTTCGTCTGCCATGAGGGAGTTGTAGGAAAGGTCAAGTGAAAGTGTGTTAAGTCCGGTTACGGAAAGTACTTCTGTTGAATCCGTATATGCTCCCGTTGATACGTCTATCGGGTCACCGAACATACTCTCTCTTTCCACTGTCTTTAAAATATACTTGTAGATATGGCTTGATATCGGCGCCACCTGTATACTTACCCCGAGATTGTCGCCCTTAAGCACCTCTACCATGGCATCGACCATCTCATAATATTCCTTTTGCGGGTCTCCTTCGGCAGAAAATACCGTGCAGTAAGTTCCGTATATGGTATCTCCCGGCATGAGTGTATCTATCTTTATCACGTCATTTCCGTAGAGTACGGGCGTCTGACTGCATTTTGACGCATCTGCATATGTGTAATGTCTTTTTTCCGAAAGGTCATATGGTGTAATCTCACCCGTGGCAGGGTCCTCCACCATAACCTGAGTATACTGTGATTCAGTTGTATAAGGTCCGAGACTTGTACGGAAGTTATAAAGCGGTTTATCCGAGGTATTCCTGATTGAAAACTGTATATAGTAATTTTCATTTAAATATGCCGCCTTTTCAGGCATAACGGTTATCAGAAGCCCCGAATTAGTATCTACGTTAATTGTCTGTGTTGTCTCAAAGCGTGCCTTAACGTCACAGGCAAACGGCATGAGTGTTCCATGGAAATCCGCGCTTATTTCATAGCTTCCTGTCTTATCTCCCTTTACTACCCATGAAGTGTTCTTTTTCTCCTGTCCTGCAATGCTTCCCAAATCTACTGTCTCGGACTGTCCGCTGTGGGTAGCCGCAAGCGACACTCCGTCAGGCAGATTCAGGGTGGCAGTTGAATTTTCTATTACGTATGAAGTGTCTGCAGTATTCAGCACTCCCAGCTCCACCATGTACATATCCTTAAGCCATGAAACAGTCTGGGTTGTCCTTACATATGCAAATATAGGGACTTCTTCCTCAATATCATTTTCGGAAACCTCAATCGCCTTTATCTCTATACCCTCTTTTTCCAGCTTAATTGAATTTCCAAAGGTAAAGTTTTCAGTTCCAAAGCCTCCCGAGGTACCCGTAAAATAACCTGCCCCGCTCAAATCTCCCACATATACAATTTCTACAGGAAGCGGTTTCTTGTCAAAGGTTATTGTTACATTAAATATGAAAGTATGAAGATTTCTCGGGTCATTTAAAGATACTCCTGCATCTATTATTTCCTGCAGGCTCATACGGTGCACACTCAGTTCACCCGTAACGATTTCTCCCTTTGTAAGTACGATTTCGTATCTGTTTTCTTCATAACGGCTTATATCAGCACTGATATCAGCAGGCAGATAACCCGTCTTATAAGCCGCTATGCGGTATATACCTTCTTCTCCTGTAATTTTTACTTCGCCGTTTCCGTTCGTTTTAAGCGTGGTGGAATTTTCGGTGGTAAGCTCTGCATCGCCTCCTCCCGCTGCTCCGTTATCTGAATATATATATGCATAAGGTATAGGATTTCCTTCTTCGTCCTTAACCACAACTGTTATACTGCCGGAATCCGTATTATCTGCCACTTTAACAATGGTTTCTGCACTTCCGGTATTGCCCGCTTCATCTGTCACGGTAAGAGTAACCTTATATTCTCCCGGCTCGGTATAGGTATACTTCGGCTGAATTCCTTTTATGGTATGACCGTCTCCCATATCCCATGAGAACGAAGCAATTCTTACATTGTCGTAGGACTCTCCTCCGTCCAGCATTATTTCCATTCCCGAAATCGCATTCATGGTTTCAGGCAGAATGACCGTAGGACTTACGGTATCATTATCAGTGGCTGTGCCGTATACCGGTCCTGCCTCTGAATAATTTCCTGATTTGTCATACACTCTGACTATATACAGATATATTTCTCCCGGTATGACATTTTCATCCGTATACTCAATTTCTGCAAATGATGCAAGTTTTTCATATCCTTCGGATAAAGATGTTTCCTTCTGCTTGTTCTTATCAGGTATATTTTCCGTTCCGTCTGCGGTTTTTCTGTAGATTTCAAAATATGAAAAATCCTCAGCTTCAGGTTTTTCCATGGTAAGATTTATGCAGAAATCTCCTGTTTCTGCGGTGATGTCTGTCTCAGGCGGGGTAAGGTCAAGGACATACTCTGCCGTAAATGCCTCACTCTCATTTCCCGCACTGTCCTTTGCAGTAATCCTTACATCATAAAGTCCTTCAGGCATATCTTTAAGGCTTAATTCTGCCTCAAACAGCATACTTCTTCCGTCACATGATGTTTCCTTAAGCTTTCTCCATACAGCTTCATCCTTCGCCTTATACTCTGCCGTTACATAAGACAGGCAGGAATTATCAGTTACAGCCACCTTGATTTGAGATTTTTCTCCTATGGTGCTTCCTGTTTCAGGCAGTATGCTCCTTACAACAGGCTTTTCACTGTCCGCAGCCACCGTAGCCGCTGCTTCATCAGACCTCTCTCCTGTATTTCCTGCTATATCTATAGCCTCTATCCTGTAAATATAAGACTTTCCTGCGGAAACCGCAGTATCATAATAATTTTTTGACTGATGATTTTCTTTTATTAATGTAAAAAGACCTGTTTCATAATCCGCCCTGTAAATATTATAGCCGTATATATCCGTATCTGAAGGCTCGTTCCAGTTAAGGGAAATGTAGCCCTCACCTCCGCTTGCCGTAAGACCCGATACCTTTTCGGGCGCAGTTCTGTCTATTACATATTCCGCAATTATTTCTGTGCCGTCGGATAAAAGGCTGTTTTTATTTCCTGCCGTATCGAAGGCTTCAAATTTAACATATATTTTTCCCTCGTCAAAGCCCGAGATGTCAAAGTCAAGCGAAAGCTCTGTTTCCTTTTCTCCCTCTGCATATACCGTACCCGCATGAGTAAAAGTTTCATTGTCACGAGAATATGAAAATACAACATGGCTTATCCCTGCATTGTCGTATGCACATACCTTAAGAAGAAGATTATCCTTATAATATGACTGTACGGGATATACTGCCGTTATCACCGGCGCCGTAATATCTCCTTCTGTCACGGCGGTGATTATATCGGATTCAATACCCCTGTTTCCGAGCGTGTCATAGCCTACCACCCTGAAGCTGTACTCAGTATTCGGAGAAAGGCCTGTAACTGTATAGCCCAGTACATTACTCGATTGTCCGACCTCGGTATATCCTTCATCTTTCAGCTGTTCTACTTTAAAATAAGCAAAATCCTCCTCGGACACGTCTTCCCATTTAAGCTGTATGCAGGTGTCATATGTCAGTACATCTGTTACCTCTATCTTTCCTATACCGGTATTATCCACTTCATACCGTCTTGTAAATTCTTCAGTACTGCTGTTTCCTGCGAAGTCAACCGCAGTCATATTTATGAAATATGTTCCGTCAGGGAGCTTGCTTGTGTCCCACTCATAGGAAGCGCTGTTTTCTTTTGCGGTCTCCTCTTTTAGGAAGGTCCATTCCGTTTCACCCTCAGCTCTGTAACTGAATATAATATATTCCACGCCTAGATTATCCGAGGCTTCTGCCTTTACGGTAACGGTTTTATTTACCCTTCCCGTATCAGGCGATGCGCTCTTTATATAAGGAGCCGTCATATCTTCCTCTGCCGTTGCAGAGACGGGATTTACAAGACTGCTTTCATTTCCGTATACATCAACCGCAGTAACTATATAGTTATATTCAGTTCCCGGTAAAACTTCATTATCCGTATATTTAATGCTGTATCTTCCATCTAACTCCCCGAGGAGTGAATATAGAGTTTCATCTCCCTTTTCTTCTGCTTTATATATTTTATATGAGATACAGTCAGATGATTTTGAAGCGCTCCAGCTTAAATTTATTACTCCGTTATCTGAAACTGCCTTCACATTTTCAGGGGAATCAGGCGCAGTATTATCCAGAAGATAGGTAACTGTCTTTTGTGCAGTATTTCCGTCTGCATCATAAAGAGTGTATCTTACGTCATATTCCTCTTTTGTAAGTGAAGCCGTATTCCATGTATATGTGAAATAAAGTATATTTCCGTTATATCTGCTCTGTCCCGGAGATTCACTGTTAATCTTTACCCACTCGTCACTTTCTTCGTCATAATACTCTATTACTATACTGTTTCCTGTGCTGTTACCTGCATCCTTAAATCTTACCGTAAGCACTGCATTTTTATTTCCGAGGCTTTCATAATCCGCAGGAATCACCTCTGTAATTTCAGGCATGACCGTACAGGCGCTTACCGTATCGCTTCTCTCGGAAATGTTACCTGCGGCGTCATATGCCTCTACAGAATATTCATAAGTCACTCCGCTTTCTGCCGAATTATCCTTAAATGTAGTTTCAGTAAGATTTTCTGCAATAAGCTCTCCGTCTCTTATGACATTATATCCCTCTGTCTGTTTATTGTCCTTAGACGTACTCCATGTAATGGTTATTGAAGAGCCCGTCACTGTTTTTACCGAAAGGTTTTTCGGTGTTTCAGGCGCCTCAGTATCACTTAAAGTTCTCGCCGTTATCTGAGGAGAGCTTTCTGCCCTGTTACCGTTTGAATAAAAAGGATATACAGTGTATAAATATGCAGTATCTTCACTCAGTCCGACATCTGTATAGGTGAGTCCTCCCGTTACACCTACCCTTATGCCGTCCCTGTATATTTCATATCCCATTATATTTTCGGATTCGTCTCCTGCTTCAAACTGCAATGTTATTTCCGAAACTCCTGCCGATATGGCTTTAATATATTTAACCGCCGTAGGATTTCCCGTATTGTCGTATTCATATATAATTTCATTTGCGATTTCATCTAAAGGATGGCTTAAAGTATATTTATCCATGTCCTGTCTCAGCACCAGTATATTAAATTTACTGTCACCCTTTGAAGTGCCGAAATCTATGTTATGGACATAAACTCTTCCCTTATCAGTAACTTTTTTATCTATAATTACCTTGTGGTTTCCACTCGGCGCAAATACTCCGCTGTATGAAGGTCCCTGAAAATCACCCTTTATTTCAATCACACCATCCGTAAGATATCCCGAATGATTACTTCTCGTGCCAAAGGTAAGCTTACCGCCTACAAAGACATAATCAGAAGGCTCCTGCATGATAAGACATGCATAATTATTCATCTGAAAATCTTCCAATATATTTAAAGAGCCCCCGTTAATATCTATGTTTGAATATACATTAAGACTATTTGCTGTAAATTCATAACCGTTCAAATCAAGGATTCCGCTTGCAGTAACATTTCCGCCGACATTTACATTTTTATTAAGCGTTATATCTTTATTTAAATTAATATTTCCGTTCCAGTCAGTCTGATTCAACACCTCTACAGATTCAATTATTATTGACCTTCCTGACAGGTTTTTTCCGCTTGAAACCGCACTGTTGGTTATATAAATATCCCTGTCTAAAACAAAGCCCGCAGTGTTTTTTACCTCAAGATTTGCCAGAGTTATATTATAGCTTCCCGATACCTTTTGCTCCTCTGTACCGTCAAATATAATTTTGCTGTTTTCAAAGGTTTTAAACTCTTTACCATTATTTTCAAAATTACCTCTGATATATATTTTTCCGTCTGTAAGTCCGTTACCAAATTCCGCTGAAGTTGACATAAGTATGATATTTCCGCCCACTTCCACTACATCTTCTTCACTGTTCATCACAAGCGTTCCGTTGCTTGAAATATAGGAAAAATACTGATTAGGACAATTTTCCCTTTGCAGTCTGTAATCACCCGTAATTACAAGTTTTCCGCCGTTTATTATTATTTCTCCGCCTGAATGAATGAAATCCCCGTCAACAGTCAGAGTGTGTCCGTTTAAATCCAACGTACCGTCGGTAAGTATAAAATCTCCTGTAACATTATAGTCATCTGTAAGTGTTCTTCCGCTCTCAGTTCCTTCGATTCCATACCGGAGTATGCAGCCGTTTTTTATCAGCTTTTCATACATAAATACATTCTGAGAATAAACACCCTCCGAACTGTAATTTTTAAGCTCAAGCGTTGCAAATTTCTGGTCATTTGGCATATATACCGTCTGCATGCCTTCTCCTGACAAAATAACTTTGTGTTCTTTTGCAGAATTAAAGCCTGAGCCTGCAATTAAATTTCCCTTTATTTCCATTACTCCGGCCGTAAAATAGCTGATGCTATGACCATTGTACGTAAAATTGCCTTTTACCAATAAGTAATCTTCGGTATTTGACATTTCAATTTCAGAAAAATATTCAAATAATAAATCGTCTTCAGTTATCAGGCTTCCCTTATTCATTACTATAATTGAAGCATTTACTTTTACTGTTCCGCCTGCATTAAGAGAGCCGCTCAGTCTTACACCGGCGGTATTAATTTCTATATCACCCGTAACCTCAACATTATTATTTACATTAACGGTTTTGCTTGACCCGTAATATTTCCTGTAATCACCGGTAATATTTAAATTTCCGTCTATAATTACATCCTGATTAAAGTTTACACTGCTGTTTATTGATATATTTCCATTGTAATAACCCTGTGCAAACACGGTTGTATCTGTTATGTATATTTCACCGTTTATTTTCTTTTCATTAGTATCTATAGTTCCGTTTATATAAAGCGGTCCCGATACTGAAATTCCTTCTTCACTCTCGTTTACCGCCTGAAAATCCGCAATGTTTACATTAACGGCGGTATTTGTCATTTCAATCTTCTGCGGACCTGTACCGCTCAGGATAAGCTTTGACGTTCCTGTAAATTTAAGCGGGTCAGTAGAGGTATTTATTACACTGATGTCTCCCTTAACTTCAAATACTCCTGCCGTAACGATACTGTCTCCTGAAACAGCCGAATTTGCATAATAATTCCCCTTTACTAAAACCGTGTCATTATCACTATTCATTAAGATGACTCCGGCTCCCGCACTGTACTCATAGCCTCCCTCTGTACCGCTTATGCTCTGCTGCCTAAGGTCACCTTCCACTATAAGCTCTCCGCCGTTTACATTAACCGTTCCTGCCGTCTGTATAAAGTCTCCCATTACGGTAAGTGTATATCCGTTCAGATTAAGCTCATCATCAATTAATATAAAGTCTCCCTCATATACAGTATCTTCGGTAAGCGTATATCCAAATTCACCCTGCATGTCTCCATAAGTTAGTTTACAGCCGTTTCTGATAAGCCTGTCCTTTACTATTACTTTTTCGGAATATACGCCTTCATCGCTGTAGTTCTGAAGCTCCAGCACGGCAAAATATCCGCCGTCTGAAATGCTGACCGTCTGAAGCTTATCTCCGCTTAAAAGTACCCTGTGACTGTCCTTAAATTTTATTCCGCTTCCTGCGGTAAAATCCCCTTTAACCTCTAATGTTCCGGCTGACGACGTATTGTTTATGTTGCCAATTTGGCTGTAATTTCCGTGCACACAAACATATCCGTCCTCATTATTCATGACAAATACAGCGCTGTTTTCTATATTTACGTTTCCTTTTATGTCCACGGTCTGATTATTTACATTAATATAACCGTTACCAGTGAAATCTCCTCCTATACTTAAAGAAGCCGAAAGTTCAGTTTTGTAGACAGAATAAAAATTTCCGTCCACGATAAGAGGAGCGTTTACATATAAATATCCCTGATTTTGTAAATCTCCTCCAATATGAAGCTCATTTTCTATTTTAAGATTTGAAGCGGTATAGATACTTCCGCCGAAATATCCGCCGGCTATATATGTATTCTGCGTCATCCTGAGCCAGCCCGAAACCTTGCTTTCACCCGGATAAAGCTCATTTGTCACAGCCATATAACCCTGAATTTCTATTCCCTCAGAAGAAGTATTTTTAAATTCTGCATTGGCAATACTTGTTCCCTTTGTACAGTCCTCATTTAAAACAAGTATCTGCTTTTCTTTACCTGCAAATATCAGCTTATGCCCGTTTTCGGTAATAAAATTACAGTCGGATGAAGAATTATCGGCATGGAAATCTCCATTTACTGTAAGTTCACCTGCCGTAAGAAGTCCGCTTAAGTTTCTGACAGATTCAAAGAAAAAATCTCCTCCTACCAGCACACTGTCCTCAGCATTTGTCATAATAAGGGCTCCTGAGCTTTTTCCGTATGTATAGCCGTCTTCACTTTTTTCCCTGCTTTGTATTCTGTAGTCTCCTTCTACTATCAGGGCTCCCTTGTTTATGTTTACGTTTCCCGATATCTGAATCAGACTTCCTTTTACGGTAAGTGTATATCCGTTCAGATTAAGCTCATCATCAAGGAGAATCAAATCGCCTTCATATACCGTATCTTCAGTAAGCGTATATCCGAATTCCCCTTCCATATCTTTGTATCTGAGTCTGCAACCGTTTCTTATAAGCTGCTGTTTATTTATGGAAGTGTCTGCATATACGCCCTCTTCACTGTAATTTTTAAGCTCAAATATCCCCAATGAAAGCTTATCTGAGTAATAAACCGTCTGCAGACTGTCTCCGCTCAGGATAAGCCTGTGTGCGGCATTTGCGGTAAGGCCGTTTTTATGGCTTAAATCTCCCTGTACTTCAAGCACACCAGCTTTATAATTTCCACTGTTTCCTGTTGTGCTCATATTTCCCGATATAAATACATAATCATCTTCATAGTTCATTACGTATGCGGTATTTTCGGAATTTCCATTTATATATATGCTTCCGTGCTGTAATATTACAGAGCTTCCCGTAACGTCTCCCGTAACTGTAATTTTTCCGCTGTCATTAATCGGGGCAGTCAAAAATACATTTCCTTCCGCAACAATCTCCCCTGTTACGGTTAATGTTTTGTCAACATACATATCACCGTTTATGTACAGATTCTCAATCGTGCGTGTCTCTTTTATATAAAGATGTCCCCTGTATCTGTTTTCATTAAATGCCGTGGTATTTACAACAGAAATAAACCCGTCCACGCAGGTATCATTTTGTGTTATCAGTCCCGATATTACATTAGGGTTTTTAAAGGAAACACCCTCCTCACTCGTATTGTTAAGAGTTAGATTGGAAATATAATTGCGGCTCGCATTATAGCAGACTCCGTATCTGTCACTGTATAAGTCCATATCTACGCTCTGCGGCTCTTCACCTGAAAGTATCAGAGTGAAATTTTCACCGGGCATAAAGGAGTAAGATGAATATGTATTTTTTACCGTAAAATCACCCTTTACCTCCATTGTACCTGCATTAAGGCAATCTCTTTCATCAGCAGTGCTCATGCTTATAAAATCACCTGCTATATACAGTCTGTCCTCAGCACTATTCATCAAAAGGGCGCCGTTACTTTTTCCGTATTCATAAATTTCATCCGCAACGCTTTCGGAATTATCTTCTTCTACTTTATATCTTGACTGTATTCTGTAGTCTCCGTTTACGATGAGACTTCCGCCGTTTATTTCAATTTCTCCTCCTGCCTGAACTAAGTCTCCGTTTATTGTCAGGGTTTTTCCGTTTAAGTCCAGAGTTCCGCTCACAAGATAGTAAAGCCCTTCAAACTCCGTATCTTCCTCAAGTGTATAGCCTGTCTGTCCTTCTGTACCTGCCACAGATATATTACAATCATTCTGAATTAACTCATTATATATAAATGTATAGCTGAGATATATTCCTTCTTCGCTGTAATTTCTAAGCTCTACGGTATTAAAATATGCGCCTTCATACAAGGTAATCGTCTGTTTTTCATTTCCCGAAAATATTACTTTGTTGGCATTTGATGCCTTAAAGAAGTCTCCCGCTCTGAAATCCCCTTTTACTTCTATAGTACCTGTGGTAAAGCTTCCGTATAAATTAAGCCAGCTTATATCCTTTTCAACATATATACGGTCATTTGCATTTGTCATTGTTATTTTTGAGCTTCCCTCTGCAGTAAAGCTGCCGAAGCACCTGAGCTCTCCTAAATTAGGATAAAGCTCACCTGCCGTAAGTAAAATATCATTATTTACGGTAAGCGTATATCCGTTTAAATCAAGTTTTCCACCATTTAATGTAAGACTGTTTACCGTAAGATTTGAATTAAGGGTATAATTTGAGCTTATTACAAGGTCCTCATATATATTTTCTTCCTGAGTTGCCGTACCCGATTCATTATCTGTACTGCTTTCCGTTGTGTTTTGTTCTGTGTCAGTACTACCTTCAGTCTGAGTATTGTCCTGCTCCGTAGTCGTTTGATTTGTACTTATTTCCTCTGCATATACAGCATTATTATTTATGTTTATTGTCTGGAGAAGCATTGCAGCCGTCAAAACCACTGCAGTCGTCCTCTTAAATAAATTTAATATTTTCTTTTTTATCCCGTTAGTTTTCAATACTTTTCTCCTTCATCTTTTGAATTTAATTTTCCCTAAAACTTATTTACCTTCATTATCTGATTTTCGTTTTTCTCTTATTAAATAAAATATAATAAATAAAATTAAAAGTATTATTACGAATACTAAGACTATAAAAATTATGTTTGTTCCGGTCACTTCTGCCTCGGTTTCTCCGCTTCCGCCGCTTCCTGCTTCTCCTGTACTGTCTTCTCCGTTTCCGCCGTTTCCTGTTTCTCCCGCAAAACTTTCTCCGTCTCCGGCGTTTCCTGCTTCTCCTGTACTGTCTTCTCCGCTTCCGCCGCTTCCTGCTTCTCCTGTACTGTCTTCTCCGTTTCCGCCGTTTCCTGCTTCTCCTGACACTCCTTCTCCGTCTCCGGCATTTCCGCCATGTTCTTCCGTGCCTGAGTATGGCTCTGACTCCGTACTCGTTGTCTGAGCTTCAGAGGAGGTCTCTATAATTGTTGTTTTTAAAATGTTTCCGTTTTTATCATATTCATATTCTATAGAACTCCCGTCCTCATAGGTTACTTTAGTAACCCTTCCCAGTTCGTCATACTCATACTCCTCCGCATAAATATTAATTTTAAAAGAAATTATAAATATTGCAGCGGCAAGCATTAACCCCAAAAGCAATACCCTGTTAATTTTCAATGATTTTTTCAAAATACCCCTCCTTAATTTTAATTCAACAAAATTCGACTATATATGATAATAATAAACATTTGGTATTGTGTCAAGAATAAGACAGTCAAAAGACTTAAGTAAAGTTTATTCTTTACTTCTATTTCTGCTTGGGATATAATCTAAGAGGTTTAAAAGACAAATTTATTTAGAGTATAATAAATTATTGGAGGAGAAATCATGATAATTTCTATCGGTGCAGACCACGGTGGATATGAGTTAAAGTCTCAGATAATCAAACACCTTGAGAATAAAAATATTACAGTTACAGACTGTGGATGTAACAGCTCTGATTCCTGCGATTATCCTGCGTATGCAAAGGCGGTTGCAGATAAGGTTGTCTCAAAGGAGGCTGACCTCGGAATACTTATCTGCGGTACGGGAATCGGAATGTCAATGGCGGCAAATAAGATTGAAGGAATACGTGCCGCTTTATGCCACGACTGCTTTTCGGCACGTGCAACAAGGGAGCATAATGATGCAAATGTACTGTGCATGGGCGCCCGTGTCATCGGCTCCGGGCTTGCATTAATGATTGTTGATGAGTTTATTTCTACGGATTTTTCTAATGACGAAAGGCATATCCGCAGAATAAACATGTTTTCATAACTAATTTTTATTTACTTCTTCTATAATTCCGTTTAATATTGCCTCCGCAAGCCTGTTTTGATAATCGTCTGTGGAAAGCTTTTCTGCTTCCTCGGGACAGCTTAAGAATCCACACTCGATTATCACGGCAGGGCAGGAGGATTTTCTTAATATGTAATAATCATCCCCTGTTTTTGCTTTTCTGTGATTAGTTTCATCTGCATATTTTACAATACTTTCCTGTAAAGTTTCAGCCAGGGAACGGCTTACATTTGACGAGCTGTGATAAAACACCTGCGCTCCTTTTACGTTTGTATCGGAAAAGCTGTTCTGATGTATGCTTATTACATAATCCGGCTTTGTCTCCTCCATAATCCTTATTCTTTCTTTCATGTCGGCAGACTTCGTAGTGCCGTCAGCACTTCCGCCCAAAGCCGTATCTTCAGTTCTTGTCATAATGACAGTGCATCCGGCTTCTTCAAGCTTTTCCTTAAGCTTTTCTGCAATCTGAAGATTTATGTCTTTTTCCAGAACTCCGTTTACACCTACTTTTCCCGGGTCCCAACCGCCATGTCCGGCATCTATTACTATAACAGTTCCGTCCAGATTGTTTTCCGAATCAGCATATGTGTAATAAATAAAGGAATTTAGAATCAGCATTATTATGCATAAAGCTATAAAAGCTTTATTTCCCGATAAGAATTTTTTTAACATGGTTTTAACCCGAATTATTTTTTATAAATATATTTTATTCGGATAATTTTATTATTATTCTGCTAAAAGTGTAACCATTACTGCCTTTTCAGCATGTCTTCTGTTTTCTGCCTGGTCTAAAATCAAATCCAGGTTTTTATCCACTACGCTCTGGGATATTTCAAATCCCACATGCATAGGCATGTCATGCATTACAACTGCATTGCTTCCTTCGAGGAAATCATCATTTATCTGGTAAGGCATCATCTTTGCCATAGTCTCTTCTTTCTTTTCCTTATAATCAGGATTATTGAAGAACTCCATGTCTACCCACGTATCGGTATAAAGAATGTCCATATCCTTTACATATTCTTTTGCCTCTTCCATAGACATTGAAGGGTCAAGTTCCACATAGTAGCCTGTAGCCTTTGCCTCTTCATAAAAATCATCACCGCAGGCTGTATCATTTGTAAGCGGTGTAAGTCCGTAAAGTGTGCCCTTTTTCATCTTGGAGAAAAATTCAACGAGCGAATTAAATACATTGTTCTTCGCGCCGATATAAAGAAGCTTTACGTCAAGGCTTCCGAAATGCTCTATTATCGTAAGCGCATCTGCAAGTATCTGGCAAGGGTGATATGAATTATCGCATCCGTTAATAAAAGGTACGGTTACATTTTTTCCAAAGAGCTCTACAGTCTCATTCTTTATAAGACGCGCCATAATTATATCCACATTTCTGCATACATATTTTATTTCAGATACAGGCTCTCCCAAGACAAAATTGGAATCCTTCCAGAGCTGATTATAATAAGTTCCTCCCAGCTCCGTTATACCTGTTGTAAATGAAAGAAATGTTCTGGTAGATGTCTTTTCAAAAAGCGTATAAAGCTTCTTTCCCTTAAGAGCCTCGCTGTACTTTTCCGGACTTTTTTTCATATCTACGGCAAGTTCTAATATTTTCTCCAGTTCTTCTGCAGAAAAGTTTTTAAAATTAAGCATATTTTTCATAAAAATTATTTCCTCCTGATTTCACACACGAAACATTTAATTACACTGCCTATTTAAGATACTGCGCTAATCTTTTAGCCATGTCCGTCTTTTCCCAAGGGAGTTCCACGTCCGTCCTTCCAAAATGGCCGTATGCCGCAGTTTTCTTATAAATCGGTCTTCTTAAGTCAAGCATTTTTATGATTCCTGCCGGTCTTAAATCAAAGTTCTCCCTTATAATATCCACAATCTTTTCGTCGCTAAGCTTACCTGTTCCGAATGTATCAACCATAATTGATGTAGGCTTTGCAACGCCTATTGCATAAGAAAGCTGAATCTCGCACTTATCGGCAAGCCCTGCTGCAACAATATTTTTTGCAACGTAACGCGCAGCATATGAAGCCGAACGGTCTACCTTTGTGCAGTCCTTTCCTGAAAATGCTCCGCCGCCGTGACGGGCATAACCGCCATAGGTATCAACTATTATTTTTCTTCCGGTAAGTCCGCTGTCTCCGTGAGGTCCGCCGATTACAAATCTGCCGGTAGGATTAATAAAGTACTTTGTATTTTCATCTACCATGTCAGCAGGAATGACTGTCTCAAATACATACTTCTTAATGTCCTCATGTATCTGTTCCTGAGTAACCTCCTCGCCATGCTGGGTAGAAAGGACTACCGTATCTATTCTCATTGGCTTTCCGTTTTCGTCATATTCAACTGTAACCTGTGTCTTTCCGTCAGGTCTTAAATAAGGAAGTGTTCCGTTCTTTCTTACTTCAGTAAGTTTAAGCGCAAGCTTATTTGCCATTGAAATAGGATAAGGCATGAGTTCTTCGGTTTCATTTACGGCAAATCCGAACATCATTCCCTGGTCTCCTGCTCCTATAGCTTCAATTTCCGTATCACTCATGGTATTTTCTTTTGCCTCAAAGGCCTTGTCAACACCTAATGCTATATCCTTTGACTGCTCATCGATTGCCGTGATAACTCCGCAGGTATCGCAGTCAAAACCGTATTTTGCCCTGTCATAACCGATTTCTCTTACTGTATCACGTACTATTTTCTGAATATCCACATATGCATTGGTTGTGATTTCTCCCATTACCAATACAAGTCCTGTGGTGATTGCTGTCTCGCATGCCACACGGCTCATCGGGTCCTGCTCTAAAAGTGCATCAAGTACCGCATCAGATATCTGGTCACATATTTTGTCAGGATGTCCTTCCGTAACTGACTCAGATGTAAAAAATCTCTTTTCCATCATTTTCCTCCATATTTTTGTATTATTTGTAAAAAAGAAAAATCCGATTATAAAACCGGATTTGAATATCTCTATTTTTCAAATCCTCTTATTGTTCGAATAAAAATATCCGCTCAGGCCGGCACCTTCCAAATGTGGGGTTGCCGTGGCTTCTTTGTCCCTTATGACTCCACCACTCTGAATAAGAGAGATATCTCTTTTTACTTACATATTGACAATACATCATTAATTAATATTCGTCAATATATTTTAATCTTATATTTTGAATTTTCCGTGACCGGACAAAAAACGAATATTTTTTGATTGATTTTCATGTTATACTGATTACATACACGCAATTTACATTTTAGTAAGGAGTCCCCATGACAGGTTTTGTTTTAAAGCTTATAGCGATTTTATCCATGCTCATA
The DNA here is from genome assembly GCA_944383545.1 of uncultured Lachnospiraceae bacterium. Taxonomy (GTDB): domain Bacteria; phylum Bacillota; class Clostridia; order Lachnospirales; family Lachnospiraceae; genus CALWPY01. The sequence continues at coordinate 10,980 of CALWPY010000013.1, read as the reverse complement.
GACCACACGGCTGCAGTATTTAACCTGAAGCTCTTTTCCTATGACACATATATTGCAATGAGATATATAGGAAGAATCGCATTTCCGATTTTCTGCTTTTTAATTGTGGAGGGAGCAATTTATACCCATAACATTTCCAAATACCTTTTAAGGCTGGGTATTTTTGCCTTAATCTCTGAGATTCCGTTTGACCTTGCTCTCAGGGGAAAAATCTTTTACTTCGAAGCATCAAATGTATTTTTTACGCTGTTTTTAGGACTTTTTGCGATTTCAGTATCACAGCTTATGACAAATGACATTTCCCTCAGCAAAAAAGGAAGTATTGAGCTTTCAGTTATGCCCAGGGTTGCAATAAGTATCTCAGCCCTTGTTATCTCCTGCCTTATTTCATATCTTCTTTCCACGGATTATACGGTAGGCGGCGTGCTTATAATATACTGCATGTATATACTTCATGACAAACCTGTCATAAGCTATATTTCCATGGCTTTAATTCTCCTTGTCTTTTTCGGCACCATTGAAGCATGGGGTCTTTTTGCCATACCGCTCTTTTTTATCTACAACCAAAAAAGAGGTCTGAATAATAAAATAATCCAATACCTCTTTTATGTCTTTTACCCATTACACCTTTTGATACTTTGGTGTATTTCCCTGATAATATAATATCTACTGTATTCTTTTCTTTATAGCCTTTGCGAGCTTCTCCTGTTCCTCAGGCACTGATTCGTGCTGTTTCCATGTGACATTAACTTCATCTCCCTCATATCTCGGAATCATATGAAGGTGGAAATGAAATACCGTCTGTCCTGCTATCTCTCCATTGTTCTGAACAATATTAAGTCCGTCAAAGTTAAGCTCTGCCTTCATGGCACGGGCAACCTCAGTAGCCAGTGAGAAAAGCTTCGCAGCCGTATCTGCGTCCATTTCAAAAATATTATCAAAATGCTCCTTTGGAATAATCAGGATATGACCCTTACTTGCAGGACTTATATCCAGAATCACTCTGAAATCACTCGTTTCATATACTGTATTTGATGGAATGTCTCCTTTTGCAATCTTACAGAATATGCAGTCATCTTTTATCATTCCGTAACCTCCTGTTTCCTGCGGAATATGTTTTTCCGCTGTTTTCTTCTTCCATGAGTATATCATTTGCGATGCAAATTTACAAGATTATTGGATTTTATCACATAAAAACCTCTTGCATATAATAACTTTATATGGTAGTATTTTATCAAACAACATGTAGTTTTAAAAACTACTTTTAGCGGTTTTGAATAATTTATCTCGAAACGTCCATATTAATTTTATCAAAGATGTTAAAATTTTTATATTTTGTAATTTGAATAAGGAGGTTTTTCATATGAGTGAGAATATCAAAAGATTAAAAGACCCGGGCAGTGCAATCACACATTTTATAGGTATGATGATGGCAGTTCTTGCTGCGGCACCACTGATAATCAAGGCTTTTTACGGCAAAAACAGTGACAATTTAAGCAGCTTTATAATATTTATCGTGAGTATGATTCTTTTGTACGGTGCCAGTACCATGTATCATTCTTTTAACATAAATGCCAGAGTTAATAAAATATTAAAGAAACTGGATCATGCTATGATTTTTGTACTGATTGCGGGCTCCTACACTCCGATATGTCTTATAGTTCTTCCAAAAAACATTGGGCTTCCTCTGCTTGGTCTTATATGGCTTATTGCGGCTCTGGGAATTATTTTTAAAATGTTCTGGGTGACTTGTCCGTTATGGCTTTCTTCTGTAATGTATATTGCCATGGGATGGCTTTGCGTCCTTGCATTTTCACCACTGATTAAAAATCTTTCAGGCGCGGCTTTTACATGGCTTCTTGCAGGCGGTATTATTTATACTATAGGAGGCGTGATTTACGCCATCAAAACTCCAAAGATAAAGGCATTTAATGAAAGACACAGATATTTCGGAACACACGAAATTTTTCATCTTTTTGTTATGGGCGGAAGCATCTGTCATTTTATTCTTGTATTTGAATATCTCGCCTGAAAATAAATTTTTAAAACGAAAGAGGCAGGTGACTTGACTTAGCCACCTGCCTCTTTCGTTATTCAATCAGTTTCCAAAGTACTCTCCTATTATTTCTCTGGCATTTTCACTGTCCATAGAAATACATAGAACTACATAATTTCCCTGAGATTCTATAACCGCATCATTAAGCTTTGGCATTTCATCAGGAAGGTAATTTTCACATGCCTCCTTCTGCTCTGCGACACGCTGGTTATATGCCTCTATGACAGTCTGCACATAAGCAGGGTCATTAACTTTAATTACCGCTATTTCCTCTGCTGTGGCATTTGTGTTTGTGTAAAAGGAAGAATCCTCAATCTTGGATGAATCAAGTGCATAGAGTCTCTCTAATGCCACGTCGGATGAAAGTTCAGCTAAATCATCTTTAAATTCTCCACGCTCCAAAATGCTGTCAGCCAGTTCCTTAGTTTCAAAATCAAGTTCCGCACCTGCTGTATCAGACGAATCGGAAGATGTTTCCTGTGAATTATTTCCTCCTGCATTTCCGTCATCAGTACTTCCTCCACATGCTGTCATAATTCCCAATCCTAAAACTAAAACTGTTCCTGCCAGAATTTTATTAAATCTATTTTTTCTCATAATAATCACCTGTTCAATTTATCCTTTCTTTTTTATGTAAACGAATTTTACATACCTGAATTACAATACCACAGTTTATTGATTATGTAAAATGAATTTATTATGTATTTTTTCTGTCCACCACACTGTTTCTGATATATTCCATTATTATCTGGTAATAATAAGGGTCATAATGCAGACCGTCTCCCGTAGAACCTCTTATTGCTGCTCCGCTTTCATCCTTCATGCATTCTGCTATATCAATATAGATTAAATCTCCGTATTCCTTACACATATTTAGAAGTGCTTCGTTATATTCCTCCGCTCTTTCATTTGAAAATGACGGATTGTTTTCAGAAAAATTATTTCCCATCGGCAGAATACTTTCTATATATATAACAGCATCGGGATGACTGCTTTTAATTTTATCTATCAGAACTTTATATTCCTCAATAAATTTTTCACTGTCATTATAAGGAAGCTCATTTGTTCCAAATCCCAGATAATATATTTCATAATCAATGAGCTCCACCACTTCAAGCATGTTGTAAAGTCCTGAATATCCGTCTACTGTAAATATCCTGTTTGTGCACGCCTGTTTTGCGGTATAGCCCACCTCATAGTAGCCGTTCCAATCAGGCAGGTCGGAATATTCCAAAAGTCCCTTTGTTCTGGAATCTCCAAGAAAACAGACAGTTTCAAAGTAAGTATCCTCTGCCGTCGGTGCTATGCTGTATAATTCATTATTAAACCAGTTATTATTATATAAGTTTACCGCATTATTTTCATTTAATGCAATTTCAACAGCATCTCCTGATGATGCCTCAGCATGTCCCGAAACAGGACTTTCCGGGTGGTCAAGTCCCGAATATCCGAGTTCAAGCGATGAAGTTGCCGTCTGTTCACTTCCCGGCAAATCCGGGCCGTCATATGTAATTGTATGTACTACATCTTTTATAAAGTAGTACAGAAAAAACAGAGTTATCATAAGAAGCATGATTTTAATACCCTTCATGCTTCCTGCCGTGCTCCTTTTTTGCAAAGCTTCTGTATTTTCTTCAACTGTTTTTTCTCTTTTCCCCATTTACCTGCCTCCGTCTTATCTAAGCAGAGTATACCATTTTATATATAAAGACTGCAATTCTAATTATGTAATTATTAACAATTTGCGGGCTTATTTTTATAAATATGATAGAAATTTTGCGCAAATGCTTTCTTTTTGTGCACATAGATAGTATAATGCTTTTAATATGGCATATTTTTACATATATAAATCATAGAATATAAAAACCATTACAGGTGTATTATTATAAATAAACCACCATATCACGGATAAAAGAAAAGCGGAGGTTAAATTATGAGTTTATCAGCAGAAATTAAAAAGTACAAAGATGAAGATGTTATTGAACTTAAGGCAGGACGTTATAAGGCAATTATTGCTCCATTTCTCGGAAGCAATGTAATAAGAATGGAGGACACTGAAAACGGTATTGATATTTTCAGGCATGACGAAAACTTAAGCATAGAAGAGCTTAAGGCTTCACCTGAGGTATATGGTTTCCCTACACTTTACCTTCCTAACAGATTATCAAATGGTGTACTTAAGGTATCAGATTATACATATAATTTTCCTATAAATGACCCTCTCGGCAACCACCTTCACGGATTTCTCCATAAGAGAGTTCACGATATCGTGACTGCAGAGGTCGAAGACGGAAAAGCGATTGCAAAAACCCGGTATGTTTATGATGAAAATGACGAGTTTTTTGAAACATATCCTGTAAGTTTTAAGGCTGAATATGTTTTTACTCTCTCTGAAGAAGGACTTTTTTATTCATTTACCATGACAAATTTATCGGACAGACAGCTTCCTTACGGAGTATGCAACCATACGGCCATAAAAGCTCCGTTTACTGAGGGCGGCGATGGTCTGAACACCAGACTTTATGTACCTATCGGAGAAAAATGGGAGCTTAATTCAAAATGCATACCAACCTGTGACTTTATTCCTCATAACAATCATGATAAGCAGTACCTTACCGGCTCAATGGTGCCTGTTCTTCATGACATAGATAACGACTTATATTTTGCTGCAGAAGGCGAATTAAACGGAAAGCCTTATTATGGTATTATGGTTTCTGACGTTACTACAAATGCAAAAATCTGCTATGAGGTATGCAAAGACTTCAAATATTGGATTATCTGGAATGACCACGGTGACAAGGGATATTTTTGTCCTGAGCCTATGACATGGGTAATCGATGCCCCTAACCTTCCGATTCCTCCTCAGGAATCAGGCTATCTTGAGCTTGCACCGGGCGAATCTAAGACTGTTACGGAAAAAATTTATACGGTTATTAAATAATTTCAATTTAGTTGTGTTTTGATTACTTTTATTATATAATTAGCTATATGTTTGAGAAAGGAAGGTATTTTTTCATGAAATTTGGTTACTTTGATGACGCCAAAAAGGAATATGTCATCACATCTCCTAAGACTCCTTATCCTTGGATTAATTACTTAGGAACTCAGGATTTCTTCTCGCTTATTTCAAATACGGCAGGAGGATATCATTTCTATAAAGACGCTCGTCTTAGAAGAATAACCCGCTATCGTTACAACAATGTGCCTGTAGATATGGGAGGACGTTACTTCTATATCAATGAAGACGGTGATATCTGGAATCCGGGCTGGGCTCCTGTGAAAACAGACCTTGATTTTTATCAGTGCCGTCATGGTATGGGTTATACAATTATTACCGGAAAGAGAAACGAACTTAAGGCAGAAGTTACATTTTTTGTTCCTCAGAATTATCAGGGCGAAATCCAGAAGGTAGTTCTTAAGAATGAAGGTACTACGCCAAAGAGCTTTACTCTTTTCTCATTCTTAGAGTGGTGCTTATGGAATGCAGAGGATGACTCCACAAACTTCCAGAGAAACTTTAATACCGGTGAAGTTGAGGTTGAAGGCTCTACTTTATTCCATAAGACAGAGTACAAAGAGCGTCGTGACCATTTTGCATTTTACACTGTAAATTCACCTATAGACGGTTATGACTGCGACCGTGAATCTTTCATGGGACTTTATAACGGCTTTGGAAATCCTGATGCCGTAGTTGCAGGAAAATCCAAAAACTCAAAGGCTGACGGATGGTCACCTATTGCTTCACACAGCATAAATATTGACCTTGCTCCGGGAGACACTAAAGAGCTTGTATTCATTCTCGGATATGTTGAGAACGGCGAAGACAAGTGGAATGCTGACGGCTCCATGAAAAAGGACAAGGCTTATGATATGATAGCTCAGTTTGATACCGTAGAAAAGGTTGACGCTGCTTTTGAAGCCAACAAGGCGATGTGGGAAGACCTTCTTTCCAAGTATTCAGTAAATACACCTGATGAGAAGATGAATCGTATGGTAAACATCTGGAATCAGTATCAGTGTATGGTTACATTTAATATGTCACGTTCTGCTTCATACTTTGAATCAGGTATCGGACGTGGTATGGGATTCAGAGATTCCAACCAGGACCTTCTCGGATTTGTTCATCAGATTCCTGACAGAGCAAGAGAAAGAATCCTTGACCTTGCCGCTACACAGTTTGAGGACGGCGGATGCTTCCATCAGTATCAGCCTCTTACAAAGAAGGGTAATGACGCAGTCGGCGGTGACTTCTCAGATGACCCGCTTTGGATGATTCTTTCAACTGCTGCATATATAAAAGAAACCGGAGATTACTCAATTCTTGATGAAATGGTCCCTTACAGAAATGACGAATCACTGGCTCAGCCTATGATGCATCATTTACAGCAGTCATTCTACAGAGTAGTAAATAATGTAGGTCCTCACGGACTTCCACTTTCCATGAGAGCTGACTGGAACGACTGTCTCAATCTCTCATGCTTCTCAAATACACCTGGTGAGAGCTTCCAGACATGGACATCACCTAAGTACGGAGATGACAAGTATTCAAAGGTAGCTGAATCATTATTTGTTGCAACATTATTTACATATACTGCTCCTCTCTATGTAGAACTCTGCAAGTATAAGGGTGACGAAGAAGCTGCAGCAAAGGCTCAGGCTGAGATTGACAAGATGAGACAGAACATTCTTGACAGCGGTTGGGACGGCGAATGGTTCCTCAGAGCTTATGATGACTTTGGAAGACCTGTCGGCTCACACGAGAACGAAGAAGGTAAGATTTTTATCGAGCCACAGGGATTTGCAGTTATGTCCGAGCTCGGAAAGGACAAGGGTTATGACATAAAGACTCTTGATTCCATTGACAAATACTTAAATTGTAAGTATGGTCTTGTACTTAACAATCCTGCATTTACAAAATACATGATTGAGTACGGTGAAATTTCCACATATCCTGCAGGATATAAGGAAAATGCCGGTGTATTCTGCCACAACAATGCATGGATTATTGCCGCTGAAGCTTATGTAGGACGCGGTGACAAGGCATTTGAATATTATTCAAAGATTGCTCCTGCTTATCTTGAGGATATTTCAGACCTTCACAGAACAGAGCCATATGTATATGCTCAGATGATAGCAGGTAAGGATGCAGGCAGAGCCGGTGAGGCTAAAAACTCATGGCTTACAGGTACCGCTGCATGGAATTTTGTAGCCGTATCACAGTACATCCTTGGTGTAATCCCTGACTTTAACGGTCTTAAGATTGACCCTTCAATACCAAGTGAGTGGGACGGTTTCACTGTTTCACGTCAGTTCCGCGGTGACACATATGATATTTCAGTTTCAAACCCTGACCACATCTGCAAGGGTATAAAGAGCGTTACTGTTGACGGCTCCGCAATCGAAGGAAATATCATTCCTGTATTTGGCGACGGAAAGACTCATAAGGTAGAAGTTGTAATGGGTTAAATAACTAAGCCTGTGATATAAGAAATTATAAAAAATAATACGAGGGTGTCCGGTGAAACCATTTGATTTGGTTTCACCGGACACCCTCTTTATATTGTCTGAACAGTTTATGATTGTTATTCTACTGATTTCAGGGACTCAGTCATGCTTATTCCCTGTATTTTTTTCTGCAAAAGCACATCTACCACTATTGCCAGAACTATTGTTATGACGGTTGCATACACATAAGTCTGAGGATATATCTGTATATTAAAGGACACCATTTCTATATCAATATTATTCATTACATAAGAGTGCAAAAGAACTCCCGCAGGCAGTCCTACAAATATTCCCAACAGTGTAAGCACGATATTTTCACGAAAAACGTAGGAATTTGTTTCAGACGGATAAAATCCAAGCACTTTAATTGTAGCAATTTCTCTTGTTCTTTCCGTCACGTTTATATTGCTCAGGTTATAAAGCACAACAAATGCAAACGCCAGAGCACAGACAACCACAAGTCCTACTATATAATTAAGATTTTGAAGCAGGTCACTTACCATAGTCTTAATATCATTTACAACGGAAACCCCGGAAACACTCTCCATATTTAACAATTCAGCAGAAGTTTCATAAATCCTGTTTTTATCCTGCGCCACTGCAAGAACGCTGTCATACTCAGCTTTTTCCCCGGTTATTTCCTCATATGTATTTTCTGTCATGAGAACATAATGCCATACATAGTTCCTGAATATTCCGCTTACCTCTGCTTCATAGGACTCTACATCGCTCAGCTTTATGGTTATTGTGTCACCTACTGATATGCCCGCTTCTTCGGCAATTCCATTACTTATAATCACCTTTCCGTCTTCAGGATAAGGAACTGTTTCTCCCTCATATGTAAGTCCCATTATATTTTGAATACCGGGGTCATCTGTGGCTATGATATTTATTTCCCTGATTCCATTTTTAATGTCAGCTTCTTTTGTATCAGTACATACAAATACTGCCTCACTAAGCATTTCAGAAGTGTTTTCTTTGAATTCTTCCTGTTCATTCTCAGAAAGCGGTTTTTCAAACGAAACGGTATAATCATATTTCATGATATTGTCATACTGGTCAGACGCAATATTTATTATCGAATCGCTCACGCCAAATCCTGTCACTATAAGCGCCGTACAGCCGCCTATGCCAAGAAGCATCATAATCATTCTTTTCTTAAATCTGAAAATATTTCTGGCACTGACCTTATGCAAAAATTTCATTCTGTTCCATACAAAAGGAATTTTTTCCATCCATATGCGTTTTCCCGACTTAGGTGTCTTAGGTCTTATAAGTTCTGCCGGCATCTGAACAAGCTCTGCATGGCATGCTACCCATGTTGCGCCGACAGAGCACAGGAGAGACGCCAGAAGGGAGGACAGAATCAGGACAGGGCTTACCACAAATTCTATATCCGCAAAATGGTTATAAAGAAGTCCGTAAACCTGCCATATTGCCCAAGGGAAAAGCTTTGAGCCGACTATATATCCTAAGATGCATCCCGACAATGCGGCACTTCCTGAATAAGTCATGAATTTCATGGTTATTTTCATATTGCTGTAACCCATAGACTTAAGTGTTCCTATCTGAGTACGCTGTTCATCTACCATTCTCGTCATTGTGGTGATACATACAAGCGCCGCAACAAGGAAGAAAAATATCGGGAATACCCTTGATATTCCTTCAACTATATTTGCATCATTTTCAAATGACACATATCCTGTATTTGTGCTCCTGTCCAGAACATAAACTGTGGGATATTCTATTTCAGAAATTTCATTCCTTCCATCCTCGATTTCAGACAGGGCATTTTGAAGTTCTGTCTCTGCAAGAAGCGCTTCTGCTTCGCTTACTATTTCACTGTATCTTATGTCTGCCCTTTCCTCCAAGAGTGAATTAAGCGGTGCTTCCATTTCGGCTACTGCCTCTTCATATTCATCGCTGTAAATTTCACCACCCTTTTCAAGCGTTACATAGATGTCAGTATAGTAATCCATGTTAAAGCCCTCGCGGGGGATAATTACAAATCCGTTTACGGAGCCGTCACCGAGTGATGACGTACCTCTTTCCATATTAAGAAAGTACGATGTATTTGCAAGTCCGACTATCTTATATTCCCTGTACTTAAATCTTTCCGAAGTATCTTCATCATTTTCATCCGATATTATAATCGTGTCTCCCAGCATGTCTTCAGAAAAAATCATTGCATCTGCTATACATTCATTATACGCCTCGGGATATCTGCCGGCGGTAAGAGACGGTTTATTTACATTTTCGGTAAGTGAAAACACCTTATATACATCCGTCAGGCTTTCCCCGTCATTTTCCGTCTTAACTGTCTTACCCAGAAAGTCAAACGAAAAACAGCCCTCTGCCGACTTTACTCCCTCGAGACTGTTTATGCTTTTTACATCTTCATCATCCAGTCCCAGAGTTGATATAAGCCTGTAATCAAAAAGGCTGCCTTCACTGATATATTCATCTGCAATATTCAGCATTGCTGTTTTTGTAATCTTAAGCCCCGAGAAAAAGCCCACTCCCAGCGCAATAATTGCCATAATTGCTATAAATCTTCCTCTGGTCTTCTTTATCTCGCGAAGGTTGTTTTTCCTCCACGCCGAGTAATTACTCATTACCACTCAATCTCCTCTACAGGTATAACTTTTTCATTCTTTGCAGCCTTCGATACCGTACCGTTTTTAATATGAACTACCCTGTCGGCCATAGCGGTAAGTGCTGAGTTATGTGTTATTATAACAACTGTCATTCCGCTTTCCCTACTCTGGTCCTGTATGAGCTTTAATATCGACTTTCCCGTGTTATAATCCAATGCACCCGTCGGCTCGTCACAAAGCAGAAGCTTTGGTCTTTTTGCAATGGCTCTTGCTATTGCAACTCTCTGCTGTTCGCCTCCTGAAAGCTGTGCAGGGAAATTGTCAAGTCTTTCTCCCAGTCCGACTTTATTAAGAATTTCTTCCGCAGGTATCGGATTTTTTGTAAGCTGTGATGATATTTCCACATTTTCCTTTGCCGTGAGATTTGGAATAAGGTTATAAAACTGGAATACAAAGCCTATGTCCTCACGCCTGTATGTAGCAAGCTGTCTTTTGTTAAATTCTGATATTTCTCTGTCTGCCAGATAAACTTTGCCGGAAGTCAGGACATCCATTCCTCCCAGAATATTCAGCAGTGTGGTTTTTCCTGCTCCTGACTGACCGACTATTACACATATTTCTCCTTTTTCTATCTCAAAAGATACATCATGAAGTGCAGTTACCTTGACATCACCTGAGTCATATATTTTTCCCACATTTTCAAATTTGACAAAGCTCATAATATCACCCCTTTAATCAATATTGCTAGCCATGAGCAAAACTCCAAACATCCAGTATTTATGCAGTTTCGCGAGGCATGGCAAACCTCTTTATCACTCAAAA
>CALWPY010000012.1 GCA_944383545.1 uncultured Lachnospiraceae bacterium | reverse complement strand
GCATTGCGACGGATTGCGCTTGCGCAAGACGGCATAATGCGAAAAACACATGGAGCCGACAGGCTACATGGTATAATAAACTTTACGGCGGAAGATACAATAGCTTGGTTAAAAGAAAATAACAGAATCAGTTAGAGTAAACAGAAAATGCGGCGTATATCCGATTTTCGTTTATGATAATTTGTTCTAACAGACTGGAAGGATGAATATGAATATTTACGGTAAGAAAAATTATGTAGTACTTGAAGGAGTAAGAGATTTTAATATTGAGGAAATCTTAGAGTGCGGCCAGTGCTTTAACTTTATAAGGTGTGAGGATTATAAACCGGATGAGACCAAAAAAATCAGTGTATCTTATGATGTTATGGCATATGGCAGGGCGATACATATTATACAGGATGATGATATTGTAACAATTTATGGTACTGATGAAGATGAGTACAGGCTGATATGGAACAGATATTTTGATATGGACACGGATTATTCAGCAATTAAAACGGCAATACTTAAATCGGATAGCAGACTTGAAGAGTCAATAAACGCAAAGCCCGGAATAAGAATATTAAATCAGGATTTTTTTGAAACCCTGATTTCATTTATTATTTCGCAGAATAAGCAGATACCTCAGATTAAACAGGTGGTAAGAAATATTTCTGAAAAATGCGGGGCGAAAACAGTTACATATAAAGGAGAAGAAATTCATGCATTTCCCACACTTGAAGAGCTTATGACCTTGTCTGAAGAAGATTTGAGGGCCTGTAAGACAGGATTCAGGGCGCCGTATATAATGGATGCATGCAGAAAAGTTGCAGATGGTGAAGTGAGTGAGGAGGAACTTAGAAAACTTCCTGTTGATGAAGCGAGAAAAATGCTTATGAAGATTAAAGGCGTGGGTGAGAAGGTTGCAAACTGCGTGCTTTTATTTTCTCTGGGAAGAAGAGAAGCGTTTCCTGTGGATGTCTGGATGAAAAGAATTATGGAGAATATGTATTTCGGTCAGGATACGAATAAGGCTGAAATTGAGAAGTTTGCATGTGAGAAATTCGGAGAATATGCAGGTTATGCGCAGCAATATCTGTTTTTTTACGGAAGGGAAAATAAGGTAGGAGATGCACGTGTAAATATTAAGAATTCTTTAAAATAAAAAAAATACGATTTAGGGGTTGATTTTTTCTAAAAAATGGTTACAATAATAATTGTGTTAGCACTCAACCGATGTGAGTGCTAGGAGAAAGCAAGAAATATTATTGAGGAGGAATAGATATGAATTTATTACCATTAGGAGACAGAGTAGTACTTAAGCAGTCAGAGGTAGAAGAAACTACAAAATCAGGTATTTTACTTACCGGAAATTCAAAGGAAAAGCCTCAGTTTTCAGAGGTTGTAGCAGTGGGTCCGGGAGCAACGGTAGACGGAAAGTTAGTTCCTATGGAAGTTAAGGTAGGACAGAAGGTTATTTATTCTAAATATGCAGGCACAGAAGTTAAGCTTGATGATGAGGAATTTGTTATTGTTAAGCAGTCAGATATTCTTGCAGTAGTAGAGTAATATAAAATATTTAGATTTGATATTTAGGAGGAATAGGAAATGGCTAAGGAAATAAAGTATGGAGCAGAGGCCAGAAAGGCTCTTGAAAGAGGAGTAAACCAGTTGGCAGACACAGTTAGGGTAACACTCGGACCTAAGGGAAGAAATGTAGTTCTTTCAAAGTCCTACGGAACACCACTTATCACAAATGACGGTGTTACAATCGCAAAGGAAATTACATTAGATGATGCATTCGAGGATATGGGTGCTCAGATAGTAAAAGAAGTTGCCACAAAGACAAATGACGTAGCAGGTGATGGTACAACAACAGCTACAGTTCTTGCACAGGCAATGATAAATGAAGGAATGAAAAACCTCGCTGCAGGTGCAAACCCAATCGTTTTAAGAAAGGGTATGAAGAAGGCTTCTGACATGGCCGTTGAATATATTTCAGAAATGAGCCAGCAGATAAACGGCAGAGAACAAATTGCAAGAGTTGCATCAATTTCTGCAGGTGATGATAATGTAGGAGAGCTTGTAGCAGGTGCTATGGAAAAGGTTTCAAAGGATGGAGTAATTACCATTGAGGAATCGAAGACCATGAAGACAGAGCTCGATTTGGTTGAAGGTATGCAGTTTGACAGAGGTTATGTATCAGCATACATGTCAACAGATATGGAAAAAATGGTTGCAGAGCTTGACAATCCATATATATTAATCACAGATAAAAAGATTTCAAATATTCAGGATATTCTTCCACTTCTTGAGCAGATAGTACAGGGAGGACAGAAACTCCTTATTATTGCTGAGGATATTGAGGGCGAAGCACTTACAACACTTATCGTAAATAAACTTCGTGGTACATTCTCAGTAGTAGGTGTTAAGGCTCCTGGATATGGCGACAGAAGAAAAGAAATGCTTCAGGATATCGCAATTCTTACAGGCGGTACGGTAATTTCAGAAGAGCTTGGATATGACTTAAAGGAAACTACATTAGACCAGCTCGGACGTGCAAAGAGCGTAAAGGTTACAAAGGAAAATACCGTAATTGTTGACGGCCTTGGCGAGAAATCAGAGATAGCTAAGAGAGTAGCACTTATAAAGAGCCAGCTTCAGGAAACAACATCAGAATTTGATAAGGAAAAACTTCAGGAAAGACTTGCCAAGCTTGCAGGCGGTGTGGCAGTTATCCGTGTAGGTGCTGCAACTGAAACTGAAATGAAGGAAGCTAAGCTTCGTCTTGAAGATGCTCTTAATGCAACAAGGGCTGCAGTTGAGGAAGGAATCATTGCAGGCGGCGGCTCTGCATATGTTCACGCTACAAACAAGGTTGCTGAATTCGCAGATACACTTGAAGGTGACGAGAAGACAGGAGCAATGATAGTATGCAAGGCTATGGAAGCACCTCTTTATCACATAGCTGCAAATGCAGGACTTGAAGGCTCAGTAATTATAAATAAAGTAAAAGAATCAGAAGACGGAATAGGATTTGATGCGTATAATGAAGTATATGTAAACATGATAGAGTCAGGAATAATTGACCCTGTTAAGGTTACAAGAACAGCACTTCAGAATGCAACATCAATAGCATCTACTCTTCTTACAACTGAATCAGTTGTTGCAGATATAAAGGAGGAAAATCCTGCTGCATCAGCCGCAGGAATGGGCGGCGGAATGGGCATGATGTAGTTTTCACCAATTTGCGAAGCAAATTGATGAACTACTCGCGCACCTTTGCGCAAAGCGCAAATTAGGATGGTGCGTGATACCCGTACACCAAGAAGCACGGCACATCCGCGAAGCGGACTGGAATGTGCCGTGCACATTGATACCCGTGCACATTGTGCAGTTTTCACCAATCCGCGCATCTCCCGATGTACGCATAGCATTTCTCCACTCAGTGGGCGGACTGTATTTTTGCAGTCCGCCCACTTGCTGTTTAAAAGACTTGAGTTTCTTAAAAAGATAAGCTATACTAAAAAATTAGTACAGGAAAAATACGGAGAAATTTTATGAAAATATCTGATAGTGGAAATATTAATAAAGAGCTTATAGAATATGCGATTTCTGCAATGGAGAAGGCATATGCGCCTTATTCCGGTTTTAAGGTAGGGGCTGCGCTTCTTGTAGAGGACGGCTCTGTATATACGGGATGTAATGTTGAAAATTCTTCTTACGGAGCTTCCTGCTGTGCTGAGAGAAATGCTGTCTTTAAGGCGGTAAGTGAAGGGAAAACCGGATTTTTGGGAATTGCCATAGCAGGGGGACCTGACGGGCATCCTGAAGGCTATATTTCACCATGTGGCATATGCCGTCAGGTGATGAGTGAATTTGATAAAGATAAAAAGTTCTTTGTAATTATGGCAAAAAGTAAAGATGATTATAAAAAAGAGCAGCTTAAAAATCTGATGCCTTATGCGTTTAAGCTGTAAATATATAAAATAAACAGAAAGGAAATCGAAATGTTGAAGGATATCAAAGATTTAAAGGCATACAGGATTAAAGAAGAAAAAGTACTTGAAGAAGTAAACGGAAAAGGATATGTGCTTGAACATATTAAGACAAAAGCAAGAGTTCTTCTCATACAGAATGATGACAAAAACAAGGTATTTTATATAGGTTTCAGAACACCGCCTAAGGACAGTACGGGAGTTCCTCATATTATTGAACATTCCGTACTTTGCGGGTCATCCAAATTCCCTGTAAAAGACCCTTTTGTCGAGCTCTGCAAGGGAAGTCTTAATACATTTTTAAATGCAATGACATATTCCGATAAGACCGTATATCCTGTAGCAAGTTTAAATGACAAGGATTTTCATAATCTGATGGATGTATATCTGGATGCTGTTTTTAATCCGAATATGTATTCCAAAAAGGAGATAATGATGCAGGAGGGATGGCATTATGAACTGGAGTCTCCTGATGCGCCCCTTACCATAAACGGAGTGGTTTATAACGAGATGAAGGGCGTGTATTCTTCGTCAGACCAGATTATGTACAGGGCAATAGAAAAATCCATGCTTCCTGACACAGAATACAGTTATGATTCGGGCGGATTTCCTGATGATATACCTGACCTTACACAGGAAAAGTTTATAGAGTTTCATTCCAAACATTATCATCCTTCAAACAGCTATATTTATCTCTATGGAGATGTGGATTTTGTTAAGGAGCTTGAATATATTGATGAAAATTATCTTTCTAACTATGACTATCAGGAAATGAATACTGAAATTTCAGAGCAGTCTGAATTTACGGCTCCTCATAATTACAGGGAGGAATATTCTCTTGGTGAATCCGAGGATTTAAAGGATAACACTTATTTAAGTTATAATACCGTTATAGGAAAAAGTACGGATAATAAGCTTATTACGGCAATGGACATTCTTTCATATGTGTTGCTTGATTCTACAGGCGCGCCTTTAAAAAAGGCAATTATAGATGCAGGAATCTGCAAGGATGTTGAGGCGTCATTTGATTCAGGTATAAATCAGCCCGTATTTTCAATAATAGCACATAATGCAAATGAAGAGGACAATGAGAAGTTTATTAAGGTTATTGATGAAACACTGTCAGACCTTGTAGAAAACGGTATCAGTAAAAGAGCTCTTGAAGCAGCCATAAATAAATATGAATTTAAGCATAAAGAAGGTAATTTTGGACGATATCCTAAAGGACTTATGCTGGGACTGGATGCACTCGGAACATGGCTTTATGATGATGACACGGCACTTATGATATTTTCCATGAATGACGTATATAAAAATCTCCGTGAGGAAATTAACACAGGATATTTTGAAGAGCTTATTAAAACCTATATTTTGAAAAATAATCATAAGGTTTATACAGTAGTTTATCCGGTAAAAGGACTCAATGCAAAAAATGACAGCATTTTAAGGGATAAACTTGAAAAATATAAAAACAGTCTTACGGAAGATGAAATTAAAGACATTATAGAAAATACAAAACATTTAAAGGAATATCAGAGCACGCCGTCAGAGCCTGAGCTTTTAAAAACAATTCCGATGCTTGGCATTGATGATATTGATAAAAAGAGCAGGAAACTTAATAATAAAGTGACTGAAATCGAACATATACCTGTTATAAGTCATGATATATTTACAAACGGAATAAGCTACATTGACATTAATTTTGATATAGGAGATATAGACTGTGAATATTACAGTGCTATAAACCTTCTTACAGAGATACTTAAAGAAGTCGATACGGATAATTACCGTTATGATGAGCTTACAAATGAAATTGATTTGAACACAGGCGGAGTAGGATTCAGTGTGGGGATTTCCGACAGATTGAACAGTGATTCTTATTATGCATATTTTTCAGTCAAAACCAAGGTGTTTCATGACAGGATTGATAAGGCAATGAAGCTCATACAGGAAATTTTGTTTAGTTCACATATAGATGACAAAAAGAGACTCCGTGAACTTATTGCAGAGATAAAAACCGGAATGAAGACAGAGCTTTCTGCTTCCGGCCACATTACGTCATCCCAGAGGGCAGGGTCCTATATATCAAAAACACTTGCTGCAAAGGAATATCTGGACGGAATAGAGTATTATAAATTCATTGAGAAATATGATAATGATTTTGATGCACAGTATGAAAACCTTGTGGAAATATTAAAAACTGCTCTTTCCCAGATTTTAAGAAGAGGAGCTGTTACGGTTTCATATACGGCAGACAGAAATCCGGAGGAAATGCTTAAGACATCTTTGACTGAATTTTCAAGGCTTCTTTCTTCAAGACCGCCTTTTGAAAATAAAAAAGAGGTGATTCCGAGAATTTTAAATGAAGGCTTTATGACGGCAAGCAAGGTGCAGTATGTTGCGGCAGCGGGAAATTATAAAAAGGACGGAGCTAAATATACAGGAGCTCTTAATGTACTTCAGATAATCTTATCCTATGATTATTTATGGGTTAATATAAGAGTTAAGGGTGGAGCTTATGGTGCCATGTGTTCATTTTCAAGAAGCGGAATGGCTCAGTTTATGTCATACAGAGACCCTAACCTTATGGAAACATATAATATATTTAAGGGAATACCGGAATATATCAGAAATTTCTCGGCTGATGAGAGAGATATGACAAAATATATTATAGGTGCAATAAGCAGGATGGATACTCCGCTTACTCCACAGGCAGAAGGAGCGCTTTCTTATATATGCTATATGTTGGGAGTTACGGAAGAAGATTTGCAGAGAGAAAGAGACGAGGTGCTCGGAGCTGATGCAGATAAGATAAGGGCACTTGCGCCGCTTATTGAAACTGCACTTTCACAGGGTGTAATATGTGCAATAGGTGATGAAGTAAAAATAGAAGAAGCAAAAGATAATTTTTATTCAGTTGAAAATGTATTTTAGAGAAACGGAGATAAGATGAAAAAAGGTTTTAAATCAGGCTTTGTGGCAATAATAGGAAGACCTAATGTGGGAAAATCCACGCTTATGAATCAGCTCATAGGTCAGAAAATTGCAATTACAAGCAGCAAAGCACAGACCACAAGAAACAGAATACAGACGGTTTACACCTGCGACGAAGGACAGATTATTTTCCTTGATACACCGGGGATAAACAAGGCAAAGAACAAGCTGGGAGAATACATGATGAATGTTGCCCATGAGACACTTGAAGAAGTGGACGTAATCATGTGGCTTGTGGAGCCTTCAACCTTTATCGGTGCAGGCGAAAGACATATAACAGATGTGCTTTCAAAGGTAAAAACACCTGTTGTACTGGTGATAAATAAGATTGATTCCGTAGATGAAAAAATGATATTTGAGGCAATAAATGCATATAAGGACCTGCTTCCTTTTTCTGATATTGTACCGGTTTCGGCACTTAAGGGAAGAAATAAGGAGGAGCTTATAAATACCCTGATAAAAAGGCTTCCTGACGGTCCTATGTACTATGACGAAGATACTGTTACGGACCAGCCGGAGAGACAGATTGTTGCCGAGCTTATCCGTGAACAGGCACTCCGTCTTCTTGACAAAGAAATCCCTCACGGAATAGCAGTTGTAATTGATTCCATGAAGGAGAGACCGAACGGCTCAATTATAGATATTGATGCCACAATCATATGTGAAAGAGATTCACATAAGGGAATCATTATAGGCAAACAGGGAAGTATGCTTAAAAAAATCGGAACAAGGGCACGTGTTGAGATGGAAAACCTGCTTTCCGTAAAGGTAAATCTTAAGCTGTGGGTTAAGATTAAAAAAGACTGGCGCGATAATGATATACTTATAAAAAATTATGGATATAAAAATAATTAAAATACATTTATCAGGTTATGGTGATAAGCATGTATGAAGAAATATCGGTGAAGGGGATTGTTCTCGCTACTTCATTAATAAAAGAATATGATAAGAGAATGGTAGTGCTTACGGCAGAGCTTGGGAAAATTACGGTATTTGCAAATGGTGTCAGAAGACCTGGCTCAAGATACAGCGCCGTCTGCCAGAGCTTTGCAATGGCGGAATTTAAACTGAGACAGGGACGTGATGCATATACACTTGTTTCTGCCGAAATAAAAGAATCCTTCAGAGAAATAGCTTTGGATATGGTTAAAATGTGTTATGCTTCTTATATGTGTGAGCTTACGGCTTATTATACCCATGTTGGGGAACGGGCATCTCAGGAACTTAACCTCCTTTATGTATCATTTAAAGCACTGCTTAATGATAATATAAAAAATGAGCTTATTAAAACAATATTTGAACTCAGATTCATGTATATAGAAGGGCAGGGGATAAATGTATTCTCATGTACAGTTTGCGGAAAACAGGAAAATCTTACTGATATTGATATAAAAAGGGGAGGACTTATCTGCACGGACTGTATAAAAAAATTAAAAAGAAGTACAAGAAAAATTTCTTCATCCGCCATATATACGATGAAATACATTATGTCATCAAAGCTTTCCAAACTTTATTCTTTCAGACTTTCAGAAGAGCTTTATAATGAGATATCGGGAATAACGGATGCCTTTATGGAAGAATATGTTGACAGAAATTTTAATTCTCTGGACATTCTTAAGACTTTAGGTTGAAATATTTTATAAATATATGTACAATGGGAATGATTTACTAAAAATAGAAATTAATGAGGGATTTAATGTGAAAAGAAAACTGGCAAAAATAATTGTTCCACTGGTTATAACGGTTTTTATGTGTGTGACACTTACCGCCTGTGGGAAAAATAAAAAAGAAACTGATTATATAGGAAACATAAGTGAAAATACACTTACCATAAATGAAGATTCATCTATTCTTGAAATAGCTGTTCAGGATTTTACTGGGGCAGATTATGATTACAGTGATCTGGAGCAGTATATTCAGGATGAGATTACAGGGTTTAATACATCTCATACTGAAAATTCCGTGGAACTGCTTCAGTATCTGGAAGAATCAGGACTGGTAAGAATAGCTGTTAAATATGCGGACATAGCAACATATAACGCATTTAACAATACTGAATATATGATTGAAGCGTATGATGCATCATATCTGGACAGTCTTATAAAAGAGGCTGAGGAAACTTCAGGAGAAGATATGGAAAGTACAGAAGATGAAAGTACTGAGCTTTCTGAAGATGAGCTTGCAGAAGTAGGGCTTTCGGATGAGGATATTCAGAATATGGAGACCGTTCCTGCAGTTACGTCTGGTGAAAATATTGAAGAACCTGTTGTTGCAACTTTTACGGATGCTTCTGGAAATGAAGTTTCTTCTGATGAAATATCAGGTGAAAATATTTATATGATAATAGTAGATTCGGAACTTAAAATACGTTTTGAACAGGGCGAAATCCTGTATTACAATTCCCATGTAAGTCTTACCGGCGAAGGAGATGCCGTTACGGACGGACAGGGCAATGCAGTAATTATTTTTAGCAGATAAATTATCTTAAAAAATAAAGTGAGGTATATTTACAATGGAAAAGACAATGGAAAAGATAGTTGCATTAGCTAAGGCAAGAGGATTTGTATATCCGGGCTCTGAAATTTACGGGGGTCTTGCCAATACCTGGGATTACGGAAATCTTGGAGTTGAGCTTAAAAACAATGTAAAAAGAGCATGGTGGAAAAAGTTCATTCAGGAAACTCCTTATAACGTAGGCGTAGACTGTGCAATACTTATGAATCCGCAGACATGGGTAGCTTCAGGACATTTAGGCGGATTTTCCGACCCTCTTATGGACTGTAAAGAGTGCCATGAGAGATTCAGAGCCGATAAGCTTATAGAGGACTATATGGAAGAAAACGGCATTTCTATAGAAGGCTCAGTTGACGGATGGTCAAAAGAGGAAATGGAAAAATATGTTGAAGAAAAAGACATCAAATGTCCTTCATGCGGAAAGCATAATTTTACTGAAATAAGACAGTTTAACCTTATGTTTAAGACCTTTCAGGGAGTAACCGAGGATGCTAAAAATACCGTATACTTAAGGCCTGAAACTGCTCAGGGAATATTTGTCAATTTCAAGAATGTACAGAGGACCTCACGTAAGAAGATTCCTTTTGGAATCGGTCAGATAGGTAAGTCCTTCAGAAATGAAATAACACCGGGTAACTTTACATTCCGTACAAGAGAATTTGAGCAGATGGAGCTGGAGTTTTTCTGTGAGCCTGACACTGATTTAGAGTGGTTTTCTTACTGGAAGCAGTTCTGCATTGACTGGTTAAAGGGACTTGGAATGAAGGATGAAGAGATGCGTGCGCGTGACCATTCACCTGAGGAATTAAGCTTTTACAGCAAAGCTACAACGGATATAGAGTTCTTATTCCCATTTGGCTGGGGCGAGCTTTGGGGAATAGCTGACAGAACAGATTATGACTTAACTCAGCATCAGAATGTTTCAGGCGAGCCTATGGAGTATTTTGATGATGAGAAGAAAACTAAATACATTCCATATGTTATTGAGCCGTCACTTGGTGCTGACAGAGTAACCCTTGCTTTCTTATGCGCTGCATATGACGAGGAGGAACTTGAGGGCGGAGATACAAGAACAGTTCTTCATTTCCATCCTGCACTTGCACCTGTTAAAATCGGTGTACTTCCTCTTTCAAAAAAATTGAATGAGGGCGCTGAGAAAATCTATGCGGAGCTCACAAAGTACTGGAACTGTGAATTTGATGACAGAGGAAATATAGGAAAGAGATACAGAAGACAGGATGAAATCGGAACTCCTTTCTGTGTTACCTATGATTTTGAATCAGAAAATGACGGAGCAGTTACAGTTCGTGACCGTGACACAATGGAGCAGGAAAGAGTTAAGATAGAAGATTTAAAGGATTATTTTGAGAAGAAATTATTCTTCTAATGTGCATTATTCAATAAAAAATATTTTGATTTAGAAACCAAATATATGATTAAATAATTGCAGATTATGAACAGAAAGAAGACATTTGCCATAGAATATTTTGCTTTTTCCGGCAAATGTCTCTTTTTTAGTTTATTATAAGAAAATTTTAGTAAAAATATGGAAAAAATAGTGTAAATATTTTAAAAATGTGTTTAAACTTTATAATAATTGTGTTATAATTCAAAGCAGTGTGACGGCAAACGAGCCATAGTTTACGTCGCTTGAAAAAAATACTAGGAGGTATATTTAGCATGGCAAGAAAATGGGTATATTTGTTCAGCGAAGGTAATGCAAACATGCGTGAGCTCCTTGGTGGTAAGGGTGCCAACCTTGCTGAGATGACCAACATTGGACTTCCTGTTCCACAGGGTTTCACAATTACTACTGAGGCTTGTACACAGTATTATGAGGACGGTCGTGAGATTAACGAAGAGATTCAGGCTCAGATTAACGAGTATATTGTAAAGATGGAAGAGATTACCGGCAAAAAGTTTGGGGATAAGGAAAATCCGCTTTTAGTTTCTGTTCGTTCAGGTGCAAGAGCATCTATGCCAGGTATGATGGATACTATTCTTAACCTCGGTTTAAATGAGGAAGTTGTTAATTCTTTAGCTGAGAAGTCAGGCAACCCACGTTGGGCTTGGGACTGCTACAGAAGATTTATTCAGATGTATTCTGACGTTGTTATGGAAGTTGGTAAGAAGTATTTTGAAGAGCTTATCGACGAGATGAAGGCTAAGAAGGGCGTTACACAGGACGTTGAGCTTACTGCAGATGACTTAAAGGAACTTGCAGGACAGTTCAAGGCTGAGTATAAAGAGAAAATCGGTGCAGACTTCCCTGACGATCCAAAGGAGCAGTTAATGGGAGCTATCAAGGCTGTATTCCGTTCATGGGACAACCCTCGTGCAAACGTATATAGAAGAGATAACGATATCCCTTATTCATGGGGAACAGCTGTAAACGTACAGTCAATGGCATTCGGTAACATGGGTAATGACTGTGGTACAGGTGTTGCATTTACCCGTGACCCTGCTACAGGAGAGAAGAAGCTCATGGGTGAGTTCCTTATAAATGCACAGGGCGAGGACGTTGTTGCAGGTGTTCGTACACCTATGCCAATCGCTCAGATGGCAGAAGAATTCCCAGATGCTTATGCAGAATTTATTAAGGTTTGTGATATCCTCGAGAATCATTACCATGATATGCAGGATATGGAGTTCACTGTTGAGAATAAGAAGCTTTACATGTTACAGTGCCGTAACGGAAAGAGAACTGCACAGGCAGCTCTTCAGATTGCATGTGACCTTGTAGATGAAGGACACAAGACAGAGGAAGAAGCAGTTGCTATGATAGACCCTAGAAACCTTGACACACTTCTTCACCCACAGTTTGATGCTGCTGCTCTTAAGGCTGCAACTCCAATGGGTAAGGGACTTGGCGCTTCACCTGGTGCTGCATGCGGTAAGGTTGTATTCACAGCTGATGATGCTGTAGCATGGGCAGAAAAGGGTGAGAAGGTAATCCTTGTTCGTCTTGAGACATCACCTGAAGATATTACAGGTATGAAGTCAGCACAGGGTATCCTTACAGTTCGTGGTGGTATGACATCACACGCTGCCGTTGTTGCACGTGGTATGGGTACATGCTGTGTATCAGGTTGCGGCGACATCGCTATGGACGAGGCTAATAAGAAGTTTACTCTTGGTGGAAAGGAATTCCACGAAGGAGATTATATTTCAATCGATGGTACAACAGGTAACATCTACGACGGAATTATCCCTACAGTAGATGCTTCTATAGCAGGTACATTCGGAAGAGTTATGGCATGGGCTGACAAGTACAGAACTCTTAAGGTTCGTACAAATGCAGATACTCCTGCAGATGCTAAGAAGGCTCGTGAGCTTGGCGCAGAAGGTATCGGTCTCTGCCGTACAGAGCATATGTTCTTCGAGGAAGACAGAATTGCTGCATTCCGTGAGATGATTTGTGCAGATACAGTAGAAGAGAGAGAAGCAGCACTTGAGAAGATTCTTCCTTATCAGCAGGGAGACTTCGAAGCTCTTTATGAGGCTCTTGAAGGAAATCCTGTTACAATCAGATTCCTTGACCCACCTCTTCATGAGTTTGTTCCTACCGAGGAAGCTGACATTGAGAAGCTTGCAGAGGCACAGGGTAAGACAGTAGAGGAAATCAAGACAATTATTGCAGGATTACATGAGTTCAACCCAATGATGGGACACAGAGGATGCCGTCTTGCAGTAACATATCCTGAAATTGCAAAGATGCAGACAAAGGCTGTTATCCGTGCAGCAATAAATACAAAGAAGGCTCATCCTGATTGGGAAGTTAAGCCTGAAATCATGATTCCGCTTGTATGCGAATTAAAAGAGCTGAAATTTGTTAAGAAGACAGTTGTTGAGACAGCTGATGCTGAAATCGCAGCTGCAGGCATTGACCTTAAGTATGAAGTAGGTACTATGATTGAGATTCCTAGAGCTGCTCTTACAGCTGATGAAATCGCAACAGAGGCTGACTTCTTCTGCTTCGGTACAAATGACCTTACTCAGATGACATTCGGTTTCTCAAGAGATGATGCAGGTAAGTTCTTAGATGCTTACTATGATGCTAAGATATTTGAAAATGACCCATTTGCTAAGCTCGACCAGACAGGTGTTGGTAAGCTTATGGAGCTTGCTATTAAGCTCGGAAAGCCAGTAAATCCAAACCTCCATGTAGGTATCTGCGGTGAGCACGGTGGAGACCCTTCATCAGTTGAGTTCTGCCACAAGATTGGACTTGACTATGTTTCATGTTCACCATTCCGTGTACCAATCGCAAGACTTGCAGCAGCTCAGGCAGCTATTGCTAATAAGTAATTTCCACGGAAATAATATACTGAAATAATTAAATCCCCTGTAGCTTTAAGGCAAGCTGCAGGGGATTTTTTATATTTATGGGTTGCGGGTTTTTAAGAAAAGTTCGTGTAATTTTTTATTGGAATTATAAACTGATTGTAGTAAAATAATAAAAATGCGAATACGATTAAATTTTATTGTAAATTTTGGGAAAATATGACAGACATTCTTATTGTAGAGGACAATGCCGAAATAGCCGAAATACTTGCTGATTTTCTCAGGAAAGAAAATTACACGGTAAGTATTGCCGGCACAGGTGAAAAAGCTATCGAATTATATGAAAAGTACGGAGCAAGATTAATTATACTGGATATTATGCTGCCCGGTATGGACGGCTTTTTTGTATGTTCAAAAATCAGAGAAAATTCAAATACACATATACTTATAGCCAGTGCAAGAACTGATAAAAATGATAAGTTAAAGGGGCTTAATTTAGGAGCTGATGACTACATAGAAAAACCATATGACATAGATATTCTGCTTGTAAAGATAAAGGGAATATTTAAGCGTAAATATGGTCTTGACGAAATAGTGGATGGAAACCTGAAATTAAATACCGTTACCGGTACTCTGTTTATAAATGATAAAAAAACTGATATTACATCAAAGGAATTTGAACTTCTGAAAATTCTTATGGAGAATAAAAACGTGACACTTAAAAAAGAATATCTTTTCAATACAATATGGGGATATGACAGTGATTCTGAAATGCAGACTCTTACCGTTCATATTAAGTGGCTTCGTGAAAAGATAGAGGAAAATCCTAAAAAGCCAAAGCACATAATTACGGAGTGGGGAGTTGGATACAGGTTTGAATAGATTTAAGAAATTTGTCTGCTTTATTTTTATTCTGGAGGCAGTTTTAATATTTTCATTAAATGCTGTTTTCTTATATGAAAAAAATGACAGGGGAGAAAGACTGTACCGTGTGGAAGCACAGCGTGTAGTACAGGAGCTTAAGGAGTCTGATACATTAAAAGATTTAACAGACGTAAGAATAATGGAAATTGACCTGTCAGAATATGAAACTATAGTCCGTGTCAGTGAATTTGATGCGGACGAAACAGTAAATAATGACTATATAGTAGAAGAAATTAACGGAAAACTTTACCGTATTGAATATAAAAATATTGAAAGCTACGGAATACTTATATATATAAACGTAATGTTTGCTGCAATGCTGATTATAACAGTAATTGTACTTTACTATGTATATAAAAAAATTCTGAAACCGTTTCATGATATGGAGCGTCTTACCTTTGAACTTGCAAAGGGAAATCTTTCAGTACCCATAAAAGAAGAAAAAAGCAAATTTTTCGGTAAATTTCTTTGGGGAATGGACATGCTTCGTGAGGAACTTGAAAGTAAAAGGCAAAAGGAACTGGAGTTTGAGAAAGATAAAAATACCTTAATACTTTCTTTATCGCATGACATAAAGACGCCGTTATCTTCAATCGAGCTCTATTCCAGAGCATTAAGCGAAAACCTGTATGATACGCAGGAAAAGAGAGATGCTGCAATTTCAGGTATAACAAAGAATGTAAATGATATTAAAAAGTATGTAGACGAAATCACCTCTGCTTCAAGAGAAGACTTCCTTAATCTGGAAGTGGTAAATGATGAATTTTACTTATCAGAGCTTATCAAAGAGACAGAAAAATATTACAGGGACAAATTGTCCGTTGTTCATACAGAGTTAATTATAGATGATTTTTCTGAATGTCTTATAAAAGGCGATAAAAACCGCCTGATTGAAGTCATGCAGAATATTATAGAAAATGCCATAAAATACGGTGACGGAAGGTATATAAGGATTTACTGTACTGATGAAGAAGACTGCAGGCTCATTCATATTGAAAATTCAGGCTGTACACTTGAAGAAAAAGAATTGGCGAATATTTTTGATTCATTTTATCGTGGCACTAACAGCCGGAATATAAAGGGGAACGGTCTGGGACTTTATATCTGTAAAAATCTTATGCATAAAATGGATGGCGAGATTTTTGCACAGATTGAAAAGGAAAAATTCTTAATTACAGTGGTAATTAAAAAGGCATAGATTTTTAGTATGGATTTTCAAAATGCAGGTTTAAAAGCCATGATTTTGAAAATCTTTTTTATTTAAGGATTATTTAATAATTTCTCTGATATCATTTTCTTGGAAAGCAGGTATTTTGAAAGAGCCTGTCTTGGAAATATGAGAAAGGGGCAAAAAAGGTGCTATTTAGAATTTTAAAGAGGGACTTAAAAAGAAAAAAGACGATGAACGTAATCCTTTTTCTTTTCATAGTTTTGGCAGCGATGTTTGTTGCAAGCGGTATTAATAATGTGGTTACGGTTATGAACGGTACGGAATACTTTTTTGATAAGGCGGGAATGGGAGATTACGTCATTATAACCATGGGAGAAGGTGCAGTAGGAGCACTTGATGACATGCTTCAAAACGAGTCGGCAGTAAAGTCTTACAGAAAGGAATGTGGTGTATATGGCACGATTGATAATGTGAAGGCTAAGGACGGCTCAGTATTAAAATCGAATAATACTGCATTTGTTTTCCAGTCCATAGATGATTTGACAATCAACCTTTTTGATGATGAAAATGAAAAAATTACAAAGATTGATAAAGGACATGTAATAATTACCGGAAGTTTTATGAAAGATAACAATTTAAAAGAGGGGGATGAAATCGTAATTGAGATTTGCGGAGTAGATTTAAGCCTGATTTTGGACGGAACGGCAAAAGATGCTTTATTTGGCTCTGACTTTATGGGAAATACCAGATTTCTCTTAAATGATGAGGATATACAGGTATTTCTGGATAATGAGGAAATTTACACACATTATACAGGTGAAATCTGCTATATAGATACGGATGATGTACTTGCCATATCACGGGCAGAATCAGATGCTTCCAATATAGCATTTTCAGGTGCAAGGTCGATGTTAAAGATGACTTATATAATGGAGCTTATTATGGCATTTATTGTGCTTATACTTAGTGTATGTCTGATTGTTGTTTCCATGGTGGTTTTAAAATTCACCATCACTTTTACAATTTCGGAAGAATTTCGGGAAATCGGCGTCATGAAGGCAATAGGAATATCAAACGGCAGGATAAGGAGCCTTTATATCACAAAATACTTTATGATGGCGCTTCTTGGCTCTGTATTCGGTTTCTTTTTCAGTATTCCTTTTGGGGGGCTTATGCTTGGCATGGTGAGTGAAAAAATGGTTTTGGGAAATGAAAATGCCCTATTTTTAAACCTTATTGGAGCTCTGCTTGTAATACTTGTGATTATACTTTTTGCATACAACTGTACGAAGAAGGTAAAAAAAGCTACGCCGGTTGACGCAATCCGTTCCGGTGAGACAGACGAGCGCTACAGAAAAAAATCTGTATTAAAGCTTCATAAATTTCCGGTGGGAAACAGTTTTTTTATGGCATTAAATGATATTTTAAGCAGTCCGAAGCGTTTTCTTACGATTATTTCAGTGTTTACTGTTTTTACGCTTTTTGTGCTTATGCTCGTAAATACGACAAATACCATGAAAAGCGATAAGCTGATTTCTGCCTTTGGTGTGACAAAAACTGACCTGTATTTTGTGTATACAAGCGGATATATGAATCTTTCTGATAAAGAGGATATGCTGGAAACAATGAATAAGTTTGAGGAGGAGCTTTCAGAAGCAGGCATGCCGGCTGAGCTTTGTGTGGACGTTCAGTACAATTATCCCATAAGCTTTGAAGGATATGATTACATGCTCGCCTGCCAGCAAGGAGTTAACACCAGAGCTTCCGATTACAAGTATATGGAAGGAAGCGCACCAAAAAATAAAAATGAAATTGCAATCACGCCCCAGATTTCAGAAATTACAGGAGCAAAAATAGGAGATACGATGACAATTCATTTCGGTGATACTGATTTGGACTGCATGGTTGTGGCATATTATGAGACTATGAACATTCTGGGGGAAGTCGTACGTCTGCATGAAGATGCGCCTGTGGATTTTGAGTTTAAATCGGCAACACTGCCTTACCAGATTAAATTTACGGATTCTCCGGATGAGGAAGTAATTACAGAGCGTAAAGAACGGATAAGTGAAATGTATGAAAATTCCGATGTCATGACTGCAACCGAATACTGCATAAGCTGTGTCGCCGTTGCAGACGCCGTGGAGGGCGTACAGCACGGACTGCTCCTTGTTACTATTATCGTGATAATTCTGGTTACGATACTTATGGAAAAGAGCTTTATCACGTCCGAAAAGAGTGAAATAGCAATACTTAAAGCAATGGGATTTAAGGATTTTACCATTATAAAATGGCACGTATTACGATTTTTCATCGTCGCCCTTATTGCTGTTATACTTGCGGCTGCACTTTCAACTCCAATGACGGATTTGTGCATATCTCCGGTATTTGGCATGATGGGAGCTTCGGAAATAGATTATAACATTAAACCGCTGGAGATATTTTTGATATATCCCGGTATAGTTCTTGCGGTTACGGTTTTTGTTTCATGGCTTGTATCACTGGGCACAAGGAGCATTAAGTCAAGTGATACGGCTGATATAGAGTAAATTGGAGGTAAGAATGATGGAAGCAGTTCTTAAGGTAAATGATTTATGCAAGACATATGTAGTAAATAAGAGGCAGAATAATGTACTTAAAAATGTAAGCTTTGATATAAAGGACGGAGAGATGGTAGCAGTTATGGGTCCCTCGGGCTCAGGAAAATCCACACTTCTTTACACCGTTTCGGGTATGGATAAATCCACGGGAGGGGAGGTTTTATTCTGCGGAAGGGATATTACGAAGCTTGGCAGTAAGGAACTTTCAAAACTTCGCCTTGATGAGATGGGATTTATTTTTCAGCAGATGTATATGATGAAAAACTTAACCATACTGGACAATATTCTGCTTCCCGCCATGGAAAGTAAAAAGACAAAGGAGAGCAGGAAGGAAAAGACCGAGAGGGGAGAAGCACTTATGCGTAAGCTCGGAATTATCGAGGTTTCCGATAATGACATAAATGAAGTGTCGGGCGGTCAGCTTCAGAGGGCGTGTATATGCAGAAGCATGATTAATAAGCCAAAGCTTTTATTTGCCGATGAGCCGACGGGCGCACTTAACAGAGCCGCATCAAATGAAGTAATGGACGAACTGGTGAAATTAAATAAAGAAGGCACGGCAATTCTCATGGTTACGCATGACCCAAGGGTTGCCGCAAAATGCGACAGGGTACTTTATATTGTGGACGGACATATTGTGGGAGAATATATAAGTTCTGAAGGAAAAGATTCAGATAAGGAGACCGATGAAAAGGAGAGGGAGAGAAAGTTGAATAGCTGGCTTATGGAGCTGGGGTGGTAAAAATATTTAAAGACTTTTGATAATTTTAGTATCAGAAGTCTTTGATTTTTTTGTCATTATGTAGTATTATTCGACAAAGGTGGTATTGTAATATATTTTTTATCATATATAATAAATTTAGAGGTGATTAATTTGATGAATTATATTCCTTATGTTTTATTTGGATATATTTCGGGAAGCATATTATATGCAAATTTGTTTGCCGGGTTATTCGGAAAACAGGCACTTCTTAATGAAAGTACGGACAAAAATCCGGGAACTGCAAATGCATTTATGAAATGCGGATTTATATGTGGTATACTGACATTGTTGGGAGATTTGTTTAAAGGAATATTACCGGTACATTTGTTTTTACACTATAATGGTATTCATATGGTAAATGAAGCCGGTTTTGCACTGGTGCTTGCGGCACCTGTAATGGGACATATTTTTCCGTTATTCCGCTATAAAAAAGGCGGAAAAGGGATTGCCGTAACATTTGGCTGCCTGCTGGGGCTTTTTCCTGATATAAAGCCTCTGCTGATTTTTGCTGTGTGTTTTATTTTCTTCTCGCTTATTATCAGAATTTCACCGCATTTTTACAGAACTATTGCAGCCTATGGAGCATCGGGTATTCTTATGCTTATTATGCATGTAAGTACGGGAACAGCTTTTGGCTTTATTATAATTACTGCGGCAGTATATATAAGATTTCATATGAGTGAAGAGGAAAGAGAAAAATACAGGATAAAATTATTATGGAAGCGTTAATTTTAACATGCAGTACCGGCGGCGGACATAATGCGGCGGCGGTTGCAATAAAGGAAGAACTTTTAATGTGCGGACACAGAGCGGAAATGCTCGACCCGTACTCACTTACCAAAAACAGGCTCGAAAAAAGAGTGGGACAGACATATGTAAGACTTGTTCAGAGAGCACCGCGCATATTTGGTTTTGTATATATGCTCGGGAATATATACCGGAGATTTCCGTGGCGTTCCCCGGTATATTATGCAAACGGAAAGATGGTCAAATATATGGAAGAACTGTTTAAAAGCAGGAAATTTGACATAGTGATAACCACACATCTTTTTCCGGCAGAGATACTTACCTATATGAAAAACAGCGGTCTGAAACCTCCTAAGACAATTTTTGTTGCCACGGACTATGCATGTATTCCTTTTACGGAGGAAACAGAATGTGATTATTATGTAATTCCTATGGCGGAGCTTGTAAATGAGTTTGTTTCAAGAGGAATAGAAAAGAAGAAAATTTATCCTCTTGGAATTCCTGTAAAGAAAGAATTCAGAGAAAATATTTCTAAGGAAGAAGCAAGAAAAACTCTCGGGCTTAATCAGGACGGAAAATACATACTGGTGTCAGGAGGCAGTATGGGAGCAGGCAGTATGGTAAGGACAATCCGCACATTATATAAACATTATAAAAGGGATAAAAATGTAAAAATAATTGCAGTGTGCGGTTGCAACCGCAGAGTGTACAAACGGCTTTTAAGAGAGTTTAAAGAGAAGATAATAACTATAGAATTCACAAAACAAATGGCACTGTATATGAAAGCATGCAATGTTTTTATTACGAAACCGGGAGGACTTTCCTCGACCGAGGCTGTTGTTGCAGGGATTCCGTTGATACATATGTCACCTATCCCCGGCTGTGAATCCATAAATATGAGACGTTTTGTAAAATACGGATTATCAGACGGTGTAAAAGGAACAGGTAAAGACATTACCGATATAACGGATAAGCTGCTTTATGATATTAATATACAAAAAAACAGAGAAAGTAAGATAATTAACTGTAATGCAGCCGGGGACATAAGAAAGCTTGCGGAAAAGGCTGTGAATTTAAATTAGGATGATAGGAAATAAATATATGAAATATAATAAGAGATTTTTTGCTGCCGTAATGAGCCTTATGCTTGCGGTATCATGTATGGGAGGCTGCGGCAGAAATGAAGATGAAGGAACTACAATTAAAATAGGCGGAATCGGACCGCTCACGGGAAGCACTGCCACCTATGGCTATGCAGTAAAAAACGGAGCAGAGCTTGCGGTAGAGGAAATAAATGCACAGGGAGGCATTAACGGATATCCTGTGGAATTCAAATTTGAAGATGATGAAAATGATACTGAAAAAGCGGTCAATGCATATAATTCATTAAAGGACTGGGGGTTGGATGTCCTTGTGGGAACTGTTACATCTAATCCATGCGTTGCCGTTGCGGCAAAGACACATGAAGATAATATGTTTATGATAACGCCGTCCGGTACATCGCTTGACTGTATTGTATATGACAACGCATTCAGACTTTGTTTTTCTGACCCTGCTCAGGGTGTTGCATCGGCAGATTATATTTATGAGCACGGACTTGGTGAAAAAATTGCCATAATTTATGACAGTTCGGATGTGTATTCAAGCGGAATATATCAGAAGTTTAAAGAAGAGGCAGAAATTCTCGGACTTGAAATAGTAGCTGAGGAGGCTTTTACATCAGACAGTAAAACAGATTTTAAGGTACAGCTTCAGAAAGCGAGAGACAGGAAGGCAGACTTGATTTTCCTGCCTATATATTATCAGGAAGCGGCACTTATTTTGCAGCAGGCTGATGAAATGGATTATGACGTGGATTTCTTCGGCTGTGACGGACTTGACGGAATACTGAATGTAAAGAATTTTGATTACAGTCTTGCAGAGGATGTAATGCTTCTTACACCGTTTACCGCAGATTCACAGGATGAATTATCAAAGCATTTTGTAGCGGCTTATGCCGAAAAATTTAATGGAGAAGTGCCTATCCAGTTTGCGGCAGATGCATATGATGCCGTATATGCAATAAAGGAAGCAATGGAGCATGCGGGAGTTATGCCTGACATGAGTGTGTCGGAGATGTGTGATTTGCTAAAGGTAAGCATGACTGAAATTGAATTATACGGTGTAACGGGAAGTGCCATTACATGGGGAGAAGACGGTGAGCCTGCTAAGGAGCCTAAGGGCATGATAATAAAAGACGGAGAATATAAAGCCATGGAATAGGCTTTTACGAATAGGAGAAAATATGAGTTTTGTATATTATCTGATAAACGGAATAAGTCTTGGAAGTATTTATGCAATTATAGCACTGGGCTATACAATGGTTTACGGAATTGCCAAGATGCTTAATTTTGCACACGGTGACATAATAATGGTAGGTGCATATGCAGTACTTAACATGACAATATATGCAGGGGCAAATCCCTGGGTTGCAATACTTGTGTCAATAGCAGTCTGTACACTGCTTGGAGTTATAATAGAAAAAATTGCTTATAAGCCATTAAGAAATGCAGCTTCATCGCTTGCAGTTCTTATTACGGCGATAGGTATGAGTTATCTTCTGCAGAATCTTGCCCTTCTTATATTCGGGGCAGATGCAAAGGCATTTGTGAATATAATAGATGTTCCTTCACTGGTCCTGTTTGACGGTGATTTGATTATTTCGGGGACTATAATTGTAACTATTGTGTCATGCGTACTTATTATGGCAGGACTTACAATATTTATAAAAAAGACCAGACAGGGACAGGCGATGCAGGCTGTTTCAGAGGACAGGGGAGCTGCACAGCTTATGGGAATAAACGTAAACGGTACTATATCCCTTACATTTGCCATAGGCTCAGGACTTGCCGCAATAGCAGGATTTCTTCTCTGTTCAGCATATCCCACAATCACTCCTTACACGGGAGCAATGCCGGGAATTAAAGCGTTTGTGGCAGCGGTTTTCGGAGGTATAGGCTCTGTACCGGGTGCCATGCTTGGCGGAATACTGCTTGGAATTATCGAAATCTTAAGCAGGGCATATATCACATCACAGTTATCTGATGCCATAGTATTTGCCGTACTTATAATAGTACTTCTCGTGAGACCTACGGGTATTCTCGGAAAAAATATTAGAGAGAAGGTGTAGGACGGCATGAAGATAAATAAAACAGCAAAAAATAATTTGATTACTTATTTAATGGTAACAGGAGCATTTCTTCTTGTTGAAATACTATCCCTGACCGGAAATCTCACCTATCATTTCGGTGGACTTTTAGTTCCAATCTGCGTTTATGTAATAGCGGCAGTGTCCTTAAACCTTGTAGTGGGAATATCAGGAGAACTCAGCCTCGGACATGCAGGTTTTATGTGTATAGGAGCTTATGCAGGAGCGTTTTTCTCAAAGCTTACTGACGGTGCACTTCCTGATATATGGCGTTTTATACTTGCGCTTATTGTAGGAGCACTTGTGGCAGGGATATTCGGAATGCTTATCAGCATACCTGTGCTGAGACTTAAAGGTGATTATCTTGCAATAGTTACCCTTGCATTTGGAGAGATAATAAAAAACGTCCTTAATGTCATATATATCGGCAAGGACTCGAGAGGATTTCATTTTTCCCTTAAGGGAACAATGGCTCTGGGTCTTGAAGAGGATGGAATGGTAATTGTAAACGGACCGCAGGGTATATCACGTATTCCCGGGGGCTCGTCACTTGTTGCAGGTTTTATTCTGATACTCATTACGCTTTTTATTGTACTTAATATAATCAATTCCAGAACGGGACGTGCAATCATGGCAATAAGGGATAATAGGATTGCTGCCGAATCCGTCGGAATAAACGTGTCAAAATATAAGATGCTTGCATTTTCCATATCTGCCGCACTTGCAGGAGTGGCAGGCTCATTATATGCGCATAACATTGCTATTTTCAGTGCAACAAAATTTGATTATAACATGTCTATCCTGATACTTGTCTTTGTGGTATTGGGAGGCATAGGAAACATAAGGGGCTCAGTAATTGCCGCAGTCATACTTTATGCCCTGCCGGAAATGCTGAGAGGTCTCTCTGATTACCGTATGCTTATATATGCGGTGCTTCTTATAGCCATTATGCTCTTTAACCAGGCGCCTGCAGCAATAAACTTTAGAACGAAAATAAAGGCAAAACTTAGTATGAAGAAAAACGAAAGGGGAAGTGAATAGATATGCTGGAAATAAAAAACCTTTCGATTTCCTTCGGAGGAATTAAGGCGGTTGACAATCTTAATATGAAGATTGAAAAGGGTGCTCTTTATGGTCTGATAGGTCCAAACGGAGCCGGAAAAACCACTGCTTTTAATATGATTACGGGAATTTATAAGCCTGACGAGGGAAGTATAGTACTTGACGGGAAAAACATAACGGGAAAGCATACTGCTGAAATAAACAGAGCGGGAATTGCAAGAACATTTCAGAATATAAGGCTTTTTAACAATATGACTGTTCTGGATAATGTAAAGACAGGGCTGCATAATGCATACACCTATGGTACGTTGTCAGGTATATTTAAAACGCCTGCGTACAGGAAAGCCGAAAAAAGCATGAATGAGGATGCCTTAAAACTGCTTCAGGTATTTAAAATGGAGGACAGGGCAGAACTTAAAGCGGGAAGTCTTTCTTACGGAGACCAGCGTAAGCTTGAGATAGCAAGGGCAATGGCAACCGGACCAAAGCTTCTTCTTTTGGATGAGCCGGCAGCAGGAATGAATCCGAATGAAACAAACGAGCTTATGGATACCATAGCTTTTGTGAGAAAAGAATTTGATATGACAATTCTCCTTATTGAGCATGATATGAAGCTTGTAAACGGAATATGCGAAAAGCTTACGGTGCTTAATTTCGGGCAGGTGCTTATGCAGGGAGAAACCAAAGAAGTATTAAAAAATCCTGAAGTAATAAAAGCATATCTCGGCGAAGATGATGTATAGGTACCTAAGGAGGAAAATATTATGGCAATGCTTAAAGTAAAGGATATACAGGTATACTACGGAATGATACAGGCCCTTAAAGGTATTTCCTTTGAAATAAATGAAGGAGAGGTTGTGGCATTAATAGGTGCAAACGGGGCAGGAAAAACTACCACGCTTCATACAATTACAGGACTTCTCCGTGCAGGAAAAGGAAAGATTTCTTTTATGGGGGAGGATATAACTGATACACCTGCTCATAAAATAGTAAAAATGGGTATGGCTCATGTGCCTGAAGGAAGACGAGTTTTTGCTGAGCTGAGCGTCTATGAAAATTTAAAGCTTGGAGCCTATATTAATAAAGATAAAGAAGAAACACAAAAGACGTTAGAAAAGATATACGAAAGATTTCCGAGACTTGAGGAAAGAAAAAAACAGCTTGCAGGAACTCTTTCGGGAGGCGAGCAGCAGATGCTTGCAATAGGAAGGGCTCTTATGTCAAAGCCAAAGCTTATTGTAATGGATGAGCCTTCCATGGGACTTTCACCGCAGTTTGTGGATGAGATATTTAGGATAATAGAAGATATAAGAAAAGAAGGAATGACGGTGCTTGTCGTGGAGCAGAATGCAAAAAAAGCACTTAAAACTGCAGACAGGGCATATGTATTGGAAACAGGGAATATTATACTTTCCGGAGACGCAAGGGATTTACTTAATGATGAATCCGTAAGGAAGGCATATCTGGGAGAATAATTGATAAATGCTGCGGAAGGTGATACCTGCCGCAGCACGTTATTTCCGCTTATATTAACCTTATTTATGCTTCCTCACGCTGAAGGAAACCATAAAATGAGATGATATATAATCCGCATAAGCCTACCAGACCGTATATAATTCTTGACAGTGCCGTAGCGTTGCCGAACAGTGCGGATACAAGGTTAAAATCAAAAAATCCTATAAGTCCCCAGTTAAGGGCACCTATTATAGCTATTGTAAGACAGAAACCATTAAGAAATTTCATAATCACATATCCTTTCTTATAAAAAATTGAATATATGATTATTATGTATAGAGAAATAAAAATTATTCAGTATATAAAAAATAATTAATAATATTATAAAAAATATGTGGAAATTATATGAAGTCATGGCAAAACTGTTGAAAAGATTGTATAATTATGATAGATTTATATAAATATAGGTTAAAAAAATTGGGGTATTTTAATAAAAATTAAAATTAGATGTAATGGAGGAAAAGTTATGAATGTAAGAATACGTACGAAACGAATTATATCAATATTTTTAGCGGTTATTATGATAGTTACCATGTGTATTCCTTCGAGTTCGGGTACATATGCAGATGAAGTACAAAAGGGAAGCGGAAATTATGCTACCCAGACAGATGCGGTCAGTATTTCGGAACAGAACAGGTTACTTGGAAATACTCTTTCCGCACCTGACGGACTCACTCTCAGCAACTTTACGATTAAAGTGAACGGCACTGAGGTCGCGAATGATTCTAATGTAAAAAACGGTGATGAGGTAGAAATCTCGTTTGCCTGGGCTATTGCAAATACATCCAGAATACAGGAGTTTTCCGTGGACCTTCAGGCACAGGGAATTACAATAAATGATTATTCTGAAACGATTCTTAGTGATACTGCGGGAAGAGAGGTAGGAACGTGGTACATACAGGACGGAAAGTTTTATATTACTCTGGATGCAATGTTTGTTGAAGAAAGCAATATAAGCGGTGGAGGAAATATAAAGGGAGTAGTTGATTTTTCAGGTGATGACCTCGATTCCTCTGACAAAGGAATTTTTGGAATTGGAGACACCACATATCAGGTAAATGTAGATTTAAACGAGCCTGAAAGTGGAATGAGTGTATATAAAAATACAAACGGTAGTGCTGTAATAAATTCTGATGGTACAATTACACAGAGCTATACAATTACCATTACGCCTTATAATGGAGAAATTACAATTAATTCCGTCAGTGATACACTGGGCTCGGGATTGGAAAATATGTCAAATATAAAGGTTAACGGGAACACGTACTCAAGCTGGGATGAACTTAACACGGCATTAAGTGGTTATACGCTTGATTCTAACAATTCAGAAAGCTTAACAATTACATATGATGTGACAATAAGTGCTGATAATGTGTCTGATGTGTTTACAAACCAGAATTCCAATAACTTCCAAAATACATTTAGGGCAAATTATACTACAAATAAGGATAATCCTGCGAATGCGGAATCCACATCATGGGGAATTAATGTAACAAGACCGTCTGTTTCAAAGGGAGGTATATGGAATACTGACGCAGAGGGAAATAAAGAGACTGTTACATGGACAATTACCGTAAATCCGGGGGATTTAGCGGAGTTTGATGATTTTAATCCGGAAAATATTACACTGGAGGATATATTAAATACAAATCTTACACCGACTGATTTGCCGGACGGAATAGATTTGTCTAATATTAAATTAAGTCAGCTTACTAAAAATGATAATACAGGAGAATATACTCTTTCTTATACAACATCCGTATCGGAGGATGTGCTTAATTCGGAATTCCCTGTAACTCTTGATAATAGAGTAACTGTTGATTTCGGAGACGGTATTACATCTGAAACTTCGGCAAGTGTAGTGACTGACGGAAGAGATGTTTTAAGTAAGGAATTTGTAAGCTTAAATGAGGACGATACCCTTACGTGGAAGATAGTAATAAATGTTCCGTCAGCGGGAATTAAGAATGTTCAGCTTACGGACCAGGACGGAAACTGGCAATCGGTTTTAAACCAAACTACGGTAGTGGTTGACGGAACTGAGGTAATTACTGACGGCAGTATTGTTCCCGGAAACGGTATTATATCAGGGTATAATAATTATGGCACCGGATTCTCAATAAATTTTGAAGACAGTTATTTTACAGGAAAGGAAGGACAGCAGGTTGAGATAACCGTTACGTCTGCTCCTACACTTTCTGATGGGGCAACATTCAGAAATACGGCTTCACTCAGCTATCAGGATAATGAAAATAATTCTTATAATGAAAGTGCAGAGGACAGTTATACCCACACAAGTAACATTGATAAACAGGGAACGGTAAGTCAGAATGAATTAAATACAGTAAATTATACAGTTGATGTAAATCTTACGGCAATGTATGAAGGCAGTGCGCCTGAGGTTGGCGATGTCATTACTGTCCGGGATACTCTGCCTGAAAATATGACATTAAATGATGATTCTCAAATAACTTATCTTAACAGTCAAAATCAGTGGTATATGCCTGAGGATACAACCGAGGGACTGCCAAAGACTGTAAACAAAAGTATTTCAGGAAATACAGTTACATTTACAATTACAGTTAATGACGTTCTGAAAGAAGCTATAGAAAGAGTAGGAACATCAGGCTGGGAATGGGTAGAAAAATATGTATTGCGGCTTACTTATTCGGCAACCGTTTCGGATGATTATCTTAGAGAGTTTATATCTAACGGTCAGCCTCAGGAATTTACCAATAATGCCAGGGTTAGGCTTAACGATGAGTTTATGGGACATTCCAGCAGTACAAACACACTCACTCCTGCGGAAACCGTAAGTAAATCAGGTTATTATAATGTAAATACAAAGCGTGCAGAATACACGGTATATGTAAATCCTTCTGCTGCAGATTTATCTGATGCTGATACAATTATTGCAGAGGATATATTTGGAAGTGCCCTTATCTTCCTTAAGGATACCCTTGTAATTCAAAAATATGTCGGAGACGGAATACCTGAAAATGATACAAATGAGTCAAGCTGGCAGACTCTCTCTAAGTCCGAATATAAATATACGTACGACAATAATGAAAGAAAGCTTATAATGACGCTTCCTGACAGTACGGCGCTGAGAATTACTTATTCTGCAAATATTAATCAGTATATAGGAGGCTCTCTGGATGCTTCTAATTCTACAAACAGCTTCAGTATTTATGGTTTTGCAGAAAGCAATAATTCAGACAGTACCAGCTTTGCAACTACAGTACAGAGACCTGCAGTTTGGTCAGATTCGGAAACGGCGTCGGTTACGTTATATAAGTTCTGGACTGACAGCAGCAATCAGATGGTTGCACTTCAAAATTCTAAATTTGCACTATATGAGGGTAAGTACAGTAACGGTGAGCTTTCAATAAATGCTTCTCCGGTAGCAGGAAAAGGTACTATTGAGCTTGGCTCTGACGGAACGGTTATAATAGATAATTTGGCCTATGACCAGATTTATGCATTGGTGGAAACAGATGCAGACGAAGGTTTCTCTGTAAACAGCGAGCCTTACTATTTCATTGTATGTGATGCTGATAGTAATGTAACTGTACCGGACGGTGTGGATAAATATTTTTACATGGGTTATTTATATTATGAAAATACCCCTGCTGATAATACACTTTCCTTAAGTGCCAGAAAGACCATTGACGGAAGTACGGATACTTTAAGTAATTACAGCTCATTTAATTTTACCCTTACGGAACAGTCTTTAGATGGAGATACCTACAGTGACATGGCGGGAGGAATAAGCTATACGGCGTCATCTGATACACAGACAGGAACAGCCTCCTTTAATAAAATAACCTACAGTAGTAGTGATGTAGGAACACATTATTATAAGATTTCTGAAACTGCCGGAAGTCAGTCGGGCTTATCGTATGATTCTTCATATTATATAGTTACGGTAGAAGTAAATGAAAATGACTTGGCAGGAGTATTTGTAAACAGTGTATCGGTTGATAAATATGATAAAAACGGTAATAAAATTACAGGAGATTATTCAGTATCTGCCATTACATTTAACAATACTACTGCGCCTGATTTAAGCAGAGATTATAATTTCAGTGCATCAAAGCTTCTGGACGGAGCTACGGACGGTCTTGCTTCATTTGGATTTACTTTTAAAGTATATGAGATTTCTGTAGACGCAGGTTTGGGAAGTACAGAACTTGAAAATCTTCTTGCAGGAAACCCTTCGGGTAGCGAGATTGCAGAGGGTACTTCTAATGCTTTGGGAACTGTTATATTTGATAACGGTCTTACATATACATACTCAGATGTAGGTGAAACATACTACTATAAGATTTGTGAGGATGATTCTCAGTATTCAGGCATTGCAAAGGACAGCTCATACTATATAATAAGGCATGTTATTTCTGCAAATGCAGATACTACACAAATTGTCATTGATGAAACAATCACTAAATATGTTCAGCAGGACGGCGGAAGCTATACGTCTTCGGGAAATGCAAATTCGGTATCGTTTGATAATACCACAGAGTCAGCTGATGTTACTCTTTCGGTAAAGAAGACCATAGACGGAACAACCGAAAAGCTTGCAGAGGCAGGAAGCTTTGAATTTAACCTTGTTGAGCAGACTCTTACTGGGGACACTTATAGTGATAAGACAGGGGGAATAAGCCTAACGGCAGATTCTTCAACACAGGATGGAACTGCAACCTTTGATGCTATTGAATATACCTCTTCAGATATAGGAAGCACATATTACTACAAGATTTATGAGACTGCAGGAAATAATTCTGATATAGTTTATGACAGATCGTATTATATCGTAACCGTTTCTGTGACAAGAAACCAGACTACGGGAGCCGTTACCACAACGGAAGAGGTAAGGAAGTATAATGCTCAGGGAACAGAAATTCCGGGAACATATACTTTAAGTAATATAGCATTTGATAACTCCATGCCTGAAACAGAGCTTGAATTTACGGCAGAAAAGCAGTTGGACGGAACAAATAATTTAAGAGGCTACAGATTCAGCTTTAATGTAGATGAACTGGATATATCATCTAAAGATTCAGGAATGTCAGAGGCTGCATGGCTTGCGTCAGACCCTACAGGAACACTTCTTGCAAGTGGAAGCACGGGAGCAGACGGAGCAGTAACCTTTAATGCCAAGGCTGAGTATACGGCGGAAGATGCAGGTAAGACCTTCTACTATAAGATATATGAAGGTGCCTTGGATGTGGCTTATACCGGTATTGAGAAGGATGAGTCATACTATATATTAAAGGCAGATGTAGCGCTTACCGGTAATACTTTGCAGGTGACAGAAACACTTACAAAATATGAATATTCTGATGAGACACTTAGCTTTTCTTTAGTACAGGGAACTGTAAGCAGTGCAGTATTTAATAATACTACAAGCTCAGAAAGTCTTGTGCTTAATGTAAAGAAGACTATAGACGGAGGAACTGATAAGCTGGGTAATTATAACAGCTTCAGTTTTGAACTGAAGGAGCAGTCTCTAAACGGAAATATTTACAGTGACAAACAGGATGGAATAAGCCTTACGGCAGTTTCTTCTACAACTGACGGAACGGCTGCATTTACTGCCATAGAATATACGGCTTCTGACATCGGAAATACTTATTATTATAAGATATCAGAAATAAATGATAATCAGCAGGGGCTTAGCTATGATGATACTTATTATATAGTGGCAGTTGAGGTAGGCAGTGATACTGCAACCGGAGGCATTACAAAGGACGTATCGGTTACTAAATACGGTACAGACGGTCAGACTGCCTCAGATGAGAATAACATAACATTTAACAACACAGTTAACTATGGAAGTCTTAAGATAACAAAATCACTTTCAAATGACAGTGATACTCCTGAAAGTACAGAAACCTTCAATATCCAGATTACATTGAGGGACACAAATGGTAACAATGTAAGCGGTACCTTTGGAAATGTAACATTTACAAACGGAATTGCAACGCTGAGTGTTGAGGCTGGAGAATCGGTAACTGTTTCAGGAATACCTGAGGGATACAGTTACAGTGTTACAGAGCCGGAAAACACAATACCGCTTAATTACACTTTAGTACAGATTAACGGAGGAACAGGCACTATTCAGGTAAATACAGTATCGGAAGCCGTAGTAACCAACAGGTATGATGAGCCGGCAGAGCTTACGGGAAGGCTTACGTTTGCTGCCAATAAAAAGCTTGACAGTAGTACTGATGACCTTGATGAGTTCACCTTTAACTTTAATGTTGATTTGCTTACTTCGGTTGATACGGTAAATGAAGCAAATGTTAGTATGGATACTATACTTACTGATTACCCTAATCCGACAAATGTTTCAAGGGGTGTAAATTTACCTGACGGAAGTGTATCATTTACAAATGCAGTAAATTATGATTCAGATGATATTGGCAAGACTTATTATTATAAGATATATGAGGCGGATTTGAATTCTGCTTATATCGGAATAGAAAAAGATGACACCTGTTATGTATTAAAGGCGGCAATATCGGAGAATCAGGAAGGCACAGCTCTGGAAGTAAATCAGGTGCTTTATAAGTATACTTATAATGGAAA
The DNA here is from genome assembly GCA_944383545.1 of uncultured Lachnospiraceae bacterium. Taxonomy (GTDB): domain Bacteria; phylum Bacillota; class Clostridia; order Lachnospirales; family Lachnospiraceae; genus CALWPY01. Next base: position 28,449 of record CALWPY010000012.1, on the reverse strand, counting down.
TAACGGAAGATATACCGGTCAGTCATATACCGGAACACCTGAATTTAGCAATACATCATATAGTACTACATTTGGTGTAAGCTTAAAGAAGACCATAGACGGAACAACCGAAAAGCTTGCAGAGGCAGGAAGCTTTGAATTTAACTTTGTTGAGCAGACTCTGAACGGAGGCATCTATAGTGATAAGGCAGGAGGAACATACTTTACGGCAACCTCTTCAACACATGACGGAGTGGCAAACTTTTATTATATAGAATATACTGCTTCAGATATAGGAAGCACATATTACTATAAGATTTATGAGACTGAGGGAACTAATTCTGATATAGTTTATGATGACTCATATTATATCGTAACCGTTTCTGTTATAAGAAACCAGACTACGGGAGCCGTTGACACGGAGGAAGAGGTAAAGAAATATAATGCTCAGGGAACGGAAATTCCGGGAACATATAATTTAAGTAATATTGCATTTGATAACTCCATGCCTGAAACAGAGCTTGAATTTACGGCAGAAAAGCAACTCGATGGAACAAATGATTTACAGGGTTACAGCTTTGATTTTAACGTAGATGAACTGGATATAGCAGATAAAGATGCAGGAATGTCAGAGGCAGAATGGCTTGCATCGAATCCGTCAGGAACAGCTTTTGCAAGCGGAAGCACAGGAGCAGGTGGAGCTATAACCTTTGATACTAAGGCTGAATATACGGCAGAAGATGCAGGTAAGACCTTCTACTATAAGATATACGAAGGTGCTTTAGACGAATCTTATACTGATATAGTGAAAGATGTATCGTATTATATAGTAAAGGTAAATGTAAGTCTTGATGCACAGGATGAGCTTCAGGCAGATAAAACCATTACAAAATATGAATATTCCGAGGAGACGCTTAGCTTTTCTGCGGTACAGGGAAATGTAAGCAGTGTTGTATTTAATAATACTACAAAGGAATATTTTGGAAGCCTTAAGATAACCAAGGAACTTTCAAATGGCAATAATACACCTGAAGTTAAGGAAACCTTCAGTATTCAGATTACATTGAAGGATATAAATGATAACAATGTAAGCGGTACTTTTGGAAATGTTACATTTACAAACGGAATTGCAACTGTAAAGGTTGAGGCGGGAGAATCGGTAACTGTTTCAGGAATACCTGAGGGATATAAGTACAGTGTTACGGAACTTCAGGATAGTATACCTGAGAATTATGAGTTGGTCAGCGTAACTGACAGAGGTACGGGAGTAATTATAAGAGACAGTGAATCGGAGGTAGTTGTACTTAACAGATATTTGGAAGTTTCTTCTACGGAAGAAAGCACAGAAGATACGACAGAGGTAACTACGGAAGTGACAACAGAGTCCTCTACTGAAACTTCCACAGATACTTCGACCGAAACCTCAACGGAGACTTCAACAGAAACCTCGACAACCACAGAGACCTCTACTGAAACTTCCACAGATACTTCGACCGAAACCTCAACGGAGACTTCAACAGAAACCTCGACAACCACAGAGACAACCACTGAAACATCAGTAAAGACCAGTGATGATAAACCAATTATTTTGATATGTGTTGTGCTTCTGGTGTCTCTTGCAGGAGGAACAATGGCCTTTGTAAAATTAAGAAAAAATGATAAAAAATAAATACTAATAATAAAGCCCGCCGCAGTATGCCATTGGCGCTGAGACGGGCTTTATTATGTGATTTGAAAGGAATTAATGTAAATTATGAAATTTGTAATTCAAAGAGTATCACATGCTTCTGTAACAGTTGACGGAGGTGTAACAGGGGAAATAAAAAACGGATTTCTCGTACTTGTGGGAGTTGCAGAAAATGATACAAGGGAGATAGCTGATAAGCTTATTAAGAAGCTGGTTAATATGAGAATTTTTAAGGATGAGAACGGAAAGACCAATCTTTCTTTAAGTGATGTGGGAGGAAGTCTTCTCATTGTGTCGCAGTTTACTCTTTATGCAGACTGCAGAAAAGGAAACAGACCTTCATTTATAAATGCTGCAAATCCGAAGCTTGCAGAAGAACTCTATGAATATATAATTGATGAATGTAAAAAGAATATAGATATCGTGGAAACAGGCAGTTTTGGTGCGGAGATGAAGGTGGAGCTCTTAAATGACGGTCCATTTACCATTGTTCTTGACAGCAGGGATATCTGCTGATATCTGATTGCATAAAATCAGCATTTTATTTGTGAGGTAAAAAATGGTAAAAGATAACATTACTTTAATAGGCATGCCGGGCTCCGGGAAAAGTACTTTGGGAGTTTTGCTTGCCAAATACTTAAATTACAATTTCCTTGATACGGACCTTATGATTCAGACAGAGCAGAATATGAAGCTTCAGGAAATTATAGATAAATTTGGACAGGAGCGTTTTAACGAGATAGAAAATGATGTAAACAGCAGGGTAAATGTCTCCCGCACAGTTATTGCTCCGGGAGGAAGCGTGGTGTATGGTGACTTAGCCATGAAACATTTAAGGGATATAAGCACTGTGATATATCTCAGCCTGTCTTTTGAAGAGGTGGAAAGAAGAATTAAAAACCCTCTCACCAGAGGTATTTCCATGAGAAAGGGCGAAACTCTTAAGGATTTATATGAAACACGAGTGCCGCTTTATATGAAATATGCACATATAGTTGTAGAGTGTGACGGATTGGATGTGGAACAAACTCTTTTATACATAGAAAAGGCTATTTTAAATAATAATTAATATACAGTTTATATTTATTTTAATCATATGTTGTACAATCCTGATATTAAAGGATATTGAGGAGGATTATTATGTTTAAGATACTTGTTGTGGAAGATGATAAGGAGTTGTGCCAGCTCTTCTGCCGTGTACTTACAAGAGAAGGATATCTTGCATTTTCTGCTTCTGATGGAGAAGAAGCGCTTAAAATACTTGACAGAGAATATATTGACCTTATAATATCTGATATTATGATGCCGAATATGGACGGTTATGAGCTTACTAAGGCAGTTCGGGAGGCTGAAAATAATATCCCCATTCTGCTTATAACGGCAAAGGACAGCTTTGATGATATGAGAAAAGGCTTTGCTTTGGGAACGGATGATTACATGGTAAAGCCTGTAAATGTTAATGAACTTTTACTGAGAGTAAATGCTCTTTTAAGAAGGGCAAAAATGATAAATGAAAGAAAACAGACCTTTGGCTCAGTGACACTTGAATATGATTCCATGACAGTATACTGGGATGGGGGTAAGGAAATACTTCCGCAGAAGGAATTCATGCTTTTATTCAAGCTCATTTCATCACCAGGCAGGATATTTACACGTCAACAGCTTATGGATGACATATGGGGTATTGATTCTGCATCAGATGCAAGGACTGTAGATGTGCATATAAACAGACTCAGGGATAAATTCAGGGATTTGAAGGATTTTGAAATTGTTACGGTAAGAGGACTGGGATATAAGGTGGTAAGGAAGAGTGTTTAAACATTTTTCGGATTCAAGGCATAAGATAACTTTCTTTTATGTTTTAAAATTAATATCTGTATTTGTAATGGCAATGCTTACTTCAATCATTGTGGTTTTTGTTCTGAGACTTTTTATACCGTTTGGCAGGGAACAGACAGGCGGACTTGCCATAATGCTTTCATGGTTTATCATATGCACTGTTTATGCCACAATAGCCATTTATAGAATCGGACGTGAATTTATACGGACAATTATAACTATGAACAAAGCTACAAAAGAGGTGGCTCAGGGAAATTTTGATGTAAGGATAAATCCCGATAAAGCCGTGAATATTGAAGAGATAGAGCAGCTTTATGAAAACTTCAATTATATGGTTAAGGAGCTTGGGACAATAGAAACCCTGAGGAGTGATTTCGTTGCAGATGTATCTCATGAGTTTAAAACACCTATTGCCGCAATCGAAGGCTATGCCATGCTGCTTCAGGACGATACCTTAAGCAATGATGAAAAAAAAGAATATATTGAAAGCATATTATATAATTCCAAACGTCTTACAAATCTTACGGGAAATATTCTCATGATTTCAAGACTGGAAAATGAAACGATGAGAATTAACCGTACTGATTTCAGTCTGGACGAACAGATAAGGAGAATTATACTTACTTTTGAAGAAGCGTGGAGCGAGAAAGAGCTTGATTTGGATATAGATTTAGATGCCGTAACATATTATGGTGACGAAGACCTGCTTTATAATGTATGGCTTAATCTTATTTCAAATGCAGTTAAGTTTTCAGTTCAGGGCGGTACTGTTAAAGTAAAGCTTATAGACAACAAATATAATGTAAAGGTATATGTTGAGGACAACGGAATAGGAATGTCTGAAACCGCAAAGACGAGGATTTTTGAAAAGTTTTATCAGAGCGATACTTCAAGGGCGTCGCAGGGTAATGGCCTGGGGATGACACTGGTAAAAAAGATACTTGATTTATGTGGTGCCAATATAGAAATAGAAAGCACTCTCGGAAAAGGAACTAAATTTATTGTTAAATTGCCGATATATGATAAAGGCGAAAGCTATTAAATAAAAAATTCATAATTTAATGTGAAATAAACTTTAATAACCTGTGGAAAATCACAGGTTTTTTTGTTATATTAATAATTGTATAGGATTGTATAAAAAACAAAAGAGGAATGAAGAATAATGAGATTAGGAAGCATAAGTAAAAGATTTGTTGCAATACTACTTAGTTTATTTATTGTTATGACAATAGTTATATCAAACACATCTGAGACTGCGGGTGAGGTTTCTGCCTCATCTTCTGATCCTGTTGTTGTCGTGCTTGACCCCGGACATGATTATGTACACGGTGGAGCTTATAACAGAGTGACGGGATGTAATGAAACAGATGCAAATTATGCCATAGCAAGAGCATGCAGGGATTATCTTTCACAATATGCAAATGTAACGGTATATATGACTACAAATGGTGAGTGCCTTGGAGAGTCTGTAAACAGAAATGATACATGTCTGATTAACAGACTTGCATATGCGGATTCTGTTGATTGTGACCTCTATGTGAGCTTTCACTGTAATTCGACAATAGCACAGCCGGGAAACAGTCCCAGTGGCTCTGAGGTATACATATCAGTTAACACACCATTTAATTCTAATGAAAAGCAGCTTGCGGAAGATATTCTGACAGGACTTCAGAATATTGGTTTTCCTAATAGAGGAGTAGTTACGAGGAGGTCGAATTCTAATTTCAACTCTGATTATCTTGGGGTTTTAAGAAGAGCGGTAAATTATGGTTTTCCAAGTGTGCTTATTGAGCATGGCTATGTAAATAACTCTCATGATGCGGCGTTGCTCAATGATTCTGCAACTCTTACAAGAATAGGCCAGTCAGATGCTGAAGCAATAGCAAAGTATTTTAATCTTGTAAAGAAAAATCAAGCACCTGCGGGAAATGCCAATATTGAAGTGACTCCGCATGTATCGGGACTCGGATGGATTGCAACAATGCCGGAGGGGCTTATTGCAGGAGCGAAGGATTATGCTAATAATATTCAGGCAGTAAAGATTAATGTAAACAATAATGGTGTATCAGGCTCTGTAAATTACAGTACATTTATATTGGGACGAGGATGGACAAAAACTCAGTCAAACGGCTCAGTTGCAGGTACGGTAGGAGAGAGTCTGCCTATAGAAGCTATAAAAATAAGCCTTTCAGGAGATTTGGCAAATAAATATGACATATATTACAGAGTATATTCCATAAATGAAAATAAATGGCTTGGCTGGGCAAAGAATGGTGCGCCTGCCGGAACAACATATTATGGTTATGAACTGGGAGGATTACAGGTTAAACTTGTGTCAAAGGGTGGAGCGGCACCGGGAAGCACAAGCGGCTCATATTATGAAAATTCAAATATATCAGCAGATTCAAATGTTTTGTACCAGACTCATGTTCAAAATTATGGATGGCAGACAATAACGGCTGACGGTAATACGAGCGGAACTAACGGACAGTCAAAGAGACTTGAAGCAATTAAAATATATAATAATACAGGTGTTTCTGGAAGCATTACATATCAGACACATGTACAGACCTATGGATGGCAGAATTGGGTTTCTGACGGAAAGCTGTCGGGAACAAGCGGACAGTCAAAGAGACTTGAGGCAATAAGAATAAATCTTACCGGTGAAATGGCAGAAAAATATGATATATATTACAGAGTTCATGCACAAACATACGGCTGGCTCGGCTGGGCAAAAAATGGTGAAACAGCAGGAACAGAAGGGGAGTCAAAACGACTTGAAGCTATACAGATAGTTCTGGTAGCCAAAGGCAGTGCGGCACCGGGAATAACAGGCGGTATGCCGGATGGAAACACCTCCGGCAATGGAAATACTGTAAAGGTACAATATGCTACTCATGTTCAGGGCATAGGATGGCAGGGTGTCGTATCCGATGGTGCTTCAAGTGGAACAGTAGGCAGTTCCAAGCGCCTTGAGGCCATAACCATTACAAATACTTCAGGAATATCAGGAGATATTTCATACAGAGTACATGTACAGAGAGACGGCTGGCATGGCTGGGTGTCAAACGGACAGGCCGCAGGTACAACAGGTCAGTCCAAGAGACTTGAAGCTATTGAAATAAACTTAAGCGGTGAGCTTGCTAATCAGTATGATGTATATTACAGAGTTCACTGTCAGACTTATGGTTGGCTTGACTGGGCAAAGAACGGTCAGACTGCCGGAACTTCCGGCCTTTCCAAACGCCTTGAAGCTATTCAGATTGTGCTTGTGCCAAAGGGCGGAGCAGCACCGGGCAGTACGGCAAGACCTTATATTAGTAATTAAATTTATTTAAAATTTTATTTAATAGGGGGGAAAATAAATGAGAATAAGTAAGAAAATATTGAGTGTGTTTATAGGGTTAATGCTTATTGTTTCGCAGGTGATTCTTACGGATAATAGAGTAAGTGCTGAGGAATATGAGAACAGTGGTAATTTTACTGACTACAATCATTTGTATGGAGACTCATACGAGGAAGTAAGTGGCCTTTCACTGCCTTCAGATAATGAAAATTCAACGGATGCATATTCTATAAATGAGAATAATACTTCAGTTGATGCAGGAATATGTTACAGTATCAGTGATGCAACTGAGTATCTTCGTAAGCGTATGGTTGCAAGAGACAGTTATGTAGAGTTTACTGTTTATAATACTAACGGTGCCGACGGAATGGATGTTTATAACCAAATCAGAAGTAAACTATTTGAAGAAACTGCCTTTCCGGATGAAGGAGATTATCTTTACTGGCATTACAGAGCACTGAACGGATATTATAGACAATATGATAATTATATTATCTATTACATTGATTTGCTTTATTTTACGAATGCGGCTGAGGAAGCAGCGGTGGACAGGGAGGTAACGAGACTTCTTACTACCGGTGATTTAAAGGGGCTTTATAATGCAAATGAATATACAAAAGCTGTAAAGGTTTATGAATACTTAACAAATAATATTTCATATGATTATACGTATTCAAGATATTCAACATATAATGCACTTATTAATAAGAATGTCGTATGTCAGGGAATAGCTACGGCATATTACAGGCTCTGCAGGGAGCTTGGCATGTCAGTAAGGGTTATTCCGAGTGAGGACCATGGATGGAATATAGTAAAAATAGGAAATCTTTATTATAATGTGGATGCTACTTATGATTTGGATACTAATTCTCATAAAGAGTTTTTCCTCAAAGGGTCTTCAAATCAGATTTTTGCATATTACCATAAGAGGATAGATGAATATAATACGTCATCTTTCCATAAGGCATATCCTATGTCTTCTTCTGACTACAACGGTTCAACGGCCATAGTTACAAATGTAACTACTCCAAATATAAATGTATCATATAGTACTCATGTGCAAAGCTACGGATGGCAGTCATGGGTTTCCAACGGAAATACAAGTGGAACAAGCGGTCAGTCCAAACGTCTCGAAGGAATCTGTATTTCTCTGAGTAATATTTCCGGTACCGATGTCGGAATAAGGTATAAAACCCATGTACAGAGAGAAGGTTGGCAGAACTGGGTGTCAAATGGTGCGATGAGTGGAACGAGTGGCCAGGCCAAACGTCTGGAAGCTATTTGTATTGAATTAACAGGAACTAATGCTGCCTTATATGATGTTTATTACAGAGTCCATGCACAGACCTATGGATGGCTCGGATGGGCAAAGAATGGTGAGCCTGCAGGAACGAGCGGTCAGTCCAAACGTCTGGAAGCCATACAGATAGTTGTTGTGAAAAAAGGCAGTAAACCGGATGGGCTCATCGGATATTCTTACGTGGAATACGGCAAGTCTGCTGATAATACTTCCACAGCAGGCAGTGTAAATTATTCAACACATGTACAGTCTTACGGCTGGCAGAGTTATGTGTATGATGGCTCTGTAAGCGGAACATTTAATGAGTCAAAGAGACTTGAAGGAATAAGGATAAATCTGGGATATACAGGAGTTTCGGGTGGCATTACATACAGGACCCATGTACAGAGAGACGGTTGGCAGAACTGGGTGTCAAATGGTGCGATGAGTGGAACGAGCGGTCAGTCCAAACGCCTTGAGGCTATAGAAATTAAACTCACGGGACAAATGGCAAATGAATATGATATTTATTACAGAGTTCACGCACAGACTTACGGCTGGCTTGACTGGGCAAAGAATGGTCAGTCAGCAGGAACATCAGGCTTAAGCAGAAGACTTGAAGCAATTCAGATAGTTATTGTTCCAAAGGGAAGTCCTGCACCGGGAAGTACGGCACAGCCTTATATTTCAAAATAATAAATAAAACAGGGTTTTGAAATGAATTTTCAAGACTCTGTTTTATTTTGAGAATATTTAACAGTTTTGATATTTACATATTATCTTTTAGATAAACATATACTTTATTTTAATTAAAATATGTTAAAAATCTTATTACAGGAGAGGATAATATGAATGATAACATTACAAAAAGAATGGTGAGAACTGACCTTGCTTTAGAACTTAGAGAGGATATAGAAGATAGTGAGGCAATAGACGGTGTAAGAGTATTTACGGGAATAAGCAGGAACAGTGAAATTAAAGAAACACGAATTGAAGTTTTAAATGAAGAGGGAGAAAAACGTCTGGGTAAGCCTGTGGGCACATATATTACATTAGAAAGTGAAATGTTGAGGGATTTAGATGAAGGTATTCATGAACCGTTTGTGGAAGCGCTGTTTAAATGCCTTTTGAAGATGATTGGCGACGGAAGAAAAATTCTCGTGGCAGGTCTGGGAAACAGGGGTGTAACACCTGATGCACTGGGACCTTATGTAGTGGACAATTTATATATTACAAGGCATCTGGCAGAAGAAGGACTTGTTGATACACAACTTGAAATATCCGCAATATGCCCCGGCGTTATGGCGCAGACAGGAATAGAAACTCAGGATATATTAAAGGCCGTAGTAAAAAACATTAAACCTGACCTTGTAATAGCTATAGATGCCCTTGCGGCAAGAAATTCCAACAGACTGAACAGCACAATTCAGATTTCAGATACAGGAATAAGCCCGGGCTCAGGTGTTGGAAATAACCGTAAGGCACTTAATGAAAAAGAGCTTGGAGTAAAGGTGCTGGCGATAGGAGTGCCAACCGTTATTTCCATACCGGCAATAGTAAATGATTCACTAGATATAATGCTTCAGGCGCTCGGAAGAACAGATGCAAAAGAAGTTGTAGAAAATTTTACCGAAGCTGAAAGATATGAACTGGCATGTGAAATGGTGGAGCCTTATCTTGCAACCATGTTTGTTACACCTAAGAATATAGATGAGGCTGTAAAGCGTGTCAGCTATACTATATCTGAGGCAATTAACAGATTATATGACATATACTAAAATTAAAATAATTTGTTATATGTAAACCTTAGAAATGTAATATAAAGATTTAGTTATATGAATTTTTGTATATATAAAGTTAAAAAAATAAAATTTATCCAAAAAGTGCTTAGGATATAAACTTCTCAAACCTTACTTTTTGTGTTAAAATAACCTTGTGTGACACAATAACTAAAAGAAAGGCGCGATGATTTTGAAGACATATCAGTTAAATTTGTTAGAAAAATTAAAAGAGGCATTAAAAGCCGTACTGCCGATTATGGGAATTGTGCTTTTGCTGTGTTTTACGATAGCGCCCATTCCGACAGGGCTTTTAATGACCTTTATTCTTGGCGGAATCTTACTTATTATAGGTATGATGTTTTTTACGCTGGGAGCTGAAATTGCGATGACGCCTATGGGTGAAAGGATAGGAACAAAGCTGGCACGGACCAGAAATATTCCTCTTGTTATTTTTCTTTGTTTCATTCTTGGATTTATTATTACGATTTCTGAGCCTGACCTGCAGGTCCTGGCCGAACAGGTTTCATCAGTCCCTAATTACATACTTATTCTTGCGGTTGCTGCGGGTGTGGGGATTTTCCTTGTGGTAGCCATTCTCAGAATGTTTATAGGAATTTCACTTTCAAAAATGCTTATAGTATTATATCCTATAGTATTTATAATTGCATTTTTTGTACCGCGAGATTTTCTGGCTGTTGCATTTGACTCGGGTGGTGTTACGACGGGACCTATGACAGTGCCGTTTATAATGGCTTTGGGCATAGGATTTTCATCCGTACGTAGTGATAAACATGCAGAAAATGATAGTTTCGGACTTGTATCACTTTGTTCAATAGGACCTATTCTTGCAGTTCTTATTCTAGGTATGATTTATCATCCGGCAGGAGGCAGTTATTCTCCTGATGTGATAGAAGAAGCTGCTGATACGGTAGAGCTTGCGAAACAGTATCTTTTCGGGCTTCCGCATTATATGAAGGAAATTTTTATATCGCTTCTTCCTATTGTTGTATTCTTTGCAATTTTCCAGATAGTTTCACTTCACCTGCAGAAGAAAACCATTGTTAAAATTATAATAGGTATTATATATACATATTTGGGTCTGGTTTTATTCCTTACAGGAGTTAATGTAGGATTTATGCCTGTTGGTAACTATCTTGGACAGACGTTGGCGGGACTTCCTTATAAGTTTGTAATTGTACCGATTGGTATGCTGATAGGATATTTTATTGTAAAAGCAGAGCCTGCAGTATGCGTTTTGATGGAACAGGTAGAGGAGCTTACATCAGGTGCTATTTCAGGAAAATCAATCGGACTTGGACTCTCTGTTGGTGTTGCGGCATCTGTAGGACTTGCAATGACCAGAGTTCTTACAGGTATTTCAATATTCTGGCTTCTTATTCCGGGATATGCAATAGCACTTATACTTTCACTGTTTGTACCAAAAATATTTACGGCGATTGCATTTGACTCGGGTGGTGTTGCTTCAGGACCAATGACAGCGACTTTCCTTCTTCCGCTTGCAATGGGTGCATGTCAGGCAGTAGGTGGAGATATCATAAGAGATGCTTTTGGTGTAGTAGCTATGGTTGCAATGACCCCTCTTATTACTATTCAGATAATGGGTGCGGTTTATAAATACCGTCTCTACAAGAGTGCAAAAGCTCCGGTGGAGGCTCTTGCAGAAACCTCGCTTGCATCATATGCTGAAAATGATATTATTGAATTGTAGAGGAGGATTGTATGAGTACATTAAATATGATGGTTTCTATTACAAATCGTAATACGAGCCCGAAATTTGTAGAATTTTATAAAACCTGTAATCACTCCGTACTTTTCAGTACACTTGCACGTGGAACTGCAAACAGCGCAGTACTTGATTACTTTGGACTTGAAGACACGGAAAAAGTAGTTTCATTTTCAGTGGTGACAAATGATACATGGAAAAAGATTAAACGTGGGCTGAATCAGGAGATGCATATTGATGTACCCGGAATGGGTATTGTATTTACAGTTCCGCTTTCCAGTATTGGTGGAAAGAAGGTTCTTCAGTTTTTAATTCAGGGAAATGAATTTGAGAAGGAGGAAGAAACGACATTGAAAGCTACGGATTACGATTTGCTTATGGTAATAGCCAATCAGGGCTGTATTGATACGGTAATGGATGCGGCAAGAAGCGCCGGCGCAAGAGGCGGTACGGTTATTCATGCCAAAGGAACAGGTATGGCAGGAGCAGCAAAATTCCTGGGAGTTTCTCTGACAGAGGAAAAGGAGATAATTTTAATTGTTGCAAAGACCAACCAGAAGAATGATATAATGAGAGCCATTATGGAAAAGGCGGGAATGGACAGCCCGGAGAGGGCAATAGTATTTTCTCTGCCTGTTAACAGTGTGGCAGGACTTCGTCTGATTGATAACGATGAAAATGAAGAAAGCTAGGAGTAAAATGTATTTATCAGGCATATATATTATATATGATGAAAATAAATAAACCTTCAAGCTTTAATAAAATTCAATATGAAAAGCTCTACGCCGTAATTATCATACTTATTTGTATTTTGATTATAATAAGGATTATGATAAGTATGAGCAATGTATTCGGAGAAACATTTGTGTATATATCAAAAAAATTTGTGGCAGAAGTTTTACCTGTGGTCTACTATGACGGAAGTAACAGTTTGTCGGCAAGGATAAATAATGAAATTATTCCGGCTATGGCTGTGTATGATGAAGATGATATTGATGATTCCTATTATAATTTTTATGATGATGCGCTCTTGGCTGATGGAAGCGGTTATAACCAGACGGGAGTGCAGGGAGGAACGCAGTCAGATAATACTACGGTGGAGAATGTGACAGAAGGTACAGATGTTGAAACTGCAGGAAATGAGGCGGGAGATACAACTGTCAATTCAGAGGAAGTGATACAGACAGACACAAGTACTGCGTCCGGGGATTCTACAGTTCCGGTAATTAATTATCAGGGTGTTACATATTCCACAGAACAGCTTTACAGTTATGACTTTCTGGTTGGAAATATATTTGCGGTTGACAGTTCTGCAAGTGTAACCACGGATGAGATAAATGGTGAAAATCTTCTGAATATGGATTTATCCGTAGATTTAAGCGGTGAAGATTATAAGGTGCTTATATATCACACCCATGCCAGTGAAGCCTTTGCAGACAGCGCAGAAGGCGTTGAGAGTGATACGATAGTGGGAGTCGGAGACGAGCTTACAAGAATTCTTGAAGAGGATTATGGGATTAAAGTATATCATGACAGAACGGCATATGATATAGTAAACGGAGAACTTGACAGAAGCTATGCGTATAACCAGGCGGCAGAGGGGATAGATAAAATACTTGCTGAAAATCCCTCCATAGAAGTGGTCATAGATTTGCACAGAGACGGTGTAAGGGAGGATATTCACCTGGTAACAATGGTGGACGGAGAGCCTACAGCACAGATTATGTTTTTAAATGGAATAAGCCGTTCAAAGGCAAACGGAGATATAGAAAGGCTGTATAATCCTTATAAGAAAGAAAATCTGGCTTTCAGCCTGCAGATGTATCTGGAAGGAAAGCATATATGCAGTGACTTTGTAAGAAAAATATATGTAAAAAGTTACAGATACAATCTGGAGAAAAAACCAAGGTCAACCTTGATTGAAGTAGGAGCTCAGACAAACACGGTACAGGAGGCAAAAAACGCAATGAAGCCACTGGCGGCAATTTTATATAAGGTATTGAGCGGTGAAAATTAGTGTGTTATAATGTCCGATAAGGGCAGAGTCAAGTGTCCAAAAACACAGGTGCCTTGCTTGCATGGGCACCTGTGTTTTTGGACATTTGATGAGCGAAGCGACCGGGTAAATGCGAAGCATTTACCCGGTACTGCCCGGATAAAGATGGCTCTTTTTAAAGACAAAATTAAGTTAAAAATATAACAGGCAGGATTAATAAATGGCACACTTAGAACAGAAAAAAATTAGAAACTTTTGCATAATTGCCCATATTGACCATGGTAAATCTACTCTGGCAGACAGAATTATAGAAAAGACCGGACTTCTTACAAACCGTGAGATGCAGGAACAGGTGCTTGACAACATGGATATTGAGAGAGAGCGTGGAATTACCATAAAGTCACAGGCAGTAAGAATTATATATAAGGCAAATGACGGCGAGGAGTATATTTTTAATTTAATTGATACTCCCGGACATGTGGATTTTAATTATGAGGTTTCCAGAAGTCTGGCAGCGTGTGAGGGCGCAGTGCTTGTCGTGGATGCGGCTCAGGGAATAGAAGCTCAGACTTTGGCAAATGTCTATCTTGCCGTAGACCATGACCTTGAGGTTGTTCCCGTTATAAATAAGATAGACCTTCCGTCAGCTGAGCCTGAGAGAGTAAAAAATGAAATTGAAGATATAATCGGAATAGAGGCGCAGGATGCACCTCTTATTTCTGCTAAGAACGGTATAAATATAGAAGAGGTTTTAGAGCAGATAGTTGAAAAAATACCTGCACCTCAAGGGGATACGGAAAAACCTCTTAAGGCACTTATTTTTGACAGCCTTTATGACTCATATAAGGGTGTTATTATTTTTGTACGTGTATTTGACGGAGTAGTTGCCAGAGGGTCAAAAATTAAAATGATGGCCACTGATAAAGAATATGAAGTAGTAGAAACCGGTATTTTCGGAGCCGGAAGATTTATTCCTTGCGATGAGCTTAGTGCCGGAATGGTTGGGTATATTACTGCAAGCATAAAAAATATCAAGGATACCAGAGTCGGAGATACGGTAACAGATGCAGAAAATCCTTGTGATGAAGCACTTCCGGGATATAAGAAGGTAAATCCTATGGTTTACTGCGGACTTTACCCTTCAGACGGAGCAAAGTATCCTGATTTAAGAGATGCGTTGGAAAAGCTTCAGTTAAATGATGCTTCACTTAGTTTTGAGCCTGAAACATCTATTGCTTTAGGATTTGGTTTCAGGTGCGGATTTTTAGGACTTTTGCATCTTGAGATTATTCAGGAAAGACTTGAAAGAGAATATAATCTGGATTTGGTTACAACAGCTCCGGGAGTTGTATATAAGGTGCATAAGACGGACGGACAGGTTATAGAACTTACAAATCCGTCAAATCTGCCGGACCCTTCGGAGATAGATTATATGGAGGAGCCGTTTGTGGCAGCCGAAATTATGGTTACAACAGAATATGTGGGAGCCATAATGCAACTTTGTCAGGAGAGACGAGGCGTATATAAAAGTATGGAATATATAGAGCAGACAAGGGCTCTTTTAAAATATGACCTGCCTCTGAATGAAATTATTTATGATTTCTTTGATGCCCTGAAGTCCCGCTCAAGAGGATATGCATCTTTTGACTATGAGATGAAGGGATATGTCCGTTCAAATCTTGTAAAGCTGGATATACTTATAAATAAAGAAGAAGTGGATGCATTATCTTTCATACTGCATGCCGATACTGCATATGAGCGGGGAAGGAAAATGTGCGAAAAGCTGAAGGGTGAGATACCGAGACATCTGTTTGAAATACCTATTCAGGCAGCCATAGGAAGCAAGGTAATTGCCAGAGAGACGGTAAAGGCGATGAGAAAGGATGTGCTTGCAAAATGCTATGGCGGTGATATAACACGTAAGAGAAAGCTTTTGGAAAAGCAGAAGGAAGGAAAAAAGCGTATGCGTCAGGTAGGCAGCGTAGAGATTCCGCAGAAGGCATTTATGAGTGTTCTTAAACTGGACGAGGAATAAAACCTAGGAGATGTACTTATGAAAAAGGATTTAAGTTTATATATACACATTCCGTTCTGTGTGCATAAATGTAAGTATTGTGATTTCCTTTCATTTGACAATGAGAGCTATGGAACAATGCTCAGATATGTAGATTCGGTTTGTCAGGAAATAAAGCTTTATACTCCTGTTGCAGATAAATATATAGTAAGGACCATTTATATCGGAGGCGGTACGCCTTCAATTCTGGACGAGACACTTATTACAAATATTCTCGCCTTTATAAGAAAAACCTTTGAGGTTGACAGATTTGTCGAAATTACAATAGAGGCAAATCCGGGAACAGTAAAATACCACAAGCTCCTTGCATACCGCTCAATAGGAATAAACAGACTGAGCATAGGGCTCCAGACTGCAGACGATGAACTTTTGAAAAAACTCGGAAGGATTCATAATTTTGACCAGTTTGTGGCAGGATATAATTCAGCAAGGCGCGCAGGATTTAAGAATATAAATGTTGATATTATGTCAGGACTACCGGGACAGGATGTACATTCCTATGTGGATACCCTCACAAGGGTTATGGAGTTTGAGCCTGAGCATATTTCGGCATATTCCCTAACCGTAGAAGAAGGTACTCCTTTAGCAGAGGATACGGCGCTTCTCAATATGATTCCGAATGAAGATACGGACAGACAGATGTATGCTCTTACAAAGAAGGTTTTGGCGGCTCATGATTATGTAAGATATGAATTTTCCAATTATGCCAAGGACGGATATGAGTGCAGGCATAATAAGGTTTATTGGACGGGAGGAGAATATATCGGCTTTGGAATTGGTGCTTCGTCATTTTTTAAGGGACAGCGTTTTACCAATATAAGAGATATAAATGAATATATCACTCTTATGGAGGAAACAGCGGAACAGTTTGTAAAAAGACAGGATAAACTGAAACTCTATGATGAAGTGACTGAGCGTATGAGGACTGACGTTGTCACGATGTATATTGACAGGCGTATGGAGGAATATATGTTTCTTGGTCTCAGGATGACCAAAGGCGTAAGCAGGAAAGAATTTGAACGCATTTTTAATAAAGACATATATGATGTGTACGGTGAAGTTATAAATAAGTATGTTGACGAAGGATTTATGATAAGCGACGGAGACAGTGTAAGGCTTAATGACAGAGGAATAGACGTAAGTAATATTATTTTGAGTGATTTTCTTTTGGATTAAGATGTGAATTTATTTTATTTAACCTGTTTCCTGATAATTATTTCCGGCATAATAATTTAATTATGCCGGATTTTTTTGTTCACGGTAAAAATTGACTGTATCATTAAAATTTGTGTGAAAAAATTAAATATTTATTGTAAAACCGCTTGACAAACCAATGTGCGGGTGGTAGATTAAACATAGCAGTTAGCACTCGGGTGTTTTGAGTGCTAACAATAAAGAAAAAGGTGATAAGGTGCAGTCAGAAGAAAAATTGGATGAAAGAAAGAAAAAAATTCTAAAAGCTGTAATTGCCAATTATCTTGAAACCGGAGAGCCTGTGGGGTCCAGAACTATTTCAAAATATACAGATTTGAATCTTAGTTCTGCTACAATTCGTAATGAGATGGCAGATTTGGAGGAACTGGGTTATATAATTCAGCCTCATACTTCTGCGGGAAGAATTCCTACGGATATGGGTTACAGATTTTATGTTGACCAGCTTATGCAGGAAAAAGAAGAGGTTGAGGAAGATAAGGGTACACTCCTTGAAAGAGTTGACCGGCTCGAAGTTCTCTTAAAGCAGGTGGCACAGGTCCTGGCATATAATACAAATTATGCCACAATGGTTACGGCGCCTAAGTACAGAAATAAGCAGATAAAGTTTCTCCAGTTATCACAGGTTGATGATGAAAAACTGGTAGCCGTAATAGTTGTAGATGGTGATGTTGTAAAGAATCAGCTTATTGATGTAAACAGACCGCTCAGTAATGAAGAAGTACTGAAATTTAACATTCTGCTAAATACGTTTCTTCAGGGAGCATCGTTACAGGATATTAATCTTGAGCTTATGCATACCATGAGAAATCAGGCGGGTGAATACGGTGACATACTTGAAAAGATTTTTAATGGCATAACCGATGCCATACACGAAGCTGAAAAGCTTGAAATATATACCAGTGGAACAACGAATATTTTAAAATATTCAGAAATCGGAGATGTGGCAAAGACAAGTGCCTTACTTGAGGCATTTGAAGATAAGGAGGAGTTAAATCAGCTGATTGATGAATCCTTGAGCTCCGACAGTGGAAATGAACATGGTATTCAGGTTTATATCGGTGAGGAGGCTCCTGTGCAGAATATGAAGGACTGCTCGATAGTTACGGCAACATATGAGCTGTCAGAGGGAGCCAAGGGAACGATTGGTATTATAGGTCCCAAAAGAATGGATTATAAAAAGGTTGTATCAACATTGAAGAATCTCACAGAAGAGCTCGATACGATATTTAAAAATAGTGAAAAAAGAGGTGAATAGATATGGCTGATAAGGCTATGGATGAAATGCTCAAGGAACTTAAAGAAGAAAAAGAAAACGAAGGTCTTCCGGCAGAGATGGATGTTGACATAAAGGAAGAAAAAGTTCAGGAAGGAACTGATGTCTCAATAGATGAGGAAAAAGATATTCCTGAGGATAAGGCAGAACAGGAAAGACCAAAGCCTGTTCCGAAAGCAAACAGAAGAGGAAGTAAGGCTCTGCAGGCTGAACTTGAGAAGACAAAGGAGCTTGCCGAGGAAAATAAAGAAAAATATCAGAGACTTCTGGCAGAATTTGATAATGCCAGACAGAGAAATGATAAAGAAAATAAAAAGATGTATGATTACGGTGCAAAGGATGCACTTGAAAGACTTCTGCCTGTTGTAGATAATTTTGAAAGAGCGCTCGATACAGTGCCTGATGAAGATAAAGACAGGGCATTTGAACAGGGTATTGAAAAAATCTACAAACAGTTAATGGATATATTAAAAAACATAGGTGTTGAGCCTATGAATGCGGAAGGTAAGGAATTTGACCCTAATTACCATAATGCGGTAATTCATATAGAGGACGAAAACTTTGGTGAAAATATAGTCGTTGAAGAAATGCAGAAGGGCTATATGTATAAGGACCAGGTTTTGAGACACAGTATGGTAAAGGTAGCAAATTAACAATAGTTTCAGTATATAGAATATTTTTAGGAGGAATAAAAAATGGGTAAGATTATTGGTATTGACTTAGGTACAACAAATTCATGCGTAGCCGTTATGGAAGGTGGTAAACCTGTAGTTATCACTAATGCAGAGGGCGCAAGAACAACACCTTCGGTTGTTGCATTTACAAAGTCAGGAGAAAGAGTAGTAGGAGATGCTGCAAAGCGTCAGGCTGTTACAAATGCTGACAAGACCATCTCTTCAATCAAGAGACATATGGGCTCTGATTATAAAGTAACAATCGATGACAAGAAGTATTCACCACAGGAGATTTCAGCTATGATTCTTCAGAAACTGAAAGCTGACGCTGAGAGCTATTTAGGTGAAAAGGTTACTGAGGCAGTTATTACAGTGCCTGCATATTTCACAGACTCACAGAGACAGGCAACAAAGGATGCCGGAAAGATTGCAGGTCTTGATGTAAAGCGTATTATCAACGAGCCTACTGCAGCTGCTCTTTCATATGGTCTTGATAATGAGCAGGAGCAGAAGATAATGGTATACGACCTTGGTGGTGGTACATTCGATGTATCTATCATTGAAATCGGTGACGGAGTAATTGAAGTTCTGGCAACAGCCGGTGATAACAAGCTCGGTGGTGATGACTTCGATAACGAAATTACAAAATACATGCTGGAAGAATTCAAGAAGGCAGAGGGTGTTGACTTATCAGGTGATAAGATGGCAATGCAGAGACTTAAGGAAGCAGCAGAGAAGGCTAAGAAAGAGCTTTCATCTTCAACCGTTACAAACATCAACCTTCCTTTCATTACTGCAACTGCTGAAGGTCCAAAGCACTTCGATATGGACTTAACAAGAGCTAAATTTGATGAGCTTACAGCTTACCTTGTAGATAAGACAGCTACTCCCGTACAGACAGCACTTAAGGACGCAGGACTTACTGCAGCAGAGCTTGATAAGGTACTTTTAGTTGGTGGCTCAACACGTATTATAGCTGTTCAGGATATGGTTAAGAAGCTTACAGGTAAGGAGCCGTTCAAGGGAATTAACCCTGATGAGTGTGTTGCCATTGGTGCTTCTATCCAGGGTGGTAAGCTTGCAGGTGATGCAGGTGCCGGCGAAATCCTTCTTCTCGATGTTACTCCACTTACACTTTCAATCGAGACAATGGGAGGTATTGCTACACACCTTATTGAGAGAAACACTACAATTCCTACAAACAAGAGCCAGATATTCTCTACTGCACAGGATAATCAGGATGCAGTTGATATTAACATAGTACAGGGTGAAAGAGAGTTCGCAAAGGACAATAAGAGCCTTGGAAGATTCAGACTTGACGGTATTGCACCTGCAAGAAGAGGTGTGCCACAGATTGAAGTTACATTCGATATAGATGCAAACGGTATTGTTAATGTATCAGCTAAGGACCTCGGAACAGGCAGAGAACAGCACATTACAATTACTTCAGGAACATCTCTTTCAGATGAAGATATCGAAAGAGCAGTTAAGGAAGCTGCAGAATATGAGGCACAGGATAAGAAACGTAAAGAGGCAGTTGAAGTTAGAAATGATGCTGATGCAATGGTATTCCAGACTGAGAAGGCACTTAACGAAGTAGGCGACAAGCTGCCTGAGGCTGACAAGGCTAAGGTTGAGGAAGACCTTAAGTCTCTTAAGACTATCATCGAGGGAACTGATATTGAAAATATGTCAGATTACGATGTTGAAAAGATTAAGGCAGGAAAGGATGCTCTTATGGAGAGTGCTCAGAATCTCTTTGCCAAGCTTTATGAGCAGAACGGCCCTGGAGCAAATGCAGGAACAGGCACAGGCACTCCTGATTATTCTTCAGATGATGTCGTTGATGCGGATTATAAGGAAATCTAAATTTTAAGCTGATTAAAACCAAGAGTGGAGAATTTCACTCCTTGGTTTTAATTGCGCGAAAAGAGGACGATAATAAATGAAATAAAGGTGGAAATTATGGCTGATAAAAGAGATTATTATGAGGTTTTGGGCGTTGATAAAAATGCTTCGGAAGCCGATATTAAAAAAGCATACAGAAGAGTAGCAAAGAAATATCATCCTGACACCAATCCCGGAGACAAAGAGGCGGAGGAAAAGTTTAAGGAGGCCGCTGAGGCTTATGCTGTTCTCAGTGATGAAGAGAAGCGTCGTAAGTATGACCAGTTCGGCCACGCAGCTTTTGACCCTAATGCAGGCGGGGCGGGATTTGGCGGATTTGACTTTGCAGATATGGGTGACATATTTGGTGATATATTCGGAGACATGTTCGGTGGCGGCTCAAGACAAAGGCAGTCAAACGGGCCTGTAAAGGGAGCAAACATAAAGACTACGGTCAGAGTTTCCTTTGAAGAGGCTGTTTTCGGAACGCAGACCGAAATAGAACTGCCTCTTAAGGATGAATGTAATGTATGCCACGGAACGGGAGCTCAGCCGGGTCATCCGCCTGAAACATGTTCTAAATGTGGCGGTAAAGGTCAGGTGGTTTATACACAGCAGTCACTTTTTGGTATGGCAAGAACGGTCCAGACATGTCCTGACTGTCAGGGCTCAGGTAAGATTATCAAGTATAAGTGCAGTAACTGTGCAGGCTCAGGCTATGTAAAGAGCAAAAAGAAGATACAGATTGCAGTACCTGCAGGTATTGACAATGGCCAGAGTATACGTATTCGTGAAAAGGGTGAGCCGGGTATAAACGGAGGCGGAAGAGGAGACCTTCTTGTAACCGTTCTGGTTGACAGACATCCTATATTCCAGAGACAGGAATATGACCTTTATTCTACAGAGCCTATAAGCTTTACACAGGCAGCTCTGGGAGGAAGAGTTACATTAAATACCATAGACGGACCTTATGAGTATGACATTAAGCCGGGTACTCAGACAAATACAAAGATAAAACTTAAGGGCAAAGGCGTACCTACTCTTAGAAATAAGTCTGTACGTGGAGACCATTATGTTACTCTTGTAGTACAGGTACCTGATAAACTTACAGAGGAGCAGAAGTCTATTTTAAATCAGTATGAGAAGACGACAACCGTAAATGCACGTTCTTCAACTGATTCAGCAGGAGGCTTCAGTTTCGGTGACCATAAGAAGAAAAAGGGATTCGGTAAAAAATTATGATATGGACAAAACTGACAATAGATACCTCATGTGAAGCCGTAGATTTGATAAGTGCATTTCTTGATGAATTAGGTATTGAGGGCATTGAGGTTTCGGATAATGTTCCACTTACCGATGAAGAGCTTAAAACCATGTTTGTTGACATCCCTCTCATATCAGGAGAGGATGACGGAACGGCAAGGGTTTCCTGCTTTGTCGATGACAGTTTTGATATAGAATCTTTAAAGGCGGATATAGCTAAAGAGCTTATCCGCCTTGAGGAGTTTATACCGGTAGGAGCAAAAACCATAACACTGGAAAAAACTGATGATGACTCAAACTGGCAGAATAACTGGAAACAGTATTTCAAACCGGTCAGAATGTATGATAATATACTGGTTGTGCCTGCATGGGAAGAAGAAATTGACAAAAAGGATGACGACATACTTGTAAAAATAGAATCTGTGCTTGCTTTTGGCACGGGCGGACATGAGACCACAAGACTCTGCATCGGACAGATAAAGAAATACTTAAAACCCGGACAGTCCGTCTTTGACGTTGGCTCGGGTAGCGGAATACTGTCAATTATAAGTGTTTTCCTTGGTGCAGGTTATGTATGCGGAATGGATATAGATGAAACGGCAGTTAAGGCAAGCCTTGAAAATGCAGAGGCAAACGGACTGTCTGAGGATAGAATTAACTTTTTATGTGGAAATTTACTTGATGGTACGGGAGACGTGCCTGAGAGAAAATATGATATAGTTGTAGCAAACATTCTTGCGGATGTTATTATTCCTCTTTCTGATGTAATAAGACCATTTATTAAAGAGGACGGTATATTTATTACATCGGGAATCATTAATACCAAGGAAGAAGAGGTAAAGACAGCTTTAATTAAAAACGGATTTACCATAGTTGACACTGTTTACATGAATGACTGGGTTTCCATAGTTTGTAAATAGTTTATAGTTTGCTAACAGACGGCTGTCAGTGCCACGGAAACGGGAGAATGGATTATGCATAGATTTTATGCTGAAAATTTAAATACTGCTGATAAGGAAATAGTTATAACCGGAGATGACGTAAACCATATTAAAAATGTTTTGCGCCTTAAACCCGGTGACGAGATAGTTATAAGTGACGGAAGAAGCAGGGATTATTACTGCATAATTACTGAGCTTAAGAATGACTCTGTAACAGCGGATATTACTGACATATGCAGTAATAAGGCAGAGCTCCCTGTTGAAATAACTCTTTTTCAGGGACTTCCCAAGTCAGATAAAATGGATTTTATAATTCAGAAGGCTGTGGAGCTTGGCGCAGTAAACATTGTACCTGTTATAACAAGCCGGACGGTTGTAAAAACGGATAAGAAGAAGGAAGAAAAGAAGCTACAGCGTTATAATTTAATAGCTGAAGCTGCCGCAAAACAGTCTGGGAGAGGCATAGTTCCTAAAGTTAAGGAATTTATGAGTTTCAAGGAGGCAATTACACTTGCAGAGAATATGGACATGATTCTTATTCCTTATGAAGAAGCTGAGGGAATTAATTATTCAAAAAAAATAATTTCTGAAATAAAAGAAAAAAGCAGTATTGGAATATTTATAGGACCCGAAGGCGGGTTTGCCAGAGATGAAATTGATTATGCAGTGTCAAAGGGAGCTAAAATTATAACTCTGGGAAAAAGAATTTTAAGAACTGAAACGGCAGGACTTGCAATTTTGTCCATAATTATGTTTGAACTTGAAAATTAAACTAAGATTAATGAAATTTGGAGATATAATCAGAAATGGAAGCATATTTTGACAATGCAGCGACAACCAGAGTCTATCCTGAGGTAAAGGATATAATGATAAAAATAATGGAGGAGGATTACGGTAATCCGTCTTCATTACATATGAAGGGTGTAACTGCTGAAAAATATATCAGGGAAGCATCAGAAATAATAGCAAAAACCCTTAAGGTTGAAAGCAGTGAAATATTTTTTACATCAGGCGGGACAGAGTCAAATAATTTAGCTCTTATCGGAACTGCAATGGCGCATAAGAGAAAGGGAATGCATATTATTTCATCGTCGATAGAGCATGCTTCGGTAATAAGTACACTGGAATTTTTAAAAGACCAGGGATTTGAAGTGACTTTTATAGGAGTGGATGAAAAGGGTATAATAAATCTCTCCGAACTGGAAGCTGCAATAAGAAAAGATACAATAATAGTTTCATGCATGTATGTAAATAATGAAATAGGTGCAGTCCAACCGCTTAATGAAATATCCAAAATAGTTAGACGTAAAAATCCTGAAATAATTATCCATACTGATGCTGTTCAGGCATATGGAAAAATTCCGGTATTTCCAAAGAAGACAGATATAGACATAATGTCACTCAGCGGTCATAAGATTCATGGACCAAAGGGATCGGGAGCTCTTTATATAAAGAATAAGACTCTTATAAAACCGATTATATATGGTGGAGGACAGCAGAAAAATATCCGTTCGGGTACCGAAAATGTTCCGGCTATAGCGGGTATGGGTGTTGCAGCCAAAAAAACTTTTGAGAATTTTGATGAAAAGATTGAAAATATAAGAAACATAAAGGATTATTTTATAAAGAAGGTAACAGAACTACCTGAAGTTTATGATAATTCCGGAGAAGCGCCTCATATAGCAAGTATAAGTTTTACGGGTGTAAGAAGTGAGGTAATGCTTCACGCACTTGAAGATAAGGGCATATATGTTTCTTCGGGCTCTGCCTGTTCTTCTAATAAAAAAACCGTAAGCGGTGTGCTTACTTCAATAGGACTTCCTGAAGAAAGACTGGAATCCACGCTTAGATTCAGTTTTGGAGAAGATAATACCATAGAGCAGGCTGACTATGCTTTTGATGTTATATCAAAGCTTTTGCCTATGCTTAGAAGATATGTGAGAAAATAACAGGAGAAAATTATGAATTATAAAATGTTTTTAATAAAATATGCAGAAATCGGTACAAAGGGTAAAAACCGTTATGTATTTGAAGAAATTCTCTGTAAGCGTATGAGGGCACGCCTTAAACCTCTTGGAAAATTTGAAGTAAAAAGAGCTTACGGAAGAATATATATAGAAGCTTTTTCAGAGTATGACTATGATGAAGTAATAAGCAAGCTTACAGGTATATTTGGAATTGCAGGAATCTGTCCTGTAAGTGTTGTTAATGAACTTGAATATGACAGCATTGCAAAAGAACTGGTGGCATTTATCGGGCGTGAATATGAAAATAAGAATTTTACATTTAAAATGCATGTAAGAAGAAATAACAAGACTTTTCCTATTGAATCAATGGAAATGAACAGCCGGCTTGGCGGAGAGCTTCTGGATGCATATGAAAACGAGGGACTTTCAGTTGATGTTCATAATCCTGATGTCATGATAGACGTTGAAATCAGGGATTCGGTATACATTTATTCAAAAATTATTCCGGGACCGGGCGGGCTTCCGGTGGGTACTAACGGAAAGGCCGTTGCACTTCTTTCAGGAGGAATTGACAGCCCTGTTGCAGCTTATATGATTGCAAAAAGAGGTGTTGAGATAGAAGCAGTATATTTCCATGCACCGCCGTTTACGTCTGAACGTGCCAAGGAAAAAGTAAAGGACTTAGCAAGGATAGTTGCCAAATATTCGGGCCCTATAAAGCTTCATGTGGTTAATTTTACAGAATGTCAGCTTGCCATATATGATAACTGCCCTCATGATCAGCTTACAATTATCATGAAGCGTATCATGTTTAAGATGGCAGAGGACATTGCCAAAAAAGATGACTGCCAGTGCATAGTGACAGGTGAGAGTATAGGTCAGGTTTCGTCACAGACAACCTTCAGTCTGGGGGTAATAAATGAAGCAGTAGACATGGATGTGTTCAGACCTTTAATCGGACTTGATAAGCAGGAGATTATAGATATAGCGGAAAAAATCGGTACTTATGAGACATCAATTCTTCCTTATGAGGACTGCTGTACGACCTTTGTGGCAAAGCATCCTGTTACAAAGCCTACGCTTGATTTGATTCAGAAGTCGGAGAAAAAGCTGGAGGGAATAATTGAGCCGTTATATAAAGAGGCTCTTGAAACAGTTGAAGTGATTAATATAAGATAATTCTATTAATTTTATTAATATTAATACAAAAAAATAAGGCTGCCGAAAGGCAGTCTTATTTTAGTTATGATTCCGCCGACCAACGGGAGGGGGACAGCCGCGACGCCATCGCGTTCTTCACCAATTTGTGTAACAAATTGATGAACTACTCGCGCGCCATCGCACGAAGTGCGATTCTTTATGCGCGCGATACCGAAAAGCGATTTTTATGCGTCGTGTCCATGTGTTATGTCTGTATATTACTCTGCAAGATATGGCTTTAATGCTTCCATAATCTCATCAATATTTTCTTCTGCGTGGATATTTAAGTCAATAGGTTTTGAAATATCAAGGCTGAAGATTCCCATGATAGATTTTGCATCTATTACATATCTTCCTGAGATAAGGTCAAATTCTGCATTGAATCCGCTGATATCATTGACAAATGACTTTACTTTATCAATAGAATTAAGAGAAATTTTAACTGATGTCATAATCATAACCTCCGTATTTATCTTTACTATTTATTAATTAAAATTTGTATGCTATTATAATATAAGTTGCCGGAACAAAAGTCAATAAGAATATGGGAGATTTTACATAATGAATTCATTGCTTTTACATAAAAAAGTTTTAATATACACACTTGGATGCAAGGTCAATTCATACGAATCTGATGCCATGATGGAAGCGCTTACTTATGCAGGCTGCAAAAAGGCAGAAGTTAATGAAACTGCCGATATCTGCATTATAAATACCTGCTCAGTCACAAATATGGCGGAAAGAAAATCACGTCAGATGATACACAGACTGAAAAAAAACAATCCGTCAGCAGTAATTGTCGCTGCGGGCTGTTATGTTCAGGCAGAGAAGGATAAGCTTTCAGATGAGAGTAATATTGATATTGTTGTAGGAAATAACAGAAAAAAAGACATAGTAAGAATACTTACGGAATATTTCAGTAAAAAATCTGTTCAGGATAATTATATTGACATAAATAAACCGTACTGTGAATATGAAAATCTGAGTATTTCATCTTCAACTGAGCATACAAGGGCTTATGTGAAAATTCAGGACGGGTGCAACAATTTCTGTACCTACTGCATTATTCCTTATACGAGAGGAAGGATAAGAAGCAGAAAGGCAGACGAGGTAATTGATGAGGTTAAAAGACTTGCAGATAACGGTATTAAAGAAATAGTACTTACGGGAATAAACCTTTCATCATATAATGACGGGACTTACGGACTCACAGAAATCATATGCAGGGCTTCCGAAGTAGAAGGTATAGAAAGAATCAGGCTTGGCTCCCTTGAGCCAAGAATAATTACTGATGAGTTTCTGGCAGTAATATCAAACCTTAATAAAGTATGTCCGCATTTTCATCTTTCCCTGCAGAGTGCATGCAATGAAACTCTTAAGAGGATGAACAGAAAATATACCATAGAAGAATATATGGATAAGTGCGCCCTGATACGTAGATATTATGACAGACCTGCCATAACAACTGATGTAATTGTAGGTTTTCCGGGTGAGACTGATGAGGAATTTAAAACTACCTTTAATAATTTAAAGGAGCTTAACCTATATGAAATGCATATATTTAAGTATTCTCCGAGAAAGGGAACTGTGGCTGCTAAAATGAAAAATCAGGTACCGGACAATATAAAGGAGGAGAGAAGTAATATCCTTATTGCTTTAAGAGATGAAAATAAGAGAAGATTTGAAGAATCTTTTAATAATGAAACTCTTAACGTGCTTGTTGAAGAAATAATTGAAAAAGATGGAGAAAAATACTTCCGCGGTCACACAGAAAGATATATTCTGGTGGATGCTGAAACATCCAGATTTCCTGATATTAAGCCGGAAGAGGTCATAAATAAAATACTTGCAGTGGAATACAGTTGTTGTTAAATTTTTAAAGAATAAAAATATTTAAATTAAATGTAAAAAAATGCTTGCATTTTAATATGTTATTTGTTATACTAGCCCTTGTTGAAAACAGTTTCATATTTATGGTTCGTTGGTCAAGCGGCTAAGACGTCGCCCTCTCACGGCGAAAACAGGGGTTCGATTCCCCTACGAACTGCTTGTTATTTTTAAACCAGGCTATCAATAGTCTGGTTTTTATCTTTATTTAACTTGAATAAAATCATCATATAGGTTATACTCTATGATATAGTGAGCATTGCGACGGATTGCGCTTGCGGAATCCGGCATAATGCGAATGAACACATGGAGCCGACAGGCGACATGATATAATGAGCACAGTGCATGAAAATCGCTCCGCGATGGCGCTGTGCGTGCATCATCAATCCTTCGGATTGGTGATAACAATATACAATT
>CALWPY010000011.1 GCA_944383545.1 uncultured Lachnospiraceae bacterium | reverse complement strand
ATATCCCATCAATAAGAGTAAGACCCCTTGAAGACTACGAGGTAGATAGGCATGAGGTGTAAGTACGGCAACGTACTGAGCTGACATGTACTAATAGGTCGAGGGCTTAACCAAGGAAAGGGTTAATATGAAGAAACGGGAAAGAGTTTGAGAGAGATATTTGGCAGGATTATTTCTGTATGAGGTTTTGAAGGTATACTTCATATTAAGGAGGGACCCGCTTGCGGGAGGATTCCTTAATATGCACGCAAATCCCATTCGAACGGAGTTCGAATCTTTAATGGATTTGTTACTTACTTCATATTCCTCGATAGCTCAATGGTAGAGCACACGGCTGTTAACCGTGGGGTTGTAGGTTCGAGCCCTACTCGGGGAGTTTATAATATGGCCCTATGGTCAAGCGGTTAAGACATCGCCCTTTCACGGCGGTAACACGGGTTCGATTCCCGTTAGGGTCACTAAGATATGGACGTTTAGCTCAGTTGGTTAGAGCAATCGGCTCATAACCGATCGGTCCTGGGTTCGAGTCCCCGAACGTCCACTTTTGTACCAAGGAGGGAAACATGTACGGCATGGAAGAACACCTTGGTACTTATTCAAATATTATCCGAGCAAAGTTCGGATTTTAATGAAAAATTTTCATTAAATGGCCCAGTGGCTCAGTTGGTTAGAGCGTCGCCCTGTCACGGCGAAGGTCGAGGGTTCGAGTCCCTTCTGGGTCGTTGCTTTTTATAAGGCATGCCGGCGTGGCGGAACTGGCAGACGCACAGGACTTAAAATCCTGCGGGACTAACCTCCCGTACCGGTTCGATTCCGGTCGCCGGCATTTCTTATTGCATAAAATCTTCACATTCCTTTAAGGGGTATTGTGAAGATTTTTTTATTTAAATTTAATATGTATTATTTATGCAATACATGATATACTATTTATACCAACGAACTAAAAAATTTCAATTTAATATTTTCACTTCTGAAGCTTAAATTTTCGTAAAATTAATAAGGACAAAAGTATTCATAAAAATAACTATAATAAATTAGTTACATTTTATTTTAATAATGCTTCTAGTAATATTGATATTAAGAGTGTGATACGTAATAAAAAATTTAACTCGAGATAAAGATGAGATAGAAACCGGGAGATAACAAATGATAAAGATAGCTATTTGTGATGATGATATGAATACAGTAAACATAATGGATGACATTTTATCAGATATTGCCAGTGCTAATAACTTATGTATTGATACGGATTGTTTTTTCGACGGAGAGAAATTATTAGAGTATATGAAAACGAACAATACCTTGTATGATATAATATTTCTTGATATTGAAATGGAGCATCTGGACGGATTAAAAACAGCTAAATATATTCGGGAATTTAATAAAATGGTATATTTGATATATGTAACCAGTCATAAACAATATGCTCTTGACGCATATGAAGTGCACCCATATCAGTTTATTGTCAAGCCTATAATAAAAGATATAGTGGAAAAACTTTTATTAAGTATTTCAGAAATACTTACATATGATAATCAATTTTTTGATTTTATGTATAAAAAGAATTATTATAGAATACCTGTTAACGATATCATGTATTTTGAAAGTAATAGAAGGGTAGTGAATATTAACTTAAAAAATGGTTTGAAGTATACATACTACGACAGGCTGGATAATATTGAGGATAAACTTAAAAACAGCAAAGCAGAGTTTTGGAGGACACACAAATCTTTTCTTGTAAATGTTAATTTTATAGCAACTAAGAAACACGAATATGTAGAATTGGTTGATGGTACCAGATGCCTGATAAGTCAGGACAGACGAAAAGATATTAACAAAAAATATATCAGAGTACTAGAGAGAAAAGAAAAATGATTGAAATTATAATAAATATTTTTTTAGCAGTGTTTTCGGCTTATATAGTGTTTGAATTTTATAATACCTTTTTTGATATAAGCCCAAATCGTTTTAAAGTTAAATTAGTATTAATTATATATGTTGTCTGGCAAGTGATTTCTATGCCGTCTGTTAATGAATTTCATCACCTGATTCGATTGGTATTAAGTATATTGTTTGTAGTTGTGATAAGTGCCTGTTTTGTTGGTCCTGTTATAGGGAAAATTATTTTTTCTATTATATATACAGCATTATGGATGCTGATAGAGTTATTTACGAGTTCGGTTTATTTAAATTTTGGCTTTTCGATGGAAGCATATAATATATTAGGCTCGTTTTTATGTCAGCTTACCTTGTTTATTTTGGTTAAACTTCTATCTTTGTTTTTTGTACATAACCATATAAAACAGATACCTTTAAAATATAATGCTGCTTTGATGGTTATACCATTAGGATGTATGTTTGTCTCTTACTATACCTTTATATTAAGTTCAAAATCAGAAAATGAGACTGATTTATGGATGGCTATTGTAATATGTCTGGTTAATCTTGCGGTTATGTCATTTATGTTTATTATGTATGTTAAGTTAGGAGACAGATATGAACTTAAGCGTAAAAATGACATGTATAGTTTGAATATGGAGATGTATGCTCAAAATTTAATGGAAAAAGAAGCAAGCATGAATGAATTCAGAAAGTTCAAACATGATTTGAATCACAAACTGATGTATCTGATGGACCTTACTAAGAATAATGAAAATGATGAGGCTGTAAAGTATATAGAAGAGCTTATTGATATGAAACCTCTCTATGGTATGGTGATAGCTGACACAAATAATTCCTTTTTAGATACATTAATTAATGCAAAATATGTTTCTGCTGTAAATCAGGGAATCAGTTTTAATGTTAAATTAAATATTCCATATGATTTACCATTTAACAGTGCTGATTTATGCATTATTCTAGGTAATGCATTAGATAATGCAATAGAGGCTAATGTAAATGATAAAGTGGAAGCTCCATATATTAATCTTAGTATAACTTATGATATGGGAAATTTGATTATTGTTATTGAAAATTCATTTAACGGAGTGATACATCGTGATAAAGATGGGAACATTATTTCAAGTAAAACAAATAAAGTAAATCATGGGTTTGGACTTAAGTCAATTAGAGATTTGGTATTAAAATATAGTGGTGATATGGATATAGAGATTAATGAAAATACATATAAATTAAATATTATTTTGTACGATAATCTTATAAAATAAATGTATAAGATTTGAAGAAAAACAGTTAAAAGAAAAATTGCAATAACGTAATTTTTCTTTTAGCTGTTTTTTTATTCTATAAAGTTCCGACCGGAAATGATTTCAATTATTGTACAAGAAACATGAAAATTTTTTCTGTCAAAAATTACAATTTATGTTTAAAAAATTACAAAATAATTTATTTTAACAAAATATTTGCTATTATTGTGTAAAAATAAACAAAAAATAACATAAAGTTATTTTTGTAAATATTTAATTTAAGAAAGGATAAGTTTGGGTTGGTTTCTGTGTAATGAAATCGCCAAACAACAGGTGATGAGTATGAACGATTCAAAAAAACAAAAAATTTCTAATGGCATTTTACCAAAGACAGTTGCTTCTATTGGTTTAGGTTTAGCTAAAGTCGGTGCAAATAGCGGTTGCTGCTTATTTTTTCACCAGCCTAAAAAACCTGATTTGAAAAAGTTAAGGAAGTTTTAATGTCAAAAATTGCTGATAAGATTACAAACTATATTATGATTAAAGGCATGATTGATAAAGATGATTATGACATTTATCATTATGGATTTCAGACCGGAATTGAATTTATTTTATGTTTAGCCATATCTGTAATTATGGCAAGTTCTTTAGGCTTAATAAGGGAATTTGCCATAATTATACTGGTGCTGTTGCCGCTTCGGGCATATATATGCGGGATACATATGAAAAAATTTGTCTCCTGTCTTTTTTGCTCTGTTGCTTTAGTAACCTGCGGTCCTTATCTGGTACAAAAAATAATGATATCAAATCATATTGTGTTATGCCTGAGCGTTATAGCTATAGTGATATTACATAAGTGTTCGTATATTACAACAGAATATCAATGTGATTCGGATGAAGTAACTTATTTTGCAAGCATAAGAAAACGGATTTTACTATGTGTATTTATGGCAGAGTGTATTTTCCTGTTTATTGACAAATCAGAGTTTTTGAAACTAATATTATATGCCTTACTGGTAGCAGTATTTTCAGTTGTGTTACAAATTATACTGATTAAGAAAAAGCAGGATTTTACATAAATAAACAGGAGAAAATTTGATGAAGATATTAAAAGTATTTTTCCTGGCAGTATCATGTGCATTATGTCTTGCAGGCTGTAGTTCAGAAATAGAGGAAGATATTGTTGGCTCAACCACAGAAGATGTTTCTGCAAATAATTCTGATACTGATGTTTCAAATTCAGAAAAAGATGAGAATAATGATTTTCAATTAGATATAAAATTGCTTTCAAACAGGATTAATATTTCAGATTATAAATCACAGTTTGAATCAGATATAGCTGAAGTAAAATCATCTGAATATAAAAATATTGATTTAAAGGATGCCGATATATTGTCTCTTGGAGATGTTGAAAAAGTCGGCATTTATCAATTATGTCCTAAAGGCATGGAAGCTGATGAAAGTATTGAGATTATAAAGAACTGGCTTGCCGATATAGGATGTAGTGACATGGATTTGGAAAAAGAATTGCGTGATGCAGGCGCACAGTATGCAGATGAAAGAAGCGATGCTGAATACCCATACGATTATGTTGCAGTGTATGACTATTATCCTGAATTTGATTCTGGCGAAGGATTTTTTATAAATACTAACAGATGCTACATTCAAATGGGAAACAGCGGTATATATTCAATGAGTGACGGCTCAATAACAGAATATCTTAATTCTGATAAACTGGCCGCAAGGGACGCGTTGGGCTCTAACTCTGAGATTATTGTATCTTCGGGAAAGGTTAGTGATATGGCTGATGAAGAGTGGGAACTGGTTTTAGGAAATGTAAAAATAGGGGACGCAGCAAAGGTTGTAACGGTACGAAGAGTTTTTTGCGGAGTACCTTTTGCATATTCGGAAACAGGTTATCGGACATTTTATGATTATTATATTTATGAAGATATGAAAACCGCTTATATGATAAATGGAGATACGGTAGCGGCTTATACAGGATATTCAGAGGCTGAACAGCTTGAAAGCCTTATTGAAGAACAGGAAGATATATTAACTCTGAAAGATGCAGTATCATACATGAGTGATTTTCTGGCTTCAAATCTGATGTTTAAAGTGAATAAAGCAGAATTAATATACTGTATATGTGAATATGAAGAAGAAAATCAGATAATATATCCATGTTGGCAGTTTGAAGGAATAAATATCACCAATTCACAGGAAATGCGGGTATATGTAAATGCACTTTCGGGAGATGTGTATTATTATTCATTCAGGGAGGAGTAATATGCATTTTATAAAGGGTGAAATCAAAAAAAGTTTACATCTGCCTTTCTTTATAATTTCCTGTATAGGTGTGGTGTTTGTATGCCTTATAAGTGAGGGTTATGTGTCTTTAAGCGGAAAAACTTATACTATTATGGAGCTTATGTTCTTCTTAAACAAGGAGGCTATGCTTACTGATACCTTAATGAATCGATACGATATATGGATAAAAGGAATCGGAACATGGACACAATTATTAATTGTATTTTTTCTGAGTATCGGATATCGTTATACTATTTCCAATGAAAAGCAGACGGGATTTAACAGATTTTTACTGATTCGTGAAAGTAATTTTAAATATGCCGTTTCAAAACTTTTTTCTGCCATGTTTAGCGGTGGGGTTATTATGCTGACCGGCTATATGATTTTCGGAATTATAATATTTGCAAGATTTCCGGCTATAAATGAGTACCCGCCGGCGGATATAAGTGTTTACATGGAAATGCATCCTGATTTTAATGAGCCGCTTTTTTGTCTGATGCGCTGTATGGGTGCTTTTTTGTATGGAATGTGTGTAAATCTTTTTGCTTATCTGGCAGCTGTTTTCTTTGTGGATAAATACATTCTTATCTGCCTGCCGATTATGTTAAAGTACATCTGGAGACAGGTTGTCATTAAAATTCAAAATGATGCATTGGTGAAAGAAAACGAATTTATTATAAATTTAAGTTCTGTATTGAGCTGGGAATCATTATTAGACATAAATCAATATACATATAGGAATGTATTGCTTTCTTTGGCAGTTGCCGTTTTAATTTATCTGCTTGGATTTCTTTTAACTCTATATCTGTTAAAAAGAAAAGGGGCTGAATTTGGCTTTGAATAATTTAAAAACAATATGGAAGCTTTCGTGCATGGAGGTTTCACGATTTGTAAGAAGCACGAAAATAATAATATTGGCATTATTTGTTATTTTTATTAATATTCTGATTGTTGAGCCGCTTAGAGCTATGAGTATATCTACAGGATATAAGCTGTCCGCTTTTGAGCCATATGTTGCAATCGGTAATTCAGGAATGATTGTACTGATACTTCCTATTTTATTTTTGGTTATAATTGCAGATTTTCCAAGGGAAGGAGAAAGTCTTTATTTTTTTAATATAAGATGCAGTAAAAGGATATGGGTATTAAGTCAGATATTATATGCAATTATGATATCTGTCATTCTTGCGTTTTTTGTATTTGTCATATCTCTTTTGTTATCACTTGATTTTACGGACTGGAGCATGGATTACAGCAGTGCAGTAACAAAATATGTTTCAATGTTTCCTGAACGGGCGGGAGAATATGTAGTGGAACTGGTACCTGAAAATCTTTATAATCAGATGTCCTTGTTTCAGACATTAATACATACAACGCTTCTGCTTATATCATATTTAATTATGCTCTCAATGCTGTTACTGGTATTTTCACTTATCAAAAAGAAGATAATTGGAATATTTATGGATTGCATGTTAATTGTTTTAGGGACAATCGCCAGTGCCGTGAGAATGAGGAATATGTGGTTATTTCCCATGCCTCATACTATTACATGGCTGCATTATACAGAGTATAGCAGTGTACCGTTACTTCCGATAGGTTGGTCATATTTATACTTTGGAATTATAAACTTACTTCTTATGGTTTTGGCATTTTCTTTGAGTAAACAGTACAATGAAGTATAAAGGGGAAAGTGTATGATACAAGTAAAAAATTTAAATCTCAGTATAAAAGGACGTCAGATTTTATTTGATATAAATTTAATTATGTCTGAGGGAAAAATATACGGACTGGTCGGAAACAATGGTAGTGGGAAAACCATGCTTATGAAATGTATATGCGGATTTATCAGACCTACCTCCGGTGAAGTAATTGTAAATTATGAAATTATAGGAAGAGATACAGATTATATTAAGGATGCGGGAATCATTATTGAAAATCCCGGGTTTATACCATATTATTCAGGGTTGAAAAATCTTAAAATGCTTTACGGAATCAGGCGGAAAGCAGATAAAGAAAAAATAGAGGAAGCTTTAGAAATGTGCGGACTTATTCCAATACTGAAGCTGCCGGTCAAAAAGTACAGTCTGGGAATGAAACAGAGACTGGGCATTGCTCAGGCTATTATGGAAGATCAGACAATTTTGATTCTTGATGAGCCTATGAACGGACTTGACAAAGACGGCATAGATTTTGTCAGGAAACTACTTCTTACCCTCAAAGATGAAGGAAAGTTAATACTTCTGACAAGTCATAATCGTGAGGACATAAATATATTGTGTGATGAGGTGTTTACTTTGGAAAATGGGAAATTACTATATCCATAAAATCAAAAAGTAAAAAAAATATAACATCTATATGCTTTTAATTCTGATGTTCAAATCTTTTTTCTGTAACATTATCAATAAAAGATAATAATATCAAATACAATTTCCGTATATTTTGGTGCGAAATTTCGGTTTAAGACACAATGAAAATAAACAGATTATTCATAAAATGTTGAATAATAGCTCGAAATAATATAAAGTAGTATAAAAGTATATTTTTAAGGAGGAAGTAATCATGGATTACGATATTACAAAATTTGAGCTATTATTAATGAGTGTTCTGTGGGAAAAGCAGGAAGAAATGGCGGTGAGGGAAATACTTGAAGAAGTTGAAAAAAGAAAACATGCTAAATATGTAAGAACAACAATAAGTACTTATATGGGCTATCTGGTTAAAAAAGGCTTTGTAACAAGCCGTAAGCAAGGCGTTTTATATTATTATAAGCCGACAGTGGAAAAAGAAACATTTTTAAAATATTTAAATAATAAGTTTATTAACTTCTGGTTTGGCGGAAATGTATATGAGGCATTAAAGTTTATGGTGGAAGAAAATCTTATTAAAAAGGAGGATTTAGAGGCAATAATTACCTTACAGTAATTAAAAAAACAACATTACTTGTACTTTATAAATATTAATGTTAAAATAAAAAGGTATTGGTGTCATGAAAAATTAAAATTATCGGAGGTAAGTATCCTGTATTATAAGTTATGGATTTTGTATTTGGTGAAGGATATTAAGGTATGCTATGGCAGAAGAAAATAAGAAAATTTACATATTGTTAATCAGGACTCAGTCCATTGTATCAAAAATTATATATAAGCTCACGAAGGAAAGGTATACACATGCGTGTATAGCAATGCAGGCGGATTGCAGGAATATGTACAGCTTCGGAAGAAGATATCAGAGATTTTTACTTCCTGCAGGATTTGTATCTGAAAGCATAGAGAAGGGGCTTATCATAAAACATAAAAATACGCCGTGTGCGTTATTTGAGCTGGAGGTTTCTGAAGATACATATATGGATATAAAATTCAGACTTATGGAAATGTACAGGGAGAGGTGGCGATTCCATTACAGTCTTGTGGGTCTGATTTTGTGTTATTTTAAATATCTTCCAAAAATAAAAAGACCAGGATATTATTTCTGTTCGCAGTTTGTCGTAAATTTATTGGAGTCACATAATGCAATCAAACCATTTAAGCCTGCCGCGCTCTATCATCCTAATGATTTTACAAGGCAGGAAGGACTTTATAAGTGTTATGAAGGCACTGTGGGAGGCCTTGTTGAAATAATAAATGCGGCATAATTACATAGAATATTTTATACTGTGTTTTTTGATGAGTTTAAGAGGTGATAATTATGGTAGTTTTCAGGGAGCCTGAGAAAGAAACAACAGTGACTGAAATGCTTATAGATAAGGGGTATCATATATCCTTTGCGGAATCATGCACTGCGGGAAAGGCTGCTGCAAGGCTTGTAAATGTGCCCTCTGCCTCAAAGGTGTTTGATGCCGGATTTATAACATATTCCAATGATGCAAAGATTAAGTATCTGGGAGTAGATGAGAAATCAATCGAAAAATTTGGCGTGGTAAGTGAAGAGGTTGCTGAAGAAATGGCACGCGGCGCCGCGAAAAATACTAATTCTGAGGTGGCGGTTGGAATAACCGGTATTGCGGGACCTACGGGAGGAACTGAAAAAAAGCCGGTAGGGACTGTGTGTTTCGGATTTTATTTATGTGGCGTGGTAAAAACCTATACAAAGCATTTTGGAGCTGTAGGCAGGAATAAAGTACGCGAATTAAGTGTAAACTTTGTGTATGATATTCTTGTAAAAATGCTTGAAGGGGAAATAAGTAATGAACAGATTTAAGCTTCCTTATCATATGATTGTTGAAGAAGGAGTTTTATCCAGAATTGATGAACTGATTTCAGACACTGTACCGGATGTTGCAAATAAAAAGGTTATAATAGTAACCGAGGAATCATTAAAAAAGTTGTTTAATGATACTATTGATGAAATAATAAAAGATTTCAAATACAGTGAGATTTATCTGGTGGAGGAAGGAACTTTTGACCAGGCGGTAGAGCTTGCAAAATATGTCTGTATGAATGACATCGGAGTAGTGATTGGATTTGGCGGGGGAAAAGTTCTGGACCTGGCCAAGTACGCTGCATTTGTAAGTAAGGTAAAATTCATATGTCTGCCTACCACACTAAGTAATGACAGTCTCGCTTCACCTGTTGCGGTACTCGGTACCGAGGGTTTAAAGAGAAAAACATTTGGCTGTACAATTCCAAGCAGTATAATAGTTGATGTAGGTATCATCATGAGCTGTCCCGAAAAACAGCTTCTGGCAGGGGTA
This sequence comes from uncultured Lachnospiraceae bacterium, assembly GCA_944383545.1. GTDB lineage: Bacteria > Bacillota > Clostridia > Lachnospirales > Lachnospiraceae > CALWPY01. The sequence continues at coordinate 58,694 of CALWPY010000011.1, read as the reverse complement.
GGAGATACAATAAGCAAGTATACCGCCTTAAATGACTGGAGAATTGCTGAAAAAAGAGGAAAGACGCAGCTTGATGACTTTGCATATATGATGTCAAAAATGGCATTTAATTCCATTTGCTATAATGAGGAAAAATCCATAAAGAGTAAGAGCTTTATTAAAGTTCTTACGCAGGCTTTGGTTATGGGAGGACTTGCTATGGAGGTTGCCGGAAATTCACGTCCGAGCAGCGGCTCTGAGCACCTTTTCTGCCATTCACTTGAAGAAAATTTTGCCGATGAACTTTATGTTCCTCATGGAATAGCGGTAGCAATGGGAAGTTATGCGGCATGTATATTTCAGAACAGAAATATTACAAAGATAAGAAAACTGCTTCATGCCTATAATATGCCCGTTAAACCTTCAGACTGGAAAATAACTGAGGAAATTTTTACGGATGCATGGCAGAGGGCAAAGTATACCAGAGCTGAAAGGTATACAATCCTTGATGAGACAGATTTATCATGTGAAAAGCTTTCGGAAATTTATAACATGATGGAAGAAGAGTTTTAATGCCCAATATTAAATTTTGTTAATATTTTTTGAAACTATGGCAACTCCCTGCTTCATGTGATAAAATGAGCACAGCGCATGAAAGTCGCGCGCGATGGCGCTGTGCGTGCATCATAAATCCTGCGGATTGGTGATGTGAAATGAGCGCGTCGCATTGGAAACGTTCCGCAACAGAAATTTGATGAATGAGAAATAAGGAGTTTATCATAGTTGTATGGTTGGAAATGAATTTACTATAATGACGGATGTAAATACAGATGTTGAGCCGTCATATGCTGAGGCAGAAGGAATAGTCATAATGCCTCAATACTATCATTTTAATGATGGTGTTATTTATGGAGATGAGATAAAACTTGATTCAGCATCTTTTTATAAGAGACTTTATGATGGCGAAAAAGCAATGTCAATGGGCTGTAATCCTGCAAGGATAAAAGAGCTTTTTGAGGCTGAGCTGAATAAAGGAAAGGATATTTTAGCAATTATATTTTCTTCTGAGCTTTCCGGAAGCTACAACACAGCCTGTACGGTTGCAAAGGAGCTTGAATCTATATATCCTGAAAGGAAAATAATTGTAATGGATTCCCTGAATGCATCAGCAGGTGCCGGACTTATGGTTTATATGGCACGGGATATGCAGAAAGCGGGAAAGGGAATAGAGGAAATAAGAGATTATATTGAAAGCATAAAGTCTAAATTTCAGGCAATGTTTGTTGTTGACGACCTTCAGTATCTTGTTCGGGGCGGAAGACTTTCGCCTTTAAGCGGAAAGGTTGGAACTGCACTTGATATAAAGCCGATACTTCATCTTGTTGAAGGGAAAATTCAGGTACTTAAAAAGAAACGTACAAGAAAGAAGGCTGTGGATGAGCTTATGGATGTTATGAAAGGCATGGAGCCTGACCACACATATTTTGTGGTTGTACATACCCATAACAGACAGTCAGCAGTAGAGCTTGTGGAACGTATAAAAGCAGAAACAGGTATAGAAGTTGATAAGATTATCGAGATAAATCATACCATAGGTACCCATACGGGACCAAATGCACTCGGATTTGGTTTTCTGGCGGGTAAACCGTAAATCAGTAAAATGAATAAAGGGGCGTAAAGCCCCAATATCGATGCGTGGCTCAGTTTGGTAGAGCGCTGCGTTCGGGACGCAGAGGTCGCAGGTTCGAATCCTGTCGCATCGACTTTTTTTATGTCTTATTTTCTTATTTTGTCAGGATTCTTAAAAAAATCCACAGATATTTTTTTGATTTCAGGCGTCAGTAAAAGTAAGGCTGCAAGGTTTGGGAGCGCCATAAGCCCATTGAATAAATCGGCTGTTTCCCATACAGTGGTTATATCTACAGTGGCACCCAAAAATATGGAAAAAATATATACAATCTGATAGAGTATGATTATTTTTCTGCCCATCAGAAATTCGGCGCATTTTTCACCATAATAGTACCAGGCAATAATTGTGGCGAATGCAAAGAGTACCATTCCTACAGTGACGATATATCCGCTTCCCGGAATGCTTATATCAAATGATATGCGGGCGGCGGCATTTGGGGCTATTGCATCAGGAAGTTTCCAAAGTCCTGAAGTAATTATTACAAGTGCGGTTATGGTACACATAATTATGGTATCAAAGAACACTTCAAAAGCCCCCCAAAGACCCTGCCGTGCAGGATGGTCGGTTGAAGCTGAGGCATGGGCGATTGGGGCACTGCCAAGACCTGCTTCATTTGTAAAAATACCACGGGATGTGCCTATTCGCATGGCATAAAGCATACTGGAGCCGAGAAAGCCTCCCGAAGCCGCCGTACCTGTAAAGGCATCATGAAAGATATCAGAAAAGGCGGCAGGTATTTTATCCAGGTTAATAAAAAGAACTGCTAATGCACCGAGTATATAAAAGAGTGACATAAACGGAACAAGTATCTCAGCGACCTTAGATATACGTTTTATTCCGCCTATAAGTACCATGGCGGCAAGAACTGCCGTCACGGCTCCTGTAACGGAGACATTTATTCCAAAGGCATCATGAAGACAGCCGGAAAGAGAGTTGGACTGTACGGAGCTCCCTATTCCAAAGGAAGAGATGCAGCCGAATATACAGAAAAGTATTGCAAGCCATTTTTTTCCGATACCGTCTGTAATATAATACATGGGGCCTCCGACGAATTCTCCGCTTTCATTTTTCTTACGATAGGCAACCGAAAGAGTAACTTCACTGAATTTAATTACCATTCCCAAAAGTGCGGAAATCCACATCCAGAAAATGGCACCGGGACCTCCCAGTTGGATTGCGGTGGCAACGCCTATTATATTTCCGGTGCCGACAGTAGCGGCAAGGGCTGTGGAGGCCGCCTGAAAAGGTGATATGGTACCTGAATCTGATGCTTTATTTTTTTCCCGTTTTTTTTTATTTGGAATGAGTGTCCCCAAAGTATATTTCATGACAGTTCTAAAATTTTTGAATATGGCTGCACGGGTGGCAACGGCAAGGCAGATGCCTGTGGAAAGTATTAAAATAAGCATGGGCGGTCCCCAGAGTATTTTGTCATTTATGAATTTTATTGCTGTGTACATGGAATAAGTACTCCGGTTATTTATGTATGGTACTATTTTATAGAATATATTATAAAAAAATTCCTTTTTCTTATTACGCATGATAAAATTATAAAAATAAATTGTAACGGGAGGATTATATGATAGATTTACATTTACATCTGGACGGCTCCCTGCCGCCTGAAACAGTGATAATGCTTGCAATGAGCCAGGGTATAAATTTGCCTTCATTTGATAAAGATGAACTTATCAAATATCTTAGAGCAGATATAAAGTGCGGAAGTCTTAATGAGTATCTGGAAAAATTTGATTTGCCGCTTGCCCTTCTTCAAAAGGGCAAAGCTCTTGAGACGGCTGTATATGATTTGATGATTAGGCTTAAAGAAAATGGCATAACCTATGCAGAGATAAGATTTGCACCTCAGCTTCATACAAGGAAAGAACTTACGCAGGAAGATGCGGTGTTTTTTGCAATTAAAGGTATGGAAAAGGGGATAAAAGAAACGGGAGTTAAAGCAAAACTCATACTCTGCCTTATGAGAGGAGACAATAATAAAGAAAGCAATATGGAAACAGTGCGCATGGCAGAAAAATTCTTAGGGAAGGGAGTATGTGCTTTAGACCTTGCGGGTGCTGAAGCTCTATATCCGACGGAAAATTTCAGGGAAGAATTTGAGCTTGCCCGAAGGCTTAATATACCGTTTACCATTCATGCGGGTGAGGCAGCAGGCCCTGAAAGTGTTTGGGAGGCTGTGAGGATGGGTGCAAGAAGAATAGGCCACGGAGTGAATGCGGTTTATGATAAAGAACTGCTTATGGAAATAAAGAAAAGGGGAATTGTGCTTGAAACATGCCCGACAAGTAACATACAAACGGGTGCAGTTTCCGATATTAAACTGCACCCGGTAAAGAAGTTATTAAATATGGGAATTAAGGTCACGGTAAACACTGATAACATGACAGTGTCTGATACGACCGTTTCTAAAGAATTTATGCTCCTTAAAAGGGAGATTGGGCTTACGCCTGCTGAGGAAGCTCAGCTTCTTCAAAATGCTGAAGACGCCTGTTTTTAAGTGTCTTCATTACATGGAAGTATGCAGGTATAAGGAAGATGTCTGCGGCAAGCCATGCAAGCGGGCTTGCCATACATGCTCCCACATAGCCGAGTGCAGGTACCAGGAAGAAGCCGACAGTTGCACGCGCAAACATTTCAAATACACCGGCAAGTATTGCAAGACTCGAAAATCCAAGACCCTGTATGAGGAATCGTATTATATTAACCAGTGCAAGTAAAAAGTATGTGGCGCTGGACCATAAGAGGGACAGGTGTGCGTTATCAAGTATTTCTCCTTCACTTTTCTCTAAGAAAAGAAGTGCTAAGTCGTCACCAAAGAAGAAAAGTACAATAAAAGCAAGTATGCTGTAGCAAAAGCCGATTGCAATACAGCTTTTTAATCCCTGACCTATACGGTCGAGCTTTCCGGCACCGACATTCTGACCGCCATATGTAGCCGAGGTTGTACCGAGTGCATCAAACGGACAGCAGAAGAATCCGCCAAGTCTTGTTGCGGCAGTCATTGCTGCCACTGCATCTGAGCCGAGTCCGTTTACCGAGGTCTGAAGTATTATACTGCCTATTGCAGTGATTGAATACTGAAGTCCCATTGGAAGTCCCATTTTGCAGAGTATTGATATACAATGCATGTCAACTGTTGCTTCTGAACGGGAAAATCTGAGTATTTCAAATTTTTTAGCCATATAAATAAGGCAAAGTATACCTGAAACCATCTGTGAGATAACTGTCGCAATGGCAGGGCCGGCAACACCCATAGGGGTTACAAGTATCAGGTCAAGTACAATATTTAAAAGTGATGATATAAGCAAAAAGTATACAGGAGACTTACTGTCGCCTATGGAACGTAAAATGGCTGATGTAAGGTTATACAGGTAAGTAGCCGGAATTCCTAAAAATATAATAAAAATATAACTGTAGGCATCATCTATTATATTGGAAGGTGTATGCATCCATTCGAGTATATTTCTGCAGAGGAGACATACGGCTGTTGTCATAATAATTGCAAAGAATATAGCTGTCCATATGCCGTTTGCAAGGTACTTCCTTAAACTCTTATAGTCCTTTGCGCCAAAACGCTGTGCTATAGGTATGGCAAGACCATTGCAGGTACCCATACAAAAGCCTATTATCATAAAGTTAATTGAGCCTGTGGAGCCAACCGCGGCAAGAGCATCTTTTCCCAGATACTGACCTACAACTATTGTATCTACCATACTGTAAAACTGCTGGAAGAGGTATCCAAGAAGTGTAGGTCCGACAAACTTAATTATGTGTTTAAAAGGTGAGCCGACGGTCATATCGGTGGTTTTTGTCATACTCATAATGGTATTATCCTTTCGTAATTTTTTCAAATGTAAATGTGATTATAGATTCCTGATAATACCATTTCTATAACAAAAATGAGCAAAAATATAATTATTATGACTTAAATTACCTGTTTTTAAAGCATTCTGCCTATATCTTTGTAACTTCTTCTTTTGACGGTAGTTATTATGCCACAGGCTATTTTTTCACCTGAGTTACCTGACGGGTCCGCAGTAAAGTCATCCCTGTGTTCATGAAGGATAACCGACTTTCCGATAATGTCTTTTATATCCAGAAATGCATCAAAGAAAACCATATAGCTGTACCCGTTGTTATTTAGAACGGGGAGCAGGTCACCGCTGTGAGCAGGGTGGTGTGTGTGGTTTTTGTTGTAATGCATGCCTGTATTAGCAAAATCATCAGAGCAGTCGACTTTTTCGTGTATATGCAATCCGTGAAAGGCAGGGGAATTATTCTGAATAAAAGGTAAATCTGTAAATTCAGCTTCAATCAGCACTCCGCCAAACGGTATCTGATAAAACTGAACGAGCCCCTTTATTGCAGGGTATTTGCTTCCGCCGCTTATAATGCTTACCGCATCGGGGATTGTGCCGTCTATAATATCTAAAAACATATTTTGATTTAGCATGAAATTCTCCATATAATAGTATTTAAAATATTATATGCGGTAAAATAAGATATTGCGAAGGTGAAAAGAGAGGTATATTATGATACCAAGGGTGAAAAATCATATTTTTTAGGACTTTGGGAGTTGATTACATTGACAAAAATAAAAATCTGCGGAATAACGGAAAGTAATGAAGCAGAATATTTAAATAAGAATAAAGTTGATTTTGCAGGCTTTGTACTTTTTTATCCGAAAAGTAAAAGGAATATTTCCATTGAAAAGGCAAAGAGTATATTCCCTTATTTAAATAAAGAAATAAAAACCGTGGCTGTGACAGTATCGCCTGACATGAGACAGTTAAAAGAAATAGAGACTGCGGGATTTGATTATATTCAGGTGCATGGGAATTTGTCTCAGGAGCTGATAAATACAGCACAAATTCCCATATTAAAAGCATTTAATGAAATTGACACAAAGGAGTATGAGTTTTATCATAATTGTGATAAAATTACAGGGTATGTATTTGATGCAGGAGAGCCCGGGAGCGGAAAGACTTTTGACTGGAATAAATTAAAAGATATTTCCTGCGGAGAAAAAACGGTAATTCTTGCAGGCGGACTCACTCCGGAAAATGTAAAAGTCGCAATAGATTTTGTGGAGCCTGATGCGGTTGATGTAAGTTCAGGTGTGGAAAAGGACCGGGGATTGGGAAAAGACCCTGAAAAGATAGAAAGTTTTGTTAATGTGGTAAGAATGCGGAGGTAACTAAAATGCGAGTATTTGAAAAATCATCTAAGCTTAATAATGTGTGCTACGATATAAGAGGACCTGTCATGGACGAGGCAAACCGTATGAGGGATGCCGGAATAGACGTCATGAAGCTTAATATAGGTAATCCTGCACCATTCGGGTTTGAGGCGCCGGATAATCTTATAGCGATGATGTCGGATAACCTTACAGAGACTGAAGGTTATTCGGATTCCAAAGGCCTTATGTCCGCAAGAATAGCGATTGAAAAATACTGTAAAAAGAAGAACATACCAAATGTTACCATAGATGATATTTATACAGGAAATGGAGTAAGTGAGCTGATTACAATGTCCATGCAGGGACTTTTGGATTATGGTGATGAAGTCCTTGTTCCTGCGCCGGATTATCCGCTTTGGACAGCTTCGGTTACTATTTCGGGCGGGACTGCCGTTCATTACGTATGTGACGAAAAAGCTGAGTGGAATCCTGATATAGATGACATAAAGAAAAAGATATCACCAAGGACAAAGGGAATTGTTATAATAAATCCAAATAATCCTACCGGTGCACTTTATCCAAAAGAAATACTTATGGAGATTGTGGAGCTTGCAAGGAAAAATGATTTAATCATATTTGCGGATGAGATTTATGACAGACTGGTAATGGACGGGTTGGAGCATACTTCAATAGCAAGCCTTGCACCTGACTGTACCGTGATAACATTTAACGGACTGTCCAAATCACATCTTATAGCCGGATACAGGGTAGGCTGGATGAGTATTAGCGGTGACAAGACAAATACTAAAGGATATATAGAGGGACTTAATCTTCTTTCCTCAATGAGACTCTGCTCAAATGTACCGGCACAGTCGGTTATAGCACCTGCTCTTGAAATGGAAGAAGAGACAAATAAGCTTCTTGTTCCGGGCGGAAGAATTTATGAGCAGAGGGAATTTATATATAAGGCACTCAATGACATTCCGGGATTAACTGCGGTGAAACCTAAGGCTGCATTTTATATATTCCCTAAAATAGATACAGATAAATTTAACATAAAGGACGATGAGCTGTTTGCACTGGATTTCCTTAAGGAAAAACATATTTTGTTTACTCATGGAGGAGGCTTTCACTGGGAGAAGCCGGACCATTTCAGGCTGGTGTATCTGCCGGAGATTAAACAGCTTGAAGTGGCTGCAGCCCGTATGGCAGATTTTTTGAGCTCTTATAAGCAGGGTGAATAGCTTATATTCTGAATAAATAATGAAAATTTAATCTTATAAATTGACTAAAATAGAAGCGGTTGTTAAACTATAGCAAACAGAGGATTAAGAGGAGGTTTATATGGTAACTGCAATGTTATTTGCGGGCGGCGTGGGCACGAGAATGAAACAGTCGGACATGCCAAAGCAATTCCTTGAGGTAGGGGGAAAACCTATAATTATAAGAACAATGGAACATTTTGCGATACATGATGATGTTGACTGGATAGTTGTGGCGTGCAAGGAAGACTGGATTCCTTATCTGAATGAGCTAATTGAAAAGTTCCAGATAAAGAAGGTAAAAGCTGTTATCTCGGGAGGAGATACAGGTTTTGACTCCATTCATAACGGAGTGGTAAAGACGGCAGAATTTTCAAAGGCAGATGATGACATAATTTTAATCTGTGACGGTGTAAGACCTATGCTCTCAAAGGAGTTAATTGATAACTGCATTGAATATACAAAAAAATACGGAACTGCAGTTCCTGTTACTCCAAGTATTGATTCCCTGCTTTACAGCGAGGACGGAGAGATTTGTAATAAGAGCTATAAGAGAAGCTCCATGTATATTACACAGGCGCCTCAGGGCTATACAATGAAAAAGATACTCTGGGCACATGATGAGGCTTATAAGAGAAACATTTTGAATCCTGTTTCTTCAAGTGAGCTTTTTATAGAGCTGGGAGAGCCGGTACATCTTTTTATCGGGGAAAGAAATAACATAAAGGTAACAACTCCTGAGGATTTGGAAACATTAAGGGCAAACTTTTTCTATCAGAATTTTAAACTGTTTGCAAAGGAAGAAATGAAGTATGAGCAGTAATGTTAAAGATAATGTGATAAACGCAATATATAACGATATATATGAAGTTGCAGAAGCAGATATTCCGTGGGATATGCTGTCAGGAAAAACCGTACTTATTACGGGTGCAGGCGGATTTATAAGCTATTATCTGACTGTAGCATTTCTGATTAGAAATGATATATATGATGCGAATATCCGCGTGCTCGGAATGGTTAGAAACAGGGAAAAGGCATTAAAGAAATACGGAAAGCTTGCAGAAAGAGATGACTTATGTTTAATTACGCAGAATGTATGCGAGCCGTTTTCCTTTGAGGAAAAGGCGGACTTTGTAATTCATGCGGCAAGTCAGGCATCGGCATGGCATTTTGAAAATGACCCTGTGGGTACGATAAATGCAAATCTTACGGGTACGGTAAATGCCCTTTCATATGCAAAGGACTGTAATGCAAAGGTACTATTTATATCCAGTCTTAAGACTTATGGAGCGGTCAGGGACGGCTCTCACTCATTAAAGGAAGAGACTGTGGGATATCTCGACCATGACTCGTATAAAAACTGCTATGCTGTGGGAAAAAGAGCAGCAGAGACTCTCTGTGCCTGCTATATAAAACAGTATGGTATGGACATTAAGATAGCCAGACCGAGCTATATTTACGGAGCAAGCTCCCTGGACGATGACAGGGTGTGGGCGCAGTTTATCGCAAATGTGGTGAGACATGAAAATATACTTCTTAAGAGTAATGGTGCGCCATACCGTTCGTTCTGCTATGTAACTGATACGGCTTCGGCTCTGCTTAAGATACTTTTATGTGGTGAATGCGGACAGCCTTATAATATTTCGAGTGAAAATTCAAATGTTACAATAAGAGATTTTGCAAAGATTGCGGTTTCTGCTTTTCCTGAAAGAAATCTTACCCTTTCATTTGAAAATCCGGAGGATGAAAAAGAGCCGGTACAGGATTATACGAAAATTACTCCTGAAATACTGGACAGTACAAGACTTGAGAATCTCGGCTGGAAGGCAGAGGTCGGAATCAGTGAGGGTATTAAAAGGGCTGTAAGTATATTAGAGAGCAGTTATGAATAATAAAACAGAATGGTACGACAAGCCCTATTATTCTCTCGGGGCATGGTTTAAGAATAAATATCATGAAAAATGCGGAAAGATTTCAATAGATGCAGGCTTTACCTGCCCTAACAGGGACGGTACTCTCTCGGATAAGGGCTGCATATTTTGTGCGGGTGGAAGCGGAAGTTTTGCTGTTTCACCGGAAAATTTAAGGGAACTTCTTGCACCGACGCTTGATAAGGCATATGAAAAAAATCCTAATTTAAATAAATTCATGGTATATTTTCAGGCTTATACCAATACTTATGCACCCGTAGATATATTGGAAAGTATATATGAAAATGCTTTAAAAGAAGAAAAAGTAATCGGAATTTCAATCGCAACCCGTCCTGACTGTCTTGGCGAGGATGTTATTTCACTTCTTTCCAGGCTTAAAAAGAAATATGAGGATAAATTCATATGGGTTGAACTGGGACTTCAGACAATTCATGAAAAAACAGCTGCATATATCAGAAGATGCTATAATCTTTCAGTCTATGATGACGCTGTTAAAAAGCTAAAGGAAATAGGTATTCCGGTTATAGTTCACATTATATTAGGACTTCCGGGTGAAACTCCGGAAATGATGTATGAAACGGTTAAATATGTGAGTAGAAATAAGCCTTTTGGTGTAAAACTACAGCTTCTGCATGTGTTAAAAAGTACTGATTTGGCAGGAGATTTTCTTAAAGGCAGGTTTGAGGTACTCACACTTTCGCAGTATATAGATATTCTGATAAATTCAATAGAGCTTCTTGACAGGGATATAGTGATACACAGAGTAACAGGTGACGGGGATAGGAAATTGCTTATCGCCCCACTGTGGTCCGTAAATAAGATAGAGGTGCTTAATACACTGCATAAAGAAATGAAGCTGCGTGGTGCTTATCAGGGGCGTAAGGTGTGAATAATTACTTTATAATAACATAATTATGATAACCCCAGCATAGGATTAAGTAGAGTTACTTTCTTTTATGTCAGGGTATTTTTATGGAATATTTTGCAGTTATTTCTGATTGGATACTTCCTGTTGTTATAGTATATATAGTTTTGTATGGTTTTTGGAAAAAAGTGCCTGTCTATCATGAATTTATAGAAGGCGTAAAAGGGGGCTTTAAAATTGTGATAGATATAGCTCCTACTCTGGTAGGACTTCTTACCGCAGTAAGCTTTGCGAGAATTTCAGGATTTCTGGAAATCGTGGCAGATGTAATTTCTCCTGTAACGGAATTTGTTAAAATACCTTCTGAAATAATACCGCTTGCCATAGTAAAGATGTTTTCTTCATCTGCGGCAACCGGGATGGCTCTGGATATATTCAGAACGTATGGTACTGATTCATATCTTGGAATGTGTGCTTCCATAATGCTTAGCTGTACTGAAACTATTTTCTATACCATGTCGGTTTACTATATGTCAGTTAAAGTTACAAAAACAAGATGGACTCTGCCGGGAGCGCTTTTTACCACTATAGTGGGGATAATTGTAAGTGTTTTAATAGCGGGAGTTGTAACATGAATATAAAGGCAAATGTATAAAAGGGGCTGTCGGGAAATAGATAGTCCCTTTTATATAATGCTCATAAGGCATGGCAAAAAATAAATACAAGGTATTTGATATTTAGCAGATGTAATTTTATACTTTATATTAAGAATTCATCTGAAAAGGAGGAAAAGCCATGTCAGATTTTTTTGGAAAGGAAGTGCCTAAACTCGGCTTTGGTCTTATGCGTCTGCCGAAAAAAGGCCTTCGCACAGATATTGAACAAGTTAAAAAAATGGTGGACCTATTTATGGAGTCGGGATTTACTTACTACGACACTGCATTTGTATATCCGGGCTCTGAGGATGCAATTAAGAAAGCTCTTGTTGAGAGATATCCGAGAGAATCTTACACTCTTGCTACAAAGTTAAATGCATTTATGCTGGCACCTACGGAAAAGGCCGCAAAGAAACAGTTTTATACCAGTCTGGAGCGCACAGGTGCAGGATATTTTGATTACTATCTCCTTCATGCCATGATGGAAAATAATTATACGAAGTATGATAAATTTCATTTGTGGGATTTTGTAAAAGAACAGAAGGAAAAAGGACTTATCAAATATATGGGATTTTCATTTCATGCAGGACCTCGCCTTTTGGACCAGCTTTTAAATGAGCATCCGGAAGTGGATTTCGTACAGCTTCAGATTAACTATGAGGATTGGGAAAAACCGTCTGTTGCTTCAAGGGCAAATTATGAGGTGGCAAGAAAGCATGGTAAGTCAATAGTTGTGATGGAGCCGGTAAAGGGCGGAAATCTGGCAAATCCCCCTGAAGAAGTAAAGAAGCTTATGAAAGCTTATAATCCTGATATGTCCTATGCTTCATGGGCTATAAGATTTGTGGCATCTCTGGACGGAATTATCACTGTGCTTTCGGGAATGTCAAATATTGAACAAATGAAAGATAATCTTTCGTACATGAAAAATTTCAAGCCTCTTAATGAGGAGGAACAGAAAATTATTCAAAAGGCTCAGCGAATAATGGGAAATTCTTCAACTATTCCCTGCACGGCATGTCATTATTGTACAGAAGGCTGTCCAAAACATATACCGATTCCTGAGATTTTTTCAGCGGCAAACAAACAGCTTGGAAATGGCCTTAAAAAAGAGGCGGAAGAGGAGTATAGAAAGGCAGTTTCAGGTAAAGGCTCTGCCGCAGATTGCATAAAATGCGGTCAGTGTGAAAAGGCGTGCCCTCAGAAGCTGTCAATTATAAAGTATCTGGAACAGTGTGAAGAGATGTTACATATTTAAGATATAAAAATTAAAAATCAGATAATATTAAAGGGGGCTTTATTTAAAAGCCCCCTGATTTATTTTGTGTTATTTTATTTGTATTACTATGCTAAAGCATCAACCAACTTCTGAAGTGCTGCAAGAGCCTCATCAGGAAGCTTGTCATATCCTTCCTTCTTTGTAGCAAAGCCCTTAACTGCATCTACACGGGTTTCCATAGCATTCTTTAACTGTGCCTTGTAATCAGCATCATTTAAATCAGGTGTGAATCCTTCCCAATCCATGATTTCGATGTCTTCAAAAGGTCCCCACTGCTTGAAGGTAGCTCTTCTCTCAACGATTGTTTCAAGAATTCCTAATGTGTCTGCAGGTTTAACCTTCTTGCCCATGAAATCGCCTGTGTTGATGATGTAGCAGTCTACATTCTTCTCCTCAACGAGCTTCTTGAACTTCTCATAATCATTTACGAGTGGGTAAGTTCTGAATGGGTTAGCATAAGGTACGATACGGATTGCATTTAAGTCTGTTCCTGCAGCAACACGCTCAGCAGTAGAAGTCTTAGTAGCAAGTGTAGCACCCATAACTGATGCAAGAGCTGAGCCCTTTAACTTAACTACAGGTGGGATTGTAGGGTCCTTCATAATCCAGAAGATAGCATTAACAGGAGCGTCAATCTTATCTACACGGTTTGGTGACCAAAGCTTAGACTTGATAGCACGTCCGTTACCGTTTCTTATATCTTCAGTAACAAGCTGAATCTTTCCATCCTCATCCATTGTAGCAGCACAGTTCTGGCATGTTAATAAATACTTGTTATCTGCACATCCTGTAGGATAATCTGCAGTCTTATCAAAGTAAGTAGGCTCAAGAGCGATAGATGCACAGGTATCTGTATTGATAATGAACGCATCATCATGAAGCACCTTGATATCATACTTTCCGTCATGCTTTGCATGTGTAAGAGTTGACTTACCTGATCCTGAAAGTCCGTATACTGAAGCAACGAACTTAGAGCCGTCAGATAATAAATATTCCTTCTGTCCGCCGTGGCATGAAGCATATCCGTTTCTGTTAGCGATAGCCCAAGCCATTGTAAGAGTTCCCTTCTTGTGCTCTCCAAAGTACTTCATACCAAGGATTGCAGCACAGTTCTCATCTGTATCGAAATAGCAGAGAGTAAGTGGGTCGCTTAAGCAGCTGTAATCTACATCAGGGCTTTCTGTTGGTGCCCACTGTGGGTCTGAGAAGATGTAGATATCTGTTTCCTTACCGTCTCCGACAGGCTTTGAAGCCTTGTACATCTTTACATATTCATCTGACATATACTGGAAGTTAAGCATCCATGAATACATGAGGTTTTCTTCACCTTCAGGAATAAGAAGATGAGCCTTAACCATAAATTCAGGGTCCAGACCTACGAATACTGTAGCGTGATATAATTTCTTCCAACGTGTCTTGTAGACAGCGTCCATAACTACCTTGTCAAGTTTTGCATCATCAACACCAGGCTCGCCTTTAATACGGCGTGCTGCTGCGTAACGACCTGTAACGGCACCGTCATTAAATAATAAAACCTTTGCATCGGAATCAAGACCGAATTCTTCTCCTCTGTAAACAGGCATATCTGTTACGATTGTTCCCGGAGAATTCTTAGCAAGGTTATAAGCTTCCTTAAGAGTGTTAACCTTTACTACGTTGTTTCCATAAAAAGCAGTTTCAATTATGGAACGTGTTTTTGAGAAACCAGGCTTGCCTGCGCCGATTTCACTAATTGGGTACATAGCTTTTGTTGACATTTTCATTCCTCCTAGTTTTTTAATTTATTAGATTTCTTATGGAAATGGCAGGGTAATAAAGTACTGCCAATATTATCCTAAATCTCTCATAAGTATAGCTTTACCAAAGTTATAAGTCAACTTTTATTTTTGTGATTACTTTGTGTCCTCGATATATTCATCAATTTTTTCCTTGAGAAGAGAAAACTGGCAAGGGCCTGCCTTAAGGACTGCATCTTCAAATTCAACTACGTCAAAATCATCTCCAAGCTCGTCTTCAGCATATTCTTTAAGCTCTAGTAACTCATAATAAGCTGTGGAATAGCTCTGGTATACGGCAGGGTCGCCGACAAATACATAATACATTTCTTCCGCTGATGCGGCATTAAGTCCCAAACCTGTCATATAGTTTTCCGTGTCCTCCAGAGTCCAGCCCTCATAATTTATTCCCAGGTCAATACGAGCCATTATAAGATAAGAAAACTCTGAGTCAAGAGCTGCAAGCTGTGCCACGTCTTCCCTTATTGTTTCGTCTGCATCAGGAAAGTCATATTTTTTTACCGCATCGTAACCTACATATACGGCCCATGCTTCAGAATATCCCGTAAAGCTTAAAATACATCTTACAGGCTCAGGGTCTGTTGACAGGTAGTATACATTCTGGTACATATGTCCGGGGAAACCTTCATGTGCCAAAGTCTGCCAGAGGCCTGATGTACCGTGGCTTCCGTTTATTTTCATTACGTTATTGTCAGGATTGTCAATGGCAGGTGAAAGATAATATGCCAATGTGTTTTCCATTATGGTTTCCAGACTTTCGTCAAGGTAATCTATGGTATAAGGTATATCATCAGTTTCAGGATAGTAATTTTCGGTAGCTTCCTTAACTTCTGAAATAATTTCTTCAGGTGTCATGTTTTCAAGCTCAGGATATAGGTTATCGTAATTTTCCACATAATATGTGTAAGCCGCTTCATTTCCCATCATAATGTAGTACATTTCCATGAGAATTTCATTATACCGCGCATCAAGCATTTCAATAAGCTCTTCAGGTGATTTAGATGTTCCGATTCTTTTTGCAAGAAGATATTCATAGTAATCACTGCCGCCTTCGTAATTACATACACCGCCATCATTTGTACCAGTGCCTTTAAGTTCGTTGAAGGTGTCAATGGTGTCCTGAAATGCAGGAATAAGGGAATTTAAAACCGCGTCCCTGTTCTGCTCTTTATAGTCTTCCTTTGCTTCATCAGATAAGAAGTCCAGTTCGTCAACCCTGGAATTGAAAAGCTCAATCATAAAATGGTCATCTGTATTCTCTATAAAAGTCTCGCACTGCTCGATTACTGAGTCTGCCGTTTCATCTGCCATAAAGTAACCGTTTTCGGACTTTAATCTTTCAAATTCGAGATAGGCGCCGAAATAATCACGCACCTGGTTTAAAAGGGAAATATAGTCCTGTACGTCCTCCTCTGAATTAAAGGCATAGTCCGTAAATACAGTGGAAATATTTGACTGTAGACCGCTCATTGGAGAAAATGGCTCGTAAAGATAAACATTATCATAAATTTTCATTTCATTTTCAAGATATGCAAGTAAAACATCATAGGTAAACTGCTGTTCTTCGTCAAGTCCGTCACGGTCGATTGCAATGAGTTCATCAATCTGAGCCTGATATTCTTCGGCTTCTTTTTCAAGTGCTTCTTCGGACATGTCAGTATCGCCCAATGTAGCCTCAGGCGGCTCAATTCCGAAACTGTCAGGGTTTGAAATCGTATAGTGATAGGAAATTGTATCACTTGTTACATACTCATAAAAGTAATCATCCAGATATGTTTCAAATGCCTCCTGTATCTCTGCATCGCCTGTATCGCCTGTATTTAAGTCATCTTCAATATCTGCAGGCTCTGTTGTCTGCTGTGTGGACGGTCCGTTGTCTTCAGTAGTGTTTGAAGTCTGGTTAAAACCGCTTTCTTTTCCACATGCCGCACAGGATAAAAGCATGGCTGATGCAACAATCAGAGAAATTGTCTTCTTTAATTTTTTAATAAACATAAATTACCCCCCTCGTGTTTTTGGTTATGAAATTAGTATAACCATTATATAGAAATAATGCAACGATTTTGAACATCACCCCAAATTTAAAACATACAGGTTGTGCGATAAAGTCGAAATTACATGGAATGAGTAATAAAGTGCGCACGAAAATTGAGGATTAAAATCATTCCTTGTGATAACATGATATCAGAGTTAAAGGATTTGAATGGCAGTTAAATGACAGGAGGAAGATTATGGAAATATTAAATAATAAATATATGATAAAAGAGGCTGCAAAGCTTCTTTCTGTAGAGCCGCATGTCCTTAGATATTGGGAGGAGGAGCTGGAGTTAAATATAGAAAGAAACGAAATGGGGCACCGCTATTACAGCGAAAAGGACATAAGGCTGTTAAAAGAAGTAAAAAGGCTTAAAGAGAACGGAATATCACTAAAAGCGATAAGGAATGCATTAAAAAAGAATACGGAAATTAATACATCAGATAATAATACTGAAGATATGGCAGAGAAAGAGGCAGCAGGTGCGGCAGAGGTTATTTCTTCTGATTTGGAAACTCAAAACAGGGTTGTGGATTTTAAAATGGCACAGCTTCAGGCTGTTATGAACAGGGCGGTACTCTCTGCCATAAATAGCGGCTTAAACGAAGTGATAAGAGAATCGGTTGAACAGGCAGTAAGTGACAATATGAAATCTCAGATATCAGAAATTGTCATAAAACAGATGGATACTGTTATGAGAGAACAGGAAGAAAGGGCAGAAGAAAGATATAAGAAGCTGGACAGGCTTCTTCGGGAAATGCAGAGTGCAAAAACAAAGAAAAAAAGAAGATTATTCAAAAAATAAGCTACACATTGGAATGATTTAATGTTATACTACATATTTGAAAAAATAAAACTAAAGACCGTAGTATAAATTAAGATGCGGTGCGGAGAAATTACAAAATGAAACCGGAAATAATTTATGAGGATAATTACATAATAGCCTGCGTTAAGCCATGCGGGGTGCCGGCACAGGGAGACAGGTCCAATTCAGAGGACATGATATGTATTTTGAAAAATTATCTCTTTGACAGGTCGGAGGAAGATGATGAGCCGTATGTAGCTCCGATACACAGACTGGACCGACCCGTAGGGGGTATAATGTTATTTGCAAAAACCAGGGAATGCGCGGCAGCTTTAAGCGACATCATGCAGGACGGAGGAATGGTGAAATACTATCAGGCAATTCTTACGGGGAGCCTGCCGGATGAAGCCGGGGAGCTTTCGGATTATCTTTATCATGATAAAAAAACAAATGTCACATCTGTTGTCGCAAAGGGGACCAGGGGAGCTAAAAAAGCAAGCCTTTACTACGAGGTTATTGATGAATTTGAAACCGATGAGGGCGTGCTCTCATATGTGCTTATACAGCTTGATACAGGAAGGCATCATCAGATAAGAGTGCAGACAGCCGCACATGGTGCGGGAATCTGGGGTGATACAAAATATAATAAATTATTTAAGAACTCCAAAAAGAAGTACAGACAGATTGGACTTTATGCTTCAAGACTGGAATTTGAACATCCCGTTACGGGTGAACATATTGTTTTAAAAAAAGAGCCTCAGGGTGAGGCATTTGACATGATAGAGCTTGATGAGTTTTAAATAATATATGTAATCAGGAAAGGATATAAATGAAATGGCTAAAGAGAAGAAACTTGTAGAAGCGATAACTTCTATGGATGAGGATTTTGCACAGTGGTATACGGACGTTGTAAAAAAGGCCGAGCTTATGGACTATACAAGTGTTAAGGGATGTATGGTTATTAAGCCTGCCGGATTTGCACTGTGGGAGAATATACAGAAACAGCTTGATGAGAGATTTAAGAAAACAGGAGTGGAAAATGTTTATCTTCCTATCTTCATACCGGAGAGCCTGCTTCAGAAGGAAAAGGACCATGTGGAGGGTTTTGCACCCGAGGTTGCATGGGTAACAATGGGAGGAATGAATCCTCTTCAGGAAAGAATGTGCGTAAGGCCTACATCTGAAACACTTTTCTGTGATTTTTACAAGAAAGAGGTTGAGTCATACAGAGACCTTCCAAAGGTATATAACCAGTGGTGTTCAGTTGTAAGGTGGGAAAAGGAAACAAGACCATTCCTTCGTTCCAGAGAATTTTTGTGGCAGGAAGGACATACGGCACACGCAACAGCAGAAGAGGCAGAGGAAAGAACAGAGCTTATGCTCAATGTATATGCTGATTTCTGCGAAGAAGTGCTTGCAATTCCTGTTATAAGAGGACAGAAGACAGATAAGGAAAAGTTTGCCGGCGCAGAGGCAACATATACCATAGAGGCGCTTATGCATGACGGAAAGGCGCTTCAGTCAGGTACAAGCCACAATTTCGGTGACGGATTTGCAAAGGCATTTGGAATACAGTATACCGATAAGGAAAACAAACTTCAGTATGTACACCAGACATCATGGGGTATGTCAACCAGAATTATCGGTGCGATAATCATGGTACACGGAGATAACAGCGGACTTGTGCTTCCTCCAAGAGTAGCACCTGTTCAGGCTATGATAGTTCCTATCATGCAGAAGAAGGAAGGCGTACTTGAAAAGGCAGAAGAAATCAGAAAGGCTCTTTGTGACACTGTAAGAGTAAAGGTTGATGCAACCGATAAGAGCCCTGGATTTAAGTTTGCCGAGCAGGAAATGAGAGGAATTCCTGTACGTATAGAGATAGGACCTAAGGATATCGAAGCAGGACAGGCAGTGCTTGTAAGAAGGGATACCAGAGAAAAGACTATCGTAAAGATAGATGAGCTTTCTGAAAAAGTTCCACAGCTTCTTGAAGAAATCCAGAAGGACATGTTTGAAAGAGCAAAGGCACACAGAGATGAAAATACACATGTTGCCCTTAACTGGGAAGAGTTTAAGAACATTATAGAAGAAAAGCAGGGATTTATTAAGGCTATGTGGTGCGGAAGCGAGGATTGTGAAAATGCAATTAAGGAAGAAACAGGCGCAACCACAAGATGTATGCCTTTTGAACAGGAGCATATTGCAGATACCTGCGTATACTGCGGTAAGCCTGCAAAGAAGATGGTATACTTCGGAAGAGCTTATTAAAATGAACGAGGTAGAAAATGAAAATAGAAATGCCCGATGCCGCAAGGCATATTATTGAAGAATTGAATAAAGAGGGCTTTGAGGCGTATATAGTAGGAGGCTGTGTAAGAGACAGCCTCCTTAATAAAACGCCCGATGACTGGGATATTACCACATCCGCCGAGCCGTATCAGGTAAAAGAAATATTTAAAAGGACCATAGATACGGGAATTGAGCACGGAACGGTTACTGTTATGTTTGGAAAAGAGGGCTATGAGGTTACAACCTACAGAATTGACGGAAAGTATGAAAATCACAGAAGACCTGAGTCCGTTTCCTTTACAAAAAGCCTTGAGGAAGATTTAAAAAGGCGTGACTTTACCATAAATGCAATGGCATATAATGATGAGACAGGGCTCGTGGATTTGTTTGGCGGAATGGAAGACCTTGAAAAAAGGGTCATAAGGTGTGTGGGAAATCCTATCGAAAGATTTAATGAAGATGCGCTCAGAATTTTAAGAGCCGTGAGATTTGCGGCGCAGCTTGGATTTGAAATTGATGAGGAGACCGAATGTGCCATAAAGAATCTGGCAAAGGACTTAAAGGAAATAAGTGCCGAGCGCATACAGACAGAACTTACAAAGCTTATTACATCCGATAATCCGGGAATGCTTGAGACGGCATACAGACTCGGAATAACGGCTGTGATTCTTCCGGAATTTGACCTTATGATGGAGACACCGCAAAATATAAAACACCATATTTATGACGTAGGTCATCATACGCTTAAGGTTATGGAAAATGTCCCTAAAGATAAGGTTTTAAGATATGCTGCACTTTTGCATGATTCAGGAAAGCCTGCATCAAAAAAGCAGGATGATGAAGGCTTCGACCATTTTGCCGGGCATAATGTAATAAGTGAAGAGATTGCAGACAAAGTTTTAAAGAGACTTAAAATGGACAATGACACAATCAAAAAGATTAAAAATCTTGTGTACTGGCACGATTACGGAATAGGCGGAGAAATTACCATTAAGAGCTTCAGACGTGCCATGAGCAAAATGGGTATTGAAAATTTTTCTGATTTTATAGCCATAAGAAGAGCGGACATGCTTGCACAAAGTATGTATAAACGGGAGGAAAAGGAAGAAAATATAAGAAAGATGAAGGAAATGTATGACACTGTTGTTTCGGAAAAACAGTGCCTTAAAATAAAGGACCTTGCAATAAACGGAAATGATTTGATAGCGCTGGGAATGAAGCCCGGTAAAGAAATGGGTGAAACGCTGAAGTATTTGCTCGATAAAGTTTTAGAAAATCCGGAGCTTAATGAAAGGGAAACACTGATTGAATTGGTGAAGGCTATGAAATAAGGTATAAATCCCCTTTAATCTTCATATTATTAAGGAGAATGATGTTTGGAGGGGATTGTTTTGTCTGAAAAAATGTCGGAAGTGTATCAGGAATATGATGTGGAAGTTATACAGAGCATAAGAGGACGTGGGGCAATTATCCTGAAAACTGATAAAGGCATCAGGCAGCTTAAGCCCCTGACGGAATCTGAAGGACGGCTTGCTTCCGAGTATCAGTTTAAGGAAATGCTTAGCGATGCAGGCTTTTGTAATATTGACAGATGTATTCCGAACAGAGAAGGCGAGCTGGTTACATATGACAGATATGGAAATCCATATGTCATGAGAATGTTCTTTGAAGGAAGGGAATGTCTTATAACCGGCATGGATGATATAAGGAATGCAATCAGAAATCTGGCGAATTTTCATCTGTGTGCTGCAAAGGTATATAATGACATGAAGGAAAAGCTTCATATAAGGAATGACTGTGATTTTGCAAAAAGAAACAGGGAGCTTAAACGTATAAGAAATTTCATAGGAGGAAGAACGGGCAAAAAGAGCTTTGAGCTTTTGTATATGGAGGCATATGATTACTTTTACAACCAGGCGCTGGAGTGTGAGAAAAAATATAGCGGAAGAACTGATGAGGATAAAAAAAGATACGGATATTGCCACGGGACATATGATTATCACAGTGTGATTAATACGTCAAAATTTATTGCAACAATTAATTTTGACAGGTTTTATGCAGGAAATCAGCTTGCAGATTTATATCATTTTTTAAGAAAGGCTTTGGAAAAAAACAGATATAGTTTTCAAATTTTAAAGCTTATTTTAGAAGAGTACGGAAGGTATATAAAACTTTGCGAGAGTGATTACGAATATATATACATATTACTCAGCTTTCCTGAAAAATTTTATAAAATAAGTAATCAGTATATGAATTCATCCAAAACATGGATATCACCGAAGATGCAGGAAAAGCTGGAAAAAGTAATTGATGATGAAGAAAAGAAAAAAAATACACTTTTTGAATTTAAAAGTTATTATTCTCTTCACATTTGAAACATTTTAATGTATACTCTAATCAAGTATGGGTTTAGTGCGCCCTTTTATATAATGAGTATATTTTGTGACGCTTGTTTAGCGGTATTTTTAAGAAGAGTGAATGATAAGGTCAAGGAGGACATTTTGTGATGGACTACATGAAAATGTATGAGGAATGGACAACAGATTCCTTTTTTAGTGATGAAGTAAGAAAAGAGCTTCTTGCAATCAAGGATGACGAAAAAGAGATAAAAGAGCGTTTTTATGCAGAGTTGGAATTTGGTACCGCCGGATTAAGAGGAATAATCGGTGCAGGTATAAACAGAATGAATGACTATGTAGTTGCAAAGGCTACTCAGGGTCTTGCAAACTATATTATACAGAAGGGCGGACAGAAAAAGGGTGTTGCAATAGCATTTGACTCCAGAAGATGTTCACCTGAATTTGCAGATGTGGCAGCACTTTGTCTGGCTGCAAACGGAATCAAGGCATACAGATTTGAATCCTTAAGGCCTACACCGGAGCTTTCATTTGCGGTAAGGCATCTTGGATGCATAGCCGGAATTAATATAACTGCAAGCCACAATCCGCCTGAATATAACGGTTATAAGGTTTACTGGGAGGACGGAGCGCAGATAACTCCTCCTAATGATATAGGTATTATGATTGAGGTTAAAAAGCTCAAAGTTCAGGATGCAAAAATGATTTCTAAGGAAGAAGCAGAAGCAGCCGGACTTTACAATATAATTGGAAGTGAAGTAGATGATGCCTATATCGCAGAGCTTAAAAAACTGGTAATTCATCAGGAATGTATAGATAAATACGGTAAAGAGCTTAAAATAGTATATTCTCCTCTTCACGGAACAGGAAATATACCTGTGAGACGAGTGCTTAAAGAACTTGGCTTTGAAAATGTATATGTAGTGCCGGAGCAGGAACTGCCTGACGGAGAATTTCCAACGGTTTCCTATCCTAATCCTGAAGCAAAGGAGGCATTCGAGCTGGCTCTTAAGCTTGCAAAAGAAAAAGATGCAGACCTTGTACTTGCAACGGACCCTGACGCAGACAGGCTTGGTGTTTATGTAAAGGACGCAAAGACAGGTGAGTATATGTGTCTTACGGGAAATATGTCAGGAAGTCTCCTTGCAGATTATGAAATCGGACAGATAAAGGCTACAAGAGGTCTTCCTAAAGACGGTGTTCTGGTAAAAACAATAGTAACCACAAACCTTGCTGCATGCATAGCAAAGTATTACGGTGTGAAACTTGAGGAATGCCTCACAGGCTTTAAGTTTATAGGTCAGAAGATTCTCGGATATGAGCATTCGGGTAAGGGAACATATCTTTTTGGCTTTGAAGAAAGTTACGGATGTCTGATAGGCACACACGCAAGAGATAAGGATGCCGTAGTGGCAACAATGGCTCTCTGCGAGGCAGCGGCATATTACAGGTCACTTGGAAAGACTCTCTGGGATGCCATGATTGATATGTATGAGAGATATGGCTACTGGATTGATGATATAAAGACTGTTACCCTTAAGGGAATTGACGGACTCGAAAAAATCCAGTCAATTATGAGCAGACTCAGAAATAATACACCGGAAAAAGTGGCAGGATATGATGTTATAGCTGTAAGAGATTATGATACTGATATAGTGAAAAATCTTAAGACAGGAGCTATTACACCTACATTCCTTCCAAAGTCAAATGTACTTTATTATGAACTCACGGATGATGCATGGCTTTGTGTGCGTCCTTCAGGAACAGAGCCAAAGATTAAATTTTACTTTGGCGTAAAGGGAAAGAGCCTTGAGGATGCAGAGGAACTTTCAAAGAAGTTTGGAGACAGCGTACTTGAAATGATAAATTATATGATATAAATGAGCATTGCGACGGATTGCGCTTGCGGAATCCGGCATAATGCGAATGAACACATGGAGCCGACAGGCGACATGATGATGAAAAAAACAGGCTCCGCCCGATTATTTCGGGCAACGCCTGTTTTTTTGTTTTCCGTATTTTAGACCTGCTCAGATGTTTTTAACAAAACAAATGTTAATATATAGTTGACAAAATTGTAACAAAATTGTAATATATTAATTGCAAGAAAAAACTATCGGAGGAAGTCATGAAAAAAAGTACAAAATTAATATCGTTTCTTATGGCGATGATTATGATTATTTCCATATTTCAGATAAGTACATATAATGTGGAAGCGGCAGAAAGTAAAACTGAAATAACATTTTCACCAAGATTTACGGAGCCCGATGCGGATAATGAATATTATTATTCAGATATGAATCTTTTTGAAAAATACGGATACGGGTTACCGAACTGTACGGCATACGCATACGGAAGAGCTTATGAAATTCTTGGTACAGAGCCTAAACTCAGTAGGTACAATGCTGACACATGGTATGATTACAATATACAGAACGGATATTATGAATATGGACAGGAGCCAAGAGTAGGTGCGATTGCCTGTTGGAAAAACGGGGGACACGTAGCAGTGGTTGAGCAGGTAAACAGCGACGGCACTGTAATTATTTCAGAGTCCCGTTATAATAAAGAGAATTTTTACCTGACCACAATGAAGAAGGACAGCTCGGATTTTATGAAATCCAGAACATTTCAGGGATACATTTATATTCTTCCTGAAGATGTTACAATAACAAATCCGATAGATGATTCTGCAGGAACTTCAGATGGTGATTCAAATAATGGTACAGATACTTCTCAGGAAAACGGAACGGTGCCTGATGTAGATGTTACATACAGGACTCATGTGCAGAACTATGGCTGGCAGAGCTGGGTAAATAACGGAAAAATGTCCGGTACCAGTGGAGAATCAAAGAGACTTGAAGGTATAAATATAAAGGTTTCAGGAAATGAAAATTTGGGAATACAGTATACAACCCATGTTCAAACCTACGGATGGCAGTCATGGAGCAGTGACGGAGAAATGTCAGGAACAAGCGGGCAGTCCAAACGTCTTGAGGCAATAGAGATTCAGCTTACCGGAGCTGATAAGGACAAGTATGACGTTTATTACAGAGTACATGCTCAGACTTACGGATGGCTTAACTGGGCAAAAAACGGTGAGCCTGCAGGAACTTCGGGATATTCAAAACGTCTTGAAGGAATAGAAATAGTGGTTGTAAAAAAAGGTGAAGAGCCGCCTGTAAGAAATGATTCCACTCAGGTATCAGCTTACATATCAACTACAGGAAATGCTATATATGCTTCAGGGTCAGACAAGCCTAACGTCCTTTACAGAACTCATGTGCAGACTTATGGCTGGCAGGAATGGTCTGCAAACGGAATAATGTCAGGGACAAGCGGACAGTCCAAACGCCTTGAGGGTATAGAAATAAAACTTACTAATCTGCCATACGAAGGCGGGGTTTCATATAGAACTCATGTACAGACCTACGGATGGGAAGAAGATTTTGTAAGTGACGGAGAAATGTCAGGAACAAGCGGACAGTCCAAACGTCTTGAGGCAATAGAAATAAAACTGACAGGTGAAATAGCACAAAAATACGATATTTATTACAGGGTACATGTTCAGAAGCTGGGATGGCTCGGATGGGCAAAGAATGGAGAGCCGGCGGGCTCTGCAGGATATTCTTATCGCCTTGAGGGGATTGAAATAGTATTAGTTGAAAAAGGAAAAGCAGCTCCGGGAAGTACCGTAAACTGCTTCGTTGAAAAGTAAATTAATCCTCTTTTAAATCAATTAATGTAAGTGTTTTCAGGGTGGCATCATCGATGTCCTTAATGGATACTATTCGTGATGCCTGCCTTGAAATGGCACGTTCTATATAATTTCTGACCTCACGTGCATTGGCAAAATTTTCATCATGCTGTTTTGCGCGGTCGGTCAGATATTTTTTTGCATAGGCTGCACCTTCCTCGTCAGGTATATAATCCTGAGCACGACACATTCCCATAAAAATTTCAAATAACTGGTCGCCTGTATAATCGGCAAAGAATATATATTTATTAAAACGGGATTTCAGCCCCGGGTTAGATTCGACAAAATTTTCCATTAAATCTGTGTAACCGGCAACGATTACAACAAGGTTGTCACGATTGTCTTCCATTTCCTTGAGCAGGGTATCGACTGCTTCCTGCCCGAAATCATTATCTCCTTTATTTTCAGTGAGAGTATATGCTTCATCTATAAAAAGTACACCGCCTAATGCACTTTCAATTACCTTTTTTGTTTTTGCGGCGGTCTGTCCTACATAGCCTTCAACAAGACCTGAACGGTCCACTTCTATAAGCTGCCCGGTTTTTAAAACACCCAGCTTTTTGTATATTTTTGCAAGAAGTCTGGCAACAGTAGTCTTTCCGGTGCCGGGATTTCCGGAAAAAACAAGGTGAAGGGATATAGAAGGCTGTTTCATGCCTCTTTCTTCACGCATTTTTTTAACCTTAAGCAGGTTTACCAGATTGTTGATATCCTGCTTTACATTGTCAAGACCCGTAAGGGAATTGAGTTCTTCCATAAGGGCTTCAAGGGTTTCATCTTTTTCTTCCGCAGGTTGTTTGTTTACAGGAGAAGTCTGTGAAGCTGTTATATCTGAAGAATAAAGTGAAAGCTGTTTAAGATAGTTTTCGAGCATGAGTGTATAGTTGGTCAGGTTTGCAATACCTGCAGAATCAGCGTTATTTATGTCTATAAATGCCTGTCCCAAATCAATATAAACCTTGACAAGAAAGCGTGATTTGTTTAGTGGTTTATCTGAAGAAACAGCCTTTTGGGTAAGGTCATATTTCGCAAAATAAGTCAGGGAACGGGGAGGGGTATTTATAAAATCCTTACCCATACACCTGTCATACTTAAATCTTAAAAACTTTTCTACCGTAAAGTACATTCCCAGATGCTCCTGTATAAATGTAAGCTCTGGCTGTATGGTAGAACCGTCTGATTCAAACAAAAATCCTATAAATTGAAGAAAGTCAAACTTTACCATGTCTCTGAGGCGGATTTCTCCTTCCGGCTCAAATCCCTGATTTGATATAAGGTCTGCATAAAGCAGACAGTCATTAATTTCCTGCTTAAGTTTAAAATTAGTCATAATTTCCTCTCAATCCCTATCCATATAATACTTTGATGTGCACATTATTTATATATTTTAACACATGGAATGCGGATAAGCATAGTATTATTAATACAACTTTTTATAGAAACAAAATTCAGAATATAACTTTATTTAAATGACGCAATATGTTACAATCATATAATCGGTATGTAACAGGAAGAAAGTGAGGAAGCTTAAAATGAGGTTTCGCCCATGCATAGATATTCATAACGGAAAAGTTAAGCAGCTTGTCGGCGGAAGCCTTAAGGATGCAGGAAATGAAGCATATGAAAATTTTGTTTCACGTCAGGATGCGGGATTTTATGCGGAACTCTATAAAAAAAGAGGGCTTAAGGGCGGACATATTATACTTTTAAATCCTGCCGGAAGTGAATTTTATACCGCTGACCTTGCAGAGGCAAAAAAGGCTCTGGCTCATTTTCCGAAGGGAATGATGATAGGAGGCGGAGTAAATTCTGAAAATGCGGAGGAATTTATAAATATGGGAGCCTCTCATATAATAGCAACCTCATATGTGTTTAAGGATGGTGCCGTAAACTTTAATAATATGGATAAGCTTGTTTCAGCAGTGGGTAAAGAACATGTAGTACTGGATTTAAGCTGCAGAAAAAAAGACGGAAAATATTATATTGTCACGGACAGGTGGCAGAAATTTACTGACACCGTAATTTCACATAAGCTTCTTACAGAGCTTTCAGAATACTGTGATGAATATCTGATTCATGCGGTGGACGTTGAAGGGAAGGCGCAGGGGATTGAAGAAGAACTTGCAAAACTTCTGGGAAGCTGGGACGGAATACCGGTTACATATGCAGGAGGAGTAGGGTCATTTGAGGATTTGGAAAAACTTAAAAAATTGGGAAAAAACAAACTGGATGTCACTGTCGGAAGTGCTTTGGATTTATTCGGAGGCGACATGGCATTTGAGGAAGTTTTAAAATATATAGAAGGAGAAGGGTATGAGAAAATTTAAAAAGGCAGCAGCTTTGATACTGGCTTCCGCTATGATGCTTTCCATGGCAGCCTGCGGAGAAAATAATGAAACAACGGTAACCACCGAGGATACGGCAACTGTTACTGATGCATCGGTTGAAGACACTGAAGAAGTAACTGAAGAGGTTACAGAGGAAGAAGAAATGCAGCTTGAAAACGGGATGGTGCTTATAGACTTGAATTTTGATGACGGAGAACTGCAGGACGTTACCAAGTATTCCAACGGAGGAGTATTTGACCTGACCGTAGAGGATGGCGAAATGGTTGTAGGCATAACATCGTGCGGCAATCTGGATTATGCAAATCAGGCATACTATGACGGCTTTGAACTTGTTAAGGGTTGCGTATATACATTTACTTTTGACGTTCGTTCCGACATAGACCGTAAGTTGGAATGGAGACTCCAGATTAACGGTGGTGATTATCATGCATATGTCGGAGAATATATAGATGTAACTACGGAGACACAGACAATTTCCGTGGATTTTGAGATGGAGGAAGACACTGACCCGGCACCTAGACTCTGTTTTAATATGGGTAAGATGGAGGACATGGACGCTGACCCGGGACAGCATAATATTTATTTTGATAATATACAGCTCGTTGTAAAGGATGTTTCCAATGCGGAAATTGCAGAAGAGGTTGCAGAAGCGCCGCTTGTAAGTGTCAGCCAGATAGGATATCTTCCTGATGATGTAAAGACCGTAATTGTAGGCAGTGATGTGGATGAAACATTTGAGGTTGTTAATATAGAAACCGGTGAGACAGTGTATGAAGGTACATACGGAAGAGCATTTTATGATGACCCTAACAAGAGAAAAACAAGACATGGTGACTTTTCAGAAGTTACTGAGCCGGGAACTTATAAGATTGTATCTTCAGACTCAGGCGAAACATATGAGTTCACCATAGGTGAAGGAATATATGATGATATGTATAAGGACGTTATACTTATGCTCTATAATCAGAGATGCGGAGTAGAACTGGATTCTGACATTTCAGGAGATTTTGCTCATGTGGCGTGCCATACGGGAGATGCAGTTGTTTACGGAACAAATGAAACAAAGGATGTGTCCGGCGGATGGCATGATGCGGGTGACTACGGAAGATATGTGGTGCCGGGAGCAAAAACTGTACAGGATTTATTGATTGCATATGAGGATTATAACCAGACTGCAGATGACATAGGAATTCCTGAAAGCGGAAACGGAGTACCTGACCTCCTGGATGAGGCAAGATATGAACTTGAATGGATGCTCAAGATGCAGGATACATCAGGCGGTGTATATCATAAAGTGACATGCCTTGTGTTCCCTGAAACCGTAATGCCTGAAGAAGAAAACGACCAGCTTTATCTGGCGCCTATATCTACTACGGCTACTGCCGACTTTGCTGCAGTAATGGCAAAAGCATCTCTTCTTTATGCAGAATATGATGCTGATTTTGCCGCAGAATGTCTTGAAGCGGCAGAGGCGGCTTGGGCATATATAGAAGATGGACATGATAATGACAGATATAAGAATCCTGATGATATAGTTACGGGAGAATATCCTGATAATTATACAAGTGATGAACTGTTATGGGCTGCTTGCGAGCTCTATATTGCAACAGGAAAAGCCGAATATAAAAATGCCATTTCTGAATATTCTTCTGCACGTACGGGTCTCGGATGGGCGGATGTAGGAACATATGGTATGTATGATCTTATTAAAGCGGATGTTACAGGTGTGGATTCAGAAATAGAATATTTTAAAACAAAAATCAAGGAAGAAGCTGATTATATAGTGGCAAGGGGCTCTGATGACGGATATTTCATGTCCCTTCTTACCACTTATCCTTGGGGAAGTAACATGACAGTGGCAAATAACGGCATGACACTACTTATGCAGTACAAGATTTCAGGTGATGCTTCTTATATGGAATTTGCAAAGAAGCAGCTTGATTATCTGCTTGGCGCAAATGCGGTAGGATATTGCTTTGTAACAGGTTACGGTACAGTCTCTCCTCAGTCAACACACCACAGGCCTTCAATGGTACTGGAGCAGTCCATGCCCGGTATGCTTGTAGGGGGTCCTGACAGTAATCTTGAAGACCCATACAGTAAAGCAGTGCTTTATGATGCACCTGCAGCACAGCGTTATGTAGACAATGCTCAGAGTTTTTCATGTAATGAGATTACAATTTATTGGAATTCACCGCTTATATATATCCTGACCGGATTAAAATAAGCAGTAATGTAAAAATGTTAAAAATGGATTGAGAAAAGTCATATGGGGAATTTGGTACTAAAATTATTAAATAATGACAAGGTAAGATATCTTATAGCAGGAGCCTGTACAACGGCAGTAAATTTTGTATGCTTCTTTATGCTTAGATATTTTACGGATATAAGCAGAAATGTATGTAATGTTATAGCTGTTTCGGCAGCTATAGCATTTGCTTATTTTGCAAACAAGTTTTTTGTTTTTAAAAGCCATTCGGGAAGTACGGGGAGGCTTTTAATTGAGTTTGTCTCCTTTATAGGAGCAAGGCTTGTGTCAATGGCGGTAGAGGTTATCGGACTGAGCCTTTTGTGCGACAGCTTCAGGATAAACGAGATTGTTGCAAAGATTGGCGTGCAGGTTGCTGTTGTAGTAATTAATTATGTTTTCAGTAAAATTTTTGTCTTTAACGGAGATGAAAGAGGCCTTAGGGAAAGAGTGATGAAAAACAGGTCGTGGCTTCTTGCGGGACTGATTACATTTATCTTTATGATTTTTGTAATGGTAATAGGCAGGGTGGCTCCGTTTGGGGACCGTTCTCTTACTATAGTAGACAGCCTTCATCAGTATCTGCCTTTCTTTTCTGATTATCAGGACAAACTAAAAAACGAAGGAAACATGTTTTATACATGGGACATAGGACTTGGCGTGAATTTTATGTCCCTGTTTATGTACTATCTTGCAAGCCCGATTAATCTGATTATAATTTTTTTCAACAGAATGGGGCTCCCTGCGGCAATGTCAATTATTGCGACATTAAAAATAACAATAACTGCCATGACTTTCGGATACTATCTTTCAAGGAGAAGAAACAGGGTATCAAATAATTATTATATAACTGCATTTGCCGTGGCATTTGCACTCAGCAATTATGTTGTGGGTTATTACTGGAATATAATGTGGATGGACTGTATAATGGTATTTCCTCTTATCATCCTCGGCTTTGAAAGGATGATGGAAAAAAGAGATATCAAGCTTTACTGCCTTTCCATGTTTTACTGTATGTACTGCAATTATTATATTGCATTTATAATATGTATTTTTATGGTTTTGTGGTTTCTTGCATACAGCCATAAAAATGACTCGACGCATGAAAATCGCTCTGCGATGGCGTCTCGGGTGGCCCCCTCCCTTCGGTCGGCGGCAAATGACTCGACGCATGAAAATCGCTCTGCGATAGTGTCTGCAAATATTAAAAAGTTTTTTTCAGACGGACTTTTATTTGCAGGAACTTCGATACTTTCAGCGGGAATGGCTGCGTTTTCCCTTCTCGCATCATACCTGGCAATTATGACAACTGCCTCAGCAAAGGCAGGGCTGCCCGAACACAGTTGGTACGGAAATATATTTTTGATATTAAAACAACATCTGTTTTTAACGGAGCCGATTAAAAACCAGACCTTTGACGGCGGAGCAAATATTTATTGTGGTATTTTTACAATACTGCTTTTGTTCATATATATTTTTACGGAAAAAATTCCGTTGGCTGAAAGAATAAGAAAAATTATACTGCTTGCCATTATTGCAGTGAGCTTTAATTCCACGCTTTTAAATTTTATATGGCATGGATTTCATGACCAGTATGGAATTCCAAACAGATTTTCATTTGTGTATATCTTTGTGCTTCTCTATATAGGATATGAGATGGTGGGAAGAATTAAGACAGTTCATCCGGCATATATTGTATCAGGCTTATTTCTTACAATTTCTTTCTTCCTGCTGTGCAAGTATGAAGCGGGTGATTTTGAGAGAGGCTGGCTTATGGTACTTCTTTCGTCCGGCCTTGCTGTGATTTATGCCGCTATGCTCATTTTAAGAAAAACCGGAGCTGTAAAAGGAAAAATAATATCTGTTATTACCTCGGTTTTCTTTATGGCGGAAATTCTTGTAAATGCGGCGTTTGGTTTTACGTCAAACGGAAACGCAGACATAGGATATTATATGCAGCACGTTGAGGAAATGCAGGATATGGTAAGTTACATATCTGAATATTCCGAGGAACAAAACTATGGATTTTATCGTGAAGAACTCGCAGACCCGATAATGCTTGACGAAGCCACCTTAAACAACATGAAAAGTGTAGGAACATTCTGCTCTACCGTGAGAGGAGATACGGTTACGGTTATGGCACGTCTGGGCTTTTATACGGCGGCAAATGAATATTTATATAAGGGCGCAACTCCTGTAACAAATTCCATGCTTGGAGTAAGATATGTTTATGTAAGAGATGGGGAATATTTTGCAGAAGAAAATACAATGGAGCTTGTAGCGGAGACAGATGAAGTAAAGGTATATGAAAATAAATATACTCTTCCTATAGCATACGCAGTGGAAAGCAGTATATATGACTGGGACAGAGATTTGGGGAAAGCTTCGGAATGTCTTAATAATTTCGTCCATTATGCTGTGGGCACATCATATATTTTCACGGAAGTACCTATACCTGATATGACTGTTTCATCAGGTACGGAATGTCAGGTGTCTTACTCCACGGATTCAAGACAGATATCTTACACGGGAGCAACAGAAAACAGTCTGAATATAATGGCTTCATTTACTGTTTCAAAGGCCGGTGATTATTATATGAATCTTCGCGGAAATTATATGAGAGAGCTGACATTTTATATAAACGGTACCGAGCTTACCGACGGAAGATATCAGCAGCAGATGTTTCATATAGGAAATCTGGAAGCAGGAGATATAGTAACCATAGAAATTGATTTTAGCAGCGGTTTTTCTGAAAATGGAACTTTAACGGCAAATCTCTCTGAATTTAATATAGAGGAATTTGAGAAATACTATGCTGAAATAAGCAGATATCCTCTTGATGTTGAAGAATGGGATGACGGATACATTAAAGGAAATATTACGGTAAACAGTGACATGACATTATTTACCTCCATTCCTTATGATAAAGGATGGCGCGTATATATTGATGGTGAACGTGCAGAGATAAAAGAGGCAGGAGAGGCATTCCTTACCGTTGACCTTACTGAGGGAAGTCATAATATAGAAATGATATATTATCCTGAAGGGCTGTTTTTGGGAATGGGACTGTCTGCAGTATCATGGATTATATTTTGTATATTATTACTAAAAAGAAGAACAAAAATAGAAGAAATGACCAATTATGACATTGACCGAAAATAATTATTATAGTAAAATGATGTATTAGAGAAAAAAGCTGATATTATTTATACAGCGATTGTTAACAAGACATTTTATGTGAATAGGGGTGTACTTATGGAAAAATTTAAAGAGTTGGGATGGCGGAATATACTTATAATATCTGCCGCTGTCGAGGCAGTTCTCGGGATTATAGGCATAATTGCGGGAAGCACGGTTGTGGGTGTTATAATGTTGATTCTGCAGGTGGCTTATATTGCTTTTGTTATATTTGCACTTTGCGGTGAGGATAATAAATCCTCAATAAATGACAAATACAGAAAGCTGTTTATGAATCTTCCCATTGGATTTGCACAGGCAAAGGTTATAAGTGATACAGCCGGAAATGTTATAGGCTACACTATGGTAGATGCAAACGAAAAGTTTGGAAACTATTTTAATCTTGATCCTCAGGATTATCAGGACAGGATTTTGGGGGACAGCAAAATAGAGGTGCTTCAGGATATCAATGCATGGTTTAATGCATACAATAATTCAGGTACCAAAAAGGGCGACCTGATGGATGTGGAAATTACGATGGAGAAGCTCGGAAAAGTTTTCAATACCGTAATGTATAAATCTGAATCAGATTATGTAAACATGGTTGTTATTGATGTGACTGAGCAGAAGGAAACCGAGACAAAACTTTCAAAAGCTATTGAAGATGCAAATGCTGCTTATAAGACACAGGCTGAATTCCTTGCCAACATGAGCCATGAAATAAGAACCCCTATCAATGGAATTTTAGGAATGCTTCAGCTTACCCTTATGGCAGATGATCTGCAGGCGGATTATAGAGACAATCTTGTTACGGCAAAAAATTGTGCTGATACACTTTTAAGACTTATCAATGATATTTTGGATATCAGTAAACTTGAAGCAGGTAAATATAAGATAAAAGAAGAAATTTTTGATGTAAAGGCAGCTATTGAAGAGACTGTTGCCGCACAGGTACCTGCGGCAACCAATAAAGGACTTTCTCTTGATGTGTCATTTGGAAACAATATACCGAAGCTTGTTAAAGGTGACGGACAGAGAATACAGCAGGTGCTTAACTGTCTGCTTTCAAATGCAATTAAATTTACTTCCGAGGGCGGTGTAAGAGTTAAAATTGCAGCTATGGATGATGCAAATGAGCAGATTAAGATAAGGATTGCAGTTGCCGATTCAGGTATAGGTATTTCCGAGGCAAACATGGGAAAACTCTTCATAAGATTCTCTCAGGTGGATTCTTCGGATACAAGAAAATACGGCGGCTCAGGCCTCGGACTTGTAATTACAAAGCAGATTGTCGAGCTTATGAATGGTAATATTTCCGTACAGAGTAAAGAGGGCGTAGGCTCTACATTTATTGCAGAAATACCGCTTAAGGTGGTTAAGGCAGCAGAGGTTGAAAATAAAGATGAAAAGAAGGAAGAATCAGCTGCTTTATTTTCAATTAATGCTAACGGTAAGAATGCAAGAATTCTTGTCGCAGAGGATGAGCCTGTAAATCAGCAGGTAATAGGAAAGCTTCTGGGTATGGCAGGATTTTCTTATGACATAGCTGAAAACGGAGAAAAGGCTATTGAGCTCTTTAAGCAGAAAAAATATGATGCTGCACTGTTTGATGTGCAGATGCCTGTAATGGACGGTATAGCTGCTACTCAGGAAATAAGGGAAATTGAGCAGAAAGAGCACAGAAAACGTCTTCCTATAATTGCTGTTACTGCAAGGGCGATGTTTGGAGACAAAGAGCGTATACTTGAAAATAAGCTCGACGATTATATTGCCAAACCTTATAATCTGAATACTGTTGTAGATACACTGAATAAGTACATAGATAAGAAAGAAAATTAAAATATCTCCCGCAAAAAAATGCATGATTTTAATGCGCACCAAAATGGTGCGCATTTTTTATGTTCTGCTATATGTTTTACTAATAATCTGTTGGTTTTGCACTAAGATTTTGCGGAAAAATATATAAAAAAGAAACGATTTGTTGCGCAACAAAACATATTAAAATAATACTTTACATTACACAAAAATAATGTTAAAGTTTACCTACACTCATCTGAAAGATTAAACGAAAGGAGGTTAAAATTGAAAAAATACAGGATAGGGATATGTGACAGCGATGCAGTATATACGGTAAAGTTTATGGAATATATTAATTCAAGAAAAAATCCCGTAATTAGTGCAGTTGCCTTTACCAGTATCAGGGCTGTCAATGATTATCTTAAGAATAATGAATTGGACCTGATATTGTCCGGATATTCTGTGGACAGCAAAGAACTCCACGAAATAAAATCGCAATGCGGTATTGCGGGCGACCCCCTCCCTCCAGTCGGCGGTAAAGGTGAGGTGTATTTATTCGGTGTCAGGTATATACATCTCACAACAGATATGGAAGAAGGTGTTTCAAAAAAAGGGAAAAGCATTTTTAAGTTTATGAGCATGGAAGATATTTTTCTGAATATTAAAGAAATTTTACTTAAAAATGATATGTCTCCAAGAAAGGGCGCTGAGTGCATATGTGTATTTTCACCTGTCGGGAGAAGTGGAAAAACAGAATTTGCAAAGGCTTTAGCTGCAAATGATGAGGTGAGAGGCGGTTTATATATAGGAATGGAAGAGTATTCAGGTGAGGAGTATGGTATGGTAAATATTTTGTACCATATTAAAGAGAGAATTCCTGACATGATGAGCGTTATATCAGATTCGGTGATAAGGGAAGGGAATCTGTATATGTTAAATTCTATAGGACCTTTTTGTGATTTCAAAGACTTAAACAGGGATGACATGAAGTGGTTTATAGATTTGCTTGTGGCGTCAGGAAGATTCTCGACAATAGTATTCGATATAGGAGGAGGCGTGCTGTGCGATTATAGAATACTGGAATTATTTAATGCTGTTTATATGCCGGTTATGAGGGACATAAAATCGGAAGTAAAAGTTAAGGCGTTTTATAAACTGCTCAAAGATATGGACTTAAGATTTATTATGAGCAGAATAATAAGCGTTGAAGTACCGAATGTTACTTATAAAGAAACAGAAATGATTAGGACGGTGGTAAATGTTGCCGGAAAGTGACTACAGTTTGCGGGAAACTTTAATTAACTCAGTGCTGGCCGAGCTCGATATGTATGGTGAGGTTGAGGATTCGGAAGTAAAGAAAGCCATAGATAAATGTATTATGCAATATGACGGGAAAAATTATATTCCTCTTAAGGAAAAAGTAAGCCTAAAGCAGGATATTTTTAATTCCATAAGAAGATTTGATGTAATATCAGAGCTTATAGATGATGATAATATTTCTGAAATAATGATAAACGGTTACAGAGATATTTATATTGAAGAAAACGGGATTATAACCAAATACGGTAAAAGTTTTGAAAATGAAGAAAGACTGTTTTCCGTGATTCAACAGATAACGGCAGGATGCAACAGGAGGGTAAATGAATCGGAGCCCATTGTAGATGCTTCACTCTCAGACGGCTCAAGAGTAAATATAGTGCTAAACCCGGTCTCTCTTGACGGCCCGGCGGTAACAATAAGAAAGTTCCCCAAAAGGATTATGGACATGAAACAG
Organism: uncultured Lachnospiraceae bacterium; assembly: GCA_944383545.1. GTDB lineage: Bacteria > Bacillota > Clostridia > Lachnospirales > Lachnospiraceae > CALWPY01. The sequence goes on along the minus strand of CALWPY010000011.1, from coordinate 21,452 downwards.
CTTGAAAATCTTGGGGCACTGACTCCCGATATATCATTTTTTTTGAATCTTCTTGTGAGAGCCGGATATAACATTTTTATTTCAGGTGGTACAGGTGCAGGTAAGACAACTTTTTTAAATGCGCTTTCGGAATACATTCCTAAAACTGAACGTCTTATTACCATTGAGGATTCGGCTGAACTTCAGATAAACGGTATTTCAAATCTTATAAGGCTTGAGACAAGGAATGCAAATGTAGAGGGGAAAAACAGAATAACCATAAGGGATTTAATAAAAACGAGTCTTAGGATGCGCCCGGACAGAATTATCGTGGGAGAGGTAAGGGATGATGCCGCTATAGATATGCTTTCGGCAATGAACACGGGACATTCGGGAAGTATTTCAACGGGACATGCAAATTCGGCGAGGGATATGCTTTTCAGACTGGAAACCATGGTGCTTATGGGAATGGAGATTCCGATAGAGGCTGTAAGACGCCAGATATCATCGGCACTTGATATTATTATTCATTTGGGGAGAATGAGGGATAAGACAAGAAAGGTTATTGAGATAAGTGAGGTAATGGGGATGACAAACGGAGAAATTAATTTGAATACGTTATATAAATTTGAAGAGACTGCTCCTTATGGAAGCAAAGTAAAGGGAGAACTTGTAAAGTATAATGAGCTTGCTGATACATCAAAGCTTGCTTCTGCAGGGCTTCTTGGCATATACAGGGAGAGCGATTTATGCAGTATAAAAAGCTGAAGCCCAAGGTCCGTGAAATTATTATAGAGGCAGTGAAGCTTTTTGTACTTATCGCGACAGTGAGTATGCTTTTTTATGATTCAATAATGGGAGCAGTGATTGGAATACCCATAGCAGTTTTTCAACTGAATCTGGATAAGAAAGAGCGTAAAAAGAGGATAAAAGATAAGCTCGTGGAAGAATTTAAGGATATGATAATATCGATAGACAGTGCGCTTTCTACAGGTGCTTCATTGGAAAAGTCGATTTATGCGGCACTTTCGGATATTAAGCTTTTGTATCCGGAAGGGAGCATGATAGAAAACGAATTGAAATTAATGACAGTGAAATTAAGCGTAAATGTTCCCATAGAAAATCTTTTTTGTGATTTTGGAGAAAGAAGCGGGATAAGGGAGATAAAGGATTTCGCCGCGGTAGTATCGACTGCCGGAAAAACAGGTGGAAATCTTATCAGGATTATCAGAAAAACGGTATCAAATATATCTATGAAAATTGATACCAAAAGGGAAATAAGTGTAATAACTGCCGCAAAAAAACGCGAACAGAAAATTATGACAGTAATGCCCGTTTTGATTTTAGCTTATCTGAAACTTGTAAATCCGGGATATATGGTTTCTTTATACGGTAATGTTTTTGGAACAGTATTTATGACAATATGTCTCGCTGTTATATGCGGGTCATATTATTTAGGAACTAAGATTGTGGATATTGAGGTGTGAATGATATATATAAATATTGCCTTGATTCTGGGCTTTATGATGCTGGCAATAATCAGCAGAGAAAATTACAGTAAGTACAAAACTTTAAAAATAAAAAATAATTGGGCAAAAATGTTTTATCCGCAGGCAGAATTCCTTTTGAAAAAGAAATTTTTAAAAAATGCAGGAGACAGGGTAAAAACGGCAATGAGAAAGATTCATGCCGTGTCCCAAAAGAAACAGGAAGAAATTGCAAATTTATTTCTGATTAAACTTTTGGCTGAATTTATAATGCTGTTATTTGTTATAAATGTATTTTCTGTGGGGATTACTCTTTTATTAAATGGCAATACGGCTAAAAAAAATGATGTATTAAGAGACGGATACGGAGGAAAAGAAATTTCATATGAGATACTTATCAGGGAGGAAGGTGCCTCGGAGGTATTTCTGTATGAAGTAGAGCCCAGGGAGTATACATATGAAGAGTTTTTAGCTGCGGCAGAAAAAACCTTTGAATATCTGGAAAAGGCTATTACGGCAGAAAACCCTGATATGGATAATATAAAAAGTAATTTGTATTTCCCTGATACCAATGAAGACGGAACTCTGGAGATAACGTGGAAGACAGATAACAGCCAAATAATAACAGCGGACGGGATTGTTAAAAGGGATTCGGAAGAAGACTGTCTTGTAAATATAGGTGCATGTGTTTCTTTTGAAGATTATGTTGTGGAAAGAACATGGACGGTCAGAGTGCTGAAATCTGATTATGAAATGAGCGGTATTGAAAAAGCAAAGAAAGAATTGGAGAACATCGAGGAAAAGGAAAGAACTAAGGAAAGTTTTTTGATTCCTTCCGATATAAGCGGAGCAGAAATAGAGCTGAAAACAGAGACTGTAAACGATAAAATATGCAAAGTGTTTATTCTGTTTGTAATTCTTGCAGTGGTGTTATCTGCAGTACGGGTAGAAAATCTTATGAATGAAGGGAAAAAGAGAGATGATATCCTGGAACTCCAATATTTTGAATTTATTAACAGAATTGTTCTGCTTCTGGGAGCGGGTGAAACTATGCGGGGAGCATTAAGAAAAATAGTAAATGAAACCTGTAAGGAGGGCGGCGAAAAAAATCAAAATATACTGAATGATGAAATCAGAATTTTGTTGAATGAAATCGATTCGGGAGTAGCAGAGGATAAAGCATATGCAAAGTGTGGAAATAGAATTGGACTTCCTTCTTATATGAAGCTTATGTCTCTTATCGGGCAAAACGTGAATCGGGGTAATTCAAACCTGCTTGAGCTTTTGGAACAGGAGGAACTTAATGCGGTTTTAAAGAAAAAGGATTTTGCAAGAAAAAAAGGCGAAGAAGCCTCGGGCAAACTTCTTTTGCCAATGATGCTTTTAATGGTTGTAGTTATGGCGATAATAATGTTCCCTGCAATTTCTCAATTCGTAGGGAAAATCTAGGTGAGGAGGGAGATGCATGAAGAAATTTACAGGAATAAAGAATGACAACAGGGGTGTTGGAGTTATAGAGGTTATACTTATATTGGTGGTATTAATAGCACTGGCCTTAATATTTCAGGAGCAGATTACAGGTCTTGCGGAAAATATATGGAATTCTATAAGTCGTGATGCCAGGAAAATATATTAATTAATCAGGAGGAGAATATGAATAATGAGGGGAAAATTACAATATTTTTATGCATTATAACATCGGCGGCTCTGATTCTGTTTTCTGTCATATTAAACGGATTAAAGGTTTATTCTGCAAAAACAAAAGCCGTAGCGGCATCAGACTCTGCCGTGTCCGGTGTAAAAGCTGATTATAACAGTTATATTTTTGAACATTATCATATTCTCCTTTTAGATAAGGATTACGGTGGATATGGAGAAGGCAGGATAGAGGAAATAATTGAAGGAAATCTTGAGTATACGCTTGGAGAAGAATATGAAGTGGAATCTGTAGTGCTTTCTGATACGGTAAGTATTCTTGATAATGACTGTGAAGAATTTAAAAGACAGATTACGGATTATTTGAAATACTCTGCGACAGAATATGCAGTTGATGAGCTGGTAAGTGCCGCGGGTGGTGAGGACCGGCCTGTAGATGTCGGCACTTTGGATGAGATGGACAATGTGGTTTACGGTGTATCGGATGAAAGTGAATATGAAGCTTTCGAAGCAGACAATGCTTCAGAAGAATCGGATGTAAAAGACCCCAGAAACAGGCTTATGGTTTATGACATGCTGGGTATCCATATGCTGATTGCACCTGAAAATCTTTTGCTATCAGAAAATACAATTATAAGATATCAGATGCCTTCATTTGAATATACCAATATATTTGCGTCAAATGACGTAAATATTAAATTTAATGATTATGAGAACTTGAAAAGAGATATTTCGGGCGGAGCATGGATTAACAGTATGGTAAATGATGCGGCGGGTATAGTATACGCTCAGGAAGTATTCAAATGTGTCACTGATGATAAAAATATGGATTCATACTTAAATTTGGAAATGGAATATATAATATGTGGAAAAGAAAGTGATTATGAAAATTATAAAGCTGTTGTAAATAGAATTCTGGCCTTAAGACTTCCGGTTAATTATGCTTATCTTATTTCAGATGTAGAAAAAATGAATGAAATTAAAAAGATTTCATTTTCAATCTCCGTTTTTACGGCAGTACCTGAGCCGGTTGTAAGGTATCTTATAGCCGGATGCTGGGCGTACATAGAGGGGATGGTTGAGGTGAAGGGGCTGTTGGAAGGAAAAACCATACCTTATGTTAAAAATTCGGATAATTGGATAACACATCTGGACCGCTTGGGAAACATTAATGAATATGAATGCCCCGAGGATGAAAACGGTATGGATTATAAAGGATTTCTTATGGTTTTAATGGTATTTGATATGGACGGGGCTTATTACAGAATGTTGGATATTATAGAATTAAATACCAGACAGGAATACGAGGATTTTAGAATTAAAAATGCCATAACAGGCTTTACGACAGATATAAGTGTGTCATATCAGGACAATTTATTTGAAATAAGAAAAGAAGCTGCATATTGATAATTAAATAATATGAAGAATGAGACGATTTGTTTTTCCTGAAACGGATATTTTCTAATCACAAATTCTTAAAGTCCTCTCCGGTGCAAACGGTACATAATCTTGTACTTCTTTCGCGTGTAATCGCGATTCCGACCGATTAGAAGGTATCCGCCTCAGGGAAAACAAAGAGTTCTTTTGTGGGGTGAGAAAATTAAAATCAGAAAATAATAAAATAAATAAAGAAGCTGATAAAGGCAGTGCGACTTTGGAAGCTGTAATCATAATTCCGATATTTATGCTTGCAATGCTTGCCCTGCTTTACTTTGCAGAGACTGTTTCGGTGGAAAGTGTTGTGTATGAGGCAGCCATAGAGACGGCAGAGTATATGGCTGAATATGCTTACTTTACAGAAAATATAAGAAGTGATGAAACTCAGGGTGTACTTGAAATTTTACTGGCGGAAATGAAGTTGGAAGAGTATCTGGATGATAAATCTGCGGTAAAAAAATATGTGAAAAACGGTATAAACGGAATTAATCTGGATGGCTCTCTGTTTCCTGATGAAGAAGGATATGTCATTTTGAATTGCAGGTATAAAATAGTTGTGGAAATTCCTTTTATCGGAACTTATGAGAGGGAATGTGAGGAGATAATAAGACAAAAAGCATATCTGGGATATGAAAAAAAGGCATATGAAGATGTGGATGAATATGACAGATATGTATATGTTGCAGAAAACGGAGAAGTATATCATTCCGACAGAAACTGTTCCCATTTATTATATAGTATAAGACTTTCAAATTATGATGATGCCGTTTCGGCCGGATATGATAAATGTCATTATTGCGGAAATGAAGCGGCAGATTGGGTTTATGTGACAGATGAAGGATATAAGTATCACAGTACACTTAACTGCAGTGGGTTAAAACGTACTGTATACAGGATAAAAATAAGTGAGGCGGGAGGTTTGCCAAAGTGTCAGAGATGCAATTAAAACGACTTAATAACAGAGGAAGCTTTATAATTGAAATAAGTATAATCATTCCTTTAATAATTATGATAATAATGATGTTTGTTTTTTGTTTTGTAAATCTTACGGACAGAGAAACGGCAAGGGCAAATTTGTATTCGGCAATATATACTGTCCCGCCGGATGAGACTGTGGACATGGAAAATATTATGACGGGAATTAACCGCATGATGATTTTTGGAGAAGCAAAGGTGATGCAAAACAGTTTATCCAGAGAAAAAATATTAATAATATGTAATATAAATTCACGGGGATATACGGGTAATGAAATTGAATGCGGCACTGAAAAAAATATTTGTACCGACCGTTTGAGGAGGTGGCAGATGTATGAAAATATACGAGAAGAATATTGGCCTGAGTAGATATTACACGGTAGAAGTTGAAACAAAGGTACTTGAAGAATATGAATTAAATATGCTTAAATATAATCTGTTTAATTTTATTTTAAAACCGGAAGTATGCAGGCAGGATGATACAGTTGTTTTAATGTATAAGACTGACGGGTTACATGTGGCTAAAGGAATGCTCGACAAGGAAGGCACAGATAAAGCAGATATATACAAATTGTTTAATAACATTATGGAGGCGTTGTCAGAGGCAGAAAGTTTTCTTTTGAGTACTTCAAATGTATTTATGGATTTGGATTACATATTATACGATACTTATGCCGGGAAATATATTTTTATGTATATTCCCGGCATTAATATAAATTTTCAAATACAGATGAAAAGGTTAATTGAACAGATTATTGAAAATCATAATCATAAGAAAAAAGATGACGTGCTGATAATCTATGATTTATATGCAAGAGTTATAGAGGATAACTTTTCACCGGCAATATTATTAGATTATTTAAATGAGATGAGGTATGTTTTTGATGAAAAAAACAGCATACCGGAAGAAAGAAAAGATGACGCTTATGATTGGACCGAAAAAACGGCTGATGAATGTAAAACAGAAAATGATTTTAATAGGTATACAGGAGGAAAAAGAAGAAAAAAATTGCTCTATGTAATTATGATTGGGTTAGTTGCGGTTTTTATTTCTGCAGTGGTGTACATAAATCTAAAGGCCGGAGCACTGAAAATCATAGTTGGAATCATAGTATTTGCGTCGCTCATTACTTTTGCGGTCATAACAGAAGATAATGAAGAAAAAGAAATAGATGAGGATATGAAAAATTATCGTAGGGAAAATGAATTTGAAATTGTAAAAAAAGAAAATGAAGCAGCGCAAGATATGGAACGGGTAAAAGAAGTAACGAAGCTTGTGCCGGCTGTTTCAAACGGGAACAGGGTTATTATACTGAAAAACGGCTCGGTACTGGTAGGAAGAATAAAAAACAATGCGGACTATTATATATCAAATGAAGGGATAAGCAGAATACATGCAAATATAATAAAGAACGGAAATACAGTGACAGTTACGGATATGAACTCAACAAATGGCACGTATGTTAATAATATGAGAATTTATAACGGAAATTCCGTAAAACTGAAATACGGAGATACAGTAAGGTTTGCGGATGAAGAATATTATTGTCTGTAATCCGAAAATCGTTGATTTAACTCCCGGTTTAATTTATAATAAAACATGGACATGATGTTTTCATGTTGTGTATTGTGAAGTTCAGGCAGAGAGGAAGTTTGAATCATGTCTTACATGGCATTGTACCGTAAATTCCGCCCTGATACATTTGACGAGGTTAAAGGGCAGGACCATATTGTTACAACACTTAAAAATCAGATAAAATATAACAGAATCGGACATGCATACCTTTTCTGCGGAACGAGAGGTACCGGTAAAACAACGGTTGCAAAAATTCTGGCAAAGACAGTTAATTGTGAACATCCCATAGACGGAAATCCATGTAATAAATGTGCATCGTGTGTGAATATCTCCAAAGGTATAGCCATGAATGTAATTGAAATAGATGCCGCATCGAATAATGGTGTAGATAATATAAGGCAGATTAAAGAGTCCGTGAGATATTCCCCCACGCAGGGAAAATTTTTGGTATATATAATAGATGAAGCACATATGCTGACTAATCAGTCTTTTAATGCCTTATTAAAAACCATTGAAGAGCCGCCGGAATATGTAATGTTTATTCTTGCCACTACGGAGTCTCATAAAATTCCGATAACAATTCTTTCAAGATGTCAGAAATATGATTTCAGAAGAATATCGGTAGAAACAATTTCGGAAAGATTAACCGAGCTGTTACAGAGGGAAAATACCGAAGCGGATAGGGAAGCTGTTGATTATGTGGCGCGGGCAGCGGACGGCTCCATGAGAGATGCATTGAGCATACTTGACAGATGCATATCATTTAATATGGGTGAAAAGCTCACATATGAACAGGTGCTGAGTATTATCGGCGCCGTAGATGTGGATGTTTTTGCAAGACTGACTGAGGCAGTAGGTGATGACAGGGTTGTCAGTGTGGTTGATATAATAAATGAGATTGTCTGGCAGGGAAATGACATAACACAATTTGTGAATGACTATATCTGGTTTATAAGAAACATGTTGTTTATTAAAATGTCTCCCGATACTGCAAACAGTCTGGACATGACATCTGAAAATGTTCAGAGGATATCTCTTCTGGCTGAAAAATTTTCGGAAGAGGATTTGATAAGATATATAAATATTCTTCAGAAGCTTGCGTCTGATATAAAGTATTCGACCAGAAAAAGAGTTTCTCTGGAGATGGCTGTGCTTAAAATGTGTCGTCCTCAGATGGAAAATAACTACGAGGCTCTTATAGGCAGGCTGGAGGTACTTGAGAAAAAAGCCGAGGAACTGGATAAATTAAAGCAGGATATTGAAGATGGAAAGATAAAATTAAGTACAAAAGAAAATATTGATTCGGCTGATGTAAAAGAAGATAAATTTTCAAATGTTTCACCTGAAGAAAAAAGTGAAATTATAAAAGAAAATCTTCGGGCGTCCTATCCTAAAGCTGATTATGAAGAACTCATGAAAATAGTTTCTCTTTGGGATAAGAAAATAGTAAAGGAAATCTCGCCTGTTGCAAGAAACTATATTAAAAAAGCAAAAGTTGTGGCAGGAAAAGACGCAGGTAATCTGTATATAGTATTATATAAAACACCGGATAATGAACTGGCTATTGAATATTTTGAACAGCCTGAAAATATTCAGGAAATAGAAAGGGTTATCTCGGAGCTTACGGAAAGGGATGTGAAAATTAATGTACAGAAAGTATCCCCAAAGGAAGCTGTAAACGCAGATTATGAAAACAGAGATATATCAAAAATAAAATTTAAAATAGAATATGAAAATTAGGAGGATTGTAAAATGGCAAAGAGAGGCGGTTATCCGGGAGGAATGATGCCGGGAAATATGAATAATCTGATGAAGCAGGCACAGAAGATGCAGAAGCAGATGGAGGATACCACAAAGGCTCTTGAAGAAAAAGAATATGAGGCAGCAGCCGGTGGCGGAGTTGTAAAGGTAAAGGTTTCAGGTAAAAAAGAACTGGTTGAGGTCCATATTGACGAAGAGGTAGTGGATAAAGACGATATTGAAATGCTTGAAGATTTAATTATGGCAGCCGTAAATGAAGCTTTCAGGATGCAGAGCGAGGATGAAAAAACCGAAATGGGCAAGATAACGGGCGGCTTAGGAGGAGGCTTTCCTTTCTGATGAATATTTACGGAGGACAGGTAAACAGACTTATTGAGGAATTGTCCGGGCTTCCGGGAATCGGTGGTAAATCTGCACAGAGACTTGCTTTTTACATTATAAACATGCCTGAGGACAGAGTGCAGGCCTTGTCAGATTCTATCATAAATGCTAAAAAACATATAAAATACTGCAAAACGTGTTATACTATTACAGATAATGAAGAATGTCCCGTATGCAGTTCTAAATCGAGGGACCATAATACGATTATGGTGGTAGAAACTCCGAGAGAACTTGCGGCATATGAAAGGACCGGCAAGTATGAAGGTGTTTATCACGTTCTGCATGGAGTTATCAATCCGAGTGCCGGAATAGGACCTCAGGATATTAAGCTTAAAGAACTTATGGTAAGGCTTCAGAAAGAAGATGTGAAGGAGCTTATTATTGCCACAAATTCAAGCGTGGAGGGAGAAGCCACGGCAATGTATATATCCAAAATGGTAAAGCCGGCGGGCATAAAGGTAACAAGGATTGCCAGCGGTGTTCCAGTCGGAGGAGATTTGGAATGTATAGACGAGGTTACATTGCTTCGGGCACTGGAAGGAAGGATAGATTTATAATTTATTGAAAGGGGATGATACCTATGTTAAGAATCGGAATGCTTACAAGCGGAGGCGATTGTCAGGCTCTTAATGCTACTATGCGTGGAGTTGTAAAAGGTCTCTATAACTTGTGTGACAAGGTGGAAATTTACGGCTTTTTGGAAGGATATAAAGGACTTATGTATGGTAACTACAAAAAGCTTAAGTCTGAGGATTTTTCCGGAATACTTACTGTTGGTGGAACAATTCTCGGTACATCGAGACAGCCGTTTAAAATGATGGGTGTACCTACAGATGACGGGTTGGAAAAAGTTCCTGCAATGAAGGAAACTTATAAAAAACTTAAACTTGACTGTCTTGTTGTTTTGGGTGGAAACGGCTCTCAGAAGACGGCAAATCTGCTCAGTGAAGAAGGATTAAATGTAATAGGTCTTCCTAAGACCATTGATAATGACATATGGGGAACGGATATGACCTTTGGTTTCCAGAGTGCGGTGGATATAGCTACTAATGCCATTGACTGTATTCATACAACCGCAGCATCACATAACAGAGTATTTGTAGTTGAAGTTATGGGACATAAAGTGGGCTGGATAACACTTCATGCAGGTATTGCGGCAGGAGCAGACGTAATTCTTATTCCTGAGATACCATATGACATTAAAAATGTATATAAGGCGATAGAAAACAGAAATAAGGCAGGAAAGAAATTTACCATACTTGCAGTTGCCGAAGGCGCCATTTCAAAAGAACTTGCTGATATGCCAAAGAAGGAAAGAAAGAAAAAAATGGAAGAATCTCCTTATGCCTCTACTGCATATGAAATAGCAGATTTAATTACAAAGAAATTAGGCTGTGATGTCAGGGTGGCTGTACCGGGACATACTCAGAGAGGCGGAAGCCCTGTTCCTTATGACAGAGTTATATCAAGCAGATTCGGAGCCAAGGCTGCTGAAATGATTGTAAATAAAGAATTTGGTAAGCTTGTTATAATGAAAAACGGTGAAGTGACAAGCATGCCTTTGTCGGAGTCGGCAGGAAAACTGAAATATGTAGACCCTGATGATGAAATAGTTAAAAGCGCAAAAATGTTGGGAATATCATTCGGAGATTAGCACACAAAAACTCCTTACAGGCATATATTAAAATAAAGCCGGTAAGGAGTTTTAAGACTAATGAATGAGTTTGAGTATATTCCTGTAGCAAAGATGCCGTCAGGACTTATGATTCCTGAAGAAAACATGATAAGTGAAGAAGAAATGTTTAAAGACCAGGAGTATCTGAAAAAAATGTATCCTGCAAAGGCGAGACTTATTCTTGCCTTGGTTGAGGACAGGTGCGACAGGATGGAGTATGAAGGCAGTCCTATGTTTGCTGATTATCCTGATAAAGAAACCTTTTTGAGGATTGCAAGAGAAATTTACAGCAGAATAATGGGAGATGCCGATGATAAAAGTGACGGCATGCTTAAGCAGTTGATAGAAGTTCTGGTATTTAATGAATGCATGATGAGGCGGGGAAGATATAAGAGACGCCGTAGATATTTTTAAGGAAATACTTATATGTGGAAGAAAATTATGATTAAAGCGGTGGTCCTGATAGTGATATTTTCAGTCACCGTTTTAATCGTTGATAAAATTAATAATAATGGATATGACAATGTGTCGGCTGAGGTGGATGCACCTGTGCTTCCGGTTATATATACAGAATATGCAGATATGACCATAAACCGGTTGTCAGGTTACACTCAGGATATTGATACAAGCCTTATGAGGGAGTCCATAATACCTGTTGATGATAATAAACAAATTAGGATTTTGATAAAAGATGACTATGATTATGCCGAGAGCTACAGCTATGAATTGAGAAATCTGAACGGGGATTCCCTGATTGAAGAAGGGGAACTTGGAGAGCCTTCAAGACAGGATGGTTACAGAAGCTATAATCTGGAATTGAGGATGGATTTAGACAGCGGTACGGAATATGTTCTTGTAATCATTGCTCACCATGATGAATCAGAGTATGCAAGATATTATACAAGAGTGGTAAGGCTGGACAGGCAGTATCTGGCGGAAAGCCTTGCATTTGTGGCTCAGTTTAATGAAAAAACATTTGAAATTAATGAAGAAAAAAACAGCCCGGAGCAGTCTGGCGATATGATATATTCAACAGAAGAGCCGGATAATATAATTACGGAAAATCTTATAAATTCTGATAACGGAAACAGCACTGATTTGTCTCGTGTAAATTTAGAGTCAGACTATGACCTTTTGACATGGGGCAGACTGGATGTTGACAGAATAAGTGAGGCAATACCTGTTGTAAGGGAAATTGATGAAAAATATGCGCTTATTGAAATGAAATATATTGTATCTTCGACATCAGAGGACGGAGTGCTTAATTATTATATAAGCGAATACTATAATATTTATTATGATGATGCTTTGGGAAAGACAGTACTTCAGAGTTTTGACAGGTATCAGGAGTCTTACTTTAGGTATAATGATATAGATGCCGGGAAAAACAGCGTTATACTGGGTATAAATGAAGAAAATAATATAAATTACATGACTACGGAGGACTGTAGAAAGGCGGCTTTTACCGTAAAAGGACAGTTGTGGCTTTATGATTACAGAGAAACCACCATGACAAATATTTATGGGGCATGGGAGAATGGTGTGACCAATGTACGTGAGATAGAGCAGAAAAGCGATATAAATATAATTTCCATTGATGATGACGGAAATGTTATTTTTGCCGTTTACGGTTATATAAGCAGAGGAAATCATGAAGGAAAAAACGGAATACTTTTGACCCTCTATAACCATGAAACGGCAGAAAATACAGAGCTCTGCTTTATTGAGTGTGCTGCGCCATACGGAATATTAAAAAAACAGGTAGGGGAATTTACCTATTATGACGCACAGACATCTGATTTTTATTTTATGCTTAATAACTCTATTATGAGATATAATACAGATGATAAAGAGCTGGTTTATGTCGCAGAAAACATCCCGCAAGGTTATCTCTGCATATCGGATGACATGAAACTGGCGGCATATCCTGATACAGATAAGACCGACGAAATAAAAGAGATAACCATATACAATTTTAAAACGGGCTCCGTAAGCAAAAAGACTGCGACAAACGGCGTATTATATCCTATAGGGTTTATCGGGACTGATTTTATTTATGGAGAGGCTGCGACTGGTAATATAAGTACAGGCACTGACGGAAATACTGAAATAGCGTTAAGTACAATTAATATTGTTGACGAAAACGGAGATATGATAAAAAGCTATCAGAAGGACAATATGCTGGTAACAGAGGTGGATATACAGGAGGATATAATATATCTGACAAGAATTGAGGCTACAGAAAGTGGGACTAAAGAGGCAGAGCCTGATTATATTTCATATAAACAGGAAGAGGGAAACGGAGGCGTTTTTATCAGTTCTGTTTATGATGATTTTGAATACACAAAACTTTCTCTGGTATTCCCTGCTAATGTTTATGTGCAGAATGTTCCTAGGGAAATTATGACAAAAAATAAAATTATTGAAACTGCCGATAATCTTTATATCGATATGGAAGGCGGAAACAGTACGTGCTATTTCTTTAGTAATACCGGATATGAAAAGGAATATTTAAGCATCGGTGAAGCAGTTATGGAAGCTCAGAATAAGGGCGGTATAGTTGTGGATAATCAGGGTAATATTATATTCAGACAGGGAAAAGCCGCATCCTATAATACGGTTGCAGGAATGTTTGATTATATGAGTTGTGATGATATTTCTGAAAGTCTTCAGGCGTGTGAATATATGAGTATACTGGCTTCGGGAAACGAGGCAGTGTATAGTGAACTTGCCATTACGGAAAGCTGGGAAGAAGCATTTTCATTATATGATGGTGTGAGAGGACTGAATATTTCAGGCGCGGACCTGGATACGGCACTTATATATCTCGGTCAGGGAATACCTTTTACTGTTATGCTGGAAGACGGCCGTTATGTACTTGTGGTCAGTTATAATTCTACGCATATAAGGTATTATGACCCTGTTTTGGGAGAAGAAGTAAGAACTGAGAGAAGAAATTTTGAAACAAGCATGGAAAGAGGCGGAAATATAATTTATACTTTTATGTTTTATTAGGATAATTACAAGATTTAACAGAATTTACACAACCTGTTCAAAAAAACAATGGTAATTCAAAAAAAATTCACAGTTAAGACTTAAGAATTACATAAATTATTGTTATCTTAAAGATGTTCCAGTTGGTTGTGTGCAAAGCACTCAATATTTTCTCGTAGAAGGATAATACCTTCCCCCAAAATTTTTGGGAGCCCCACTACATAAATCTTATGTAATGGGGCTCCATTTTTGTGATTTAACTAAATAACAGTTGACAAAACGGATAAATCTTAATAATCTAAAACGTAGAAAAATATAAGACTTTATTGCTTCAGAAAGGACAAAAAGATGAAAACACCGTTTGTGACTAAGGAAATGATAGATGAAATAACAAAAACATATCCTACACCTTTTCATATTTATGATGAGGAAGGAATCAGGGAAAACGCAAGAAAGCTTAAAAAGGCTTTTGCATGGAATAAAGGCTACAAAGAATTTTTTGCTGTTAAGGCAACACCTAATCCTACAATATTAAAAATTCTGCATGAAGAGGGATGCGGTACTGACTGTTCATCGCTTACTGAACTTCTGATGTCTGAAAAATGCAATATTTTAGGCAGGGAAATCATGTTTTCTTCAAATGATACGCCGGCTGAGGAATTTAAACTGGCAAGAAAGCTGGGTGCAACCATAAATCTGGATGATTATACACACATTGAATTTTTAAAAGAGGCGTGCGGAATACCTGAAAGAATAAGCTGCCGTTACAATCCGGGCGGAACATTTTCCATATCAACCACAATAATGGACAATCCGGGAGATGCCAAGTATGGAATGACAAAAGAGCAGATAATTCAGGCATATAAGGATTTAAAAGAACTCGGAGCCAAAGAGTTCGGCATGCATGCATTTCTTGCAAGTAATACCGTTACAAATGAATATTATCCTACTCTTGCAAAAATATTATTTGAAACCGCCGTGGAGATAGAAAAAGAAGCAGGAGTAAAGATAAGCTTTATCAACCTATCAGGAGGAGTGGGAATACCATACACACCTGATAAGGAGCCGAATGACATAATGGCTATAGGTGAAGGTGTAAGAAAGGTATTTGAAGAAATACTTGTTCCTGCCGGAATGGGAGACGTAAGCATATACACAGAGCTGGGAAGATTTATGCTTGCTCCTTACGGACATCTGGTTACTACTGCCATTCATGAAAAGCATATCTATAAGGAATATATTGGCGTTGATGCCTGTGCGGTAAACCTCATGCGTCCTGCAATGTACGGTGCATACCATCATATTACGGTGCTTGGCAAAGAAAATATGCCATGTGACCATGTATATGATGTAACAGGCTCACTCTGCGAAAATAATGATAAATTTGCGGTAGACAGAAAACTCCCTAAGATTGATATGGGGGATTATATAGTAATACACGATACAGGAGCCCATGGATTTGCAATGGGATATAATTATAACGGAAAACTTAAGTCCGCTGAGCTTTTGCTTCGTACTGATAAATCCGTGACACAGATAAGAAGAGCAGAGACACCGGAGGATTATTTTGCGACACTTGAAGGCTACTGGAATGTAATTTAAGCACGTTTCCATAAAATTCATGCCTTTCGGAAAAAAATAAGAGCCGGAACTATATTTATATTTTGATTGAAATAATAAATATAGTTCCGGCTCTTGTTTTGCTTAACAGGTAACACAAAAAACAAATTTAAATTTACAACTTCTCCGGCTCGTCGTAAACTTCACCAAAGGTATCTACAGTGATACTTTTTATCTTCTGCTCCTTAAGGGGCCTGTCTGCATATCCCGTAGGTGTCTCGGCTATTTTATTAACCACGTCCATTCCCTCAGTGATTTTTCCGAAAGCGGCATACTGACCATCTAAGTGTGGAGAGGTTTTATGCATTATAAAAAACTGGGAGCCGGCTGAATCAGGCATCATTGAGCGTGCCATTGAAATTACACCCGGGGTATGCGCCAGATTATTTTTAAAACCGTTGGAAGAAAATTCTCCCCTTATTGAATATCCGGGACCTCCTGTTCCTCTTCCGTCAGGGCATCCTCCCTGAATCATAAAACCGCTGATGACCCTGTGAAATATGAGCCCGTCATAAAAACCACTGCCTGCAAGTGAAATAAAATTTTTAACCGTATTAGGGGCAATATCAGGATAAAGTTCAAATTTCATGATGTCTCCGTTTTCCATTGTAATAGTTGCAATAGGATTTGCCAAAATATATCAGTCCTTTCTTGAAATTATTTATAAAAGATGTTACTATAATAACATTAATGTAAAATTACTTCAAGTGTGTCCATATATGGGACACAATATATAAAAATAAACTGATAATGGGGTAAAGAAATTGGTAAAAATTGTAAAAACCATAATTGTAATAGCAGCATTTTTCTCGTTGTTTCTGGTAATAGTCGATTACGCAAGGGATTATTACAGAGCATATCAGGAGGAATATACAAATACTGAAACATATGACGGTGAAACCGTGACGGTAGAAATTCCAAGCGGGGCTTCTTTAAAGGAGATTGCTGCCATATTAAAAAAAGCAGGCCTTATAGAATTTGAGGGAGCATTTGTAAAGCGTGCCCAGGATTCAGGGTACAGAGGTAAACTGCAAAGCGGAACTTATGAGTTGAATACGGGAATGAATACCCTTGATATGATGGAAGCCATGTCCCCTTCTTATGAAGGTCCTGAAGTAATAGATACGCTTGTAGTGCCGGAAGGCTTTACAATAGACCAGATTGCCGCCAGATGTGAGAGTCAGGGAATATGCACAAAAGAAGAGTTTATAAGTGCGGTACAGTCAGTCACCACATCTGATTTTCCATATCTTGCTGATGTGCCTGCGGGAGCAAATGTGAGGTACAGACTGGAAGGATATCTTTTCCCTGCAACATATGACATATATGAAACAACCACAGCAGAATCACTTGTAGAGTGGATGCTTGAGACATTTGATAATTATTATACAGAGGATATCCGTACGAGAGCCGAAGAGTTGGGATATAATTCTTATGAGCTGATTACAAGGGCATCTATCGTGGAACGTGAATGTAAGGTGCCGGAGGAGAGGGCAATAGTGGCAGGAGTAATGAACAATCGTCTGGAAGACGGTATGCCGCTTCAGGTATGCCCAAGTGTGTTATATCCTCTTACGGAAGGTATGTACAATAAATCAACCATAACTTATGCGGAAACTGAACTGGAATCACCTTATAATACCTATAAATATACAGGATTACCAGTTGGGCCTATATGTAACCCGGGACTGGATTGCATAAAAGCGGTTTTATATCCGGAGGAGCATAATTATTATTTCTATCATGTAGATAATGAAGAACTGGGTACGCATGTATTTACTGAAACATACGAGGAACATATTGAGACACAGGTTGTTGATGAATAAAAGTAGGCTTAGGAGGGAACAGAATGAGAAGTTTTAGTTTCAGAGCAAAAAATATCGGACGGGAGCGTTATCTTACTTATATTGTTGGGGAAGGCTGTGAGATTGACGAAGAGGTTTTGGATTTTTGTGAAGAAAATCATATAAAAGAGCTTATTGATATTATATATGAGGAAGATGATGATTATGACTACCTCACATATGATGTTACCGGCAGAATGCCTCTTGAAAAATATATTTCCGGCGTTATGAACTGTGAAAAGGTGCTTAATATTTTAAGAAATATTGCACTTGCAATGGTGAGCTGCAAGGAACAGGCAATTCATTTGTCTTATATTTTGCTTAATAAAGGGTTTATGTATATAGACCCTGATAATCTGGAAATTAAATTTATCTGCCTTCCGGTAGAAAGTGAAACGGCAATTTCAACAGAATTTAAAGGGTTTGTCAGACAGTTTCTGGCAAATTTAAAGTATGATGTAGAAGAAGATTTGAGTTATGTAGGAAAGCTATTAACATATATTAACAGTGATACATTTAATCTCAGAGGGCTTATAGGGCTTGTTGAGGCCATAATGGAAGACTCGGGACTTGAGCATTCCGACGAGAATGTGATTGAATCGGAAGACGGAGCGGAAGTAGTTAATACAGTTGAAGAAGAGCAGGTTGAGAGCGGGGAGAAAAAAGAAGGAATAAGCGATTTTATAAACAGTCTTGACAGCTCTGATGATGTACTTCCTGAAATCGGAGATGATGATGAAGAATTTGAGGAAAATTTTGAACAAACCGGAACGGTAATTCCTGAAGGAATTTTGAAGACGGAAGAATCTGATGAAGCCAAGACAGAAGATTCATTGACACAGAATAATTCTGAAACTAAGACACAGACGATTCAGGAAGAGACAGAAACTGCCGGAACTGAGAAAACTGAAGAAAAGGATGAAGTTTCAGATAAACAGGAAATAAACAAAAATATATCACGTGTTAAATTAAATGAAAAAGCTCCTGCATCAGGTGAAACAATAGAACAGATAAAGGCAAGGCTTGAAAGAATTGTAAATGGTGATATGCCGATTGCAAAGACGGTTAAAGAAGAGGCGCATTCTGACCATATCCGTTCTTTAGATGAATTGGATGAGCTGCTGGAAAGCCGACCTGTTATTAAGAAAAATACAATTAAAGTAAACAGAGCTGCAATAATTCAAAATGCCGCAGTCGAGCAGGAAGAATCAGAAGAAGTTGAAAAGCAGGCTGATGAAGAAAAGGCAGTAGACATGGGGCAAACAGAAGCGAAGGAGGAGACTTCGGAAAAAGGAATAGAAACTTTGAGTGATGCCGAAGAAGAAAAGAAAAAACAAGCGGCAACTCCGATAAGACCTGCAAGAGGAGCTAACTTATTTAAGGGTGTTTCAAATGCAAATAACAGTATGTTTGGGACTACCGGAACTTTAAAAATATCTCCATATCTTGTAAGAGTCAATACAGAAGAAAGAATAATGCTGACTAAGCCTGTCTTTAAATTAGGTAAAGCATCCAGAGGAGTGGATTATACTATTGATGGTAATGGGGCAGTCAGCAGGCAGCATGCAATTATATTACAGAAGGATGGCTCTTGTTATATTAAGGATAATAAATCTACAAATCATACATACGTCGATGGAATAAGAGTAGAAGAAGGCGAAGAAGCACTTCTTAAGCATGATTGTAAGGTGAAACTCGGAGATGAAGAGTTTGTATTTAAAATAAGGTAATCGTATAAATAAAGGACTGTGTTATAATAGTTTGCATTACTGACACAGTCTTTTGTTGCAGATTATATATTTTGAAAATTGTATAAATTAGAATTTGGAGGTTGGTAAATATGAAACAATGTGTTTATTGCGGTGGAAGTATTAATGATAATGCAAAATTCTGTACCGTATGCGGAAAAGAACAGCCGGAACAGGCGGGTAATTATTCATATAATCAGAGTCAGGATAAGGTACAGCAACAAAACACGGGATATCAGGACGTGAATGCACAGCAACAAAATATGGGATATCAAAATATGAATCCTCAGAGTGGAAACATGGGATATCAGAACATGAATCCGCAGGGACAAAATATGGGGTATCAGAACATGAGTCCTCAGGGCGGAAATATGGGATATCAGAATACAAATCAATACTATCAGCAGCCACAGGTGCAGACAGACGATTTTCAGAAAGTCCGTAAGGCGGCTGAGGGTGCAGTGAACAATCTAAAATCAGTAGGAGGACAGTTCACAACAGGCGTAAAAAAGATGGGAATAAGCGTATTTTGTATGTTTGGAATAATAGCTGCTGTTCTATTTATTGTTGCACCTTTTATGAATTTTGCAAGTATGCATTTTGACGTGGAATATAAAGGACAGTCTTTAAACAGTTTATTAGAGGGTAATTCTTATGATTATGACGATTATTCTGATTTTGGAATATCCGACAGTTTGGGCTCGGATATTGATATAAGCGTAAGTGACGGATTAAATTTATTTGAGCTTTATGATTTGAGCGATGATATCATTGATATAGCAGATGACAATGGTGTAAGAAAATCAGATTTAAAGGACGCAGTAGAGGAGATAGATGCCTATTTGGCATATGGACTCAGAGAGCTTAATTCAAATGGACTTGAAGTGGACAGCGATTTAGCTGATGAAATTTCAGGTACACTTCATCTTCTGGTAAATGGTGAAGTTGCCCTTATGATTACACCTTGGATATTTATACTTTGCGGAATTGCAATGCTTATATTTACGGTTATAAATAGTAAAAGAGCAAAGCTTATAAGTATGATAATAGCGCTTGCAGCATTTATATGGCTGATTGTATGCTCAAGTCATTTTATAAGTATGATGGGCGTGGGAGCGCTGGCTATTGCCGTAGGAATTATTCTGGGAGTCATAAGCACATTTAAAGATAAACCTGCCGGATATCAGGTACATTAAATATATATTATTGTTAAATTGATATTAAACTTTGACTTATGTTGTTGACGCTCTTGCTTATTATAATTATAATATTTATTAAAGTTTTTATGAATTGTGGGAGTTAGATGTTTTTTTGCATTTTAAGTGTGCTATTTTAATGTACTGCGAATGTAAGAAATAGAGGAGGTAATCATGAAGAACGGTAAAATACTTGTTGAAAAACAAATGGGGTTATTAAAACTTGTTTCCGATTTGGAATTTGGGGAAGTTATTGATGAACGAGTAATAGAAAAATTGAAGACTATGCAGGTTTCGGGCATAGCACCACTTCAATATGTTGAAAGCAATGGAAAAAGAAGTGTAATAAGCAGCATATCTGAGATGCCGTCTTTCAGCATGTTTATAAGGCGTCCGTTAAGTAAAACGGAGACTCTTAAACTAATGCATGGAATTACCAATGCATTTGCAATAGGTCAGCAGGGAATTCCTGTAAGCTATATCGTTAAAGATTTGGAATATATATTTGTTAATCCTGAAAATCTGGAGATTACATGTATACTTAATCCTGTAAAACAGTCTGCTATTGAAATATCGGAAATATCAGGATTTTTCAGAACGGCATTATCACATATAAAATTTAGAGAAGAAGACAGAGATAATTATGTTGCAAGAATTTTAAATGCAATAAATGCAGATAATTTCTCTGTAAATGGTGTAAATATTGTATTAGATACCATTATGGAAGAAATTAGTATTAATTCTGCATCAATGCAGGATACAAGGGTAAATAAAGTGGATGTTATGAGAAACAGAGCTCAAAGCAATAATTTCCAGCCGAATCCACAGGGTATGCCACAGATGCAGGGAGGTCCAATGCCGCAACAACCGCAGATGAGGCCACAGGGTATGCCACAAATGCAGGGAGGAGCAATGTCGCAACAACCGCAGATGAGGCCACAGGGTATGCCACAAATGCAGGGAGGAGCAATGCCGCAACAACCGCAGATGAGACCACAGGGTATGCCACAAATGCAGGCAGGTCCAATGCCGCAACAACCGCAGATGAGACCGCAGGGTATGCCACAGATGCAGGGAGGTCCAATGCCGCAACAACCGCAGATGAGACCACAGGGTATGCCAC
>CALWPY010000010.1 GCA_944383545.1 uncultured Lachnospiraceae bacterium | reverse complement strand
TTTTGATACTCAATTTTCAACCTGTATAAAATTTTCAATGTTCTTTCAATTTAGCCTTGACTTTTTATTTGCAGGCTGATTTTGCAATAAATATCAAACCGATTGCAGTTGCAGTAATGCACACGAGTTTCATGGCTTTTAAATCTGCACCGTATAAAACGTCAGTGAAATATGATACAAAAAGCGTTATTCCAAGCCAGGCTTTAAGTTCAAATGCGGACAACTGTTTCAGTATAACTGCACTCATTTGAAATTCAAGCATTTTGCAGACGGCAATAAGGAGTATTGCCGTAAAAGACTGCCACGTCAGGCTGAAGCGTATTTCCTGAAAAGGCAGGCTAATGGCAAGAAATACAGACATTGACGAACACATAAGAAATGTAAATTCATTACCTGTAAATTTTGCTTCTGCAACTGCGTATTTGTCACTGAGAGAGGTTATTGTGTAACATGCCGTAACGGCAAGCATTAATATAACAGCACTCATAATTAATTACCGCTGATTGAATTATAGAAATCACGTAAAACATAAAATGCAGGTTTTTTGTATTTTTTATCTGTGGAAAGCAGTCCTTTGGTATTATAGAACTTCTGATTTCTGGCGGTCCTTCTCGGACACCTGAAATCGTAAAGTATCCATGGGGTCATACCCTTGATGTATGATGTTTTACGAATGTTTTCTATCTGTTTTTCATATACAAAGGCCTGATAATCTTCAGTTCCCTTGTCGCTTATTGTTCCTCTTAAGTGCGGATAAGCGTCTGCACCGAATTCAGTTATAATGACAGGCTTTTTCGGCTTGCTGTTCTTAAAAAGCTCAGGCAGCTTATTCCAGTCGGCAGTGTACCAGCCACAATATTCATTTAACCCTATGATATCCAGGTATTCTTCAAGTCTGTCTTCAATCGCATTCTTCTCTTCATTTACAAGGCATGCCGCAGAAACCGGTCTGGTAGGGTCTGTCTTATGGGCACAGTCTGCCAGTCTTTTCATAAAGCTAAGCCTGTCATCCGTATCAGGATTTTCATTTCCTACAGACCAGATTATAACACTGGCACGGTTAAAGTCACGGGTGATAAGCTCTTTCAGCTGATTTTCAGCATCGTTATAGGTGTCTTCGGAATTAAAATGAATATCCCAGTAAACAGGAACTTCCTCCCACAAAAGCAGACCGAGTTCATCTGCAAGCTGTGCCATTTTTTCACTGTGCGGATAATGAGCGACACGCATAAAATTACAGCCAAGCTCTTTTGCTATCTGTATATTTTCCAGACGCTCTTCATCTGTGAGCGCTTTCCCGTTTTTTACGCTTTCCTCATGACAGCTGATTCCTCTGAGGAAAAGGGGCTTGCCGTTTAGAACAATGTCCATACCTTTTACACGTATTTCACGGAAGCCTACTTTGTCATGTATTTTATCTTCTGCACATTCAAGTGATACGTCATAAAGCTTTGGATTTTCAGGTGACCAG
Organism: uncultured Lachnospiraceae bacterium; assembly: GCA_944383545.1. Lineage (GTDB taxonomy): Bacteria > Bacillota > Clostridia > Lachnospirales > Lachnospiraceae > CALWPY01. Next base: position 76,121 of record CALWPY010000010.1, on the reverse strand, counting down.
AGCGTTGGCTCGGCATCTAAAATAAGTTCCCCGTAACCATTTACGATGTCAATATTCTGCGAAATGCCCAATTCATTTATAGAAAGCTTTGCGGTACCGCTGTATTTTTCTGACATTGAAACGCTTACATTTATCTTTTTGAATCCGCTGTCAGGAAGAAGTGCAAGCTTGAAATCTTTTATGTAGATTTTCGGTACACGGAAGAGATCTATATCACGGTAAATACCGCCATAATTAAACCAATCCGTGTTCATGGCAGGCACCTGATTGCTTCTTCTTGTACTGTCAACCTGAATTATGATTCGGTTATCGTGCTGGAGAAATTCGGTAATGTCAAAATAGCATGGGGTTGAGCCGCCTCTGTGCATACCGACATATTGCTTGTTTATGAAAACGCGGCACAGATAATTGGCTGCCCCTATTTTAAGTATCATATGTTCGTCATCATTCTGCTTTTCATATATAAACTTTTTGGTATAAACCATACTGCCGTCATAAAGCAGATACATTTTGTCAGTTACGTTCCATGAGCATGGAAGAGACATCATATCCCAACCGTCAAAGGAAAAATCAACAGGAAGTGTATTCCCGCAATCGTCGTAATAAATTTCATCAAACCATCTTTGTCTTAAACAGGTATCGTACTGGTCTACAGTGTAGTTCCAGTTTCCATTAAGGGATTCTTTTTTTCTGAAGCGGTCAAAAAGCATTGTTTCAGAAGTTGCCATTTTGTCATAAAATTCACGTTCGTAATTTTCCATAAGGTTTTTTGCTCCTTTCGTTTTAAAGTCACATATTTCGTGTGATGATTTATACTGATTACATTACAACATAAATGACTGAGCAATAAAATATCATAAATTGTTATTAAATGCTTGAAATATTTCAAATATTGCTGTATAAATATTTTATGAAAAAAGATTTTATGTTATTTCACAATAAGGACAGATATACAAAACCTATTCTTTTTCACAGCCATGATTATTATGAGATTTACTTTTTTTCGGATGGCAGTGTTAAATACTATGTTGAAAATGAAGATTATGAGTTAAAAAAAGGAGATGTACTTATTATACCCCCGGGGAAATTGCACCGTCCCGTAATTGAGGGTAATTTACCTTATGAACGCTATGTGCTGTGGATATTAAATTCGTATCTTATGAATAATGACGGGATAAGTGGTTTTCTTAGTGAGATAATCAGGCTTACAGAGGAAAAGAATACCCGTCTTGTTTCCTTTAATGACGAGGAGCAAAACACTTTATGGGCTCTGCTTGACAAAACCATGGAAAGTTACACATCTAAAGAAGAACTGTCGGAATATATTTCTGAAAGCTGTATTATGCTTATACTTAATGAGCTGAGAAGAAAGTTTCTTATTGCAAATCAGGCTGAACATGAGCAGGGGGATATTATACGCCGGGTGATAGTATATCTCAATGAAAATTTTGTCAGCACACCGTCCCTTGATGAATTATCAGAGGTATTCTTTGTATCAAAATACCATTTGGCACACAGATTTAAAGAATATACCAAAACCACGATTCATAACTATATTCTTATGAAAAAAATAAATCTTGCAAAGGAGCTTTTAAAAAACGGTACGGCGCCACAGAAGGTGTGTGAAAAATGCGGGTTTTCCACCTACTCAAATTTTTATAAAGCTTTTATTGAACGCACTGGAGTCTCTCCTCGTGATTATAAATAATTATAAAAGACTGATAATATTTAGAAAAAAATGTATATTATTCTTCCTTATGGGGATAATGATTAATGTCACAAAAGTGCCAAACTAAATCAATATTGAGGAGGAAAATTAAATGGCAACTAATAACAATCAGTCAAATAACCAGACAAACAATCAGAAAAATAATCAGTCAAATAACCAGAAGAATAATCAGTCTAACAGCCAGAAGAACAATCAGAAGAATAACCAGACAAACAATCAGTCAAATTAGTGACAGATATTAGATGCATATGAAAAGGGGTGTCCTGAGTATAAGAATTTATGCTTGGGGCACTTTTATTATTTATATACAGGTTTTTATATTTTTAACAGGACGTGCCCGAAATGAATATAGTGTAGTAATAACATATGGAGGCGGAAGCTTTGAGATTTCACAACATCAGCATAAGGGATATCCTGAAGGAAGCATTAAATTATCAGGCTGTTATCGTGGACGTCAGAGGCAGAGAAGAATTCGCGAACGGCCATGTTCCTATGGCGATTAATCTGCCTCTGGAGGAAATAAAATCCGGTAAAATAACTCTGCCTAAAAGCAGAGTTATTATTGTTTACTGTGAAAACGGGGGCAGTTCTACAATGGCAGCAAGGCTGCTTGCGGAGAAAGGCTTTAAGGTTATAAATACAATAGGCGGAATAAAGGAATATAAGGGTGCGCTTACAAGGCATAAGTAGTTGTTGACACCTTGCATTTAAGACCGTAAAATATAAAAATAAAGTAAAGAACACGCCGGAGAAAGATTTAATGGACGAAAAATTTGAGCTCATTGCACCATGTCATTTTGGCATGGAATCAGTATTAAAAAGGGAAATAATTAATCTTGGATATGAAATTATATCAGTGGAAGACGGACGCGTGACCTTCAGCGGTGATGCGTCCGCTATTCCGCGTGCAAATATATTTATCAGAACAGCAGAAAGAATACTTCTTAAAGCAGGAAGCTTTAAGGCAGTTGATTTTGACGAATTGTTTGAAAATACAAAGGCCATTCCGTGGGAAAGATATCTGACAAGAGACGCAAAATTCTGGGTAACCAAGGCAACTACAAATAAAAGTGCGCTTTTTAGCGGAAGCGCCATTCAGTCTATTGTAAAAAAGGCAATGGTAGAAAGAATGAAACAGACATACAGGGTCAGCCGTTTTGAAGAAGACGGGGACGAATATCCTGTAAGAGTATTCATATTTAAGGATAACGTGACGATAGGTCTTGATACGTCGGGTGTCTCTCTCCATAAAAGAGGTTACAGACAGCTTGTCGGAAAGGCACCTATTTCGGAAACTCTTGCGGCGGCTCTTATAATGCTGACACCTTGGAATAAGGACAGAATACTTGTGGACCCATTTTGCGGAAGCGGAACATTTCCTATAGAGGCCGCTATGATAGGTGCAAATATAGCGCCTGGCAGAGACAGGGAATTTACTTCCGATAAATGGATTAAGACTATTCCTAAAAAGCTATGGTATAATGCATTTGACGAAGCAGAGGATTTGATTGACAGAAATGCTTCCATGAATATTCAGGGCTATGATATAGATCCTGCCATAATTAAATGTGCAATGAAAAATGCTGAGGCAGCAGGAGTAAGGGAGCATATTCATTTTCAGGTGAGGGATGTAAAGGATTTACACAATCCGAAACCATATGGTTTTATTATCACAAACCCTCCGTATGGCGAAAGACTTGAAGAAAAGGCGGTCCTGCCTGAACTTTACAGGCAGATAGGAGAGAGCTATAAAGGCCTTAAGGACTGGTCAATGTTTCTTATCACGTCATATGAGGACGCAGAAAGATATATCGGAAGAAAAGCAGACAAGAACAGAAAAATATATAATGGTATGATTAAATCATATTTCTACCAGTTTATGGGAAAGAAGCCGCCGACCAAAAATAAGGATAATTAAAACGCACTTATTTTACCGGAATTGATAAGGAGAGATGGTTTTTGAAAAAAATACTTGCGGGAGTGCTTATAATACTGGCAGGCTGCACGGTGTTTTATTTTGCGCAGCAGGGACAAAACCAAAGAACAGTTGTAAAGTCTGATTCATACGAAGCAAGTGCGAAAGAATTTGAATCAGATGTAGTAACGTATCTGGATGAGGATTTAGACGTATGCCTTGAAGGGAAAAGTCTGGCCAATTTCGGATATAATCTCTATGTAAATGAAAGTATGCAGCTTATGGCATCACGGGAATTTTTTGAAGATATTTTAAATTGTTCCGTAGTGGAGTATAAGGACGGAAAAGTGCTTGTTGAAAGAGGAGAAACACAGATAGCATTAGATAAAAATTCTGATACGGCTGATATAAACGGGGATGAAATCAAATTAATTTCTCAAATAATTTTTGATGAAGACGGAAATTTGTTTATTCCTGTTACTCAGCTCTCAGAATATATAGATTATAAAATTGAATATTCGTTAAGTGATTCTATGGTTAATATTACCAGAACAGGAGACGCCTCATATCTTCCGGCAAGATATGACATGCGTGAAAAAGGCAGGGTCACGCCTGTAAGGGACCAGGGAAGATATGGAACGTGCTGGGCATTTGCGTCTCTGGGTGCACTTGAAACAACACTTATGCCCATGGAAGAAAATATATATTCCACAGACCATATGACATTAAATAACAGCTATAATCTGGATTTAAGCCAGGGCGGTGAGCACACGATGAGCATTGCCTATCTTGCGGCATGGCAGGGACCGGTATATGAAGAGGATGATGTTTACGGAGACGGAGTGACGGATTCTACGCTCGAGGCCGTGAAGCACCTTGAAGAGGCGATTGTTATAAATGAGCGCGATGATGAGGTTATAAAGGGCGCAATTTACCGCTATGGCGGAGTGGAAACCTCACTTTATCTTCAGATGAATTATACTGATGATTATTCAAGATATTATGATGAAAATAATTTTGCTTATTATTATGACGGAGACAGAAAGCCCAACCATGATGTGGTAATTGTTGGATGGGATGATGATTATCCGAAGGAAAACTTTACAAGGGAGCCTGAAAATGACGGCGCATTTGTTTGTAAAAACAGTTGGGGAGAGGAATTCGGAGAAGACGGATATTTTTATGTATCTTATGAGGACGTAAATATCTGTAATCAGTCAATAGTTTATACGAAGCTTGCAGATGCAGATAATTTCGATAAAATTTATCAGTCGGATTTACTTGGATGGGTAGGACAGATGGGCTTTGGAACGGAGAGCGCCTATTTTGCAAATGTATATACAGCGGGCAAAAATGAAGAGCTTGCTGCAGTATCATTTTATGCAACTGCGCCCGATACAAAGTTTTCAGTATATCTGGTAAGAAATTTTAAGAATGAAGATTCGCTTACCGAAAGAGAATTTCTTATGTCGGGTGAAATGAGATATGCAGGTTATTATACGGCAAAGCTTTACGAGCCGGTGGAACTTGAGGATAATTCCGATTTTGCCGTTGTAGTTTATATAACAACTCCGGGTACTGAGCGTCCTATAGCAATAGAATACAATGTGGACGATAGGACCGCACAGGTGGATATTTCCGACGGACAGGGCTATATAAGTCTTTACGGTGAGGCATGGCACAGCGCAGAACTGACACAGGACTGTAATATCTGCCTTAAGGCATTTACGAATGTGGTAAATGAGGATGAGGATTAAACATTGGAAAATTAATGTCATGCAATTACAGACATAGATGATACGAAGCAGAGATAAAGTTTAATGTAAGGAGGTACAAAAAGCGTGGAAAAATTGATTTTTGCAACAGGAAATAAAAATAAAATGATAGAGATAAGGGAGATTTTAAAAGACTGCGGTTATGAAATTCTCTCTATGAAGGAAGCAGGAATTGAGGCAGATATTGTTGAGGACGGAAAAACTTTTGAGGAAAATGCCGTTATTAAGGCAACAGCAATCAGTAAGATTGCCGGATGTCTTGTCCTTGCTGATGATTCGGGTCTGGAGGTAGACTGCTTAAATAAGGAGCCGGGAATTTATTCTGCAAGGTATATGGGTGAGGACACTTCATATGATATAAAAAACAAAAATCTGATTGAGAGGGCTGAGGGCGTTCCTGATGAAAAACGTACTGCAAGATTTGTATGTGCAATAGCTGCTGCATTTCCTGACGGCAGGGTGATAACCAGAACGGGGACCATAGAGGGGCGTCTTGCTTATGAGCCTGCAGGTGAAAACGGTTTCGGATATGACCCTATATTTTATGTTCCGGAATTTGGAAAAACCACTGCGGAGATGTCACCGGAGGAAAAGAATAAAATAAGCCACAGGGGAAAAGCGCTCCGTATGATGAGACAGGCGTTGGAGGAGCTTGATAATGTATGAGGTGCGATATGCAGAGAATATTAGTTTTAAGCGATTCACATGGAAGAGATGAAAATGTAGAAAAAGCCATTAAACAGATGGGACGGGTTGATATGATGATACACCTTGGCGACATAGGCTGGGGTTACGAAAGAATCAGATATATGATTCCGGGACCTGTAATTATGGTTGCCGGAAATAATGACTTCAGTATAGACCTGCCTCAAAATCAGATTTTTAATATTGGAAAGCACAGGGTATTTGCAACGCATGGACACAGGCAGAGCGTGCACGGTGGCACTGCAATACTTGAATCAGTTGCACGGCAGAATAACTGCGACATTGCTATGTACGGTCATACGCATGTGCCGTATTTGAGAAGAGATACGGATATGACTGTATTAAATCCCGGGAGTATTTCGCTTCCAAGACAGGCGGGCAGGAGGAAAACCTATATGATGATTACAATGGATGATGCAGGAGCGTTGAATTATAAACTTTGTGAGTTATAGATTACGGATTATAATTTGTGAACGATAATAGCAGATTTATGATTGGAGATATATTGCGGATTTACAATTAAAGAAAAATTCGGATTTGTGTTTGCGGGTTAATTTTCAGGGAAAGGAAATGATAATGAAAAAGGGCGATATTTTAGAGGGTGTAATTACAGATTACACCTTTCCAAATAAAGGGAGTCTGATGATAGACGACCGAAAGGTAATAATTAAGGGAGCATTTCCGGGACAGAAGGTCCGTTTTATGATTACAAAGAAAAAGAGCGGACGTGCTGAAGGAAGGGTACTTGAAGTTGTGGAGCCGTCACATCTTGAAGATGCAGAGCCTTTTTGCGTGCATTTTGGAGCCTGTGGCGGCTGTACTTATCAGACAATGTCATATGAAAACCAGTTGTCTTTAAAGGCGGAAATGGTTAAGAAGATGATAGATGAGGCTGTTTTTGATTATGAATGGGAGGGTATCCTTGCTTCTCCGCTTAATAAAGGATACAGAAACAAAATGGAGTTTACCTTTGGTGACGAGGTAAAGGATGGTCCGATGACACTCGGACTCCATAAGAAGGGCAGTTTTTATGATATTTTAAACATAACTGACTGTAAAATTATTGATGGTGCATGGAATGAGATTCTTAAATTTACGAATGAATTTTTTGCTGCAAATAATGTACCGTTTTATAAGAAGATGAAACATGAGGGTATATTAAGAAACCTGGTAATAAGGCAGTCACAGGCGACAAAGGAATTCCTGATAAATCTTGTTACCGTGTCAGGCGTATCGGATGTTCTTAAGCTTGATAAGTATGTAGCAGGTCTGTTGGAATTAGAAAAGAGCGGACATCTTGGGACTGCTGTAATTTCAGGGATTTTACATACGGAAAATGATTCTCTGGCGGATGTCGTGCAGTGTGATAGGATGACTTTGCTTTATGGTAAGGATTATATAATAGAGGAGGTAGCAGGGCTTAAGTTTAAAATATCGCCATTTTCGTTCTTTCAGACCAATACTAAGGGCTGTGAGGTTTTATACAATAAGGCGAGGGAATATGTAGGAGATACAAAGGACAAGGTAATTTTTGATTTGTACAGCGGAACGGGTACAATTACCCAGATGCTGTCTCCTGTTGCAAAAAAAGTAATCGGAATTGAAATAGTGGAAGAAGCAGTTGAGGCAGCAAAGGAAAATGCAAGACTGAACGGTCTTACAAACTGTGAATTTATAGCTGGAGATGTATTTAAGGAGCTCGATAATGTAAAAGAAAAGCCGGATATTATTGTCCTGGACCCACCGAGGGATGGAATTCATCCAAAAGCGCTTGATAAGATTTTGGCATATGGCGTAGAACAGTTGGTTTACATAAGTTGCAAGCCGACGTCTCTTGTGAGGGATTTGAAAGTGATGCAGGAGAGAGGATATAAGGTGGAGAAGGTTTGTGCGGTGGATGAATTTCCGGGGACATATCATGTGGAGACGGTTGTTCTTTTGTCCCAACAGAAACCGGATGATGTAATCGAGGTTGAGATAGAATTAGATGAGCTGGATTTGACTTCAGCTGAGAGTAAGGCGACATATGCGGAGATTAAGGATTATGTCTTAAAGGAGCATGGGTTGAAGGTCTCTAGTTTGTATATTTCACAGGTAAAAAGGAAATGTGGAATAGAGGTTGGGGAGAATTATAATTTGCCGAAATCGGAAGATAGCAGACAGCCACAGTGTCCGGAAGAGAAAGAAAAGGCGATAGGAGATGCGTTGGAGCATTTTGGGATGGTTTAGAGAGGTGAGCATATGGCATTAAACTATACAGTGTATCAGTATGATGGCAGCAGGAATGCGGTTGTTATGACGGATATGAATGGCAAGGAACTTGTGATTGACTGTGATAAGGCAGAGGAGCAGGTTGTATTTGATGAGCCGGAGGATGCAGGGATTCTTGCCAGACTTGCAAGGAAAGAGCCTGCAAGTTATGTGAGTATTGCAATGCGTCCGGGTGGATTGCAGGATTATGTGGATGTGTGGAATGAGTTGAATTAAAAATAGTGAATGTGAAGTGTCGGTTGGAGCAATCTGACCGGCATTTTTTGTGGGAGGATTATTGGACAGATGGGTTTGGTATAATGAAAATGTGGAAGTATAGCTGATGCTTTTTGCAAATTGCAAACTTCAATTTCTGATTGAGAAACACGACAAAAAGTGCTATAATATTATGCAGTATAAATGTCAGATTGTTCATCGAAATTGGAGGATTAAAATGGCGGTTAATTATGATAAATTATGGGGCATCTTAAATGAGCGTGGAATGATGAAAACAGAGCTTATAAGAGAGGCTAAAATCAGTACAAATGCAATGGCAAAGCTTGGCAGAAATGAAGATGTACGTGTAGGGGTATTAGAAAAGATTTGTTTGGCACTGGATTGTAAGATGGATGATATTTTGGATATTGTTCCGGATAAAAAATAATTTTTTTAACCATCATCTTCCGATAATAAAATTTATCAGGAAGTTAAACGAAGGATAGGAGGTAGCTATGGTTTCAAATTTTGAATTTTTGGAAAAAGATTTTCCGGTACTTGCGAACTTTGGAAAACTAGCAGAAAAGTACTGTTATTCAGATTCTAATTCATGTTTGATGAAATTGGGAATGATTGGTGAAACTATCGTAAATCTAATGTTTACATATGATAGAATTGCGTTGCCACAGGATAATACTGCTGTGGCTAGAATAGATGCTTTAGTCAGAGAAGGTTTATTAACAAGAGATTTAGCTACCATATTGCACGGACTTAGAAAGGTCAGAAATAAGGCAGTTCACGAGAACTATTCGTCTGTAACAGATAGTAAGAATTTCTTGCCTATGGCATATGGTATGTGTGAGTGGTTTATGCAGACTTATGGGGATTGGAGTTATACCCATAAGGATTTTGTTATGCCGGAAGAAAATGTAATGATAGTTCCTGTTGATAAGGTGGCAGAAGAAAAGAAAGAAGCAGAACTTGCAAAGCAGGCTGAAGAAAATGCAGCAAATGCTCCAAAAGTTGCTCAAGAAGAACGTAAAAAGCAGGCATACAAGGTTGCTAATCAGAGACCTAAAACGGAAGCTGAAACTCGATTTTTAATTGATGAACAGTTACGAATGGTAGGATGGGAAGCGGACACAGAAAATATCCGTTATTCTAAGGGTGTAAGACCTACAAAGGGAAGAAAACTTGCTATTGCAGAGTATCCTACCAATTCAACAGTTGGTAATCGAGGCTATGCAGATTATGCACTTTTTATTGGTGAAAAATTAGTTGGTATTATCGAAGCAAAAGCTATTCATAAGGATATACCTTCTGTTATTGATTATCAGGGGAAAGATTATCCGAGATGCATCCGAGAAGAGGATGAAAAGTATGTTATAGGTAAATGGGGAGAGTTTAAGGTTCCATTTACATTTGCTACAAATGGCAGACCATATTTGGAACAGTATAAGACAAAGTCCGGTATTTGGTGTTTGGATTTGAGAAAGCCGGACAATTCTCCTATGGCATTACATGGTTGGATGAGCCCTGATGGAATGGAAGAACTTCTTGCGGCTGATGTTGACAGTAGAAATAAAGAACTGAAAGAAATGCCGTATGATTTACTTACAGACAAAGACGGGTTAAATTTAAGACCATATCAGTTAAATGCAATTAAGGCGGCAGAGGAAGCGGTAATTAGCGGGAAACAGACAGCACTGCTAGCGATGGCAACAGGTACGGGTAAAACAAGAACTGTATTAGGTATGATTTATCGTTTCTTAAAAACAGAACGTTTTCGTCGCATTTTGTTCCTTGTTGACCGTACAGCTTTAGGAGAACAAGCACAGGATGTATTTGAAGAAGTGAAGATGGAAGACCTTTTAACCCTTGATGATATATATAATATTAAGGGTTTAGAGGATAAGACTATCGATAAAGAGACCAGAATTCATATATCAACAGTGCAGGGAATGGTTAAGCGTATTATGTATAATAATGGTGAAACTATGCCTGCGGTATCTGATTATGATTTGCTTATTATTGATGAAGCACACAGAGGATATATCCTTGATAAGGAAATGTGTGAGGATGAAGTTCTCTACAGAGACCAGCGAGAATATCAGAGTAAATACAGGTCTGTTATAGAGTATTTTAACGCTGTAAAAATAGCACTTACAGCAACACCGGCATTACAGACTACAGAGATATTTGGACAACCGGTGTTTAAGTATACATACAGAGAAGCAGTTATTGAAGGATATTTGGTAGATCATGATGCGCCACATGAATTGAAAACAAAACTGAGTTCAGAGGGTATTCATTACAAGCAAGGGGAAACTGTAACAATATACGACCCGATTACAGGAGAAATTACCAACAGTGAATTATTGGAAGATGAACTTGATTTTGATGTGGAAACATTTAATAGACAAGTTATTACAGAGCCGTTTAATAGAACTGTTTTAGAGGAGATAGCCAAGTATATAGACCCAGAATCTCCAAAAGAACAAGGAAAAACTTTAATTTATGCAGTAAATGATGACCATGCGGATACAATAGTATCAATTTTGAGAGATATATATAAACCAACTGGTGTGGATAATGAAGCTATCATCAAAATTACTGGTAGTGTTGCGAACGGAAACAAAAAGAAAATACAGGAAAAGATAAAGAGATTTAAGAATGAGGATTATCCGTCAATAGTTGTTACTGTAGATTTGTTGACTACAGGTATTGATGTTCCGTCCATATCTACGCTTGTATTTATGAGACGTGTAAAATCAAGAATTCTTTTTGAGCAGATGTTGGGAAGAGCAACGCGTTTATGTAAGGAAATTCATAAAACGCATTTTGAAATATTTGACCCAGTTGGTGTGTATGATGCACTTGAAGATGTAAGCACTATGAAACCAGTAGTGGCGAATCCTGCCACGACATTTACGCAGTTGTTAGATGGTTTGCAGGAGATGGAAGATGAAGCTCATGTACAGAATCAGATTAATCAGGTAATTGCAAAATTACAGCGTAAAAAGAAAAGTATTGATTCTAAAACAATGGAGCATTTTATTGATATGTCCGGTGGTATGGATCCGACACAGTTTGTTGTAGATTTACAAAATAGGAAGCCGGAAGATGCAAAGAAACGACTGCTTGCCTACTATGATTTATTCAGGATGCTTCAGGAGAGTAAACCAAACGGTGGCAGACCTGTTGTGATCTCAGATAAGGAAGATGAGTTGATTAGTCATACAAGAGGTTATGGCAATCAGGATGCTCGTCCGGAAGATTATTTGGATGCATTTTCAAATTATGTGCAAGCGAACATTAATGAAATTGCAGCTTTAAAAATTATTTGTACAAGACCACGTGAACTTACACGTGAAAGCTTAAAATCCTTGTTGCTTACTTTGGACAGAGAAGGTTATACAGTGCAACAGTTGAATACTGCTATTTCTCAACTTACAAATGAGGAGATGGCAGCAGACATTATTAGCTTAATTCGTCGATATGCAATTGGTTCTGTGCTAATTAGCCACGAGGCAAGAATTAGAAAAGCTGTTGATAGATTACGCAAGGCACATACCTTTACTATGCAGGAGCAAAATTGGATTAAGCGTATGGAAGATTATCTTTTGAATGAATCAGTACTTAATGTACAGGTTTTTGATGAAGACAGCCGTTTTAAGTCACAGGGTGGATTTGCAAAGATAAATAAAGTATTTGGAAATAAATTAGAAAGTGTCGTAATAGAACTTAATGAGTATCTGTACGATGATGGAGGAAGAACCGCATGACAACACAGGAAATTGTATCAAAGCTCTGGAATCTCTGTAATGTATTACGAGATGATGGAATTACATATCACCAATATGTAACGGAGCTCACATATATTTTGTTCTTAAAAATGGCAAAAGAAACAGGAGCAGAAGCGCAGATTCCGGAAGGTTATCGCTGGGATGTTTTAAAATCTAAGAGTGGTGTGGAACTGAAAAAGTTTTATAAGGAGTTATTAAATCATCTGGGTGAGAACTGTACCGGTCGTGTGCGTGAGATTTATCAGGGTTCAGCAACTAATATTGATGAGCCTAAGAATCTTGAGAAGATTATTACAACAATTGATGGGCTTGATTGGTTTTCTGCCCGTGAAGAGGGATTGGGAAATCTCTATGAAGGGTTATTAGAGAAAAATGCGAATGAAAAGAAATCCGGAGCTGGTCAGTATTTTACACCAAGAGTTTTAATTGATGTTATGACTAGATTGGTAAAACCTCAACCAGGTGAACGTTGTAATGACCCTGCTTGTGGTACATTTGGATTTATGATTTCAGCAAGTCAGTATGTGCGTGAGAATACTGATGATTTATTCGAATTGGATGCTGATACAGCAAAATTTGAAAGAGAAGAGGCATTTACGGGAAGTGAGTTGGTTCATGATACTCATAGACTTGCATTGATGAATGCAATGTTGCATGACATTGAAGGTGAGATTAAGCTTGCAGATACTTTGTCTAATGCCGGTAAGGATATGAAGGGGTATGATGTGGTACTTACAAATCCACCATTTGGAACAAAGAAGGGTGGAGAACGTGCAACCAGAGATGACTTTACTTTCCCTACAAGCAATAAGCAATTGAACTTTTTACAACATATTTACAGAAGTTTAAATACTGATGGTAAGGCGAGAGCTGCAGTGGTTCTTCCTGATAATGTATTATTCGCAGATGGCGATGGTGAGCGTATTCGTAAGGACTTGATGGAAAAGTGTAATTTACACACAATCCTTAGACTGCCTACCGGTATTTTTTATGCTCAGGGTGTTAAGACAAATGTTCTTTTCTTTACAAGAGGAAAGACTGATAAAGACAATACAAAAGAAGTATGGATATATGACCTTAGAAATGATATGCCTTCTTTTGGTAAGACGAATCCATTGAAAAAAGAGGATTTTGACGATTTCGTAGCTTGCTATGCAGATGGTGATTTATCTGCCCGTAAAGAAACATACAGCGAGGAGAATCCAAACGGTAGATGGAGAAAATTTACCTATGAGGAGATTTTGGCAAGAGATAAGACAAGCCTTGATATTACTTGGATGAAGAGTGATACCGGGGCGGATGATTATACTCTGGCAGAGTTATTAGAACAGATAAAGGAAAAATCAGCGAACATATCTAAAGCTGTAACCGAGCTGGAAGCACTTATAGGAGAGGTGGAAGAATAATGGATACAAAAGCATTAAGACAAAAAATTCTTGACCTTGCTATTCGTGGTAAATTAGTTCCACAGGATCCGAATGATGAACCGGCATCTGTATTACTGGAGCGTATCCGTGAGCAGAAAAAGCAGATGGTGAAAGAAGGAAAGCTGAAAGCTAAGGATATTAAGAATGATACAATTATCTTTGTGGGTGAGGATAATTTACATTATGAGAAGTTCGCCGATGGAACAGTGAAATGCATTGAAGATGAGATACCGTTTGAAGTGCCGGAAGGGTGGGCGTGGACAAGGCTCAAAAACATTTTCAATGTTTGTTCGAGTAAACGCGTCCTTCAATCTGAATGGAAAACGGCGGGGATTCCTTTTTATAGAGCACGTGAAATTGTTAAGTTATCCGATAATGGCTTTGTAGACAACGAACTTTTTATTTCAGAGGAGCATTTTGTTTCTCTCAGCAGAGACTATGGAGTACCACAACCAGGTGACTTAATGGTTTCAGGTGTGGGGACTATCGGTAAGGTTTATATTGTGAAATCTAACGATCGTTTTTACTACAAAGATGCAAGTGTTTTATGTTTCGAGAATAGAACTGGAGCTGTGCATTCTGAATTCGCACGTATATTACTTGAATCCAGCTTTATTCAAGCACAAATGAAAGATAACTCTAAGGGAACAACCGTTGATACTATTACAATATCAACAGCAATGAACTATCTTTGCATCCTGCCGCCTACTTATGAACAGGAACGCATTGTTCAAGCGGTTCAAAAAGCACTTGTCCATGTAGAAAAATTACAAATGGAAAAAGAAAACTTGCAAACAATTCTGTCGGTAGCTAAATCAAAAATTCTTGACCTTGCCATTCGTGGTAAACTTGTACCACAAGACCCGAATGACGAGCCAGCATCTGTACTCTTGGAACGTATACGTGCAGAAAAAGAAGAAATGATAAAACAAGGTAAAATCAAGCGAGATAAGAAGGAATCCATCATCTTCCGAGGTGATGATAACTCTTATTATGAGAAGATAGGTGATGAAATACGTTGTATAGACGAGGAAATACCGTTTGATGTTCCCGATAATTGGAGTTGGTGCAGGCTTGAAAATTGTTGTTCAAAGGAAATAAAACGAGGAAAATCTCCTAAATATTCAGATATAGGTAATACACTTGTCTTTGCTCAAAAATGTAATACAAAATACGACGGAATAAATATAAGTTTAGCATTATATCTTGATGAAGCTACTTTAAAAAAGTATTCTGATGATGAATATATGCAAGATGGAGATACGGTTATCAATTCAACGGGTACAGGTACTTTGGGTAGAGTTGGAATTTATAGAGCTTCAGACAATATTAAAAATTCTCCTATTGTCCCGGACTCTCACGTTACGGTAATCAGGACATACAATTGCATCAATTCGGACTATGCTTATATTTTTCTGAAAGCACTGCAAAGTGAACTAGAAAAAATGGGGGAAGGTTCAACAAACCAAAAGGAATTAAAGCCTTTGACATTGAAACAGTTACTTGTTCCATTACCACCTATTCAAGAGCAAAAGCGTATAATGCATTATATAATTTCATTTTATACCAAACTTTATAACATAGAAAAGAGCCTTAGTTGAGGCTCCTTTCTATGTCCTTTATTTGTAATAATAGTTTGTCTATCAAATCCACAATTCGTTGTTGTTCTTCAAATGGCGGAAACGGAATTACTGCTCTTTTTAGCATATCTTGTGTTAGCTGATTAATTGCTGTTGAGTTGCTATCGTTAAACACGTTGCGAAACAAATTGGAACGAAGATAATGTAAAACATACTTGTAATAGTCTGTTCTGTAAACAGCCATAAATGCACCAAATGATGCTGGCTCTTCCATATTGCCAATAAGAGCACATTTTCCAACAAGCGCCTTACTACCATTTCTTGCACATATCAAAATATCATTAGGCTGAACATACTGATTATCTCTAATTTGGGTTTTCACACGAACTAAGTCATCTAAATCAATTTTATCATTTACTATATTGCTTGAACGCAAAACAATCGTACCGTCATCAATAATATCTGTTGGTCGATATGTAAGTCCAATATTAGTAGTTCCAATCATAGATAAATTACACCACTCCCAACCATTTGGTAATTCAAATAACAGTTCTTCGTCAATGCAACGCTCCTTGTCATCGAAAAACTTCTCATAATAAGAGAAAACAGCATTCTTGACCATATTATAATTTCAATTGACAAAGAATTTCGCTAACATTCACATCAATTGGAGGTACAGAATGAAACAATCATTTGAAGACTATTTGAAGAAGGAAAATCTATCACAGCATACGATTTCTGTGTATTTATGGACGGTAGACTATTTTATAACCAATTATAAAGATTTTAACATTGAGAATCTTCACGCATACAAAGGATACTTGATGGAATTTTTCAAACCTAAAACCGTAAACCTTAGAATACAAGCAATCAACAAGTATTTGGACTACATTGGAAAGGACAAATTACGATTAAGCGCAGTTAAAATTCAGCAGAAAATATTTTTAGAAAATGTTGTAAGCAATGCAGATTACACATTTCTGAAAAAGCAGTTGAAAAGAGATGGTAATATGCAGTGGTATTTTGTTGTATGGTATTTAGGTGCTACTGGAGCAAGAGTAAGTGAACTTATCCGTATAAAAATAGAGCATGTTAATCTTGGTTATTTTGACCTATACAGCAAAGGTGGCAAGCTGCGCCGATTGTATATTCCAAAGAAGCTTCGGGAAGAAACACAGAAATGGTTATTAGAAGAACAACGCACAACTGGGTATCTATTTTTAAATCGTTTCGGTGAACGTATTACCGCACGTGGCATATCACAGCAACTTAAGAATTATGCTGATAAATATGGTTTAGATTCAAAAGTAATCTATCCACATTCGTTTAGGCATTTATATGCGAAAAATTTCTTGGAAAAATACAACGATATTGCTCTGCTTGCAGACCTTATGGGGCATGAAAGTATAGAAACAACAAGAATATATTTAAGAAGGACTGCCACAGAGCAGCAGTCCTTGATTGACAAGATTGTTACATGGTAATGCTTTCTTCTATTTCATGAATTGATGAAAGTAATGAAGCTACTTGTTTTATAATTCGTTCTTGCTCTTTAAAAGGTGGTATTGGTATATACACTTCTTTTAAATGTGTTGGTCCATAATGCTGTATGCAATTTCCTGTTTTCATACGATTAATCTGATTTAGGTAAGTATTTGAATTAGCAAAATACAAAAAATATTCTCGTATGAGAGCTTGGGTCATCTTAAACCTTATTTGACCAGTGTATGGTATTGCCCCCACAGCTTCTGGACCAACAATTGAAGCTTTGCCTATAGAGGCACTTGTACACAATATTATATCTCCCAATTCAAGTTTAAAATGTTTCCACTTGTTTTCAACCATAACAGGATCTAAATAATTACATCCGTCCAAAAGAACTTTGTCAGATTGCAAACCTGAAATACGAATTAAAGGAATACCTTCATCTCTGAAATCTTTTTTTAGTATACCTGGACCTTCTTGAAATAATACTACTTCTGGCAATATAGCCCATATCCATCCATCTGGAAGTTTATAAGGTAAATCATCATCAATACAAACCTCTTTTTCTCCTTTATAACGATAATAAGAGTTATCATCACCTCGGAAGATGATGGATTCCTTCTTATCTCGCTTGATTTTACCCTGTTTTATCAGTTCTTCTTTTTCTGCACGGATACGCTCTAAGAGTACAGAAGCTGGCTCGTCATCCGGATTTTGTGGTACAATCTGACCACGAATAGCAAGGTCGAGGATTCTAGCTTTAGCTCGACTGATTATTTGCGTGACTTCAACTCCTGCAGCACTGATCTTTTGTTCTGCATCTAATAGAGGAACTATAGCCTGTACAATTCGCTCTTGCTCGAAAGTAGGAGGAACTGGGAACAAAAGAGGTTCAATATCTTTGTTATTGATTTGCGGTACACTGGACCCGCTATTGATTTTACCCAAATCAATAGAAAGAAACCAGTAGTAACAATACATCAGGTTTACTGGTGAAATTGGCGTAAATGCCATCGTATTCAAATCAATTAGGATTTCATCTCGCAGTACAAGTTTTTTTTTGTTAGTTGCGATTGCTCCACCTCGTTTTGGAAAAATGACACTATTAACTGGTATCAAATGCGAAATATTATATTCATCAAGATAGCGTGAGGATGTACTGATTTCATATTCGTTCCCTGGAAGATTCATATCTCCTACTTTTACATACAAACGAGTTCCAGATAGAAGTTCTTTCTCCGCAGGATACGTTGTCCCGCTCATCAAAGTAACAACACTACCAAATCTACACCATTCCCACCCTTCCGGCACTTCAAACGGTATCTCATCTTCAATGCATTTCACTGTTCCATCGGCGAACTTCTCATAATGTAAATTATGAATTCTTTTTTTGAAGGAAATTTGTTCTTGTAAAAAGGTGTGTCAAAAAGTGGAGCCATTTTTCAAAAGGTGTGTCAAAAAGTGACACACCATCCAAGGCGCAAAAAATTATCTTTAAAAAAGGTGTGCCAAAAAGTGGAGCACTTTTCCAAAAGGTGTGTCAAAAAGTGGCGTACTTTTTCAAAAAGTGTGTCAAAAAGTGACACACCTATATAAATATCCAGGGTTTTAGGGGATTTTGCCCCTAACTAGATGCATTTTGCGATGGATATACAAAATGCGTATCTAGCAAAAGACACCTAAAGAAATTTAAATGACTTAGGAAATTTTTTCTCGCCGGAATCATTGCTTTTTCCAATTCATAGTTGTATCATTAAGACAAGAAGTCATAGATGACTTATCGGACGAAAAGATGCAGAAGCGATTATGGAAGGAGGGAAGTTTTGAACAAGGAATTTGAACGCTGCTGCACATTCCTGGCTGAGATGATGGAGAAGTACGGAGCACAGGTTTTGCGAGACATCGCCGTAGAGATTCAGTACGAACCGGAAACTTGGTGTGATGATGCAGAAGGAAAAAGACTTCGGTATGAGGCTTATGCGAGAAGATTTCTGAAGCGGTTTGAGAAGGCGGCATAAGGATTACCGGCATCCTGCGAGAGTGGGATGTATACATATGATAGAGCGTTCAAAAAATATGTAAAAACTGGAAATACTTAAAATATATGAAGGATAAGTATAGAGTGAATATGAGAAATGATATTAAAGGGAGTGTAGGTAAAAAACAAAAAAATACCTACATTCCCTTTAAAAATTCACATTACATCTTGACTATGTTTCATTATATGGTATAATTTGAGTAAATGTAGGTAAAAAATGTTTTAATACCTGCATTTTGTTGAAAGAAGGTGAAGAAAAATGTTACTATCATATCAGGAATGTTTGGAAAAATATGGAACAGATTATAAAATAAAAAAACATGTTCAAGAAGGGGAACTGTATGTAAAAGAAAAGGGAATCTATTCAGATAAGAGATATGTACCGGAGCTGGAGATTATTTCTAAGAAATATCCCAATGCAATTATTACGCTGAATAGTGCCTTTTATTATTATGGTTTAACGGATACCATACCTGATTTTTATTATGTTGCCACACCGAAAAACACAAGAAAAATCAGTGATGAAAGGGTGAAGCAATTTTATGAAAATAGCAAAGCCTTTGACATGGGAAAAACCAAGATGAATTATGATGGTGTGGATATTGTGATTTATGATAAAGAGCGTCTTCTTGTGGAATTGATACGAAATAAAAGAAAATTTTCTTTTGATTTTTATAAAGAAATAATTGCGAGTTATAGAAGAATTGTTCATGAGTTGGATATGACTTTAGTTGCGGAATATGCGTATGAATTACCAAAATCCAACACGGTTATGGAGATCTTAAGATTGGAGGTTTTATAATGGTTAATATACAGAAGTTGATTGAGGAAGCAAATGAAAACGGTTATCAGGGAGATAAGGCATCTGCGAAAGTATGCCAGGATATTGTATTAAAAGCATTATCAGTTGGACCGCTGAGTAGAAATGTAACAATTAAGGGTGGTGTGGTTATGCGCAGCAAGACCAATAATGTTAGAAGAGCTACGCAGGACTTGGACATTGATTTTATTAAGTATTCCTTGGCAGATGAATCGATAGATGCGTTTATAAGCAAGCTGAATTGTCTTGATGGAATCAAGATTAGCAGGTTGGGTAAGATTGAAGAGTTGAAGCAACAGGATTATAGCGGAAAGCAAGTATTCATTTTGATTGAAGATACAGAGGGGAATCAAGTCAGAAGTAAGATTGATTTAGGTGTACATAATCGATTTGAATTGGAGCAGGAAGAATATTGTTTCGATATTGCGTACGATGATGAAGGAGCAAGCTTGTTGATTAATTCTGATGAGCAGATGTTAGCAGAAAAATTGCGTTCGCTTCTTAAATTTGGGCCATTTTCAACAAGGTATAAGGATGTATATGATATGTATTACTTGAAGGATTCTGTTAATAGAGAAAAATTGATGGTAGCTTTGGATACATATATATTCAATGACACAACGATGAAGGAAAATACCGGGAATGATATAGTTAGGAGATTAAAAATCGCTTTTAGTGATAAGAGTTACATTCATAGACTTGATACTTCAGATAAAAGATGGATTGATGAAGAAATTGGTGTTGTGACGGAGGGGATTTTGGAGTTTATGGGGAAAATTTGTTAAATAAGAGTAATTAGGTATACCTCGGTAGAATTTTAACTTTTACCGAGGTTTGCTTATAAGAAACGGTGTTGAAAGATAGTTGGAACAGGTGTATAATTGTGTTGGGATAATAAAAAACATATGAAATCAATGCATAAGATTGGAGGTTGTTTACATGGAAGTTTCAAAAAGCGATTGGAAATTATTTAGAACTTCTATTGGGGATTGGCAGGAAGCGTATATGGAACGCTTGGTTAAGGAATATATGGATTTATTAGAAGGTGAAGAGAATGCTTCAGATAAGTTCTGGAAGCTGGAAGAACGAATAAAAAAGGATAAGAAACATCCGGGAGTAATGCTCGAATTAAGCAAAGGGAATATGATTTTCGATATTGTGGCATTGATTAATAGTGGTGTAATCACAACTGCTGATTTGGCAGATTTTAGTGATGAATTAAAAGAAAGTGTAGATTTTCTTTTACACAGGTAGCAAAGGGGATTAAGCACATAAGAATTGTAGGTGATATTCGTGAATATAGAAGCATATGATGCAGAGTCTTTAAGAAAGCTCGTCAGACTCCTTGAGTATGAAAATAGAATACTGAAAGATAAACTGAAGAAAGAAAATATTCCGTATGACGAGGTAAATCCTTTTGAAGAGACGATGGATAATGTGGAAGAGTACGATCCTGATCAGGGAGAACGTATCGTCAATCCCGCGTTTATAACAGAGGAAATGGCGACACACTTCTTTTCTATGTTTTGGGGACGAGAGGATGTTTATGCCAAGCGTGGTAAGAACGGTGGTTATTTCCCGCAATGTGATAATAGATGGGATGCCAGACTTTGTCCGAAACAAAGAGGTGAAAAGGTTTTCTGTGATGAATGTGAAAATACCAAGTGGACACGGCTGGATGTTAAGAAGATTATTGCACATCTATTAGGGTATAAAGAGGATGGCTCAGATGTAATAGGTGTATATCCGCTGTTGCCTAATGGGATGTGTAGATTTATTGTATTTGATTTTGATAATCATGAAAAAGGTGCAGAAGCGACAGATTTTGCCAATACAGATAACGAGTGGCATAAAGAAGTGGATGCTCTTAGAAAAATGTGCGAGATAAATGGTATTAGGCCATTGGTAGAGCG
The DNA here is from genome assembly GCA_944383545.1 of uncultured Lachnospiraceae bacterium. Taxonomy (GTDB): domain Bacteria; phylum Bacillota; class Clostridia; order Lachnospirales; family Lachnospiraceae; genus CALWPY01. The sequence goes on along the minus strand of CALWPY010000010.1, from coordinate 54,462 downwards.
TTCTCGTTCCGGTAAAGGTGCTCATGTATGGATTTTCTTTAAGAAAGCAATACCGGCTTCTGTAGCCAGAAATTTTGGATTTCTGTTATTAGATAAAGGTTCTGCATCTATTAACTTAAAATCCTTTCATTACTATGACAGAATGTATCCGTCTCAGGATGTGGCAAGCAGTATCGGGAATCTAATTGCATTGCCCTTGCAGGGACAGGCACTTAAAAATGGTAACAGTGCATTTGTGGATGAAAACTGGAATGCCTATCCGAATCAGTGGGATGTTTTGCTGAATAAAACAGAAAAATTAGGTATAGAGGATATTGAAAAATATATGGCAAAATGGCAGGCAGAGTTGGCAGAAAGTCGGGGAATGCTTGCTGGTACCGATATAAATAACAGACCAAAACCATGGAAAAAGAAGTGTGAGTTTGTTAAGGCGGATGTGGTTGGTAAGCTACATATGGTGCTTAGTAATGGTGTTTACATTGACACGCTAAATCTTATGCCGAGAATACAAAATCAGATTCGCAGTCTGGCTGCTTTTGATAATCCGGAATTTTATAAAAATAAGAGACTGGGATATTCCAATTACTATAATTTTAGTGCTGTATATTTGGGAAAAGACATTGATGGCTACATACAAATTCCAAGAGGGCTAATAGAACGGATTATAGATGAGTGTAATAAAGCTGGAATTTCTGTTGAAATATCTGACCAAAGGGAAAAGGGGCGTCCTATAAGAGTTTCGTTTAAAGGTGATTTACGGACACAGCAGGAACTGGCAGCAGAAAAATTACTGACCTATTCAGATGGCGTATTAAGTGCAGCAACTGCATTTGGTAAAACGGTTGTGTGTAGTTATCTGATTGCGGAGCGCAAAGTGAATACTCTTATTTTATTACAAAGTAAGGATTTGCTGAATCAGTGGGTGGATGAGCTGAACAAATTCTTGGACATTAAGGAAGAACCACCGGAGTATGAAACCAAAACAGGCAGAAAGAAAAAGAGAGACAGTGTTATAGGTATTTTGCATGGTAGTAAAAATACATTGACAGGTATTGTAGATGTTGCCATGGTTGGCTCTATGTATAGCAAAGGTAAGTTTAATGACCTGATTAATTCTTATGGAATGGTAATTATGGACGAATGTCATCATGCGGCATCCAATACGTCTGTGGAATTATTGCAGAAAATCAATGCCAAATATGTATATGGAGTTTCTGCGACGCCGAAGCGTGGAGATAGCTTAGATAAAATTATCTATATGCTACTTGGACCGCTTCGCCATAGATTTACGGCATTGGAGAGAGCACAGGAGCAGGGAATAGGTCATTATTTTGTACCAAGGTATACAAGAGTTGTAGACACTGCTGACAGTAAAGATGACATCAACAAGGCTTATAGTCTAATTAGTACAAGCAAGATACGTAATGATATGATTATAAGTGATGTGAAGAAAAGTATTGCTCAGAATCAGACTCCGGTTATATTAACCAGATTTAAGGAGCATGCAAAACTTCTGTATGATGCGTTGAAAAATGAAGCTGACCATATATTTCTTTTGTATGGTGATAATTCAGACAAGGAAAATACAGAGATACGAGTAAAGTTAAAGCAGGTTCCTAGAACAGAGAGCATTATTTTGGTTGCAACCGGACAGAAGATAGGAGAGGGATTTGATTTCCCAAGACTTGATGTGTTAATGCTTGCTGCACCAGTATCCTTTGAAGGGCGTCTGGAACAGTATGTAGGAAGATTAAATCGTGACTACGAAGGGAAAGAAGCTGTTTATGTATATGATTACATTGATGCCCATGTGAGATTCTTTAATAAAATGTATGGCAAAAGATTGAAAACATACAAGCGAACCGGATTTTCCATATGGACGGGTGATGAACATACTAAGCAGATAATTAATGCTATATATGATTCTGGTAATTATACGGAAAAATTCGAGCAGGATATTGTAGAAGCGGAGAAATCAATTGTAATTTCTAGTCCGGATATACGACAGGACAAGATTGACAGATTGTTATTGTTAGTCAAAGACCGTCAGGAAAAAGGTGTACTTATAACAGTCATCACAACAGACCCGGAAGAAGTGGTTTATGGTAGTGAGGATGTATGTTATGGGTTGATAAACGAAATGAAACAGGTGGGAATAAATGTAGTAACAAAGGCAGAAGTTGAAGAAAGATTTGCTGTTATAGATGATGAATTGGTATGGCATGGAGGTATGAATCTGCTTGGGAAGGTAGATATATGGGATAATTTAATGCGTATCAAAAATCATCAGGTGGCGGCAGAACTGTTAGAGATTTCACTTGGCACTACAACAGAATCTGAAGGAGGCTGATAACTATATGAAAAAACAACAGAGATGCTACATCTACGCCCGTGTATCCACCTCCATGCAGGTTGATGGTTACAGCTTAGATGCGCAAAAAGATAAATTACATAAATACGCTGATTATCAGGATATGATTATCGCCGGTGAATACTCTGACGAAGGTAAATCCGGTAAAAGTGTGGAAGGTAGATCACAGTTCCAACAGATGCTTCAAGACATAGAATCTGGTAAAGACAATGTCGATTTTGTACTTGTATTCAAATTATCCCGATTTGGGCGAAACGCAGCTGATGTTTTATCATCCCTTCAGAGAATGCAGGACTTTGGTGTTAATCTTATCTGTGTGGAAGATGGTATCGACAGTTCTAAAGATGCAGGTAAGTTAATGATTTCCGTCTTATCTGCGGTGGCTGAAATAGAGCGTGAGAATATATTGGTGCAGACAATGGAAGGTCGCAGGCAGAAAGCCAGAGAAGGTAAGTGGAACGGTGGTTTTGCTCCGTATGGTTATCAGCTTATCAATGGCGAATTGCACATTGCTGAAGATGAAGCGGAGATTATTCGGATTATCTACGATAAGTTTGCCAATACCACTATGGGAATTGCGGCCATCGCTACATTCCTAAACAACAGCGGATACAAGAAAAAGCTTCGCCAGAACAATACCATAGAAGGTTTTTCTACATCCTTTGTAAAAGGTGTATTGGATAATCCTGTGTACTGTGGCAAGCTTGCTTTTGGCAGAAGAAAAAATGAGAAGATTCCGGGAACAAGGAATGAGTACCACATTGTGAAGCAGGACAAGTACATGCTTAACGACGGTATCCATGAGGCCATTGTGTCAGAAGAATTGTGGAATCAGGTGCATAAAAAGAGACAGGAAACCGGAGTTGCCAACATCAAAACTCACAGCTTGGATCACGAGCATATTTTATCAGGTATTATCAAATGTCCTATCTGTGGAAGTGGTATGTATGGTAATGTAAATCGTAAAAAGCATCCTGACGGCGGACACTACAAAGACTATTTTTACTATGCCTGCAAGCACAGAACCTTTGTAAATGGTCATAAATGTACTTACCGCAAGCAGTGGAGCGAGGATAAAATCAATGCGGCTGTGGAAGAGATTATCCGTAAGCTAGTGAATAATCCAAAGTTCAAAACAGAGATTAAGAAGCATATCGGACAAAGCATTGATACGCAGGAATTGGATAGAGAGCATACAGGCTTACAGGAACGCTTAAAGCAAGTAATCGGTGCTAAGAATAAGCTGGCGAGTCAGATGGACAATTTATCCGTATCCGACAAGCATTATGACAAGAAGTACGAGGACATGCAGGTGCGTCTGGACAAGCTTTATGATGAGATAGAAGAAATCGAAACTCTGATTGAAGAAGTGGAGACCAGACTGTATTGTAGTAGACAGGAGAAAATATCCGGCGACAATGTGTACCAGTTCTTATTATTCTTTGATAAGCTGTACGACAAATTTACGGATATTGAAAAGAAAACATTTATGAAGAGCTTCCTTGCGGATGTGAGTATTTACGAGGAAGAGCAGGCGGACGGAAGAATCCTTCGTAGTCTAAAGTTTAGATTCCCTGTATTTTTCAATGGGAAAGAGATATACGAATTAGATTGGGACAACGAAACAACAGTTGAGACGGTAGTACTGCTACAAAGAGTCCCCTTGTAGAAGTCCTTAGATTTAGGCACTTTTCCCGCCATGTGGTGTTTGACGCTGCGGGTGATAAATCTCAATAATCCTTGCTTTATGCGGTTGGCGGGCACAATTTTACAGAAGCAAGGATTTTATACCTGAACACTCAGAATTTCGTTTCTACTGCCTACCGTTTTTACGATATAGAGATGATGTAACAGAGTAGAAGCGAAGAAAAATGCTTCTGCTTTTGATGTTTTAATTCTCAATATAGACTTGTACTTCATAATTCCAGTGTAAAATGCCCGATACGACGATTAACTGTACTGTAAATGTTGGCTCGACACCATATTTTGTTCGGGCTATATGCATTACCTCACTTAATACTTGTTCCCGGTTTTCTTCGGTGCAATCAGCACATAAATATTTTCCTTTTGGCAATATCTTTAATCCGTCTATATTCACATAACGAATGCAGACAGCAAAGAGCCTTGCTATTCCGTTTTCGGTGTATATACCAGCTAAATCCTCAAAAGAAAATTGCTCTTTTAAAACAGGAGTAACTTTATCGTAGAAATGGCTGAGATAATTCCAGAGATTATCAAGCGTTGGCACTTCTAAGGTATCTGAAAGCAAAATAACACGCTCTGGAAAATCCTTGATAAAGGTGCCGTTAGGATTTTTGCGCATCTGCAATTTTCTTTCATAGTCTGCTTTTGCTAACTGAATTTTTGATTTACTGTACTCAAGTGCTGTTATTTTTTCATCAGCCTTTTTTTCTGCTTGCGCTAAAAAGTCTACAATTTTTTCAAGGTCGTCATATTCTAAAACCTTTTTTATTTCCTGTAAAGACAAGTCCATAAGTTGTAAAGCGCGCACCGTATTCAGGCGAACGATGTCCTGCTCGGTATAATAGCGGTAATTCGTCCATTCGTCTTTTTTACTTGGCTTCACTAATCCGATACGGTCATAATGCCGCAGCGTTTCGCTCGTTGTATGGACAGCCTTTGCAGCTTCTCCAACTGAAAAATATTTCTGCATTTTTATTTTCTCCTATTGACCTTTGTGTTACACAAAAGTTTATAATTCATTTTAGCATAGGATATTGCGAAAAACAATAGATATTACAATGCTGTTTAGGAGGAATGTTTACATGATAGAACTAAAACAAGTAACAAAGCAGTACGGGCAGGCAACTGTACTAAAAAATATTACTTTATTGATTGATAAACCGGGTATTTACTGTTTGCTTGGCAGGAATGGCGCAGGAAAAACAACACTTCTTAAATCCATTGCCGGGTATCAGAATATTACAAATGGTATTATTAAAGTTGACGGTAAGACAATAACAACATCCACTTTGGATACAGGCGTTAGCTATATCGAAAACTTTGCAAAGCATTTTAATCTTCCGGTACGTAAACTGTTGCGGATTGCTTCGGAAGTAAACCCCAACTATGATTATGACTTTGCTTCGGAAATGATGGAACGCTTTGAGTTGGAGGGAAAAAAGAAGTTTAATCATCTTTCTCTTGGTATGAAAACAATGTTTTCCACTATTATTTGTTTGGCAAGTAATAAAGATGTCATTCTTTTAGATGAGCCTGTTCTTGGATTCGACGCAATTATGCGTGTGGAGTTTTATGATATGCTGACAGAGAGTTTTCAGAAACACCCCCGAATTATTATTGTATCCACTCATATCATTGAGGAAATTGCAAAGACAATTCAAAAACTAATCATTATTGATAAAGGCAGTATCCGCTTTTTTGATACATTACAATCGGTTGAAGAAAAGGCATTTAGTATTAGCGTGATGCAAAAAGACGTGGAAGCGGCAACCCAAAACCTGAATATCATTGGACGTGATACAGTTGGAGGTCTTGTAACAAGTTATATATTTGACACCCCACCGGAACAAACAGCTTCATTAGAAATTCATCCACTGTCTTTACAGGATTTCTTTATACAAATGGTAGGTCATAAGGGAGGTGCAACAAGATGACAGCTATTTTTGCTATAGTAAAACGCTTGCTTGCAAGCAATAAAATCAGTTTCATCATTACGGCTCTTGTGGTACTTTGTGCCACATCTTCAGGCGATGTTGTTTTAAGTAACGGAAATTATACCTGGCTGCTTGCTGTCTTAACCCCGTTCTTTTTTGTGTTTTATGATTTCACAAAGTTAATGCATTTGGGGGCGAGCAAAAAGGATTACTTTTTTGGTTGTCTAATCAGTTATGGGTTTTTGGCGTTTTTCATTTCTCTTGTCAACACAGTAATACATCTGTTGATTGACCCCGTATATTCAGCGCAAACAGTTATCAATATGATGGACGTGTGTAAATGGACTGAAAACGGGATTATCGTTGCCGGATTACAGCAAATGTTCTTTTTACTGCTTGTTATGGTTTTTCTTCATGTGCTGTTATCCATGCAGACACATTGGTATGGGTGGCTGACCGACGCATTATTAGTTGCAATTATTTGTGTTTTTACACCGATTGCACCATTACGCGCTATCTTGGCTGGATTTTTTCAGATTATCATGTTTAACAGCAATGCTGTCTTGCACATTTGCATTTGTCTGTTACTAAGTGCCGCATTATCTCTCGGAGGCCTTGTGGTATTAAAAAGAAAAACTTTATAGACAAGAGAGATAGCTATGATTCGGATAAAAGCAGTTGACGCACAAAATATACTGGACGTGTGCAAATTAATGACAAATAAAAATGGAATTGGTACGACAATGGAGGGAGATTTTTGCTGCAACGCAATTTCCATAGCGGAAGCAAAATATAATTCAGAAATGCACCCCAATGCAATCTATAACAACAATGTGCTAATTGGTTTTTTTATGTATCAGCGTGCAGAAAATCAGGCCGATACAGCAACTATTTGCCGCTTTATGATAGATTATCAATTTCAACATAAAGGGCTTGGAAAAAAAGCCTTTGAGTATATCTTGTGGGGCTAAAAATCCAAGGCGTTAAAAAAGTAATCTTAATGATAGACGACGCAAATAAAATTGCTAAAAAACTATGTCTTTCTTTCGGATTTCATTTCACGGGAAAGATTGATAATGACGAATACTACTATGAATTAAAATTTTAATTTATAACATTATGGAGGAATCACAATGAAGAAAATCATTTCACTTGTATTGTGTTTTATATTGAGCAGTTTCATTTTGTCCGGGTGCTCGAGCAGTAACGAGCCATTTGAGGAAAAAAACTATACGTCAGATACACAGATTAATGAAATCAAAATTGATGTACAGGATAGAGAAATAGAAGTGTCGTTGTCCGAGGACGAACAAGTCCATATTAAATATTATGAAAACAGTAAAGAGTATTATGATATTTCCGTTTCTGATGAAAATGTGTTGACTATGGTAAGTGTAAGCGATAAAGAGTGGACGGATTATATTGGAGTAAAACCCTCTGCAGAAGATAGGAAAATATTGTTGCAGATACCGGATGCACTTTTAGAAAACCTTACACTATCCACAACAAATGAGGATATAACACTTTCTGCATTGGCTGTAACAGGAAGTATAAATATTTCTTCTAATGGAGGAAATATTACCTTTGGAGATTTAGATGTAGGTAGTGCCCTGACCCTGAACATTAAAAATGGAGATATTTCCGGAGCGATTGTAGGAAGTTATGATGATTTTCTATTCAGTCAAAAATAAAAAAAGGTGAAAGCAATATGCCGGATAATAAAGATAGCGGCGAAAAAACGCTAAATGTAACCGGTAATAACGGTAATGTTGATATTGAGTTTGTAAATGAATAATTTTATTTTTGAAAACCGTTGTTTTGCGGTTGGAGAAAATTAATAAACGGCGGTATCGGGGAGGTATCGTCGTTTTTTGTATCCGAAAAATACGATATTTTTGCTTTTTTAGAATTGACACCACTTTATTATATTATACACTATAATAGGAACACAAAAAGGAGTGTGTAATCGCGGGCAAAGATTAATCTAACAAAAAGAATACAAGTATCTGCTGCCATATTCTTTGAGGAAGAAAATATAAATACGCTGACTATGGACGTCGAATAGGTGGAAGACAAAACGAATCATCTGCAAATGTACAGATTAGGATTTTAACCCGCAACAGAGAAATTAAAAGATTGATTATAGAAGGGGGAATGCGATTATGCTTATATATGAGTTTACTGACGGGAACAAACCTATTATGGTTTTAGTCCACGGATTACTTACACCATGGTACATATGGATGCCATGTATAAATGTCTTTAAAGAAAATTATAATGTTTATGCAATAGCCCTCAATGCACATACCATGGAGATGGAAAGTGAATTTGTTTCTGTAAAGGCAGAATCAGACGAAATTGTTCAGCATTTAAAAGAGAAAAACATTGATAATATAGATGTTTTATGCGGTATATCCCTTGGAGGGAAAATTGTTCATGAAATATGGAAGAGTGGGAAGATAAAGATTTCCAATCTCGTAATGGACGGAGCACCTTTGGTTAAGTGTCCGAAATTTGCAGTAAATATTATGATAAAAAATTATAAGGATATAATACATAAATCTAAACTCAGAGATGCTAAGGTTATTGAAAATTATAAGAAATATTTTCTGCCCGAGAAATATCTGGAAAGTTACTTGAAAATAGCAGATTTAATGTCGGATAAATCCATAGAAAATATTGTGAATTCAGTTTTTGCAGGAGGAAAGATTGAAGGTGTTAATAATAAAAGCAGAATTCTCTTTATTCATGGAACAAAGGGAAATGAGCTGCTTTCAAAGAGGTCGGCTAAGCTTATGAAAAGACATTATCCTGATACTGAGGTTGTTTGTTTTAAAGGTGATGTACACTGCTACAAGGTAATTTACCAGCCGCAGAAATGGATAAAGGTTGTGAACGATTTTTTACAAAATAGGTAAGGGGTAAATTTTATCTGAAAGTAAGGAATTAACCGTTAATTTTAAAATTTATGGTAGATATGTTTCCTAAACATTAGGCAGGCATTGTACAATAAAGACGTACTTCCTGTCCTCTCGTGCCATTGTAAGGTCGTGTACAGTCTATCACGAACAGATTAGATGGTACTGGATTAAAAGGAGTATAATATGGGATTGTTTAAGAAGAAAAACACAACTCTGACATATGATAAGCTAAACAAAAAGCCTGTGATAAAGACAAGCATATGCACAGGGGAGCAGGTTGCAGGCTTTAAAGACATACATACCGGAAAAATCGAGGAGGTCATGCTGATAAGAAGCGAGGCAGATATTAGGGAATTTAAGAGGATGTATGGAATAGATGAGGAAATTGGGAAGGTGTATTAGTGAATACTTAAGGAAATAAAAAACATAGGATATATTTTGATTGTTGATGATGAAAGTATTTTTATGCTGTCTATTTACAAAAATACGTTGGCATGTTAGGATGACTATAATATACATAAATTATATTAAAGAAATGAGGATAATATATGGAATCTTTCATTATATTAAGTATATTTATACTTATTATGTTAGTTCCGCTTACTTTTTTTGCTCTGTTTATGAAGGCTGTTCCAAAGCTAAAGACGCGGGATTCTAAGCCTTATACTACAGAAATTGATTTGATTCAGGATTTTGTTCATAAGAATATAAACGAAGAGGATATAAAACGTGTGCGTGGCAGACTTAGAAATAGCATTGCAATTCCAGCATTTACGGTGGTCCTTGATATTTTTGCAGTTTTAGGTCTGGTTAATATATCGAGAAAAGAAGAGGTGACGGAATTATATATCATACTTGTTTTTTTCGTGGTTATTTTGCTTAGTGTCATATGTATAAGCAGAAGTGCGAAGAAAAATAAGGTATTTAAGGATTTAAATAATTTTCAAAAAACTAAAGGTTGTATACTCAAATATAAAGAGATATATGTGCCAAACAGAGGAGCATTTAAAGGAGTTACTTTATATGAAGCATTAATCGGACTTAAGGATTCTGATGGAAATCCTATGGTGGTAAAAGATACACTTCCGGAATTTATATTTAGTTTTGCAAAAAAAAGGGGATATTGTGTTGTAGTGTTGTACAAGGGTAATCCCGTGACTGTTATTAGAGAATAGTTTGTTGGAGACTTTATGATAGCATAGTGAAGGTGAGAAAATGGGTAAAACAATAGTTAAGATTATTGGGTTATGGATTGTTATAAAAAGTATTCTGAATATTGCATTAGAATTTAACCTGTGGAATGTACTGGGCTTATTTTTTTGCGTAATTATTATGTATTTATTTAATTTGAAAGTTCCATACAGCAACTATATTGTAGCTATTGTACTGGTTTTTGCAGCTGGAAAAAACTTTTGGCACAATATAACTCATATTCAGATAATATACTTGACAGAGGCGGTAATTGATATATTGTGCGCCTGTCTGCTTATGGCAAATAAATCAGTTCGTGAATATTTTGCTAAATTATAACATTTTGTCCACTTTCAAATATTTATATATCAGGCAATTTATGATTATATTGTATCTTCATAAAGTATTTGATATTATTAATAAAAACTACGGAAAGAAGGTAAAATAATGCTATTTATAGAATATCCAAAATGTTCAACCTGCCAGAAAGCAAAAAAATGGCTGGACGAAAACAGACTACAGTACACGGACCGTCATATAGTGGAGGATAATCCTTCTTATGAAGAATTAAAAGAATGGTATGAGAAAAGCGGACTTCCATTAAAGAAATTCTTTAATACCAGCGGTATGCTTTACAAGGAAATGAAGCTGAAGGACAAGCTCCCTGAAATGAGCGAGGATGAACAGCTGAAACTCCTCGCAACAAATGGAATGCTTGTAAAACGTCCACTTATTGTAAATGGGGAAACAGTACTTACCGGTTTTAAAGAAGCCGAGTGGGCGGATAAGTTGCAGTAAGAAAAGCTTCTGAAGAAAATATGACAAGCAATAAGGCAGGGTGTATATACGCATCCTGCCTTATATCAGCTTTCAAAGTTTCATTATACCATGATTTCGCTACGCTACATCATGGTTCGCGCACATTCGTCAAATGTCTGCTGCGCAGCCGCTTGGCTCATTATGTTCGCGTACATTATACCATGCCTGTAAGGGAAGTAAGCGACGCCGCAGGCGGCATTTACTTCCTGAGGTATGGTATGAGCAACGATAGTTGCGAATAGTATAAGCATCGACTAAAGTCGATGCAGAGCCGTGAAACGGCTCCAATCACGCTTTGCGTGATTATTATACCATTACCTGTCCGATTGCAGCCATATATGATACGGAAAGCGGAAAGAAAAGAATTTAGTGAGCTGGTTAAATCCGTATATAACTAAGGAGAAGAGGAACTAAACAGGCTGACTGGGTTACCAGAAAATGTCATCTCTCATACTGCCGTAAGACAGCCAGCAGCTTTTCTGAATACTGTGGTTGATTTGGAAAATCGCAACCATATACCTTTGATGCTATCTGCATTTTAACCTTGAAGTCTTTCCCGTTTGTGGGAAAAACAGCTTCCACAATGGTTTGTCCAAAAAGATTTTTGCGCAGGCTCAGTTGTTTTGCCGAGGAAACCAAAAAACAGCTTCTGTTACAGCTTCCTAGGCCGTAACCCAAATTTGCCATAAAGAGTCTTCCGAAATTGGTGCATGCAGCATAACCTATTTGCATTCTGCCCGGACGGGCAAAGAATCCTGTTTTCTGAAATCCGCAGTAAACAGGGTAAAGAGTGTATTCACCATCTATCAGCATGTCTCTGAAAATATTCTCGGCGTTTTGTTGTGTCAACTTCGTCATGTGATTTATACCTCCGCATATTTTGCCATTTCGACTATCGTATCGATGAATATATTTGCTTTATGCCGTCTTGTGCAGGCACAATCTGCCACAAAGCACAAATTAATTTTATATATGCTTATTTACCTTGTATGTCTGAATTCTCCTTGCCGTCAAGCTTTCTCAGGTAATCACGTAATATAAGATTTACATACTGTGAAAGTGAACGGTCATCTTCTTCTGAAAGTACACGTATTCTTTCTATTATTGAGGTATCAAGAGTCAGACTTATTTTTGATTTTAATTCTTTCATTACAACTCTCCATTTCATAAGATTATGATATATGAGGTAACTGGGTTTGTTTAAATATAGTGTTACCATGAATAAAGTGAGCGCATCGCATAAAAACGCTTCGCGTGGCTCCGCGCGTCATCATCAACCCTTCGGGTTGGTGATAACATAATACAATAATAACATTTGTGGCATGGTTTGCCAGTGCATCGTTCAAAGTTATACAAAGTAGGATAATGGAAGCCGAAATGCCTCAGAAATTTTTTTATATTCATAAGAATACTATGTTTTCCATCATTTAACCAATGTCTGCTCATACTGAAAAATGTCCTGCGGAGATAAATCGAAACACAGTATATCACATATATAGTAGCGCGCGCAACTAAAAGGTATGTAGAGTATTTAAAATTAATATTTTAGAAACATTATGCTAAACTTTCAAAAACAACTGCACGGTATAATAACTTTGAAATGAGGTGATTTATATATGGGAAATATATTCCATGATATTTATGATAAAATGAAGGAAAGTGAAAAAGATTATTTGATTAATCATTCAGGCTCTACGTCCGACAGTAAAAATGAGAAGATTCGCTCGGGGCAGAGTTATCTTTACAAGAAATATGGAATGGAAAGCGAAGTAATCGAGGTAAGGTTTAAGAAAAAAGTATCTGGCTCATTTTTGAATCAGGCATTGCTTTTGACGGAAAAGCGTTTTCCTTATTTTAATACAAAGTTAATTGAGAAGGGCGGTGACTTTTATATTGTTCAAAATGAACAGTCAATGGTTGCCAGACGTACACAAAAGCTTGCCCAACTGGGGCATATCAAATGCGGATATCATTTGATTGACATTACCTATTATGATTATTCCGTTTTTGTTTCCTTTCACCATGCACTTTGTGACGGCAGGGGCATTATGCCGTTTGTGGAAACTATCATTTATTATTACTGCAATCTGCAGTATGGAACTAAGAATCCGCCGGATGGAGTACGTCTCGCGGATGAGCCGCTACTTCCGGGAGAAACCGTTGACCCGTTTATGCATGAATATGAGTTTAACAAAGATAAGGAATTTATCAGCTTATCACGTGATGCATTTGCAATTCCGGAAAATGTTGCAGTAGAAGAAAAGGTTAATTATCGATATGAGGTAAAAGTTTCCCACAGTCAGTTTATGCGGATATGTAAAGAGAATAATGCTACCCCGGTAATTTTACTCTCTTTACTTATGAGTCATGGTATAGCGGAATTATATCCTGATTATGATAAATCTATTAACGCTAATGTTGCTGCCGATATGCGTGAGGCACTTGATTGTCCCAACACTTTCAAAAACTGCGTAAAAAGCATGATTTTACCTTATAGTAGAGAATTTTCCCAAAAAAGTCTTGCTGAGCAGGCGGGTGAATACAGGGAAATATTAAAGGCACAGCGTGACCGTGATTATTGCCGTAAAGAGGCAAACGCCATGATGGGACTGTCTGACAAGCTGGATACTCTGGAATCCTATGAGGAAAAACAAAAAATCATGACATTCTATGAGGGGATGCTTTTAAACACCTATATCATAAGCTATCTGGGACAGTTTAAACTGGGAGAAAATGAAAAGTATGTTTCCGAAATTCACCTCTATAATTCAGGTACAATAGGACTGGGAATCAACATGATTGCATGTGGAGATTCTTTCATATTTGATTTTAAACAGAATTTTCCGTCAGACAAATATGTAGACGCATTTTGTAAAGAGCTGCAAAAGCTCAGTGTTGAGTATAAGGTTAGCGGGGCAATTTCCTTTACTACACCCGGAGATTCAATTATAAAAAGAGGATAATGTAAATAAAATAACAGGTGGGATTTGTCCCGCCTGTTATTGACATGTCATAAAGCTATTTGCTATATATAAATTGACGGCTTAATGCTAAAAAATATAAAAAGTTATTTAAGGCAAGAGACAGTGATGCATGAAAAATTGACTATGAAGTATAAATTAATAGCCTCAGATATGGACGGTACATTGCTAAACAGCAAAGGATTAATTACAGATGGGACATTATCCTCAATAAGGAAGATAGTTGACGAAGGGGTTATATTTACGGTTGCAACGGGCAGACCTGTTCAGGGAGTGGAGAAATATAATTCTCTGCTTCAGTTAAAAGGACCGGTAGTAACCTATAACGGAGCCGTAGTCATAGATGTGGAAACTCACGAAGTCTTATTTGAACGTGGACTTATCAGGGAGGATTCTGAAAAAATCTTAGAATTAGGTGAAAAATATGATGTAACCATGTGCATATGGTATAATGAGCATTGCGACGGATTGCGCTTGCGCAAGACGGCATAATGCGAAAAACACATGGAGCCGGCAGGCGACATGGTCAAATAATCAGCTATATGGAAACAAAATGAATGACAGAATACATGAATATAAAAAGATTTCAGGAGTGGAGCCGCTTCCGGCAGATTATAATAAATTGTTAGAGCAGGGTATTACTAAGATTCTCTGGTATGACGAGCATGAAAGAATAGATGAGATATTAGGCGAACTTTCAGAGGACATGTTTTCTGAGGTAACATTATGTAAATCACAGCCTGTATTTCTGGAACTCTTTAATAAAAATGTTTCAAAGGCTGAAGCCATAAAAAAAATCGGAGAATATTACGGAATTAAGCAGGAAGAAACCATTGCAATAGGAGACGAAATAAATGATTTAAGCATGATAGAATATGCAGGGCTCGGCGTTGCAATGGGAAATGCTAAAGAAGAGGTTAAAAAAATCGCAAATTATATAACCGACTCAAATGATGAGGATGGGGTTAGGAAAGTAATTGAGGTATATTTTTATGAATAATGATTTAAAAGAATTTTTTGAATTCAGAAATATTTATGAAAGCGAGGCATCTCAGGCGGTAGAAATTGAAAAAATCTGTTTTCCGCCAAATGAAGCCTGCTCTGAAAAGAGTATGAAAGACAGAATAAAAATTGCACCGGATTTATTTCTCGTGGCGTTTGACAGGAAAGCAGGCAAAATGGCAGGTTTTTTCAATGGCGTTGCTACCAATGAGGAAAAATTCAGAGATGAATTTTTTACGGACGCAGGACTTCATGTGCCGAATGGAAAAAATATTATGTTGCTTGGTTTGGATGTATTACCTGAGTATCGCGGACATGGGCTTGCCAGAGCACTTGTTTCCGAATATGCAATAAGAGAAAGAGAAAATGGACGCAGCAAGCTTATTCTTACCTGCCTTGATGAAAAGGTAGAGATGTATAAGAAGATGGGATTTACTGATGAAGGTATTGCCAATTCTACATGGGGCGGGGAAAAATGGCATGAAATGAGTATGTCCTTAGCATAAGGAGGATTTTTATGAAAACCGCTCTTTAAGCCTGTTTAAAAACAGCTCTGCCGCAGGAGAAAAAACCTGATACTTTTTCCATACAATATTCAGTCCCGATTCCAGTGCAGGCTTTAATGGCCGAAAGCATAGCACACTGTCCTCTGAGGTGTTTGCAAGTTTATCGATTGTGATTGCATAACCTATTCCTGCTTCAACCATAATGGCAGCGTTATATACGAGGTTAAAGGTTGTAACAATGTTCAGATTATCAAATTCTTTGCCAAACCAGTCGGAGAATTCGTTTCCTGAGCGATGTGGCAAAATAGCCTGTCTGGAACAGATTAAAGGCACTTTTAGAAGGTCTTCTTTTTCAATATATTCTTTTTTAGCAAGTTCGCTGTCTTTTCGCATAATTACTCCCCACGAATCTTTAGAAGGAAGATTTAAGTAATCATATTTTGAAATGTCAGCAGGCTGTATTAAGATTCCGAAATCTATAAGTCCCTTATCCAGACGTTCGGTTACATCTTCCGCATTTCCACTGTGAAGGTGATAGTGGATATCGGGATAGCTTTCGCGAAGGTCATTTATAATTTCAGCAATATGCTTTATTGCCTGAGTTTCGCCGCCTCCGATATAAATATCACCGCTGATTGTATCTTCCATTGAAGCAAATTCGGCTTCGGTTTTGTCAACCATTGAAATAATTTCTTCCGCTCTTTTTCTAAATAAAATACCTTCTGATGTAAGAGTTACCCTGTGGCTTTTTCTTATAAGAAGTTTCTTTCCCAATTCATCTTCCAAATCTTTAATCTGACGTGACAGAGTAGGCTGTGTTAAATGCAGAAGTTCAGCTGCTTTTGTTATATTTTCTTCTCTGGCAACTGCCAGAAAGTATCTGAGTACCCGTATTTCCATATTTAATGCCTCCTCTCTGTGGCCTTAAGGATTAATAAAAAGTTAATTGCAACATAAGATATACACTATTATATCGCTAATTATAATGCCTGTAAAGCATGGCATGAAATAAAAACAAGGTATTTGCTATTCCTTAAAATGCGGTTTATCATAAAATCAGGAAAGCGAGGTGGTACTTAATGAGAGAGTTTTCAGAAGAACGTATTTTTAAAATACGAAGAAACCTCTCGGATGCCGGATGTGATGCGGTTTTAATTGAAAAGTTTCTGGAACTGAATAATAAAAAGAAAAGGAAAGAACAGTATCTGCTGCTTTCCCGATATAAAGCAACACTCTTAGAAACCCTGCATAATGACCAATATAAAATAGACTGTCTTGACCATATGGTTTATATGATGGAAAAAGAGGATAAAGAATGAATGGAGGAATAAAAATGGAAGAAAAATTAGTTTTAACAGAAGAATGGGATAAGACTTTTCCAAAGAGTGACAAAGTAGAACACAGCAAGGTTACATTTCATAATCGTTACGGTATTACTCTTGCCGCTGATGTTTATAAGCCAAAGAATGTATCAGGAAAGCTTGCAGCGATTGCAGTGTGCGGACCTTTTGGTGCCGTAAAAGAACAGGCATCAGGACTTTACGCTCAAAAAATGGCAGAGCGGGGATTTCTCACTATGGCTTTTGACCCGTCTTTTACGGGAGAGAGCGGCGGACAGCCTCGTTATATGGCTTCACCTGACATTAACACAGAGGACTTTCAGGCAGCAGTAGACTACCTTTCGCTGCGTGAAGATGTTGACCCTGAAAAAATTGGTATTATCGGTATTTGCGGCTGGGGTGGAATGGCTCTTAATGTGGCGGCCTTAGATACCCGTATCAAAGCAACTGTAGCTTCTACCATGTATGACATGACAAGAGTAAATGCCAATGGATACTTTGACTCAGAGGACAGCGAAGAAGCCCGTTATGCTAAGAAACAGACATTAAATGCACAACGTCTTGAAGATTATAAAAACGGAAGTTATGCGCTTGGCGGAGGTGTGGTAGACCCGCTCCCTGAGGATGCGCCTTTCTTTGTAAAAGATTATTATGATTATTATAAAACAGAGCGCGGATATCATGCACGTTCTCTTAATTCCAATGGTGGCTGGAATGTGACAGGATGTATGTCATTTATGAATCAGCCGATTTTAAAGTACAGCAATGAAATCCGCAGTGCGGTACTGGTTATTCACGGCGAAAAGGCGCATTCATGTTATTTCAGCAAAGATGCGTTTAATGATATGGTGAAAGATAATCCTTATTCTGATAACAAGGAGTTAATGATTATTCCTGATGCAGTACACACTGACCTCTATGATAAAACAGATATAATTCCGTTTGATAAAATGGAGGAGTTCTTTAAAAAAATGCTGTAGTTAATTTTTGTAACAAATATAATAAGAACAGCAGAGTTAGCTGTTCCGCTTTAATAAAAAGGTCAATCTGCCTTGTGTGGATTGGCCTTTTTTATTGAATCGGATTGAAAACAGAGCCATATAATCTGATTGAAATAATATAACTATTGACATTACATCAAAAAGAGTGATAAAGTAACATTACAAGATGAGACGGTAGTTCTTTTGTCCCAACAAAAACCGGATTACGTAATCGAGGTTGAGATAGAACTGGATGAGCTGGATTTGACTTCAGCAGAGAGCAAGGCAACTTAGACAGAGATTAAGGATTATGTCTTAAATGAGCATGGGTTGAAGTTTTCTAATCTCTATATTTCACAGGTAAAAAGGAAATGTGGAATATAGGTTGGGGAGAATTATAACCTGCCTAAATCGGAGGATAGTAGACAGCCTCAGTGTCCGGAGGAGAAGCCATGGAACCAAGAACATTATTAGAAATTAGAAGCATTAAGTGTAGCAGAACATTCATGGATGATGACTTTAATGGCGTTCTTTATGAAGGACAAATTTCCGAAAGTTGATATGGATAAAGTTATCAAAATGTGCATTATACATGATTTAGGAGAAGCATTTACTGGTGATATTCCAACATTTGAAAAGACAAAGGCGAATGAAGTAACAGAAGAGGATTTTTATACGACTGGGTGAAATCTTTACCTGAGAAATACGCAAAGAAAATGCTTGATTTATATGATGAAATTTAAAAAAGAGAAACTACTGAAGCAAAGGTTTATAAGGCTATTGATAGTTTAGAGGCATTGATTCAGCATAATATTTCTGATTTGTCTACATGGATTCCGAAGGAGTATGAGTTGAATAAAATTTATGCAGAAGATAAGGTTGCTTTTTCGTAATATTTGAAAGAGTTGAGAGAAGAGATTCGAAAGGATACATTAGAGAAACTTGTCGAGTAATACAGGCGGATAGCATTTGTAAATAACGAAATAGGACTTTGATGTTAGAGGTACATAATAGTAATGATAATTAGAGAAGTAAACAAAAATGATTTAAACGATGTATTACAATTATATCTGTATCTTCACGAGGAAAGTGTTCCGGAAGATACAGCACATTTGAGAAATACATGGGAAAGTATTGTAAATGATATAAATCATCATCTGATTATTTGTGAGGTGGATGGTAGGATTGTAGCGTCATGTGTATGTGTGATTATACCGAATCTTACAAGAAATGTCCGCCCTTATGCGTTTATAGAAAATGTGGTAACGCATGGAGAGTACCGTAAAAAGGGCTATGCGACTGCCTGCTTAAATTTCGCAAAGCGGATTGCGGAAGAGAATAACTGTTATAAGATGATGTTGCTTACCGGTTCAAAGGAAGAGAGAACATTGAATTTTTATAGAAATGCTGGATATAACAGTTCAGATAAGACAGCATTTATACAGTGGATTGATATGTAGATATGAAGTATTATCGTGTATTTATCAGAAATTTGTGACGTAAAATATGAAGACAAACATAATGTGGTATTAGTAGAGTGGAAGAAGTTTTGTTGTATGGAGGATTATAGAAAGCCTCTTGAATGTGCCCTTGATATTATTAAGGATCATGAAGGATGTAACTATGTTGCTGATACAAAGAACGGATTTGAAAATATTCCAGAAGATCTGAATGGGGTGCACAGTACTTTATGCCAAAAGCAAAAGAATATGGTTGTAAAATTATTTATTTTATTATTGATAAGGGAAATTCTTTAAAGGAAGAGTTGGAGGGACAGGCAGCAGATTCCAAAGAATTACTGGAGTTCAAATATATTTATGACTTGGAAGAGACTCTTTTATAAAGAGATATTCATATTTAATTTTTAAGGAGGTACACCTATGTGTGGAATAACATCTAATCAGTAAAATAAATTGATTGGAGGATGAAAATGAATATGAATATTAGAGAAATAAATAGCAATGAATATAAGGTATTGGATGATTTTTTATACGAAGCAATTTTTATCCCGGAGGGTATAGATGCACCACCGAGAGAGATTATAAATGCACCGGAATTACAGGTTTATGTGCAGAACTTTGGTATGCAAGAAGGAGATATTTGTTTTGTTGCCGAATTGGAAGAAAAGATAGTTGGTGCTGTCTGGGTTCGTATTATGGATGACTATGGACACGTAGAAGATGGTGTTCCGTCTTTTGCGATATCACTATATAAAGAATACCGAGGTCTTGGGATCGGAACAGCAATGATGAAACAGATGCTTGCGGAATTAAAATTAAGAGGCTATCAAAAGACTTCTCTTGCAGTGCAAAAGGAAAACTATGCTGTGAAAATGTATAAAAATGTAGGCTTCGAGATTGTTGATGAAAATGAAGAAGAATATATAATGGTTTGTCTATTATAATTGTGCAACGGGCTGTAGCACAATTTGTACAGATATTCAAATGGAGATAGCAAATGAAACAGAAATTAATAACAAACGTATTTGATTCATGGGAAGAAACTATTATTTGGATTAAATGTTGATGAGTTATTGGCTGCATATCAGAATGATAGGGAAAAATTCAAAAAGGTAATTTATAAGTTGATTAGTAATGAAAATACTGAAGGGAAATTTGAAAGTGTGCTAAAACTGAAAAATGAGATAAAGACTGCAGATGCCATTGTAATAGGTGCGGGAGCAGGTCTTTCTACTTCGGCAGGCCTTACCTACAGCGGTGAAAGATTTCAAAAGTATTTTTTTGATTTTGCCGCTAAATATGATATACGTGACATGTATTCAGGTGGTTTTTATCCGTTTCCTGATGAAGAAACCAGATGGGCATGGTGGGCAAGACACATTTACTATAACCGCTATATTGATGCTCCGAAGCCTGTCTATACCGAGCTGTATGAACTTGTAAAGGAAAAGGATTATTTTGTAATAACTACCAATGTGGACCATCAGTTTCAGAAAGCCGGCTTTGATAAAAAACGTCTGTTTTACACACAGGGCGATTATGGGCTGTTTCAGAGCGTTAATCCTGACATTCAAAAGACCTATGATAACGAAGAATGGGTGATGAAGGCAATGGAGGCACAGGGCTTTGTAAAGGATGAAGATGGTGTATTTCAGATGCCGGAGAATAAAAATATCCTTATGAAAATTCCTACGGAAATGATTCCGAAATGTCCTGATGACGGAAGTGACATGACTATGAATCTTCGGGCAGATGACAGTTTTGTGGAGGACGAGGGCTGGCACAGAGCGTCTTCAGCATATTGGGATTTTTTGAGAAGACATGAAAATCTTCATGTGCTTTTCCTTGAGCTCGGAGCAGGAGCAAATACGCCCGTCATCATCAAATATCCTTTCTGGCAGATGACTTATCAGAATCCGAAAGCCATTTATGCCTGTGTAAATTACGGCGAGGCCGTTTCACCGGGTGAGATTTCTGAGCGTTCCATCTGTATCGATGGGGATATCGGCGAGGTATTGGAGGAGGTTTTAAGTTAGTGCTCATGTTTTTTCAGGCAGATGAAAGGCCTGTAATGGGAATGTACGGAGTCTGCTTTGACGAGGAAATGGCGGGAAATCAGTTCCGTTATATGATTGCAGATGATTTTTTAATTGAAGCGGCCAAAAAGAAGAATCTGGAGGAATATGAAATCCCCGAGGGGTATAATATTGAATATTACAGCAATTCTGCAAATTATAAGAACGGAACGCAGGACGCAGAGTATTATGCCGAAGTATGGATTCCGGTGAAAGAGAAATAATATATAAAGAGTTTGAAGGTATAGGATAAGAAAAAATCAAAGTAACAGAGGGACGTGTTGATAATAAACCTCTCAGGCAGATAGCTTAAAACATAATCTGCCCGAGAGGTATTTTTGCATTTATTTTGTCGCTTTTAATTATACCGAATAAATAATAATGTAAATTCGTCCTCTAAAATTTTGTGTACTGTTACGGATAAATCTGACGAAATGCAGAAATAGTCCGTAGCGGACAGGGCGAGCTTACGGATAAATTAGGAAAATTGCTAAAAATGTCCGTAACGGACAGGCGATAGTTACGGTTTATTTTACACAAATAAAAAACAGACCGTAAAGCAATGAAAAAAGTTACGGTAAAAATCACCTAAAAGGAGAAAGGGACCGTAAAGTAATATCAAAACTTACGGTATAAATAAGTGAAATTTAGAAAAAGTCCGTAAATATCATTATAAAGACGGAACATAGTACGCAGAGTATTATATTTGATTAAAGAAATGTATAATGTCATAAAATCAATGGTTTAAAGATATGTAAAAGCTGTGAGTTGCTTGTTTCATTATCAGTATTATGTTAGACTGTAAAAGACCTTTTGAAATTTTTCATAAACAGCAAAAAACTTGAGAATATGGAATTTGATGACGTGCTCTATCATTGGGACTGCTGCTGACATACATTATACTATTTGTGCAGGGTTACAATGAAAAAGGAAATGCAATATTAAGCATAGTTTTAGCATGATTTTCAGGGAGAGATTTATTCATGTGCAAAAAGATAACAAATTACGAACAGCTGTATAAAGAACTGCATTCTTTGGATAAAGATAACAGAATATATCAGATGTATGATGAGTACTTTTGTATCAGGTTGGAGGAAGGGTATGATATTGTGGTGTATAATAACAGGCCCGGAGAAGTGTATGTAGAGTATAGGGCAGAGGGTGAGCAACTCACACATTATCATCCTGACTATCAGGAGGCATACGAGGATTTAAAAGAGGTGTTGGAAAATCCTGATAAGGAGCTTTGTGAGATAAAAAATATTCTGGAAGAAAGCAGAAAAAACACAAGAACGTGTATTTGGGGTTTTGTGATTTTTATGGGCGTTTTGACACTTTTTGTAAGTATTCTGTCGGGGAGTTAATATAATTATGAGAAAAGGCGGGAGATAAAAAATCGGTAAAAAAGATGCTGAAATCGGCAAAGGAAATGAAAATAAGCTCGGAGAAAATAATTAAAATTTAATTGCGGAGCGTATTTGAATGTATAAAAAAGGGAGAAGGTTATGGCGGAAAGTATTAAGGAATATAGGAAAAACTTTAGAGAAGAACAAAAGGAACTGATTGTCAGGATAGACTGGTGCTATAAAAAAGGCAAATCAGGAGAATTTGAAAGCTTAGAAAACTGCTACAAAGCCAGAGCCCGTTTTGACATGGCACTGGACGTTAAAACCGGAGAAATGCTGGATACAAAACCTGTGGCATTTAAGTGGCTTGAGTGGCTGGCACCGAAAAAGAAGCTGCCCTTTGGATTTAAATACAGTTATAAATTTGAAGAGGGAAAGGCATATCGTATTCTGGCAAGAGAGTATATAAATAAACCGACCGATAAATTTGTAAGATATTATATAGATGATGTGCTTGAATATGACGTTAAGGATAAGAGGTTTGACCCGGTATATCGTTTTGAATCGGAATTTGGTGAGGAAATTTTCGATATGGCGGTACTGATTAAAAGCAGGATATACGGATGGGGGCACAGTTCGACTTATAGAACTCCGGGAACAACCTTCATTGCTTCGGTTAATTTAAAAACAAATGAGTTGGAGAATAAACCGGCTTCTCTTCGATGGATAGAGAAAAACTCGAATTCAAAAATAAAATATAATTTTGAAGATTTGGGTATATATCATATCAGGGCGAGAAAAAGTAAAAAGAATGAAAACTCCTTTATGCTCGTTGATGTGATAAAAAAGGTGAGGGATGAGCGCCTGGAACAGGTGAAGAAAGAATACATGAAGCCTGTTACATTTATGTACAGGGAAAAAGAATTTATATTAAACAGACGATACAACCGGTTTGAGGGAAAACTGGATTATCTGGGAGAAACATGTGATGTCTGTCTGAATGTCTCCGAGGAAGATATTACGGTGGAGAATCATTTAAAGAAGCTGGACGAAATATTTAATAATCTTCCTGTTTTTGACGGCAGAGTAAGGAAATTTGTTGCAGAAGAACTGCTCGAACTGGCAAACGATGACTGGCTTCCTGAAGACGAAGATGAGGTTACAAAAGAAGAATTTATTAAAAGAATCGGAATACCTGAGATTGAGATTTCTCAGGATGGCAGTGTGAGCCTTATGTTTGACAGTGACGGAATGTTTACCGACCACGTAATAACAGTGGGAATTGACGTAAACGGAGAATTTAAGGAAGTGAAGCTTGAAGGATGAGAAAAATAGCATTTATATGTGTTCATAATTCATGCAGGAGTCAGATAGCGGAAGCTCTGGGAAAAAAGTACCTGTCTGATTATTATGAAGTGTATTCGGCTGGAACTGAAACAAAGCCTGAGATAAATCAGGATGCCGTAAGACTTATGAAGCAGAAATATGGGATTAATATGGAAAAAGACCAGTACTCAAAACTACTTGAGGATATACCCGAAGCAGACATATATGTATCTATGGGATGTAACGCCGCATGCCCTGTTATACCCGGAAAAAAGACCTTAAACTGGGGATTGGACGACCCTACGGGAAAAAGCGATGCGGAATTTATGAATATTATTTCAAAGATAGAGGAAAACATAATCGATTTAAAGGCAGAAGCTAAATTTCAGGAGATAAAGGGGATATTTGAAGCAAAAGAAGATAAGGAAAATGCAGTCTCAATGTCAAAGTACATGAGAAATCTTTTTGATTTTTACGGAATATCTTCGCCTGAAAGAAGAAAATGTTACAGAGAGTTTTTAAAATCAGAGAAAAAGGAAAAAATAATAGACTGGTTATTTCTCGATAAATGCTATGAAGATAATCACAGGGAATTTCAGTATTTGGTTTACGATTATCTTACAGCAATGAAACCATATGTAACTTATGAAGATATTTCTAAGATAAAAGAGTATATTGTCGCAAAATCATGGTGGGACACGATAGATTTCCTGTGTCAGATAATAGGGGATATCGGTTTAAGGGACAAAAGGGTAAAAAACTTAATGCTCAAATGGTCTGAAAGCGATAATATCTGGATAAAAAGAACTGCAATAGAGCACCAGCTTTGCCTGAAAGAAAATACCGATACCGAATTATTGGAAAAGATTATACTGAACTCTCTGGGTAGCAGTGAATTTTTTATAAATAAAGCAATAGGATGGGCTTTGAGAGAGTATTCAAAAACAAACCCTGAGTGGGTAAGAGAATTTATATATAAATATGGCGAAAAAATGGCAGCTTTAAGTATAAGAGAAGGCAGTAAGTATATTTAAAGTGGCAATTACTGCTTTATATGAGGCGCGTATGAAATTAAAAAACTATCATATGATTTGAGCGTATATAAGCTTAGTACCGTAAGTGATATTGATATAATTAAAGATATTTATTTTAGACTCCCTGCTATCGAAAGTTTATCGGCGGCAGGGAAATTTTTTAAAAAGTATTGATGTAACTAATGACATTACATAAAGATGTTTATATATTAACATTACAAGATGAAGCTGCTGTGATTACAACGAAATATTTGAAATGATACATTGAATTAATTTTAAGGAGAACAAAATTATGACAAATAAGGAAAAGGTATTTGATATATTTCGCTTTGACGCAGAAGGAAAGGTTGCTGATCATTTGGATAATTTAGCTGATAAGGCAAAGCCAAATCCATCAGGACATACACAGGTTGACGGATATATGGCAAATGAGTATCATGAATTGCAGATGGTCTTTCAGGTCTTGGTGCAGCAAAGGAAACATGGCAGAATCTATATGAAATAATTTAATGTAATCATTGAAGTTACACCGAATTTGGGGTAAAATGGTGACAGGAGGTAGATATTATGCAGATATCAAGCAGATTTACAGTTGCCCTGCATATCTTCACCTGCGTGGATATGTTTAAGGATGAACATAAGGTGACAAGTGATTTCCTTGCCGCCAGTATAAATACCAATCCTGTTATCATTCGAAAGATTCTCATACAGTTGAAGAAAGCGGGACTTATTACGGTAGCCAGAGGTACCGGTGGAATTGAAATGACAAGAGAACTTTCGTACATAACCTTTTATGATGTATATCAGGCAATAGAGCCATTGGAGGATGGAAATCTCTTTCGTTTTCACGAGAATCCAAGTACTAAGTGCCCGGTTGGAAGAAATATCCATGCACTGCTGGATGATAAACTGAAATCAATTCAGAATGCTATGGAAGAAGAAATGAAAAAATATACAATTAAGGATTTGAGTACGGGTATTAAAGAACTGCTTGCGAAAGAATCCTGACGTATGAGGAACTCCGGCAGATATGTCTTACAGAGTCTTCTGATTAAGGAGGTATAAAAGTGACACACCAAGAAAAACGAATATTTCTGATTAAAAAATTATTGTCAGAACTTCCACAATACAGTGATTTAGATATACCAAACAATGAGGAAGAACAGAAAAGACTTCTTCGGAGTCTGATGAATATTCGTGCTCCACGTCCGATAAATGATGAATTCTTAAAGATTCAGGATGAATATCTGAGTGAAGAAGTTGCAGAAAAAGGCATTACAGACAGTGCATTGCTTCCTGCATCATCTTTGGACAGCCGTCTGGTGTTATGGCGAGGAGATATTACAACGCTAAAGATTGATGCTATTGTAAATGCAGCCAACAGTGCTTTGAGGGGGTGCTTTGTACCCTGCCATTCCTGTGTGGATAACGTCATTCACAGTGTTAGTGGCATACAGCTCCGTTTAGCGTGTGATAAGATTATGAATGATCAGGGATATGATGAGACAACTGGTCAAGCCAAAATTACGCCGGCTTATAACCTGCCTTCCCGATATGTGATTCATACCGTCGGACCCATTGTATCGGGGCTTCTTACGAAATCACACATGAGACAGCTTTCCGACTGTTATAAATCCTGCTTAGAGGTGGCAGCAGATAACGATCTGAAAAGTATTGCTTTCTGTTGCATTTCCACGGGAGAGTTCCATTTCCCACAAAAAAGGGCGGCGGAAATTGCAGTTAAGACAGTGAGGAATTTTTTGAATACGGATACACGTATGAAAAGAGTTGTATTTAATGTGTTTAAGCAGAAGGATTATGAGATTTATAAAGAAATTCTTTGACAGATACGGCAGATAAAGAAGAAATTGTGAATGCGAATAAACACATCGAGCCGCTAGGCGAAATGAGAAATGTAATGAACTTGCAACAGTTATATTATTCAGATATAATTTAGTAAAAAGATACTTATAACAATATGCAACTAAATGAGTTTTATGATATGCTGGTCATACAGATGAAATATTTTTTTCTGTCATAGACTGTAACAGTTTTACAAAATTTATTTTGGAACAGACTGATGAACTTATTTATGAGACAAAGCGTTATGGAAAAAAGACCGTACAAACTATTATATTGAAGAATTTGCAGACATACTTAGAAAACTCATGACCAGGGAAAAATAGATGAAGTACTATAATATTGTAAATTTATTTATCCGTTGCCGATTTTTGGCTGATGCAGGTACAGTGATTTTAGACGGCAGGAAGCCGCAATTTCTGATACAGAAGTATCGGGTTTTTAGTACCTTGGATTATTTTATTTAATTGTATGCTTAGAAAGCACACAGTTTCTCAGAAGAGGAATTTGTGTGCTTATTTTTATCCCGTAAATAGGAGATATTGTTGTATGACGTGTTAAAAATGTCACAAGGAGAAAAGAAAAATAAGTAATTTGGAGGCGGAAATATGAATGATGATATCAGAGAATTATTGGAAGGTGTCCGTAATGGAAAGGTTTCAGTGGAGGATGCCGTAATAAAATTAAAAATGAAACCTTTTGAAGATATCGGATATGCAAAAGTAGATACGCACCGCAAACTGCGTCAGGGTACTGCCGAAGTTATTTACGGTGCGGGCAAAACCCCGGAGCAGATTACAGGCATTGCAAATACCATGTTGAAAAACGGGCAGGACACCATTTTAATAACAAGACTGTCCGAAGAAGCAGTTGAGATTGTGAAAAAAACACATACTGTCGACTACTATAAGGAAGCACGTTGCGGTGTTATAGGTAAAATACCTGCCCCTGACGGCATTGGAAAGATTGTCGTGGCAACAGGCGGAACAAGTGATATTCCCATTGCTGAGGAAGCGGCTGTTACGGCTTATGTTCTGGGTAATGAAGTAGTACGTCTGTATGATGTCGGAGTTGCCGGACTGCATAGGACGCTTACACACCTTGACGACATAATGGGTGCAAGCGTAATAATTGCCATTGCCGGAATGGAGGGAGCTCTTGCAAGTGTGATTGGCGGTCTCGCGGACTGTCCGGTTATAGCCGTTCCTACAAGTGTCGGATATGGAGCATCATTTGGCGGCCTGTCAGCACTTCTTTCCATGCTTAATTCCTGTGCAAGCGGTGTATCGGTAGTTAATATCGATAATGGTTTTGGTGCGGGATATCTCGCAAATATGATTAATCATATGAATAAGAAAATTGTCATGTCGAAAACGGAGGATTAATGACAGAATGGTAAGTAGCATGAAGTTAAGACAGAAATTTAATAATAAAGAACTGAATATGCCGCTTCTTATAGGTGCATTGTCGGCAGCAGCAATTATTTCTCTTGTAATAGCAACGGGTATAGGCCCTGTTTCCGTATCTCCAAAAACGACGGCTCAAATATTACTTAGCCGTATTCCCGGAATAGGAGGTTTTGTGCCTGAGACGTGGGAGCCTCTGGAGCAAAATATCGTTCTTGGACTTA
Organism: uncultured Lachnospiraceae bacterium; assembly: GCA_944383545.1. Classification (GTDB taxonomy): domain Bacteria; phylum Bacillota; class Clostridia; order Lachnospirales; family Lachnospiraceae; genus CALWPY01. The sequence goes on along the minus strand of CALWPY010000010.1, from coordinate 25,982 downwards.
GACTGCCACGCGTATGCCTCGGTATGATAGTGGGTGCATCGCTTGCGGTTTGCGGGGTTACCATGCAGGCGCTTGTTAGAAACAAGCTGGCTGACCCGTTTATCCTTGGAGTGTCTAATGGTGCCGCGGCATTTGCAACTCTGGGTATGCTTTTTGGCGCTTTTTCTTTTTTGGGGACTTATTCACTTTCAATAAGTGCCTTTATAGGCTCTGCAGTTACAATTATTTTTGTATATGCAATTTCACGTGTCAGGGGACGCATTAATATCACACAGCTTCTTTTGTCAGGTGTTGCCATATCCATGATTATGGATGGTATTACAAACATTATTACATTAAGCGCCCCTAATACTCTGGGGCTTCATAATGCAGAGTTCTGGATGGCAGGCAGTCTGGCGGGTGCAAGATGGGCGTATCTTACACTGCCTCTGGCAGTCCTTGTCATATGCATGGCCGTGTTAATGATAAATTATCGGGGACTTAATCTTTTGCTTCTTGGTGATGAAAGTGCAGGTGCTTTGGGAATAAATGTAAGAAGGCTTCAGAAAATGCTTGTTCTGGTAGCGTCTCTCATGGCAGGTGTCACAATTTCCGTAAGTGGCTCCATCGGATTTGTAGGGCTTATGGTCCCGCATTTTACGAGGCTTATTGTGGGAGGAGACCATAAAAAAGTTCTTCCCGTTTCAGCTCTCTTAGGAGGAATACTTGTGGTATGGGTGGATGTTGCCGCAAGAATGATAATTGCGCCCGAGGAACTTCCGGTAGGAATTCTCACGGCGGTAATCGGCGGACCGATTTTTATCTGGATGCTGAAAACATCAAACAGGGAAAGGACATAAGGAGGATGAAGTTATGCGACTTAAGGTAGAAAATCTGACATATTCTTACGGAGATAAAGAGGCGGCAGATAATATATCCTTATATGTTAATGAGGGAGAATTTGTAGGACTAATCGGGCCAAATGGCAGTGGAAAATCCACAGTACTTAAAAATATTTATCGTGGTCTGAAGCCTGACAGCGGAAAAATTATACTGGATGGTGAAAATCTGCTTACCATGCCTTACCGAAAGTCTGCTTTAAAAATGGCAGTGGTGGGACAGGAAAATGAAGTTCCGTTTGATTTTACCGTAGAAGAGATAGTGGCTATGGGACGGTCTCCGCACAAAAAATTGTTTGATATAGATACTCCGCAGGATAAATATATGGTACATCACGCTTTGGAACATTTAGGCATGGAAAAGCAGGCAAAGCGGAGTTACCTTCGTTTGTCGGGCGGTGAAAAACAGAGGGTTTTGATTGCCCGTGCTATAGCACAGGAAAGTGACTTTTTTATCTTGGATGAGCCGACAAATCATCTTGATATAAGCTATAAGATACAAATTTTTGATTTTATTAAAAGACTGAAAGTTACCGTGCTTTCGGCAATGCATGATTTAAATATGGCGGCACTCTATTGTGACAGGCTTTATGTTTTAAAAGACGGTAAAGTGGCTTTTTACGGAACACCCGAAGAGGTACTTACTCCTAAAAATATTTATGATATATACGGTGTAAAAAGTTCTGTAGAAAAACATCCGGTAACAGGTAAGATGTCAATTACATTTTTACCTGCTGAAATAAGAGCTTAAGTAAGGAGACAAAAATGAAAAAAATAATTTGTTATATAATTTCGGTGATAATTATGATGTCTGCTCTGTCAGGCTGTGGAACAGATAATTCATCTGAAGGTGGTGAAGCTTCCGTAACAGATTCTTCTGGCAGTCAGAGCTATGATAATGATTCATACCCTATGACTTTTGATAATTATGGCCGTGAAGTGACCGTTACAAAACGTCCGGAAAGGGTACTGACATTGGGACCGAACTGTACGGAGCTGTTTGTTGCACTGGGGCTTGAGGATTACATAGTGGGAAGGTCTCTTGTTAATCACAGCCGTGGTCCGTTAGATGAGTATGCGGACGCTGTAAATTCTATTCCGCAGCTTAATTATTCATCGGCAACGAGGGAAGCAATTATTTCGAGCGGTGCGGATTTTATCTATGCACTGGATTGGGAAATAAGTGATACGGGCTGTAATATTGAGGAAGTGGGAGAATACGGAATGACGGTCTATGTAAATTCTGCCACAACATTGGAAGAACAATATCAGGAAATTCGTGACATAGGAAAAATATTCGGTGTGGAGGATAAAGCAGAAGAGTTTATAAGTGACCAGAAGGCACGGATTGAGGCTGTACAGGAAGCTGTTTCGGGCAGGGAAGCTGTTGACGTATTGATATATGACAGCGGAAATAATGGTGTATTTACCTGCTCGGGAAGCAATTTTGAATCACTTTTGATTGAACTTGCAGGCGGTCATAATATTTTTTCTGACATGACAGATGCACAGTGGATAACTGTAAGCTATGAGGAGATTCTGGCACGAAATCCTGATGTTATTTTAATTCACGATTATGATTCCCCTTCCGTGGAAGAAAAAATTGCTGAAATTAAAAGCAATCCTACATTGGCACAGCTTGATTGTGTAAAGGAAGAGCGTTTTGCGTTTGTTACATTGGAAAGTGTCCTGCCCGGAAACCGAATGGCATATGCTGTGGAACATATGGCTGCTGCATTTTTTCCTGAAGTTTTTTCAGATTGATTTTACATATAAGTTTTACTTATCGAAATCACGGATAATCCTAATTGAAAGAAAATAATTAAAATAATAAAATATAATTATAGAAAATCAGGTGAAATTTATGAGCATAGGTAAAACAGGTTATGACAAATGACAGGAGGAATGTTTAATGACAGAGGTAATAAAGGCGGACTTTGGATTTGGATGTATGCGGCTGCCGGTATTACAGGCAGATAAGCCGGATTCATTTGATTATGAGAAAATCAATCAGCTTTTTGATGCCTTTCTTGCTAAGGGATTTACTTATTTCGATACAGCTTATACTTATCATGGTTATCACGCAGAGGAGGCGGTACGAAAGGCTCTTGTTGAGCGTCATCCGCGTGACAGTTTTCTTTTGGCAACCAAAATGCCTCTGAGGGATTTTAAGGATGCTGATGATTTAGAAAATATCTTTAATGAACAGCTTGAACATTGCGGAGTGGAATATTTCGATTACTACCTGTTACATAACATGGGGACAAATGTCTATGAAAAATGCAAAAAGTATGATGCATTTGGATTTGTTGCAAAGAAAAAGAATGAGGGAAAAATTCGCAATGTGGGAATGTCATTCCATGATATGCCTGAGCTTCTGGATGAGATTCTCGCTGAATACGGAGAAAAGATTGATTTTGTCCAACTGCAGATTAATTATATGGACTGGGAACAGGCTAACGTGCAGTCCCGCCGTTGTCTGGAGGCTGCCCGTAAGTACGGTAAGCCTGTAACTGTAATGGAGCCATGCAAGGGTGGAACTCTGGTAAATCTGCCGGAAGAGGCGGAAAAACTGCTTAGAGCTAAACGTCCGTATGACTCAAATGCCGCATGGGCAATGCGTTTTGCCGCAAGCCAGGAAGGGGTTACAAGAGTTCTTTCAGGAATGAACAGTATGGAGCAGATTGAAGACAATACTAAGACATTCCTTAATTTTGAACAGATTACCGATTCAGAAATGGATACCATAGAACAGGTAAAGGTAATCATAGAGAAAAACACACCGATTCCTTGTACCGGCTGTGCTTACTGTACTCACGGATGTCCGAAAAACATTGCAATTCCTCAGTACTTTGCTCTGTTTAACAATATATCCCGTACAACGGGAAGCTTTTCCAGTCAGGCGGTGTATTACAATAATATTTCATTAAGGCATGGAAAGGCAGGCGACTGCATAGGCTGTGGACAGTGTGAAAAGGCATGTCCTCAGCATCTTCCTATCAGAGAGTACTTAAAGGATGTAGCGGAAAAATTTGAAAAGGGAGCATCCTTCCCTGTCAGAAAGTAAGAAAAACAGAATATGGCGGAGGATGACAGATTACCGAAGAAGGAGTTTTGACATTTTAAAGAAAGGAAGGGAAATGGTTATGGAAAAAGCAAAGGTTTATTTTACAAAGGAAATTACATCTGAGAGTCTGATAAAGATTTATAAGGCATTAGGCGTGGAGCTTAAAGGTAAGGTAGGAGTAAAAATTTCTACAGGAGAGCCGGGCGGAAACAATTATTTACATCCTGAGTTAATCGGGGATTTGGTCCATTCCCTGAACGGAACAATTATTGAATGCTGTACGGCGTATGACGGAAGAAGAATGGATTCAAAAGAGCACTGGAAGGCTATTGAAGAGCATGGCTTTAAGGATATGGCACCATGTGACATTATGGATGAATTCGGAGAAATGGAGATTCCGGTGGAAAACGGCTTTCATCTGGATAAGGATATCGTGGGAGAACATTTTGCAGATTATGATTCAGTTCTTGTCCTTTCACATTTTAAAGGTCATGCAATGGGAGGATTTGGCGGAGCACTGAAAAACATCAGTATTGGTATCGGATCTACCCGTGGTAAAACGTATATTCATACTGCAGGAGTTACAACCGTTGCCGCAGAGCTTTTTGATAAGCTTCCGCCACAGGACCATTTTCTGGAATCAATGGCTGATGCCTGCAAGGCGGTTATTCAGTATAAGGGAGCAGAGAACATGGTATATATAAATGTTGCAAACAGACTGAGTGTTGACTGCGACTGTGATTCACATCCTGCAGAGCCTGAGATGGCTGATTTGGGCATATTTGCATCTATAGACCCTGTGGCAGTGGACCAGGCATGTTATGATGCGGTTGTAAATTCCCCGGACCCGGGCAAGAAGGCTCTGATTGAACGTATGGATTCCCGTTATGGAATTCACACTGTAGAAGCTGCGGCACAGCACGGACTGGGTAACAGGGAATATGAAATTATTTCACTTGATTAAATCAGGAGGAATTAAAATTGAAGTATAGGACATTAGGAAAATCTGAATTGAAGGTTTTTCCGGTCGGACTGGGATGTATGGGATTAAGTCAGAGTTATCCGCCGTTTCCTGATAAAAAGGATTCCATTATGTTTTTGCGTAAGGCAGTTGAGATGGGAGAAAACTTTTTTGATACTTCCGAACTTTATGGCATGTATGCCAATGAAGAGCTGGTCGGGGAGGCGCTTGAGCCCGTCAGGGAGCAGGTTGTACTTGCCACCAAATTCGGATGGGACATTCAGAATGGAAAATGTCTGGGACTGGACAGCAGGCCAAAAACTATCCGCAAGGCAATAGAGGGCTCTCTCTCACGTCTGCGCACGGATTACATTGATTTATACTACCAGCACCGTGTAGACCCTGATGTGCCTATTGAAGAAGTTGCAGGCACTATGCAGGAATTGGCTAAGGAAGGAAAAATCCTGCACTGGGGGCTTTCTGAAGCGGGCGTTGAAACTGTCCGCCGTGCCAATGCGGTATTTCCGGTTACGGCAGTTCAGAGCGAATACTCCATGTGGTACCGGGAGCCGGAAAAAGAACTGCTTCCTGCTCTGGAGGAACTGGGAATCGGTTTTGTGCCTTTTAGCCCGTTAGGAAAAGGCTTTCTTACGGGGACTGTTACAAAGGATATGACTTTTGCCGATAATGACATTCGACACTCCATTCCACGATTTAACAGTCAGGAGAATCTGACAAAAAATCAGGCATTGGCTGATGAGATAAAGGCATTTGCAAAAGCTCACTGTCTTACTTCTGCTCAGGTGGCTCTGGCATGGCTGCTTCGTCAAAAACCATGGATTGTGCCTATTCCGGGCACAAAGACCGAGGAACGCTTAAGGGAAAATATGAGTGCCGCTTATGTAGAGCTTGCAGAAGATGACTGGAGTGAATTGGATAATATTTTAGACAGGACATTTCTAAGACTATCAATGATGCAGGCTTTGAATTCCAAGTTTTTAACATAATAAGACACAAATAATTAACAAAAACGCATTTGACACCGTGTCAGAACAGTACTATAATGCAAGTATATAGCTGACACGGTGTCAGAGTTTATGGCAGGGAGTATTTAAATGAAGAAAAAAAGATGGATTGCGGTTATATTAACATTTATAATGACATTTTCTGTGGTTGCCTGCGGACAATCGGGAAATTCATCCAATGAGGATAATCAGGAGACACAGGCCTCTCAGAGTGAAAATACGGAAGGTGAGTCCGGTATGGAAGGAACAGAAAGCACACAGTCTGAAGGAAACAGTGAAAGTCAGCCTGAAGGTGACGTACCTGTGGTTTACATGACGGCGGACATAAGCTCTGAAGGTCTTATTTCTGTATATGAAGCACTGGGTGTATCTCCCACGGGAAGGGTTGCTGTCAAGCTTTCTACAGGTGAGCCGGGAAGCAATTATCTCAGTACTGATTTGATTGGAGATTTGGTACAGTCATTTCCTGACGTGGCAATCGTTGAATGTAATACGGCTTACGGAGGCTCAAGGGCCAATACGGCAATGCATTATCAGGTGGCAGAAGACCATGGCTACACTGATATTGCAGAAGTAGATATTATGGATGAAAACGGCTCTATGACAATCCCCGTAGTCGGAGGCGATAATCTTACGGAAAATTATGTAGGCGAAAACTTTGCAAATTATGATTATTTTGTAGTTCTGTCTCATTTTAAAGGTCACGCAATGGCGGGATATGGCGGAGCAATTAAAAATATATCTATCGGTATTGCTTCCAGTGAAGGAAAAGCCCATATTCACAGTGGCGGTACAGGAGGCAGTATGTGGAGCGGCGAGCAGGATGCTTTTCTCGAGTCTATGGCAGAGGCCGCAAAGTCAGTGGTTGATTATCTGAACGGAAATATTTTGTATATAAATGTAATGAACAGGCTGTCGGTAGACTGTGACTGCGACGGAAGTCCTGCGGAGCCAGACATGCATGATATCGGAATCCTGGCTTCTACGGACCCTGTTGCGCTTGACCAGGCATGTATCGACCTTGTGTATGCCGCAGAGGACGGACAGTCACTTGTGAATCGTATTGAATCGAGAAACGGCCTGCATACACTGGAGCATGCGGAAAAAATCGGTTTAGGCAGTCGTGAATATGAATTGGTGAATATTGATGATTGATGTAATACGTCGTGAGGCGATTTATTTATGGTACTATATCAGCGTCCAGTTTGAACAGATTTTTTTCTACTGGGTGCTGGGTATGGTAATCGGCTCGATAATTTCGGTTTTTGTAAAAGAAAAAATTCATGATACATTCCGTGCTTTAGGTGATAAAAAGCTGGGTGTTTTAGGGATTGTTTTTGCAAGTGCGCTTGGAATTGCTTCGCCGCTCTGTATGTATGGAACAATTCCGATAGCCGCATCTTTTTCTAAAGGCGGAATAAAGGATGACTGGTTGGCGGCTTTTATGATGAGTTCCATTTTGCTGAATCCACAGCTTATTATATACAGTGCTGCACTTGGACGTACTGCTCTTATTGTGCGTATTGTTTCCTGCTTTTTGTGCGGTTGTGTTGCGGGACTTCTCGTGCGCATGTTTTACATGAAGAAGTCATTTTTTAACTTTAACAAATTTGAAGAGCCGAAAAACAGGGACACACACCCGAATATTTTGATTCGTTTCTTGAAAAATCTGGGCAGAAATATCAGGGCGACGGGAATTTATTTCCTTATTGGTATTTTACTTTCAGCTCTGTTCCAGAGATATGTACCGTCGGAGCTTATGACAAGGATTTTCGGTGGAAATGAAGCATTTGGTGTCCTTATGCCAGCTACAATAGGTGTTCCTTTATATGCCTGTGGCGGAGGCACCATACCTCTTCTTCAGGCATGGCTTTATGACGGAATGAGCATGGGAAGCGCGGCGACATTTATGATTACGGGACCTGCAACAAAAATAACAAACCTTGGAGCAGTTAAAATTGTGTTGGGAGTAAAGCGTTTTTTACTTTATATCCTGTTTACGATTGTATATGCTTTTTTGACGGGTTTGGTTGTAAATCTTGTGGTATAGTGTATATGTGTATGAAAAACGCTTCGCGTGGCTCCGCGCGTCATCATCAATCCTTCGGATTGGTGATGTATAATAATAAAAAATTGGATATGGAGGTTTTGGGTATGAGTAAAAAATTAGTAGCGTATTTTTCAGCCAGTGGCGTGACGGAAAAAGCTGCAAAGAAGCTGGCAGAGGCAGCAGGTGCTGATGTTTTTGAAATCCGTCCAAAGATTCCTTATACAGATGCGGATTTAAACTGGATGAATAAAAACAGCAGAAGCAGTGTGGAAATGAATAATCCGTCTTCACGCCCTGAAATTGCAGACAGGGTTTCTGAAATGGATTCTTATGATGTCGTTTTTATAGGATATCCGATTTGGTGGTACACGGCTCCTACGATTATTCAGACCTTTTTGGAAAGTTATGATTTTAGTGGAAAAATAATTATTCCTTTTGCTACTTCGGGCGGAAGCGGAATAGAAAAATCAGTGGAAGCCATAAGAAAAAATTGCAATGGCAAAGTGCTTCCGGGAAAAATGTTGAATGGGCATCCTACAGAGGAAGCTTTGAAAAGCTGGATTGATTCACTTATTTCTCAATAAATTAATGATTTGTAATTTAATGGAGGTATAGGAATGAATATGACAGAAGTAATGAAAGCACGTCACAGTGTTCGTCAGTATATTGATAAACCCTTGAGTAAAGATGTAATTTCTGCATTGCAGAAAGAAATTGACGCCTGCAATAAGGAAAGCGGTCTGAATATTCAGCTTGTTATAAATGAGCCTAAGGCATTTGACGGTTTCATGGCTCACTACGGCAAATTCAGCGGTGTGACAAATTATATCGCAATGATTGGAGAGAAAAATGCTTCTCTTGATGAAAAGTGTGGATATTATGGTGAAAGGCTTGTCCTTTTGGCACAGCAGCTCGGGCTTAATACTTGTTGGGTGGCAATGACTTACAGTAAGATTAAAACGGCTTTTGAAGTGCGAAGGGGTGAAAAACTTTGCGTGGTTATTGCATTGGGTTATGGCAAAACGCAGGGAGTGATGCACAAATCCAAGAAAGTAGAAGATGTAGTAAAGGCCGAGGGTGCTCTCCCGGAATGGTTTAAAAAAGGAGTTGAGGCGGCACTGCTTGCTCCCACGGCTATGAATCAACAGAAATTTTTGTTTTCGTTGAAGGATAACCGTGTATCGGTAAAGGCAGGACATGGCTTTTACACAAAAATGGACCTTGGAATTGTAAAGTATCATTTTGAAATTGGAGCCGGAAATAACGGATGGAAGTGGAATCAGTGAAAAACAGAAGGAGAAAATAAATGAAGGGAATTATTCTTTATCAATCAAAATATGGCGCCACAAAGAAGTATGCAGATTGGTTATCCGAAGAAACAGGATATTCCGTCAAAGAAACAAAGAAAACTAAATTAAGTGACTTACAGAACTATGATGTAATTATTCTTGGTGGTGGTATTTATGCATCAGGAATTTCAGGATTATCTTTTTTGAAAAAGAATTTAGATGCGTTGAGAGAAAAGAAAATTATAGTATTTTGTGTCGGAGCTTCACCATATGATGAATCGGCACTGAAGGAAATTATAAAGCATAATATGAAGGACGGATTGTCTGATATTCCCTGCCATTATTGCAGGGGAGCGTGGAATATGGATGCCATGAATATTGTTGACAGAAATTTATGCAAGATGTTACGTAAGGCTGTCGGAAAGAAGAATCCTGAGGATTATGAAATTTGGGAAAAAGCTCTCATGGAAGCCGGAGATGGAAACTGTGACTGGACGGATAAGAAATATATTGCTCCGATTTTGGCAGAATTATGATGTGCAACCGGAAATAGGAAGCATTCATTTCATGGATACCCGAAGAGGAGGCTGATTATTATTGGAAAAGATAAAAAACATTAAGCAGTATGTAGTCGATGCTTTTACGGACAGGGTGTTTTCGGGTAATCCTGCCGCCGTATGCGTCATGGATGAATGGATTTCTGACAATTTGATGATGAATATTACAAAAGAAAACAATCTTTCTGAGACAGCATTTGCGGTTAAAGAAGGTAAAATGTATAAGCTCCGTTGGTTTACTCCGGGAGGTGAGGTTGATTTATGCGGTCATGCAACCTTGGGAACGGCATTTGTGATTATGAATTACTATGAGCCTGAGGCAGAGAATGTCAGTTTTCAGACATTAAGCGGTATACTTACAGTTAAAAAGGACGGGGCGCTGTATGAGATGGATTTTCCTGTGTATAATCTGAAAAAAGTGGATGTGACTGACGAAATGGAGGAAGCCATAGGCAAGCGACCGCTTGAGGCTTATATTGGAAGGGACCTTCTCTGCGTGTTTGATGATGACAAAACAATCAGACAATTATCCCCGGATTTGGAAAAAATAAAATCTTTGGAAGGGCTTTTACTTCATGTTACGGCAGCAGGCAGTGATTATGACTGTGTCTCACGAAGCTTTGCTCCAAAGTTAAATGTGCCTGAAGACCCGGTGTGTGGCTCCGGACACTGTCATATTGCTCCATATTGGACGGAAAAGACGGGAAAGCGGGATATAGTTGCATATCAGGCATCTGATAGAGGCGGAGTACTGTACTGCCGTGTTGACGGAGAACGCATCAGAATAAGCGGAAAGGCAGCAGTGTATTCCGAGGCAGAATTATTTGTAGGAGAATATAAAAATGCTTATTATGCAGTTGATTCATGTAGCATTGATGAAGAAGATATAAAATAAGGGAAGATGAAATAATTATAATTTAAGGAGTGAAGGATATGAAAACTATCAGATTACTTTATCCAGATTATATAAGCGGTGGTCTGGAGGAATATTATTTCGGTGCAAACCTGATGTCACACATACTTCCTGAAAATGACAACCAGCCGCTTATTAAGGTGGATATACTACCGCCTGACGAAAAAGAAAAAGTAGTGACTGATGGTATTTATGCTAAGGAAGAAGTTCTTGCGGGGATTTCTGATGCAATGAAGAAGATTTCATATGAAAAGCCTGACAGGATTATAACAATAGGGGGAAACTGCATGGTTTCTCTTGCACCGTTCGATTATCTGCATGGCATATATGATAATGTCGGAATCATCTGGATTGATGCCCACCCTGATGTTTCTAAAGTAGAAGACGGATATCCAAATGCTCATGCCATGATACTTGGCTCTCTTATGGGTGGCGGTGCGGCACCACTTAGAGATATGATGAAAAATGAGAAGTTCAAGGCAGATGAAATTTTATATGTAGGTCTGCAGAGACTTCATGACTATCAGGAAAAGTTTCTGAATGATATGGGTGTAAATTATAAGGTACAGACGGAAAACTTTGTTTCAGATGATGAGATTAAGGAGTTTGCAAAGCAGTTTGACCATATTCTTGTTCATTTTGATATTGATGTATTGGATGAAAACATTTTCCACTCTACATATTTTGCAAACAAAGAGCTGGTCGGAGACGGCTCTGGAGGCGGAAAAATGACAATGGAAAAACTGACAGGGGTTTTGAAATGTATTGAAGAAAGCTCGGACATTGTTGGATTCAGCATTGCAGAATACCTGCCGTTTGATGAGTTTAAGCTTCATAAAATGTTTTCTAACATGGATATATTTACGGAATAGTAGTAGAATAATTAAAAGAACGGAGAAAAACTCCCTGTAACCGATAGATTGAATGTATTGTCAGCAGGGAGTTTTTATTATATCCATTTTTTTGATTCATTCTATTGAATGAGATAATCATAAATAAATTTTCATAGTAAATAAAATAAAAATAACTGTTGACAAATATAAAAAATTATGTATAATTTTAATTAAACAAACAGTCAAATATATATATTTTTGTTTTGTCTGAAAGCGCTTATAGTTAAATTCGTAACAGGTTAACCATGTTGTGATAACAAGGAGGTGTTAGACTAAGATTTAAAAATAAATTTAGTCTGCAATACCATTATATATTGCAGACTAAATTTATACAAGCAAAATTTAAACAAAAAACGACATTTTAAGAAAGGAGAATTTATGAAAGTTTATCAGGTACGTTTAAAGGTATATCTTCTTAGAGATATTGGCTTGTATGAAATACAAGAGTGCATAGCGGCTTTAATTGATAAAGGATTTAAAACAGATGAAAAACTTTTAGCTTTTCATGAGAATAATCAATATAAAAATTATTGCTTTGACTTACTTTATCCTGCTAATAAAAGCCAAACATACCATAAAGGAAGTATATATACAACCACAATCAGAACGGTTGATGAAAGCCTGGCAAAATATTTCAGTGAAGTCTGTATAAATCAGTTTACGGAAGATATGAAAGGACTTACTGCAGAAATAAGAATAATTCCAAAAAGATTTATAACTACTCTGTATACTCTTACTCCCGTTATTTTAAAGAATGATAATGGATATTGGAGAAAGAATATGAGTTTAGCAGGGTTTGAAGAACGGCTAAAGGTGAATTTAATTAAGAAGTGGAATAATTATTCGGGAGAAAAGCTGGACGAAAATTTTGAATTATACACTCTTTTGGAGTTTTTAAATGAAAAGCCAATAAAAATGCCATATAAGGGTATAACTCTTTTGGGAGATAAAATCAGGCTTCAGGTAGCAGATAATGATACAGCGCAGAATCTTGCATATTTTTCTTTGGGAACAGGAATATGCGAAATGAATAGTCGTGGCGCGGGATTTGTTAATTACAGATGGATGTAGGGAGGTAAAGAAATGCTAAAAGAATGTTTAGAGGTATTTGATGCTTTTCTACAAAGAAAAGGTGAAAATCTCATAGTAGATTCACATATTCCGGCTCAGGGTACTTATTTAATTATAGATAGTAATGGAAATTGTAAAGATATTGTGGAAGTTGTTATAGATAAAAAAACAAAAGATATGGACAGGACTAATCCGGCTTTGCCTAAAGTTTGCTTTTACGATTATCAGAGTCAGTTGATTTCTATGAATAAGCCCATGGACAGCAAAAAAATCATTCATTCAAATAGCTATTTGAGTTTTGCTGTTAAAAAGGAAAGTATAGTTTCAGGAAAATTAACAAATGAAATTATTGACGGGTACTATGATACCTTAAAAAATCCGCTGGAAAAAAAGTATAAAAAAGAAGCATGTCAGATTTACAAATTATTTGAAGAAAAAGAAGGCGAGATAGATAAAGAAGCATTAGAGAAAAACAGAGAGTGGATTAAGTCACATATCTTTAGTCTGGCTGGTATTGACTTGAGCAAAAAGGATTATCTGAAGATATTTTTTGAAGCAGATGATTCGGTTTATGAAAGAGAGGCAAGGCGCTATTTTCTTCCGAATATTTATAACAGCAATGATTATAATACGGAAATTGAAGGTAAAGTCTATGGCATGCCTGATAATAATTTGGGTATGAATGCAAAGAAACCTTTCTTATCCATTAAATCAAGAAAATATCCCGCTCCATATTTATTAAATGAAGAAGAAGTTCTTTTTCAAAAGAAGTTTTTTGATTACCTATACAGCATGGTATCTGCAGGAAAATATCATATTTATATTGATACTGAAAAGAAAGATATAATAGCCTGCCGAAACGGGGAGGCCCCGGACAGGATTGAAACAGGATATTATCTCAGAATAATAAAGGGTAAAACCGAGGCAGAAATTTATGCACAGGATAACATACCGGGATATAGCGTAAAACTTAAGAAAAGCTTTAAATTCCAAAACATTTTAAATCGAAGTCATTCTGAGTATGAGCATCCTGAATATGAAGAAAAGTATAAGATTTATACATCCCGTTTGGAAGTAGAACAGCTTATAAATGAAGTCTTTTTTTCAAAATATCTTTCAGTAAATTATACTATGGACGCTAAAGATATTAATATTACTGACAGTATATTAAAAAGAAATGTTTTAAGCTCCAGGGATGTAATTTTTGACTGGGTTTTCAAAGGAATAGACAGAGGTATTGACAAGAAAATTCAGGCTGTATCCCTTGATTTGATTAAAGGAACATTACTAAAGGGATACAGAGAGAGGGCATTGTGGCAGTTAAATTTAAGATATTCTTTTAGGGAATATTTTTCAGAAGGAGGATTGAAAATGGCAGAAATAATAACACCTGTTAAAGAGAAAGTGAATAGTAAGGTACTATCCGGCAAAATTGTTCCAATCGAAAGTGATGATGAATATTATTATGCGGTAGGTCAGTTGGTTGCATTTCTTCTTTCGTTAAGCAAATCAAAGGATAGAAATCAGTCTTTACTTAATCCATTTATGAATGCTAAGACAGATAGTGTAATCAAGAAAAGAATTATTCAGTTATATAAAAAGTATAATTATAATATTTCGGATATATCAATACGTGCAAAAGCTTTACTTGCAATGGTAGAAGGATATGTGCCGGATAATAAAAATGTGAATCAGGAAATGTTGATTTTAGGATATGCATGCGATAATGTTATTTATTACAAGGAGGAAAAATAATATGAATAAGAGAGTATATGGTGTATTAGGTATTTCTTCAATTATGGCTAATTGGAATGCGGATTTTTCGGGATTGCCGAAAACTACAAGTGAAGGAGAAACCTTTGGAAGTGATAAAGCACTTAAATATCCAATGAAAAAAATGTGGGAGAACGAAGGAAAGAAAGTATTATATATAAAATCCATGAAAATATCAGAGGATAAAGGAGAGATAAGGCTTGTACCAAGAACTCTTAAGGAAAGATATGAAATGCTCTTTCAGGTTGAGAATTTGAAAAGTTGCAAGGACATTAGAGAAGTGTTAAAAAATCTTATGTCAGCAACAGATGTTAAGAATTTTGGAGCTACTTTTGCAGAAGAAGGCAATAACATTTCTATCACGGGAGCAGTACAATTTGGTCAGGGCTTTAACAAGTATGAGGGAACAGTTCCTGAAGAACAACATATATTATCTCCATTTAGGGACCCAAAAGACGACGATGCAAAGAATTCTACGCTAGGAACAAAAATAGTAAGTAATGAGGCTCATTATTTTTATCCTTTTGTAATTAATCCACTCGCATATAAAGAGCTTGTAGAAATGGGAGTGACAGAAGGTTATACGGAAGAAGATTATCAGAATTTTAGAAGAACGGCACTGGTGTCTGCTACGGCATTTGCGACAAATTCAAAAGAAGGTTGTGAAAACGAATTTGCATTATTTGTGGAAACAAATCCAGATACATACCTTCCAAATCTGTCAGAATACATATCTTTTTCTAAGGGTGAAAAAAAGAATTGTATTGCATTGTATTTTGGAGATTTACTTAAGGAAATGGGAGATGAAGTTAAGCAGGTAGACGTTTACTATAATCCATATACTACGGAATTAAAAGGAGTAATGGATAACATGAAGCTCTATGATATAAGAACTCAGAATGAGGTATAGCCTATGGAAATATTGAGATTTACATTGAGCGGGAAAAATGCTTTTTTTAAAAAACCGGAAGTAAATTCATATTGCTATTTTACATATGGAAATATCCATAAAATAGCATTATTAGGTATATTCGGTGCGTTATTGGGATATGGCGGATATACACAGATTAAGGATTTTAATAAAAAGAAAAGTAAGGAGAAGCTTACGGAAACATATCCTGAATTTTATGAAAGACTGAAGGATTTAAAAATTTCCATATTACCGGCTGATGAAAATAGTAAGGGTTTTATATCAAAGAAAATTCAGGTGTTTAATAATTCAGTAGGGTATGCATCAAAGGAAGTAGGAGGAAACCTTATTGTAAATGAACAATGGCTGGAAAATCCTAAATGGGAAATATGCGTTTTAATTGATTCTGAAGAGGCTGAGAAAGTAAAAAAGGCCATATGTGGTAAAAAATGTGTATATTATCCATATCTCGGAAAAAATGACCACCCTGCCGATATAAAAAATGTTACTGTAGAAAATGCCTGTGAGTTTAATTTTGAAATGGGACGCATGGATTGTTTTATGCCTGTAGAACAGGTGGAATATGCAGATTTAGATATTGATGATAAAGAAGAGCTGGGTATTGTTAATGAGTTTAAATATGTTGAAGCTCTGCCCTATAAAATGAATGGCTGGACAAATCAATATATTTTACAGAAATTTTTATACACTAATGAATTTGTAACAGTTAAAAATACACAGGTTTATCAGTTGGCGGATAAAAAGAAAATAATCTTTTATTAACTTTGAGGGAGACCTGTCTGGTATATGGTCTCCCGATTTATTAGGAGGAACGTGAATGGGGTTAGAACTTATAAACGAATTGATTGTAAATCCAGAGAAGTATTATGCTCATATTGATGAAAATAAGGAAAAAATTATAACCAGGAAAGAGACGTTGAGAGCTCATACTGCCCTTTCCATGAAATATTTTAAGCAATTATGGAAAGAAAAAGAAATGGACGTGATATTTGATAATTTTTGTAAAGTATTGATAGGTGAGGATGCCACGGATGTAATTAAAAATGCTTTAAGGGACATGATATTTAGTGTTCCTATCTTTCATGATTTTGGAAAAATAAATCCTGCGTTTCAGAATAGGAAGATGAAAAATAAAGGTATCTCAGATAACGGAGAAATTTCAGGAATCATTTCAAGCAATCATTCCATATTATCTGCTGTTTTATATATTCAGTACTATATTGATAAGATAAAGCTATTTACAAAAAACAAATCAGAAAAAAATGTATTAAGAGCATTTGTATTTTTAAACGCATATATAATTAGCAGACATCACAGTGACCTGTGTGCGTTTAGTGAGTTTTTGACATCTTTAGAGGAAAAAGAAGGATATGAGTTAATAAAGGTCATTGTAGATGGAAAGTTTCCTGAATATAAAGGACAGTGTAAAATTTTAATTAATGCATATATGGAAAACTGCCGTGACTTTATGAAAACTGCTGATAAGGAAAAAAACGTTGCATTATATACATATGAAAAAACTATATATTCCCTGCTTGTCGCATCAGATTATTATGCTACGACAGAGTTTATGTCAGGAAAAGAAGTAAATCATTGTGGGGATTTAAATGAAATTGACAAGTGGATAGATATTTATGAAAAGACAGATAGAATGTCTTCAATAAGGTCATATGAAAAAACGAAGTATCCAAAACCAAATAAAGATTTGATTCTTGAAAAAGATATTAATGTATTAAGGTCGGAATTGTTTATAGATGCAGAAAAAATGCTGAAAAGAAATCCTGAACAAACCATGTTTTATCTGGAAGCTCCGACCGGCAGTGGCAAAAGTAATACAGCTGTTAATCTTAGCTTCCAGCTAATGAAACAGGACCAAAGACTGAAAAAAATTTATTATATATATCCGTTTAATACGCTTGTAGAACAAAATATAAAAAGTTTAGAAGATGTTTTTGGGAATTATCCAGGAATAATGGAAGAAATAGCGGTTATAAATTCGCTTACACCAATTAAAATGAGGAAAGAAAATCGGGATAAAGATGATGAATATGCAGACTATCAGGATTATCAAAAGGCTTTATTAGACCGTCAGTTTTTAAACTATCCAATGCTTGTTTCTACTCATGTAAGTTTATTTGATACCATGTTTGGGGATTCGAGAGAATCAGTTTTCGGATTCCATCAGTTAATTAACAGTGTGATTGTTTTAGATGAAATTCAAAGCTATAAAAATTTGATATGGGGAGAAATTATTCATTTTTTAAAGGTATTTTCGAATTTGCTTAATATCAGAATAATTATTATGTCAGCTACTTTGCCGGATTTTGACATGTTGACAAAAAATATATATAAAACAACTTCACTGATTAATAATAGAGATAAATATTTTTTAAATGCACGTTTTAAAAACAGAGTAGAAATAAGTTATGAATTATTAAAAGCAGATATAGCTGAGGAGGATATTTTGCAACATATCTGCTGTTCGGCAAAGAGCGGGAAAAAAGTGCTTGTAGAACTAATAAAAAAGAAAACTGCCAGACGTTTTTTTGATAAATTAACAGACTATTTAAAAGGTATATGTAGAGTTGAATATATGTCTGGAGATGACAGTATTGCTGAACGTAGCAGAATTCTTAATTTGATAAAAAAGGAATCGTCTCCTATGGTACTTGTTGCAACTCAGGTTGTTGAAGCCGGTGTGGATATAGATATGGATATCGGATATAAGAATATTTCAAAGTTAGACAGTGAAGAGCAATTTTTGGGAAGAATAAACCGCTCAGCACTTAGAGAGGGTAAAGCGTTCTTTTTCAAACTTGATGAGGCAAAGAGTGTATATAACGATGGCGATGTTAGAATTCACAAGGAATTTACCCTGGAGGATAGCGAAATACAAAATCTTTTAGTAGATAAAGATTTTCATAATTATTATGAAAAAATAATGGAGGTTTTAAAGCATAACAGAATTGATAATAAAAGCTATATAGGTTTAGATGATTTTTTTGAAACATCAGTAGCTAAGCTTGATTTTGAAAAAATTAAAGACAGGCTGAAGTTAATTAATGAAGACAAATGGAGCATGAGTGTTTATCTGGCAAGAATAATAGATGATGAGAAAGGAGAAAAACTGGATGGAGAAAAGATTTGGGGTGAATATAAGGAACTCTTAAATGACTTTTCAATGCCATATGCTGAAAAAAGAATAAAACTTTCTGAAGTAAAAAGCAAAATGAATAATTTTATTTATCAGATTAAAAAGAATTCTAATTTTGTTTATGATGATAAAATCGGTGAGATTTATTACATTGAAAACGGCGAAAAGTATTTTGAAAACAAGAAATTAAATCGCGAAAGGCTTCAAGGCGAAGTGGGAGATTTTGTAGATTTTATATAAAGTATGTAAATAAAAAATAACAGGGAATGGCATATTTTTGATAAGGTTATGTGAGGGAGGAAAGAATGCGGGTAAACGGCACATTAATGAACTATTATTTTCATTGTAAGAGACAATGCTATTTATTTGGGAATCGATTGAATATGGAAGATAACAGTGAGGAGGTAAATATAGGCAGAGCTATTCATGAGGAACGTGCAGAAAAAGAAAATACTGAAATTTCTATTGATAATATAAAATTGGATAAGCTTACTGGAGAATATTTGACTGAAGTAAAAAAATCAGATGCGGATGTCGAGGCCTCAAAATGGCAGCTTATATTATATTTGAAGGTTTTGAAGGATAAAGGGATTTTAAGGAAGGGAAAGCTGGAATTTATTGAAAAAAACAAAACAGATAAAAAAGTAATAATAATAGAATTGACAGAAGAAAAAGAGCAAAAGCTGGAGGAATATATTAAAGAAATTGAATTGCTTCTGTCGGAGAAAAATATTCCGGAAGTATTAAATAAGCCACAATGTAAAAAGTGTGCTTATTATGAGTACTGTTATATTTAAAGAAATAAATTGTAATTTTACAATTCTGGAAAAGTATGTTGGTAAATATTTTGCAGGGAAGGAGGATTTTATATGGGAAGTACCAGATATATTTCATCAATGGGAGAGCTTACCAGAAAGGATAATTCCTTATGTTTTAGGAAGAACGGCAAAAATGTATATATTCCTGTTGAAAATACTAAGGAGATTTACTGTCTTAATGAGGTAAGTATAAACAGTAAATTACTGGATTTCTTGTCACAAAATCACATAGTAGTGCACTTTTTTAATTATTATGAAGGATATAGCGGAACATTTTATCCAAAATCGCAGTATATGAGTGGAAAACTTCTTATAAAACAGGTGGAAAAGTTTCAAAATGACAGGATTGTTATAGCTAAGGCTATTGTAAAGGGAATAGGTATTAATATATATGAAATACTTTATCACTATTATAAACATGATAAAAAAGAGGTAAAGAATACTATTGATTGGATTAAAAAATCATTTTATATAAGTGTGGATAAAGCTGAAAATATAAGTTCATTAATGTCAGCAGAAGGAGAATTATGGATGCGGTTTTATAATGATTTTAAATATTTTCTGCCTGAAGATTTTGTTATGAATAAAAGAGTAAAGAGACCGCCGGATAATCCTATAAATGCTTTAATATCGTTTGGAAATACGCTTTTATACACAAAAACTATTTCTGCCATATATAGGACACATTTGGACCAGAGAATAAGTTTTCTTCATGAACCATCAGAAGGAAGATTTTCTTTAAGTCTGGATTTGAGTGAGGTCTTTAAGCCGGTAATAGTTTACAGGACAATCTTTGATTTGGTGAACAATAGAAAAATTCAAGTTAATAAGCATTTTGATAAAAAGGTAAATTATTGCCTTTTAAATGACGAGGGCAGAAAGATATTTATTGAAGCTTTTGAAGGAAGAATGGAATCTGTATTTGAACACCCTAAGTTGAAAAGGAAGGTTACATATAGAACAGCAATAAAATTGGATTGCTATAAGCTTATTAAATATATAATGGAGGATAAAGAGTTTATTCCTTATAGCTTAAAAGGAGGTTTTTAATTGGGTAAAAAAATAAATTATAATTATGCTTTTGTATTTTATGACGTGGGAGAAAAACGTGTGCAAAAGGTCTTCAAGGTATGTAAAAAGTATTTATCACACTTTCAAAAATCTGTTTTTCGTGGTGAAATGTCACCTTCGAAACTGGTAATGTTAAGAAACGATTTAAAAAAAGTAATTGATAAAGACGAGGATTTTGTTTGCATTATAAAACTTATGAATGACAATGTATTTGGAGAAGAAGTTATAGGAAACGGAGGAGAAGAGACAGGAGAATCGTTGATAATTTAATTCCTTTAAATGATTTTTACCAGGCGGGATTTATAAAAATATTGAAGAAAGTAAATAAATAAAGGTAAAAGCTGTATGTTTTATATAATTTTGATAAATTATAGTGCCGGTTGGTAAAAATAGTGAATATTGCTTGTAAATAAAAGGTAGTTTAGATATAATTGGTAGTAATAAATGTAATATTTATTTTGGATAAACAATAACATGAGATGTATTTGAATTGAGTAACAACAGCTCCGACAACATTTGAAATCCGATAAACAATAACATGAGATGTATTTGAATGTATCTGCTCTTAATATTTTTTTTGATAATTTATTGATAAACAATAACATGAGATGTATTTGAATGTTGAATCTGGACAAGTTACTATTAGCGGTAACAGGATAAACAATAACATGAGATGTATTTGAATCCAAAAAATTCCTCCCTTACGTTCACTATTCTTGCTTGATAAACAATAACATGAGATGTATTTGAATCAACAATGCCCGCAATCAAAGCCTATCCAAAAACGATAAACAATAACATGAGATGTATTTGAATGAAGCTGTCAGACGGTGTTATGGAGCTGAAATTTGATAAACAATAACATGAGATGTATTTGAATTATACAAATGGATTTGTACCTAAAAATAGCAGTTCTGGATAAACAATAACATGAGATGTATTTGAATTGCGGTAACGAATGGGTTTGTTTTAAATGGTGCAGGGATAAACAATAACATGAGATGTATTTGAATTTCTTAATTTTCCGTCATAAGTCTGCCCCTCTGAAAGATAAACAATAACATGAGATGTATTTGAATTCGTAATTGTGTGCCGAGTACATCTGTTCCACAATGATAAACAATAACATGAGATGTATTTGAATTTGCTTTACTCCTCCTTATTTTCTAATTTGTCTGAGATAAACAATAACATGAGATGTATTTGAATTTTTTGTTAATCCTTGTTCAAATAAAATTTTTAAAGGATAAACAATAACATGAGATGTATTTGAATTCCCCATTGTTCCTTTTTCTGTACTAGCTTTTGCTGATAAACAATAACATGAGATGTATTTGAATTTTTTTTAATTTTTTGAGCTTCCGTGAGGGCAATACGATAAACAATAACATGAGATGTATTTGAATTGAAGCGTGAAATTCCTAACGCTTTAAGTGCTTTTGATAAACAATAACATGAGATGTATTTGAATAATGCTTTTGTTTTTGTTGCAACTCCTATTGTGCTCGATAAACAATAACATGAGATGTATTTGAATTTGTGTGTTTCCACTATTTCAGCGACTACATCTCGATAAACAATAACATGAGATGTATTTGAATAAAAGATATAGTCCGTTGGGCATTAAAGAAAGGTGATAAACAATAACATGAGATGTATTTGAATGACTTCAGAAATTGCGTACGAAATAGACGTATTCGATAAACAATAACATGAGATGTATTTGAATTCAAAAACCGTTGGTGTAGTTAATTTTGTATAGAGATAAACAATAACATGAGATGTATTTGAATAAGTATCAGCACTTTGCCGCCTGTATGCCTATGCAGATAAACAATAACATGAGATGTATTTGAATAGTCCTAACCGTATGCGCCGGGAAAAAATACTTTCGATAAACAATAACATGAGATGTATTTGAATCTCTCCTTTCGGCTCATATGGCTCCGGTAATGGTGATAAACAATAACATGAGATGTATTTGAATCACTGACAGTCAAATGTTTGTCAATGATGTGTGATGATAAACAATAACATGAGATGTATTTGAATACCTCGATAACCCATTTCCCCGAATATGCTCTGTGATAAACAATAACATGAGATGTATTTGAATGCACAAAAGAGGCTTGTATTGAAGTTGCAAAGTATTGATAAACAATAACATGAGATGTATTTGAATCCATTTTTAGACCATCCAGTCCAACCCACGTTTTGGATAAACAATAACATGAGATGTATTTGAATCATATGAATCTAACTTCCGTTGTATATTTGCTCATTTGATAAACAATAACATGAGATGTATTTGAATATAACCTCTATTATGTCCCCTATGTCGGTTATCTGATAAACAATAACATGAGATGTATTTGAATTTGTGTGAGGCAGTAGAAACCGTTATTGAACGGTGGGATAAACAATAACATGAGATGTATTTGAATGGAAAAATCCGAAACTGAGTTTATGAAACGTGAAATGATAAACAATAACATGAGATGTATTTGAATGCAATCGTAGATGTTTTATTGTTTGCGTTTTCTGTGATAAACAATAACATGAGATGTATTTGAATTTCGATAACGGAATGACCTTTTGGAAAAATGGAGGATAAACAATAACATGAGATGTATTTGAATAAAAATACGAAGATTTATTTAATAAAAAGGAGGAGGATAAACAATAACATGAGATGTATTTGAATTAGACGTCTGATATGATACCGTCAGGAGTATAACGATAAACAATAACATGAGATGTATTTGAATGGAAATACTGCTTGCTTCAGACGGCTCTCCTCTGGATAAACAATAACATGAGATGTATTTGAATGTGAGGACCTGCTTAACAGTATATTGCAACAGCGGATAAACAATAACATGAGATGTATTTGAATATACAATATTTAAGACAAGATAAAATTGTGCTAATAGATAAACAATAACATGAGATGTATTTGAATCTGTCTAACTCTTCATATTTTTTCTTCCAGTCTTGATAAACAATAACATGAGATGTATTTGAATTATGTTTTTGTTTGGGAAATAATACAGAATTTTATAGATAAACAATAACATGAGATGTATTTGAATTCTTTTATAGATACTAAGTAACTCGATCCACAAAATGATAAACAATAACATGAGATGTATTTGAATAATATATATTTCTGCAGTCCTGTTGGAAGATACGAAGATAAACAATAACATGAGATGTATTTGAATGCAAGAGTTTTGCTGTTCCTCCACGGGGTAGATGGATAAACAATAACATGAGATGTATTTGAATTAATCAAACCCGACATCATACTGCTTAAACAGCTGATAAACAATAACATGAGATGTATTTGAATGCAGGTTTGCAAGAAACCAGGAAGAAAGCATTGTTTGATAAACAATAACATGAGATGTATTTGAATATAATTATTTGTCTTATAAGACACTTTTTTTAATTTGATAAACAATAACATGAGATGTATTTGAATATAGAAAAAGGTATTATTTTTAAGCTGTCTAATAGATAAACAATAACATGAGATGTATTTGAATTAAACGAATGGGTTTGTGCCTAAAAACAATAGTTCGATAAACAATAACATGAGATGTATTTGAATTTCGTGTGCATAAAATTATTGTAGATTATAACGCTAGATAAACAATAACATGAGATGTATTTGAATCTAAAATAATCTTTAAAACGATAATGAACAACATGATAAACAATAACATGAGATGTATTTGAATAGGCAAGGTATCTGCGGTACCGCAAGCGGGTCTTGTGATAAACAATAACATGAGATGTATTTGAATAGCGTTTATGCAACAAATGATGAACAGTAGTCAAAGATAAACAATAACATGAGATGTATTTGAATATGGCTATACTTCCACCAGATGTTATAACCGCGCCTGATAAACAATAACATGAGATGTATTTGAATTGTCGCTCTGCGACTGCGCCTTTACGGCGCCGTCCGGATAAACAATAACATGAGATGTATTTGAATCAGCGTAATATTCATCAAACTTTCCAAGAGATTGGGATAAACAATAACATAAGATGTATTTGAATTTCGTGCCATGTTCCCAACTACTATACGGGTGACAAAATAAACAGTAATAAGAGATGTATATATGATGGATTTTCCGAATTACGAAAATTATGATTTCCTTTCTCTTGTATAATGTTATCATATATGTTAACGTCAAATTATAGAGGTGAGTGTATAGACGAATTACTACAACGACAAAAATCATATCACAACTTGTGGAACTCAGACTGGAGCATGGCATTTTCCAAGCGGAGTTGGCAAGAAGTCTGGGTACCCAATGTCCAACCATTTGTCGTCTTGAAAGTGGAACACAAAATCTTACTTTTGATATGAACTTAAAAATTGCGTCTGCATTGGAAAAAGATGTTTCACTTTTATTATGCGACATGGAGGAGCCTATAAATAATGTTTATAGCCTCCGGCTCTATGACACGAAGTTATTACACATTTCTATGGAAAAGCAATGATTGTCAGGTCTGGTGGCAGAGATTATTTATATCAATGAGGATTTTGTGGATAATATATTGAAAACCTTGGACTTTAGCTGTAATGACACCAAGGAGATTTTTGACGTGTGTAAAGGACTGTTCTTGAACGATAGCTTCTGGTGGGTGGTGCCGGACGCTTTGAGGGAAAGTTTTCCAAATATAATTTTTATGAAAATCGTTTTTCGGTAACTTGGCACTGGTTACCTATACTGGTGTAGAAGGGAGCCGTCAGACCTTTATTACGTCCATGGAGCTTACTAAAGGTGATATGCTTTTCAAGGCGTGGCGATATGTAGAGCATGACGGGATATTCATTAAAAAGGAAGGACTACGGGCGCGTCCAAAATGGGCAGATAGCCATACTGCAAGCATTACGCATTACAGATTGCTGAAGCTATGCATCTTAATGACGGGCATTACAATCTGGAGAATTGGAAAGGTATAAAGGCGTCCAAATACGCTTTGTTTACTGATATTGACGCTTTGTGTATTCTTATCGGACATATTGCCCGAGCAGGAGGCATTGCTGCCTGACTTGCATATTATGACAGACCAGGGCAGGACTTTTCTGAACAGATTGGAAGTATGTTGGTATTTGATGCTCTGATTTATAATGAGGAGCATCACTTTGAAAATTTTGGCGTTCTGCGGGATAATTATAGTGGAAAAATAATTGCGCCCGCTCCTGTTTTTGACAACGGATTCTTACTTTTCTGCCATGCTAATAAGAAGGATTATAATATTCTGGACTAGTACGCAAAGACACGTTTCAACCCTTATAACTTTTTTTATGAAGGAGCAGGATATAGAAAAATTGGTCGTGTGATGGTATGCTATATAGTAGATATTGATGAAGAAATATATGTATGACACTTATAATAAATGATAATTAATAAAGAGATAAGAATTTAATATTAGAGATGAGCAAAACGCACTGATTAAAAATTAAAATTTGACAGTTGGCTTCTTCTATCCGTCAGAAGATGATTTTT
>CALWPY010000009.1 GCA_944383545.1 uncultured Lachnospiraceae bacterium | reverse complement strand
GCACGCCGCCAGCGTTCATCCTGAGCCAGGATCAAACTCTCAAATAAAGTTTTTTCCTTGGTACTCATTAAAAACGTCAGCTTTTAATTCAATACCCTTTTTACTGTGTTTAAGTTTCTGTTCTTGAAACTTCTTTTAAATTACTTTGAAATAATCTTTAATACGAGGATTAAGACAATCCAAAGTTTATTTTAAAGAATTTTCAGGGTTGTCATGTTATTAATTTGTCAATGGTTCTTAATTAAAAACAGCCTTTTTTAAGGCTTTTTTTGCTGCCCCGTTTCCGAGACAGCTATTAGAATATAGCACACCATTTTCGGTATGTCAACAATTTTTTTGAAATTTTTTTATTTTTTTTCAAAGTTGGCTCTTGCGCTGTCATACTAATGAATTCCCGTTAAATCTTTTATGACTTCCGAGGCCATGATAAGCCCTGCAACTGAAGGCACAAATGCCGTAGAGCCCGGTACTCTTTCTCTCATGTTTGCTGGCACTTTTGGTTCCTCACGGGAATAAACCACCTTTAATTTCTTTATTCCACGCTTTTTTAATTCGCGTCTCATTACTTTTGCAAGAGGGCATACGGATGTCTTATATATATCAGTCACCTCAAAATCAGCAGGATTAAGTTTGTTCCCTGCCCCCATGCTGCTGATTATGGGAACATTGTAAGCCTCTGCTTCCATAACAAGCTGTAATTTTGCCGTAACTGTATCTACGGCATCCACCACATATGAATATTTTGAAAAATCAAATTGGCCTGCTGTTTCAGGCAGATAAAAGCATTTGTGTACTTCTACCACGCATTCGGGATTTATGTCATATATACGTTCTTTCATGACATCTACTTTATATCTCCCGACTGTGCTATTTAACGCTATAATCTGCCTGTTTAAATTAGTAACAGACACTTTATCACTGTCAATCAGGTCCAGACATCCCACTCCGCTCCTTGCCAAGGCCTCAACGGTATAGCCGCCCACTCCGCCTATACCAAAAACTGCCACACGGCTTTTTTCAAGGACTTTCATGGCATCTTTTCCAATTAACATTTCTGTTCTTTCAAATTGATTCATCATTTTTTTATCCTGCTTTAATCTATAACTTTTATTTCATTATGTGTATTTTTT
Source organism: uncultured Lachnospiraceae bacterium (assembly GCA_944383545.1). Lineage (GTDB taxonomy): Bacteria > Bacillota > Clostridia > Lachnospirales > Lachnospiraceae > CALWPY01. The sequence goes on along the minus strand of CALWPY010000009.1, from coordinate 95,521 downwards.
CATAGATATAAAATTTAGTTTATTGAAACCACTTTGTAATCGCGGTCTTCAACTGCCTTCTTTAATGTTTCATCTGCTACATCATTCTCTAATTTTACCACAGCGGTACCTTCTGTATGGCTTACCACTGCCTCCGATACTCCTTGGATTTCCTCAAGAGCTTTTTTAACTGTAGCCTCACAGTGTCCACACATCATTCCTTCAATCTTCATTGTCTTTTCCATTAAATTGACCTCCTTAATTTCTTTCTCATGCCCGCCGGCACTTATTTCTTTATTATTTGAAGAGTCAGTAACTCTGTTTTTTAACATCTTATCCCGTCCTGCATCATGCACCCTGCACATATTAAGTCTCAATGCATTAGTAACTACGCAAAAACTTGAAAGACTCATAGCCGCTGCTCCAAACATCGGATTTAGCTGCCAGCCAAAAACCGGAATCCAAACACCTGCAGCAAGAGGTATGCCGATAACATTATATATAAATGCCCAGAATAAATTTTCATGTATGTTTCTAAGTGTCTTTCTGCTTAGTCTTATTGCAGCAGGCACATCTTTAAGACGGCTTTTCATGAGCACCACATCCGCCGCATCTATTGCTATATCCGTGCCTGCACCTATGGCAATCCCAATGTCTGCTCTGGTAAGGGCAGGTGCATCATTTATACCGTCACCAACCATTGCGGTTTTACCTTTTTCCTTAAGTTTTCTTACTACAGCTTCTTTTCCGTCAGGAAGCACACCCGCAATAACTTCGTCTACTCCTGCCTGTTTTCCTATGGCTTTAGCTGTTCTCTCGTTGTCTCCCGTAAGCATCACCACATGGATTCCCATGTTTTTAAGTTCACTCACGGCACGTGCAGCATCTTCCTTTATAACATCAGCCACAGCTATTATTCCTACACACTTTCCTTCTCTTGCAAAGAAAAGAGGAGTTTTTCCTTCTTCAGAAAGTTTTTCGGATTTATCCTTCATTTCTTCAGATACTTTTGCTCTTTCACTTATAAACTTATAATTACCGCCTATAACGGTTTTACCGTCCATTACTCCGATGAGCCCGTTTCCCGGAAGCGCCTTAAAATCAGACACTTCAGAAAATTTTGCCTTGTCGTTTTCTGCTTTTTCAATCACTGCCTTCGCGAGCGGATGTTCACTTTTTTTCTCAAGTGAGAAGGCAAGAGCAAGCAGTTCTTCTTCCGTTATCCCTTCGGCAGGAAGCATGTCTGTAACCTTAGGAGTACCATTTGTAATTGTACCGGTTTTATCAAGAGCTACAATCTGCATCTTACCTGTTTCCTCAAGAGAAACCGCTGTTTTAAACATAATGCCGTTTTTTGCACCCACACCGTTTCCTACCATGATTGCAACGGGAGTTGCAAGTCCAAGAGCACACGGACAGCTTATTACAAGCACAGAAATTCCCCTTGCAAGTGCAAAACCTACCGTCTCTCCAACCAAAAGCCATACGGCTGTTGTAATTATTGCTATTATAATAACTATAGGCACAAATACGCCAGAAACTTTATCTGCCACTTTTGCGATAGGAGCCTTTGTTGCAGCCGCATCGCTTACCATTTGAATTATCTGTGAAAGAGTAGTATCTTCACCGACTCTTGTTGCTTCACATTTTAGAAATCCCGACTGATTTACGGTTGCGGCAGACACTGAATCCCCCTCTGTCTTATCCACAGGTATACTTTCTCCTGTTAGCGCCGCTTCATTTACAGCACTGTTTCCGTCCAGAACTATACCATCCACAGGTATATTCTCACCGGGACGAACGATAAATATATCTCCCTTTTTTACCTGCTCAACGGGAACTTCTTTTTCAATTCCGTCAGAAAGTATTACTGCCGTTTTCGGGGCCAGCTTCATAAGGCTTTTAAGCGCGTCTGTAGTCCTTCCCTTAGATACAGATTCCAGCATTTTTCCGACTGTAATAAGCGTAAGAATCATAGCCGCCGACTCAAAATAGAATTCATGCATATATGACATTACGCCTGATGTATCACCCTTTACCTGCGCATCTGTCATGGCAAAAAGTGCATAGGTACTGTATATGAATGCTGCGCTTGAGCCCAGTGCCACAAGTGTATCCATATTAGGTGCACGATGAATCAGCCCTTTAAATCCACTGATAAAAAACCTCTGGTTTATAACCATTATTATAATGGTAAGCAAAAGTTGTGCAAGCCCCATAGCAATATGATTTTCATCAAAATACTTTGGCAATGGCCAGCCCCACATCATATGCCCCATAGAAATATACATAAGGACAGCAAGAAAAACTACTGATGCAATAAGGCGCTTCCTTAAAATTGGTGTTTCCCTGTCCTTAAGCATATCTTCTTTATAAGATGCCCCCTGTGATGTACCTCTTTTTTCTTCAGATTCTCTCTTTTCGGCTCCATATCCCGCCTCCGTAACGGCCTTAATTATTTCCTCAGGCGAAGCCGTACCTTCAACTCCCATAGAGTTTGTCAAAAGGCTCACCGAACAAGATGTTACTCCCTCTACTTTGGAAACTGCTTTTTCGACTCTGGCACTGCATGCCGCACAGCTCATTCCCGTAACTGTATATTGTTCCATCTTAAATACCACCTGCTTTCAATCTATTTCATAAGCTTCTGCAATGTAGCCAGAAGTTCGTCTACGGTTTCTTCTTTTCCCGCCTTTATATCATCCGTCACACAGGTCCTTATATGATTAGCAAGAAGCACTCTGTTAAAGCTGTTTAAAGCAGCAGTTACGGCTGATACCTGTACAAGAATATCCGTACAATATGCATCCCTTTCTACCATACCTTTTATTCCGCGTATCTGTCCTTCAATTCTGTTCAGGCGATGAATCAAATCTTTATATTCCTCATCAGAACGCTCCTTTGTCTTATTGGAGCAGCATGTTTTTTTATCTTCCACGTTTAAACACCTCTTTGCTGTTTTACTTATCACAAGTATATACCCCCTTGGGGTATATGTCAACAGATAAGTTAGTCTTAACTTATTCCAGAAAAAAACGGACCGTCTGCCGGAATATTTAATTCACCGGCATGACAATCCGTTCAATTATTTTCACTTTTATTTTTAAAATAATATATCAGTTATATTCGTAATAGCATTTTTTATTAAATTTTTTTCATTTAAGACTGTCAGCATACGGCTTTCCGCTATCATATTATCTACAACCGTACTGGAATTTATTCCTGCCAGGGCACTCAAAATTATAAGTACAAGCCATGATACAAACAGAGCCATCACTGCCCCCAGAATCAGACCTCCTATATGATTTACACCCGATATAATCGGCAGTTCGCCAATGGTGTTAAGCAGTATGGAAAATATCATAAGCACAAGTCTGAGTATCACAAAAAGAAAAACAAACGAAATAATATTTACTGCCATATATGCTATATATTTTGAGATATAATGATAAAAATCCGAAACCTGAAGCCTGTCATATATTTCACTGTTATTGTTATCTACCAGTGCCTCTCTCACATAGTCGGGAAGCGGAAGATTTCCAATAACTTCAATCTGCTGCGATTTACTCAGCCTGACGCTGACTGCCTGCTCTATCTGATTTTCCGGTATTTCCATTTGAAGAGCTGCATCACCATATACATTTTTAAGCTCCTGCCTGATTGCCTCTTCTGCTCTTTCCCGAACTTCGTTTTCTATTTTTTCATAAATTTTTGCATCTATATATTCGTCTATTTTGGTATTATCTATGATTATCCGGCTTGCAAGAGGCGCAAGAAAATACGAAAGAAAAAATGCAATTATAATCGCCGCCGTTCCTATTACGGTGCGTATTATTCCCCTTCTGTAGCCGATTACCATAAATACAATAAATATAAGTATTATCAGAATACTTAAAGTATTAATATTCATGCTTACTCCCTGGTTATTTTATTTCAACTTGATTTTATCTGTCCTTTTATCAAAGGTTATTATGTATTCACGATATCCCGATGACGGAATCATGCTCTTAATCTGGGAATCGAATGTATAGGAAAATCTTACATGTCCGCTTACTGTCAATATAAGACATTCAGTCCCCCCCGTTATAATAATCTCCTTGTCAGCGGCATATATTTTATCATAATTAATATTAAATTTATACTCTGATTCAAGATTTCCATTAGTATCATATATTTTTATTATATTACGATTATCTTCAGACTCATTTGGATTTTTCTCGATAACTCCTACATAATCCGAAGAATAAAATATACTCTGGGCCTCCCCGTCATACTCAATTACTGCACGTTCACTAGGCTTTTCCTTCATGTCATATATAAGTATTCTCTTATCTGAAAACGCAGCAACCACATCATTTGAAATGAATTCAACCTTTGCTATAATTTCATCTTCAAATATATATCCTCCGACAATTCTGTCGGCATTGGCATTTTGACCTACTTCTCCGAAATTATATGCCGCAAGATTAATCTTTGTATCTACACCCTCTATATACAGATAGCTTGTAAAAAGCTTCTCGGCATCTTCTGATATGGAAATGTCCAAAGGATAGCCGCTTTTATCAATGGTTGTCTGCATTTCATAAATTATTTCACCATTTCTGTCATACAGATTTACATAATTAGTGGTTTCACTTTCCAAAACAACCGCAAATGCTCCCTGACTTGCCACGTCTATATCACATATTACATACGGCATTGTAACCTGGCTTATCGCCCCGTCCGTATCAAACACATATACAGTATTTCCGCCTTTATCTGCAACCACTGCATAGTTGCCACTGCTTTCTGCAATCGGCATTCTCATGTCTGTTCCTGTCGTCCATTCCGTATTACCGTTAGAATTTATATAAGATACTCCGTCCGAAGTATATTTAAGAAGGTTTCCTCCAAACTCAATATAATCAGCATTACTTTCATAATCAGTTTCATTGGTATTTAAGACCTTATAACCTTTATATTGCTTAATACTGTTAATATAAACAACAAGTACAATAATAACGGCTGCAAGAATAACCGCAAGAAACAAAATTAGTTTTTTCCTGCTCCTTAACCTTGCAGCTTTTTTATTATTTTCTTTCGCCTCCTCAGGACCGCCCAATTCAATTACATTTTCTTTTATCCTTCTGAAAATTCTACGGCCGTTTTTTCTCTCTTCATTTATATTATCTTTAGCCATTCAAACCTCTTCCATTTCATTATGATTAGTAAATACTTTTAAATTATACACTAATTATTTCTTCATATCCATATATTTCAAAAAAATCACAAAAGTTTGCATTTTTAATCACCTACTGAAGGTATTATGATTTCCTGTCCTTCATATATTTTATCTTCAGGCGTTATTCCGTTTGCCTCTGCAATAGCATCAATATATTTGATTGAATCATACATTTGCAGGGATATGGAAGTGAGGGTATCACCTGACTGAATTACATAATAAGTCGGACTTCCTCCTGTTGATGCAGGAAGTGACTGTTCGGTAGTTATTTCAGGTTCTTCAGTTACTTCCTCCGTTAAATCTTCACTATTTGTCTCCGTAGAATCACCTTCCGCATCTCCCCCATTATTATCCGTCTGTCCTGTACCATCTTCAGTATTTTCATATGTTGTATCTGATGTATTATTTTCCATACCTGTATCAGCTTCTGTTGTCATGACATCTTCTGAGCTCGTATCATCAATCACAAGAGCCTGGGCAACATCCTCAGTATCGTTTTGTAAATTAGCTTCGCTGCTTTCATCTCCTGAAGTCAGCTCCAGTCTGTTTAATGAGAGCTCCATATTTTTCATCCTGTCATAGTTATTTACAACGGTAATTCCGATTGCAAGAAGTGCAACCACAACGAAAGAACTGGCAATATAAAGCATATTGCTTCCGTTCTTTTTCTCTGAAGCCTTATATCTGTCATTTATTTCCCTGAAATTCTTTATTAACTCTGCATCTTTCTTATTTACCTTATTATTTTTTTCTTCAGGCTCGTCCCCTTTCTGCTTTATGATATAATTCTGCATTGCCTCATTTTTTGCGTAATATATATAATATCCCTTCTGTTTTGTAAGCTCGCCTTTTTCATACATATAAAATGCATCTTCATCCTCAAGTGAATCATATATGTAAAGTACCTTGTCCCGTCCCGGAAAGTTATCCACGTGTATTTTTGTTATTTTATCATTAACGGCGGTTGAAAATCCCATCCTTGACAAAAACCAGCCGATTACACTGAGCTCGGAAAAGTTTTCCTTTATATCTTCATATATTTCGCTCCATATTTCTTTTGTAAATGTGTTTTCATCCAAATCAAACTCAATACTCTGGGCATCCACCGCACCGCTTATAAAAATAACATCACCATTTTCGGTTTTTAAGGTTTCTCCCAGAAGAATTGCGCCTCTTGCATGTGTGCTTCCCGGTCTCGATATAAAATTAAGATATGTAACAACATAATCCTCTATGAAAATCCTTTTATTAACATTAGGTGTTCCAATCTGCCGCATGTTCTTTGGCATTTTTATTTCCTTTTTCTTTTCAGCAAATTCATCCTTTTCCTGCTTGTCCTTATCATAAATTACCTCAATCATATTCCTCCGCCTTTCCTGAATAATCTTATCAATAAAATTACCACCATACTTATAATTTTCTGCTCGTAATCTGTCGCAGGTAATTAAATTATTAACGCAATTTACGACAATATGACATTTATTTATATGCAACTTATATGTTCAAATATTTTTTACGGTATAAAGAAACCGAAACTTGTTAATACTGAGTGCATATACTGATATCAAGATGCTTAAGAGAGGAAAATATGAAACCAGTTTTAAATCCCAATATTTTTTACTATAATACAGCCCTGTCAGATGCATCCAAAGACCTCGGACGGGAGCTTGCAGCTATACTTTCTGAAAACTGTATTTCCGATAAAACTCCCGTTATTTTATGCATTGGTACTGACAGGGCAACCGGCGACTGTCTCGGTCCTCTTGTAGGAGAAAAATTGAATTTCATTGATGACAGATTCATAGTTATTGGCAGCCTTTCGGCTCCCGTTCATGCGTTGAATATACGACGTGTAATTCAAGATATATATGAAAATATTCCTAATCCGTATATAATTGCCGTGGACGCAGCTCTTGGTGTAAGCAATCATGTCGGTTTTATAACACTATCTGATTCTCCGCTTGCTCCCGGTAAAGGAGTAAATAAAAAACTACCGATAATAGGCGATGTGTCTATTACCGGTATTGTAAATGTATCAGGTGCAAACAGCCATAATCTGCTTCAAAGCACACGCCTGAGTGTTGTAATGAAGCTTTCAGACTGCATAGCTGATGCAATAAAATATTCAGTTGATTATTTAGGCGATTTCTGACCTTTGTAAGCCGCTATCGCTTCTGAAACAGTATCAGCAGAGCCCTCCTGCATTATCGCAATAAGGTCATCCAGCTTATCCATTCTGCAGAACTCTTCACCGATATATGCAGCATAATTATTTGTAATAGCCAGACAAAAGTCAGAATACCGTTCTTCTGTTTCAAGGACCTTATCGTCAAGGTCCTTTTTTTCTTTCTTCATATTTTCAAGAGCTTCAAGCCTTCTCCCGTTTATCTCATCTATTATCATCTGCTTTGTCTCATCTTCAAACGTCTTTAAGGCTTTCTTCTTTTCTTTTGTTATTTCATCTGCTTCCTTCTCAATATTCTGGATTTTTTTATCATATGAATCCAGATTATATATACTTTCATCCTTATCCTTATTTATGGAATTTTTAATTGCAGCAGCCTTTTTTTCGTTTGCCTTTATGGAATCCCTTATTTTTCTTCCCTCGGTAATTGTATCAATATGCCTTACCTTAATTTTATTATACATAATGAAATATATAATAAGTGCCACAATAATCCATACTGCAGGTATAAGGACTGTCCAAAGCGTCATATCTGCCTCTGTTCCTTTTAGAACATATTCTCTTACAAGCAGTGTAACCGCCGCAGGCAGACCTGCAAATATAATAATGAAACCTATAAGCATTTTAAGTATCTCTGCAAATCCGCTTGGCATAAAGAGATAATAAAAAATTTTTCTCTTGCAGAAACGCGGTACTTTATTTTTCTTAAAAAGAGTTTTCAGCTCCAGTTCCAAATCCTTATTTGTCTGTCTTATTTCCTTTGTTTCTTCCTCTACACGCTTATTCATGCGCTTGCTTTTTGTTTTTTCCTTACGGTTTATTACATTTTTTCTCTTTGAACGGTTTTCATCAAGCTGTCTGTCATATCCTGCTTCAAGCTCCTGCATACGCTTCCTGACAGTCTGACTGATTTCATCCTGGATGGACTTTTCTTCCAAAGATATATTTCTGGACAATTTCTTTTTTAAACTTTTCATTTCATCAAGCTGTTTTTCCAGATTGTCCCTGGCTTCTACCTCTTCTCTGACTCTTATTAGAAAATCCACTTTTTCTTCAAATATATTTCCGGCCATTAAATGTCCCCTTCTCTTTCCTGTATATCACAGCACACATTATTACGTGCTTTTTCTTAATCTATATATCCCGCATAAATAGAATATAACACAAGAAAAAGGGATATACAATAAAAAATCAGTCTCCCGTGATTACTATTACTCTTTTTTCACTTCCGCACAGTGAGCTCCTAACCTACTAATTTAGTTCTGTTAATGGCACTGATAAGAGCAAATACGGATGCGTCAATTATATCCGTCTTTATGCCTGCTCCCCAGACAATTTCGTCGTGTCCTTCAAGCTGAATTCCCACATAGGCACATGCCTGAGAATTTGAGCCAAGCTGAAGTGAATGTTCCTCATAGGTGATGAGTGAAAATTTAATATTGAAATGCTTCATAATTGCATTGCTCACCGCATCAAGTCTTCCGTTTCCCTGTCCGTGATACACTTTTTTAGTTCCATTCACATCTATTGTTATCTCAGCTTTAATACCGTCTATCTGCTGGAAATGACATTCCTCAAGTCTGATTGGAGAAGAAATATTTACATAAACATCCTGGAATATGTCCAGTACTTCCTTTGGTTTTAACTCTTTGTGGGCATGGTCTGATATTCCCTTTACGGTGTAACCTAAATCCTCTTTCATCTTTGCAGGCAGATCAAAGCCGTACTTTGTTTCAAGAAGATATGCTATACCTCCTTTGCCTGACTGGCTGTTTATTCTTATTACGTCACCGTCATATTTTCTTCCTATATCTTCAGGGTTAAGAGGAAGATAAGGAACTGTCCACATGCCGTCCGGGTCTTCTTCCCTGCACTTCATTCCCTTTGCAATAGCGTCCTGATGTGAGCCCGAAAATGCGGCAAACACAAGACTTCCGCAGTATGGCTGACGCTCGTAAATCTTCATACCCGTAAGGGTTTCGTATTTTTCTGCAATGGCAGGCATATTTGAAAAGTCCAGTTCAGGGTCTACGCCATGGGTATACATATTCATTGCAAGAGTTACTATATCTACATTTCCTGTTCTTTCTCCGTTTCCAAAGAGAGTTCCTTCTATTCTGTCTGCTCCTGCAAGTATTCCAAGCTCTGCATCTGCAACTCCGCATCCCCTGTCATTATGAGGATGAAGTGAAAGTACTACATTTTCCCTGTTTTTCATGTTCTTACTCATGTATTCAATCTGGCTTGCATATATGTGAGGAAGTGACATTTCTACGGTTGCAGGGAGGTTTATAATGACCTTTCTGTCAGGAGTCGGCTTCCACTCATCTATTACTGCATTGCAGACTTCAAGTGCATAGTCAATTTCCGTACCCGTAAAGCTTTCAGGTGAATACTCAAATCTGTATTTCACTCCATATTCATCTGCAAGGGTATTTAAAAGCTTAGCACCATCCGTGGCAATCTTTAAAATTTCTTCCTTTGACTTCTTAAATACCTGTGTTCTCTGTGCATATGACGTTGAATTGTAAAGATGTACGATTACATTCTTTGCTCCGTTTACAGCTTCAAATGTCTTTTTAATTATGTGCTCTCTTGCCTGTGTAAGGACCTGAATGGTAACATCATCAGGAATTAAGTTATCCTCGATAAGTGTACGGCAGAATTCATATTCTGTTTCTGATGCCGCCGGGAAACCTACCTCTATCTCCTTAAATCCGATTCTTACGAGCTCCTTGAAAAAGTCTATCTTTTCATCAAGGCTCATAGGAACGATAAGTGCCTGATTTCCGTCTCTTAAGTCTACACTGCACCACAGCGGTGCCTTATCTATATACTCCTTGTTTACCCATTCTGTACTCTTTACAGGTGGCATGTAATAGCCTCTTTTGTAATGTTCAAAATTCTTCATTTTCCCTACCTCCTATTATATAATCTCGACTGTCGTCTTAATCTGTATTTGCATGTACCTTATTTATCCCCTAAAAATAAAAAAAGCTTACATCTCATACTTAGAGACGTAAGTTCTACGCGGTACCACTCTAATTCATGCATATTGCATGCTCTCATCACGGATACGGACTTAAAAAAATCTTATATCCTCCTGCTGTAACGGTCAGGCTCCGTCCCTGTCTACTGAAATTTCAACGGGCTGCTCCAAGGCGAGTTCAAAATTCGTACACTACTGTCTCGCACCAACCGACAGCTCTCTGTAAGCGGGTAAATTTCTACTACTCCTCTTCAATGCATTATCTTTGTTCAGATTAACACACAAAAAGTTGTATGTCAACCAAAAATATGTTATTCTTTATTCAAATTATTTTTTAGGAAAGAGGGAAATTTTATGCCTCCTATTACAAATGACTGGGCAGAATATTTAAAGCCTGAATATAAAAAGGATTATTACAGAAATTTATTCAACTTTATCGGTAATGAATACGCAACCCATACCATCTATCCGCCCGGAGACGATATATTTAATGCCTTTCACCTTACACCTCTAAGCAAAGTGAAATGTGTTATTATAGGACAGGACCCTTATCACGAGCCGGGTCAGGCACACGGACTGTGCTTTTCCGTAAAGCCCGGAGTTGACATACCTCCTTCACTTGTAAATATTTACAAAGAACTTAATTCAGATTTGGGTTGTTATATACCGGACAACGGATATCTGGTCAAGTGGGCAGAACAGGGAGTTTTAATGCTGAATGCCGTCCTTACCGTGCGTGCACATCAGGCCGCATCTCATCAGGGAAAAGGCTGGGAGCAGTTTACCGATGCCGCAATAGACATTGTAAACAGACAGGACAGACCTATTGTATTTTTACTCTGGGGCGGGTTTGCAAGAAAGAAAAAATACATGCTCAATAACCCGAAGCATCTTATACTTGAGGCACCTCACCCAAGTCCGCTTTCCGTATACAGAGGCTTTTTCGGATGTAAGCATTTCAGTAAAACTAATGAATTTTTAAAGGCAAACGGTGTTTTGCCCATTGACTGGCAAATTGAAAATATAACAGGAGCTTAATATGGAAATTTATATTATACGCCATGGTCAGACCGTGTGGAATATTGACAGAAGGCTTCAGGGAAGGTCTGATATAGAGCTTACCGAAGAAGGACGCCAAATGGCGTTTGAATCAGGGCAGAAACTGAAAAATACACACTTTGACAAAATATATTCCAGTCCTCTTAAGAGGGCTTATGAAACAGCCGTACTTTTTTCAGGCGGCAGGGATATCCCCATTATAAAGGATGACCGTCTTTTGGAGCTTTCCTTTGGAGAGTACGAAGGCCGTCTTGCCGGAGAAATGGAAAAGGACGAAACCTGTTCATTCAGATACTTTTTTTCAAATCCTGAGCTTTACACACCGGGAAAAGGCGGTGAAACCTTAGACGAACTCTGCGAAAGGGCTTCCGACTTTCTCACAAAAGAAATAGAGCCTCTGGCTGACACCTGCGAAAGAGTTATGATTGTGGCTCATGGTGCAATGAACAAGGCGCTATTAAGATACATTAAAAAAAATCCCATTGAGAATTTCTGGGCAGGCGCACTTCAGAGAAACTGCGGCGTAACTATAGCAGAATATAAAAACGGCGAATATAAAATTCTGGAAGAATCAAAGATTTTCTATAAAATACCATAAAAGGAAATATTAAGGAAATATTAAGGAAACATTTATGAAAGAAATTTTAGATACAGAGGCAGGTATCTCACTTGCCGGAAATGATTTTGATATGTATTGTGCAATTCTTTCAGCCTTTATCGAAAGCAGTAAAAGCATGCAGGATAAGCTTTCAGGTTACATTTCAGAAAAAGACATGAACACTTATTCCATAAAAGCTCACGGATTAAAGGGAAACGCAAAAATGCTGGGTGCACATAAGCTCGCAGAAAAAGCCCTGACTCATGAGATACACTCAAAGAATCAGGACTTTTTATTTATCAGCTCCGATTTTTCGGATTTAATCAGAATATGGAATCAGACCACAGAATGTGCCGTTAAGTATCTGGCTGAAAATCAGGATTAACTTTTCTTTTATGGAAGCCTGCGATAAATGCACCTATAATAAACGGCACTATCCATGTATAGAATCTGTATAATATAACGGCCGCCGTCGCGTTTTCTTCCGGCAGTACCGCACCAAAAAGCAGAACAAACATAAATTCCAGAGTGCCTATGCCTGAAGGAGTAACCATTACACAGCTTATCATATTTACCACTGCCATAACGGCAATACACTGAATTATCGTTACATTAAATTCCTGTGAAAGAAGTATTCCAGGTATGGAATACCAGCATATGAATTTTACGAAATTTAATAATACTATAAACACAAAATGTCCCTTATGGCTCCATATTTCCCTACCTTCTTTATTAAAGTTTATAATGTTTGACTTTACTGTATCAAGCTTGGAATGAAATCTGCTTCCTTCCTTCATTATCTTTTCGGCAATTCTTATTATAAGGGCAGCAACCTTTTCCGAAACCGCAATTAGCACAAGGAAAAATACAATGGCAGTTATTACTATAATTCCAAGTACCATATATATTGCATAATCAGTTATTCCTTCCTGACCTGCCGCATACAGATAAAAAAATGACGCCGTACCAAATATTCCTATTGCTATTTTCTGAAATGTATATTGTACCAGTGTCATTCCCGTTCCCTTTGATACGGGAATTCCATTACAGTTATAATAATAAATTTCAGCAAAGCCGGAGCCGCTTCCCAATGTAATAAGCCTGTAAAAGGCACAGAAAAGTCCGCTTAAAAAGCCCTTATACCACGGCAGTTTTTTTTCTTCTCTTATCGTCATACTGCTTATGATAAGTCCCTCTGTGGCAAAATAAAGCAGAGTCATGACAAGACAAAGAATCCCTGCAGACACAGGAATTTCCGTCATTTCATATATGGCGTCATCTATAAGGTCCCTTCTCCAAAAATACACCAGTATAATTATGGCTATGATAACAAGCCACTTTATTATGCTTTTTTTGATTTCCTTCTTATCCTTCAATTACATTCCTCAATTCTCAGAATAATCTGAATTTATGATTTATCCTTTTCTTCATTCAACTTTAGTATTTCCACACTTCTCTCAAGTATTCCGTTCATGTGTGCAATAAGTATTCCGTAATTGGTTATGGGAATTCCCGCTGATTTTGCCATGCTTATTCTGTACTGCATCTCGCGCCTGTTAATCATACAGCCTCCGCAATGTATTATCAGCTTGTATTCCGTCAGATTCTCAGGGAAATACCCTCCTGAGGTAAATTCATATTGAAATTTCTTTCCGGTAAATTCCCCTATCCACTTAGGAAGCTTTACCGTGCCTATGTCATCACACTGTCTGTGGTGTGTACATGCCTCACAGATAAGAATTTTGCTGTCTTCCTTAAGATATGACAGGGTTTTTACAGCTCTCACTGCTTCTTTAATGTCTCCCTTATATCTGGAGAATAAAATTGAAAACGAAGTGAGATAAATATCCTCGGGAGTATCCTTTTTTACCTTTTCAAATGCCTGTGAGTCGGTAATTACTACCTTTGGTTTTTCTTTAAGTGAAGCAAGGGCTGATTTAAGACCAGTTTCCTTAACCACCACAACCTGTCCGTCTGAATCCAGAATATCCCTTATTACCTGTTGCTGCGGAAGTATCAGCCTTCCCTTTGGCGCTGCTTTATCTATGGGTACTACAAGCACCGCCACGTCTCCTTTATTTATAAGGTCTCCCACAATTCTTCTTTCAGGCATTTCATTTTTAAGCGCCTTTGCCATCAGCTCTTTCAATGCATCAATATTATCTCCTTTATCAGAGGAAACGCAGATGCATGGCACATCATGTGAATTAAGCGAAATATTTTCCGTCATTTGCCTATTTGCCATGTCTGATTTATTATATACTATAATATATGGGATGTTTTTTTCCCTAAAAAGCTTTTCCAGCTCTTTATCTTCTTCGGAAATCCCAATATTTATGTCAACCACAAGCAATGCAAGGTCAGTTTTATTTAAAATCTGCTTTGCCCTCTTTACCCTCATTTCACCAAGGATACTTTTATCATCAATTCCCGGAGTATCTGTGAGTACAACAGGGCCTATCGGGAGAATTTCCATAGCTTTTGAAACGGGGTCTGTAGTTGTTCCCTTTATCTCGGAAACAAGGGCAGTTTCCTGTCTTGTTACGGCATTTATCAGACTGGACTTTCCTGCATTTGTCCTGCCGAAAAAGCTTATGTGAACTCTGTCCGAGGACGGGGTGCTGTTTAAGTCTGATGAATTATTAAATCCCATAAATATAAGCCTCCATTAAAATCTGAAATCTCTCTGTCCCTCGTCCAAAAGTCCCAGATATTTTACGAGTGTTTCTCTGGCTTTAGGATTCGGGACGTTGTTTATTTCTCTTTTTATCAGCTCAAAGCCCACCTTCTTTGTATCTTCGGAAGCGTAATCTATCAGATATTCTTTTAAGGTTATAAGTGCATTCGGATGACAACAGTTCTGAATCTGTCCCGCTTTGAGCAGGCTCATGAATCTGTCTCCTGTTCTTCCCTCTCTGTAACAGGCTGTACAAAAGCTTGGTATATATCCCAGCTTCATCAGCCAGTTTACCACTTCATCAAGTGTACGGGTATCACTTACGTCAAACTGTTCGGATTTATCATCTTCAGCCTCAGGCTCATAATATCCTCCCACACTGGTTTTTGAGCCGCCGCTTATCTGTGATATACCCACTTCAAGTATTTTCTTTCTGCATTCTTCATTTTCTCTGGTAGAGATAATCATGCCTGTATACGGCACGGCAATTCTGATACATGCCACAATTTTCGCAAAGGTGTCATCATCAATTCCATTGTCAAACACATCAGGGTCTATATCATCTGCCTTTTTCACACGCGGAACGCTGATTGTGTGAGGTCCGACGCCATGCACGGCCTCAAGATGTTCTGCGTGCATGAGTATTCCCGCAAACTCATATCTGTAAAGTTCAAGACCAAAAAGCACGCCGAGCCCGACGTCGTCAATACCGCCTTCCATTGCCCTGTCCATTGCTTCGGTATGGTATGCATAGTTATGCTTTGGTCCCGTCGGATGAAGCTTTTCATAGCTTTCTTTGTTATAAGTTTCCTGAAATAGTATATATGTTCCTATTCCTGCTTCAGCAAGCTTCCTGTAATTTTCCACGGTTGTGGCAGCTATATTTACATTCACACGGCGTATGGAGCCATTCTTATGCTTCACGCTGTAAATGGTCTTTATACATTCTAAAATATACTCAATAGGATTATTTACAGGGTCCTCGCCTGATTCAATGGCAAGTCTCTTATGACCCATATCCTGAAGCGCCGTAACTTCACGGACTATTTCCTCCTGAGTGAGCTTCTTTCTGGCTATATGTTTATTACTGTAATGATACGGACAGTAAAGACATCCGTTTACGCAATAATTAGAAAGATACAGAGGAGCAAACATAACAATCCTGTTTCCGTAAAACTCCTCCTTTATACTCTTTGCAAGCTTAAATATTTCTTCATTTCTTTTATCGTCACTGCACATAAGAAGCACGGAGGCTTCCCTGTGTGTAAGCCCTTTTTTAAGCTTTGCCTTTTCGATTATACTGTCAACAAGTTCTAAGTTGTCACAATTTTCATCGGCATAGGCAAGCGTTTCCATGATTTCATCATGATTTATAAATTCTTCTGCTTTTAGAGATTTAACATTATACATTTTATGCCTCTTTTCTTATGTATCTGAAGGATTGACGGGAATCACGCGCAATAAAATCGCACTTCGTGCGATACAATGTGCACAGCACATGAAGAATCGCTGTGCGATGGTGCTGTGCGTCATCATCAATCATTCTGATTGGTGATATAGCGTGAGCAGTTCATCAATTTGCTACGCAAATTGGTGAAAACATTATACCGTACGCCAACAGAGCTTCTTCCCTATTTCTACTGCTTCAAGCCTTCCCGAATCGACAAGATATGATATATATGACCTTATAATAGTTCCGTTCACGGTAAACTGATATAGTCCGGTCTTTAAGTCATAGTGTTCCAAAACTTCTGTGATAACTTCATCACTCATTTTCGGCTTCCTGCATATTTCGGTTATAACACCGCATATTTCATATACCTTTTTCCTGTTAAGCCTTACCAATGGTGCAATATCCTTAACAGGCTTTACATGGGAAGGGATAAAAAGCTTTCCCTTAAGCTTTTCCAATATATCAAGCGAATGCAGGTATTTTTTTACATCATACAAATATGATACATGGTGAATTCTGAGGGTCTCCTCACTCACCACACCGTCTGCCACAAAATATACGTCATCGCTTGTTTTAACACATATCATCTCAGGTGCATGACCGTCAATATGAAAGTAGTCCAGACCTCTGGGTATTACTTTCTTATTTATCTCCTCTACCCTGCTGTTATCTGCAATTACATATTTATTGTTAAGCTCAAGAGGAGCATATCCTCCGAATATAAACGAAGGACAGAGTTCAAAATTATTCAGCAATGCGGTATCTGTTTTTGTTGCATATATGATGCTTCCGTATTTTTTCTGAAAATACATATTACCGCCTGCATGGTCTGCATGATAATGAGTATTTATTATTACGGCAGGAATCCATCCAAGTCCGATAAGAAGCTCGTCTAGCTTCTGGACAGTATGGTCGTTTATACCGGTATCAATCAGGCATACAGCATTTTCCTTTATTTTATATATCCCTATATTATAAGGTCCGTCCATATAAAAGGTACTTTCGCCTGCTTTAACTAAATCATACATTTTTCAAGTCCTTCCTTTGATAATTACTCAATATATGCCTTAAAACTCAATATACCACCTTAGAAGGTTATTTGCAAATGTTATTACTTTCCGGTCAACCTATTTTACTATAGTTAAAATTTATGTTTTATTCCACACCACAACAATAAATTAATAAAATAAACCATTACCATTAAGACTACCGCTACCCAAACACCATTTACCCCGTAAGTACATATTGCCATATCTTTACTCATATGTACGCTGTATATCCATATGGTATATTTTTCGTCTGCAATATTTCTTAATGCCAGAGGTATTACCATTGAAACAAGTCCTATAAAAATTCCGGTCTGAAATCTTTTTACAAAAAGACCAATCATGCACATTATAAGTACCGTCACCATGCAAAACAGGACATGATACAGACCTCTGATAATTATATACTCTCCTATTGAAAGACTTACGGAAAGCCCGGAAAATTCTGTCATACTTCTTACAGGCAGGGACAGCATTGTAATATCCATTGTAAAAAGCATATATATAAGCTCCGTCAGAAAGAAAACAAAAGAAAAAGTTACCGCAAGAAAAAGTAATGAATTCTGCTTTGCCACTATGTAAGGAAGCCTGCCTTTATATGAGGTTTTTATCATTACATTTCGTTCATCATAATATTCCAGAGTTATAGAATATAATGCCACAATAATAAGAATGAATATTTCAAAATAATTAATACTTGTCTTTTCAAAAAAATTCTGCCAGTCAAGGTCATAATAAAATACCTGTTCCTCTTTGCTTTCAAGTCCTGACAGATAATTATATTTTTCATAAATAATATCAAAAGCACTCTGATGGTCTATTGCATATTGCATTGCCTCAAGGTCTATATTCTGTCCGTTCATTACAAGTTCATTATTTATCTCCATTGTAACTATTACACGTTCATATTCATTCTCAATAAATACTTCCTTTTCATAATCAAGCTCTCCCTCAAGTGTTTCCATATATTCCCGATAATACTGAACCATCCTGTCATCAAAACTGTCCTTTGAAAAAATAAGAACAAGGAAATAACATATTGTAAAGATAACAAATATAGGAGTCATTCCATACATTGACTTTTTTAACTCGTTTTTAAACAACTAATCATCACTCCCGAAATAATACATATAAACATCCTCAAGTTCCGGATAAACCGGTTTTGCATTATCTACCGGTTTTTCATCTGAAATAATTTTCAGTCCTGTATGACTTATATCCGTATTTACGGCATTTACTATTTTATATTTTTCAGTGTACTCCAATACCCTGCTGTTTTCTGTTTCTGCATACCACACTTTGTCTTTTATACTGTCTAAAAGATTTGTACACTTGTCCGAAATTATTATTTCACCTTCATCCATTAGTATAATATTATCAGCTATGTGCTCAACATCCGAAACTATGTGTGTAGAAATTATGATTATACTTTCATACTTTATTTTACTGATAATGCTTCTGAAACGTATTCTTTCCTTTGGGTCAAGTCCCGCCGTCGGCTCGTCCATAACAAGAAGAGACGGCTTATTAAGAAGTGCCGTTGCTATTCCTATACGTTTTTTCATTCCTCCTGAATATTCTCCTACTTTTCTGTCAGCATCATCTGATAAATGCACAAGCTCAAGCAGTTCATTTATCCTGCTTTCAGGAGATTTAATATCTTTTAATTTAGCAAAATAAGATAAAAGCTGTCTTCCGGTATAAAAAGGATAAAGCCCCGGGTCCTGTGGCAGATACCCCAGAATTTTTCTGTAATCTTTCCCAAGGCTTTCTATATCCCTGCCCTCATATGACACCGTTCCGCTGTTTTGCTTAAGCAGTCCTGTAACAATATTCATAAGGGTTGACTTTCCTGCCCCGTTTGGCCCTAAAAGACCGTATATCCCTGTTTCAAGCCTTGCATTTACATTACGCAATGCTTCTTTTTTTCCATATCTTTTTGAAATATCCGATAATTCCAATATCATGCGCCTCACCCCTCCTACAATACAAACAGGAATTTATGACAAATAAAACTAAAATTAAAATCCATGAAAATATCAGTGTAAAATGAAGCCTGTATACAGGCTCTCCAAATAAGTTAATTACGTCAAATGAACTTACATATTCCCTGCTCCATAAAAGCGATATGGGTGAATATGTTCTAAGCCATTGAAAAACATTATATAATGACGTGGATTTTATTTCATATGCTCCTAAATTATCCTGGTATGCATACAATGTTAACTGCAAAATTCCGATTACTGAAAGAGCCGAAAATGCTATTGAAGGAAGGCTCTTTCTAAACAGCACGGACATAAGCACCACGATATTTGATGCAAAATAAAATGCCGTAAATTTCATAAAAAAGGCTAACAACATATACTGTCCAAAAGTAATATTAAAAGGACAGAATTCCGCAAATGGCTCATTGTTAAAAATCAGCTGTACCGGTTGGGAAAGTGCATCAGCCATTCCCCCGTGATGCAAGGTTAAAACAATTATATTTATAAGACAGCTTAATAAAGTTATTAAAAAACTTATAACAAACACCACTGCATTTTTTACCGCAAACATACTAAGTCTTCCCTTATATGTAACATATGTCATCTTACTCATACGACTCTCATATTCTGTTGCAAAATATACCGAAAAAATACAGCATATGAAAAACAAAATGAGCTGGGTATTAAATTTGTTTGAGCCCTCTGATTCTGTAAAGGAATACCAGTATGCGCTTGTTACATAGCACAGCTTAAGCTCCGTATTATTCAAAATTTCCGAATATGCCTGAATTGCCTTTGTTGTTTCTTTTTCTTTATAATCGTCCCTATATTTTCCGAGATTTTTGTTATTTTCCCTGCTTTGCTCAGCATTTATAATTACATCCGAAATATCTGACTGAAAATTTTTAAGGTATCTCATTTGGTCAAGTGCCAGACCATATACATACCTGTCGTATGCCTGTGTAGGACCATATTTCCCTTTTTCAGCCCCAATACCGGTTTCCGAGCCGTCATATAAGCTGTTGTACTCCAAAAGCATTTCCTCATATTTCTCATCCGAATACTCTGTTTCGCCCAATTCATCAAAAAGTTTTTCATTATATTTACTTACATTCTGTATAGTTGCATCAGTCAGAACATCCGGTTTTAAATAATTAAGCAAGCCTGCATTATTTATACCATTAAGAAGCATACATAAGATTATAATAACAATCGATATGAGTATTCCTTTAGTTTTAAATATTTTTTTTAATTCATAAAAAAACAAATTTATCATTCCTTTATCTGAATAATCTGGTCAGGATATAATTTTACTTCTCCTGTGTTACGGTTATATACCATTATTTTGGTACTGTGCTTTTCTTTGTCATGAAAAATTTCATTTGCATCTATTTCATAAACCACAGTATCGGATTCTCCGCTTATTTCACAGAGTATGCTTTCATTTTCACCATTTATTAATACAGGCTCATCATCAATCAGTAAATAAAGATTGTACTGTCCCGGATTACTATAAAATATAATATGCAACTTACCATCCTCATCTATCTGGATATTCCACCTGTCATGCTGTATACCAAGAGGAATTTTATCCGATACTGCTGCAAGTTCATATATTTCATTATATTGCTCTCCCTCTTCAAGTGTATAAATTTCATCAAAGCTGTATTCTGAATATATTTCTTCAGTCTCCACCTCTTCCAGGGTATAATTATCAGCTAATTCAAATGTAAAATCCTGATAATTAATTATTTCATTATATAATCCGAATATATCAAAATCATCTGTTATTATATAGTCCGATAAATAATAACCTATGATTATCTTTCTGTCTCCCGAAGAATTTGCAAGTTCAAATTCTATGTCTGCATACATACCTTGTCCATCTTTATATATAACCTGATTTATCAGTTTTTCTTCCCCACCATTAACCGAAGAGTTTTGAATTATACCGTCACACATGACAAAAACATTTATAATACCTTCTTCAGGATAACTGCCTTCCACATCCACATTATAGTAAAATGTTGTTTTTAGCCTGCTTCCGTCAATTATAAACGGCTCTGTTTTCTGCATTACATCAACTGTGTTTCCTGTTAGGGGGTCAACAGTTTCCTTATAAAAATTTGTCGACATGGAATAGCTCTTTTTTTCAGACAAATTATCTTGCGTATTATCCAACTCTGTATCCTCCTCACTGTCAAACTGCATCGAAAAATCATCTGTACTTTCCATGCTGTTTTCGTATATAACAAAACTGTCATCATCAAGGCTATATACATATACCTGTTCAACATTAAGAAATGAATCTGTTTTCAGTAAATAAATTTTATCTTCATTAAAAAAACATATCATATCAGGCGAAAGTTCTCCTGTGTCTGCTTTTACACTCTCCATACCGTCGGACAATGAATAATACAAATCACACATTGTGTATTCTCCGGACCTCAAATCAATGTCCGATAACAAATAATATATTTTATTTTCTTTTGCTCCAAGCAGTGTATATCTCATGCCCTCCTCAGCCAGACACACCTCCGTCTTATCTTCATCATTTAAATAACATATTGCCCCGGCCTGTGTATTGCAAAAAAGTCTCTCATCCGTGCATATATATGGATAAATTGATTTTGTATTTTCAATATGAGAGCTTGTCCATGCATCTATGTCAATTTTTACTATCCCTTCTGAATCCCTGTCGTAATAATAAATTTCATTTTCATTGCCACAGCAAAAAAATCCATACGCATATATTTTTTCTTTTGTCTCTAAATTATATATACAGCTTCCGTTACTGCAAAAAACAAATATACAACTGCTGTTTAAAGGAAGGACCTTTTCTATACTTATACTTTCATCTAATAAAATTCCGTCTTTATCCGTTTCAAACACATCAATAAAAGTTGTTTCACCTTTTGTATCAATTTCATACAACTCCTTACCATTTACATAAAATATCCGGTCCTTACCCGGAAAAATCCTGTTTCTGTATTGATATTCTATACAGCTTGCGGTATTATGGCTGCAGCCGGCTGTTTCACATAATCTTACAAATTGTCCTGACTCTTTATTGATTTTATACATATCATAATATATATATACGTCATCTTCAAAAAAGGCGGAACTATATCCGGCAGAATATGCTCCGGCTGAAATCTCTCCGTATCCTCCCAAAAAATTTTTGTTTTCTTCTTCACTGTCTGCGCAGGACACGCATATAAGAGATAATATAAAAAATGTTAAAATCAAAGCATATTTACGCATATATTCCGCCCCCTTAATTTTTAATATAAATAATTATTAATACGTTACACTGAATGTATAATCATTGCCCATATATGAGGTCACTGTATAATAGTAATAACCTTTCATGGTATAATATCCGTCAGCGAAATTACTTGTTTTGGTACTTACACTTGATGTATTATATCCTGAAGCAATAATAGAAGGTCTGTTTACACCACCTGATGATTTTAATGTTACATCCTCATAAAGCCTATCAGATATTCTGTTTGATTTAATAGTTAGCGTATAGTATCCCATTGGTCCGCTGACACCCGTATATACATTAGTGCCTGTAAATGTAGTACTGTCCCTGTTAAGAGTTGCAATAGTTACAGCATTTGCCTCCGTCGTATTTATGCATGTAAATATAATAATTGCAAGAAAAACTGCAATAATTTTTTTACAGCCTAAATTAAACTTAATTCCCATTTTTTTTATCATAATTTAACCTTCCTTTCCTTTATTAGAAAAAGTGATATACCATAACCAAATACTTTTTCTGTGGCTTTTCCATGCTTTTTCAAAAATTTTGATACTTTATCCTCCCTTCTGTTATATTTTAGTCAGCCGTATATCTTATATCTGGGGCTAACAATAACTTTATTAGTACTTTAATTAATTTAAAATAAAAGACGAGTATCTTTTCGTACATGATAGCATGTCTTTCTTTTTTTTTCAACAATTTCAACTATATTTTAAGCCATTTTTACAAAAATTTATGCATTTAAAAATTTGGGGGCATAATACAGAAAAATGCTGCCGTCTTATGATTAACATAATACGGCAACATTTTTATCTCAGTTTAATATTTTATTTTGATAACAGTCTGCTACTGCTGACATTTCATGTCATTAAGACATGGCGCTGTAGTATCAAAGGATGGATTGAATGCATAGAAATTCTTTTCATTCAGCTTATCCTGAGTAAGTCTTAATGCTTCTCCGAAGCGCTGGAAATGTACAATTTCACGAGCTCTGAGGAACTTAATAGGCTCATATACGTCAGGATAATCCTTGCAGAGACGCAGGATGTTGTCATAGGTTGAACGTGCCTTCTGCTCTGCTGCCATATCCTCCACAAGGTCGGTTATTATATCACCTTTTACCTGGAATTCGCAGGCATTAAATGGCACTCCGCCTGCCGCCTGAGGCCAGATTCCTATGGTATGGTCTATATAATATTTGTCAAAGCCTGAAGCCTTGATTTCTTCCATGGATAAATCCTTTGTGAGCTGATATATAATAGTTGCAACAATTTCAAGATGTGCCAGCTCTTCAGTTCCTATATCGGTAAGAGTTGCAATTACCTCTTTATATGGCATGGAATATCTCTGGGAAAGATATCTCATGGATGCTCCCATTTCACCGTCAGGACCGCCATACTGACTGATAATAGCCTGAGCAAGCTTTGCATTACATTCTTTTATATTTACAGGACACTGTAATCTCTTTTCATATACCCACATTAACAACCACACTCCTTCTGCCATGGCCACGGTGAATTAACCCAGGTCCAATAATTATCTGCATTCACATTATATTTGCTTATAGGACCATACATTTCCGTATACTCCTCAATCGCTTTTTTCCTCAGTTTTTTAAATTCATCATAGGCATGCAGAGCTTCCTTACATTCTGGATGGGTATTAAGGAAAAGACCTATTTCATCTATCATAAAAGAGTTGTTTCTTATAAACTCAAATAACTGATTCTGATTCATATTTGTCACCTTCTGTTCCCCCTTACTCCGCAGAAAATTAAATTCAAATCAGGGAATGCAGTTCCCTGGCATACAGCCATTTCCGGGTCGTACATGTCTCCCCATTCCTGCATTGGTACATAGCACATTCCAATCGGCATATCCGATATTCTGCCGTCTGAATCACCGCATTTTGAATTTGAACAATGCTTCATATTAGGCCTCATATTCTGCATCATACCGCGGTTCATCTGCTGCATCATCTGGTTTCTATTCTGATTTGACCGCTGATTGTTCTGACATCCGCATCCGTTTGACTGATAAGAAGAACGGCCGTATTGTCTGTTTTGTTCCATTAATATAACCTCCAATAATTGTTCAGTTATATTATCTTATGACAATACGGCCGGAATGTGAAAAAATGTGGTTTTATTGGGCGTAATTCCTGTTTAGTTTTAGGTAAATGGTATGTTTTTCTCCTTTATTTTTTTCATAAAAGATTTTAATATTATTGCTGAAAGTATTGCTGCCATAACAGAGGTTACCGTCATGTTAAGCCAGAGACCGTCTATTCCCATGTTCCACAATGCAACAATAACTATTAACGGAAATACCAGTGCCGTAGCTACAGATATGACAGATGCCTGAACTGACTTTTCTATCGCCGTCATATAACTCTGTGTTGCAAAAGAAAACCATCTCGTTATATATGTAAAGCTGAATAAAAACAGCGCATTGACAGACATCGATAAAACTCCCTCTGACGGATTGCTAATAAATAAACCTGTTATTTGTTTAGGGAAGACAAAAATCACTCCAAAGGACATAACAGATAAAACTGCACTTGCAAAATAGCAGCGTTTTTCTATTGCCTTCACTCTCTTTATATCACCTGCACCCCAATTATATCCGACGGCAGGCTGAAGAGAATCGCACATGCCGTAAAGAAGCGGCTGAACAAAACCGTCCACATACATAAGTATTCCGTAAACAGATACGGCATTTTCTCCTCCCATTCTAAGCAATACGGCATTCATTATTATAGAGGTAACACGACCTGCAATGTTATTTAAAAAGTTCGGGCTTCCGCATTTTATAGTCTGTCCGATAATACGCATGCTGAATTTCGGTCTGCAGAATTTAAGCTGCATTTTTCCTCTAAAAAAAGGATATAAAGCAATCAATGCGCATACAAACATTCCCGTACACGTTGCAAGTGCGGCGCCCCATATGTCAAACTTAAGCACATATAAAAATATAAATTCAAGAACAGCACTTAAGACCGACATAAATATATTTAAAATCATGCTTCCCCTTATTTTTCCGCATATCCTCAGATAATTATCCACTGCAAATACAATGGTGGTTACAGGTGAACATAATGCATATACCCGGAGATATGAAACCGCCATATCAAACAGGTCTCCTTCTGCACCCATAGCCTTTATCATATATGGTGCGGCAAAATATATTCCTGCTCCAAACAGAAATCCCACCGCTACAATTAATATACAGGCGCAAGTGAAAATATTATTTGCCGCTTTTTCTTCTTTTGCACCAAGTTTTACGGATATGGGAACTGCAGAGCCAAGACCTATTAAGTCCGCCAGAGCAAAATTTATTATTACAAAAGGCATGGCAAGATTAATTGCCGCAAAAGGGACATCACCTAATATCTGTCCTACAAAAATACCGTCTACCAGCTGATACAAAGCAGAAGCAAGCATTCCTATCGCTCCTGGTATTGCAGCCGTAAAAAAAAGCCTCGTAGGAGGCGTTTTTGAAAATAAAGTTTTGTAATCCATAGTTTGACCCCTCCGTCTTTTTTCACCAATTCACTACGTGAATTGGTGAAAACAATACATCACTAAGAAAGTAATGTATCTGAAATCAATGGTAAAGTCAAGCCATTTATACATTAATTTTTATTTATGATATCAATAAGCTGTGATATATTTTTCTTTCCAAAATAAGTCCTGTCATTATTTATTACAAGACACGGTACACTCATTACCTTATACTTATCCCGAAGCTCTGGGAAATGATTTAAGTCATATACTTCAGCACTTACAAGCTCATTCATGGAAGCTATCTTTTGTGCAGCGGTAACAAGTTCGGGACACATCGTACATGAGAGTGAAACCAGTATTTTCATATCGGTTTTTTCACTTATTTTATCAATTTCCTCTGCCGTATTATCGTCCAATGCCTGCCCTTTTCCTGCAGCATTATAAAGTCCGAGTATAAAGGAAGTAAATTCATGTCCACCCGGCACTCCGTGAAATGCAAGACCCGTATATTCTCCGTTTTCCCTTAAAACTTCCACACACGGCAGCTCACTTCCCGCACCGATTCTTTTTTTGGAATCAGTATTTTTTGCCTTACTTTCTTCACCATAAGTTTCTTCTACCGTAAGCCTGTCAGTTAGTTTTGCCAGCTCATGAATATATTCTTTAA
The DNA here is from genome assembly GCA_944383545.1 of uncultured Lachnospiraceae bacterium. GTDB lineage: Bacteria > Bacillota > Clostridia > Lachnospirales > Lachnospiraceae > CALWPY01. The sequence goes on along the minus strand of CALWPY010000009.1, from coordinate 68,889 downwards.
GTTCTTCCGAAACAGAAGAATTGTCAAGCTTAAGTGATAGTATAAGCGGTGCTTCAAGCTTTGAAAAAACAACATTCAACTGTTCCAGCATATCCTCGGAAAAAAGACCTGTTTCATTGCCGGATTTCTCTTTTCCAATTTCATCTTTATCCTTTAAAGTTTTTCCGTCCGACTCAGGCATAACAGGATGTATACCTGTCTTTTCCTGCATTTCGGCAGCATATTTTTCCATTTCCGTTGCCGCAAGAGCTCCATCTCCCACTGCCGTTGCCACCTGTCTTAATGCTTTAACGCATACATCTCCGGCTGCAAATATTCCTTTTTGACTTGTCATAAGACGATTATCTGTAATTACATATCCACCCTTATCAAGCTCTGCAATTCCTTTTATAAGCTCTGTGGCAGGCTCATATCCGGCAAATACAAATACTCCGAATGTGTCCCCTTCTTCAACTCTGTATTCCGTAATTTCACCCGTGTCAAGATGTCTATATCTTATATAGTTAAGTGAATCTTCTCCGTCTACCTTTTCAACCTCTACCTCGGTTATTACAGTAATTTTATCATTCTTACGGGCCTCATCCGCAACAGACTTAGCACATGTGAAGTCACTTTCCCTTATTAATATGGTTACATGCTTTGCATATTTTGTAAGAAACACACTTTCCTCGGCTGCCGCAAAGCCTCCGCCTATAACAAATATTTCTTTTCCCGTAAAAAATTCTCCGTCGCAGGTTGCACAGTACGCAACACCATGACCTTTAAATTTTTCTTCCCCGTCAAAACCGATAGTTCTAGGATGCGCACCTGTTGCAAGCAAAACTCCAAAGCATTTCATTTCTCCGCGGCTTGTTTTAACGGTTTTTATATCCTCTTCCGGAAGTATTTCCGTTACCTCTGCAAGCATAAATTCAGCACCAAAGCTTTCAGCCTGTTTTCTCATATTTTCCGTAAGCTCTGTTCCGCTTGTTTTTTTCACTCCCGGATAATTTACAACCTCAGAAGTAATGGTAATCTGCCCTCCGAAGGTCTCCTTTTCAACAACTACTACACGATATTTTGCACGAGCCAGATAAATTGCCGCTGTAAGTCCCGCAGGACCGCCTCCAACTATTACAACATCATAAAAATTTTTCATATTATTTTCCATAGCCATATCTTACCTGCCTATATCCATACTAATATCTTTAACTCATGCATACCCTTATATCTGTCCTACCAAATCCAGACTAGGTTTCAGTGTTTCTGCACCCGGTTTCCAGTTTGCAGGACATACCTCATCACCATGCTCAGCAACAAACTGACTTGCCTGTACCCTTCTAAAGAGCTCATCGGCATTACGTCCCACATTTCCTGCAGTAACCTCATAGGCAACTATTTTTCCCTCAGGATTTACTATGAAGCTTCCTCTTTCTGCAAGACCGTCTTCCTCAATATAAACTTCAAAATCCTCTGCAAGGGCATGGGTAGGGTCAGCAAGCATAGGATATTCTATTTTTTTAATACGCTCGGACGTATCATGCCATGCCTTGTGCACAAAATGGGTATCACATGAAACTGAATAAATTTCACATCCTATTTTCTGAAATTCTTTGTATTTATCTGCTAATTCCTCAAGCTCTGTAGGACATACAAAAGTAAAGTCGGCAGGATAAAAAAAGAATACAGCCCATTTTCCTAATACATCATCCTTTTTAATTGTCTTAAACTTATTATCCTGAAATGCCTGTACCGTAAAATCTCCTATTTCCTTACTAATCAATGACATAATTCTCACCTCCTGAAATTATTATAGTTAGTATGTCCTCTAAGTTATTTTATATACTAAAAAGCGGATAAATATTGAGACTTATTCTCATTATCTATCCGCTTTGCATTATTATATTATTTATGTTTACATTATTGTTTTATCTCTGTTTGTATTATATTTCTTGAAAACAGGTTATGTATCCATTTCACAATCTTAATCGTAAACTTTGTAGTCATTCCCACAAAAATTGCCGCCGCAAGCGTGCCCTCACGGACACCGACCAGACGCCCGAGGAACGCAAACGACAGTACAACCGAAATTGCAACAAGTAAAGAATCAAATGCTATTTTCATATTGCTGAATTTAACATGTGTGACCTTACATATTGCAAGCACCAGTCCTTCACCTGCCGTAGTTACAAAATTGGTTTCCACCTGTATGCTTATTCCTAACGCAATCAGAAAAATACCAATTATACAAAGTATCCACTGTTCAAAATAATTGGAAAATGTAATATCTTTTATTACATTTTCTGCCACATCTATCATAAAACCAAATACTATGGTTGCAGGAAACTGTAAAAGCTGAAACAAGTCAAACTGTTTTCTCAAAATCAACGGCTGAAGTAAAATCATTATAAAATTAATGATAATGGTAGTTACTCCTACTGATAACCCGGAAATTGCCGAAGTTACATATGGTGCACTTGATATAGGTGATGTTCCGAGCCCGGCCTTTATTGAAAATGATATTCCAAATGCCATTACACTTAGCCCTATGCATAAAATTATAAAACGTAAAAATGCATGGTCTGTTTTTTGTCTTTCACTTTTGTTCATTTTATTTCTTAAAATCCTTAAAATTTTTCTTCGAGTGCCTTTATCATCCAGTAAACCATACTCTGTACCGGACAATATAAATCATATTCACTTGCAATATTCAGCAGACTTCCAGTGAGGGTATCTATTTCCGTCTTTTGTTTTTTCTGAATATCCTGAAGCGTAGATGATTTATGCTTCCCCGTTACGGGAATCATTTCTTCAAACAAAACCTTTCTGTATTCTTCAGCGGTATTCCAGTAGGTTTTATACCCTCCTGCATTCATTATGTCAAAACATTCTTCAATGAGAATGTCCATTATCTGATGTGCGTATTCCGATTCAGCCAGCTCACCATAGGACAGTCCGAGAATTGCCCCGAGTGGATTAAGAGTAGTATTATAGATAAGCTTTGCCCAAAGCGCCTTTTCAATATCGGAATCTATTTCTGCCGGAATACCTGAAGCATTTATGGCATCCGCAATCGGCTTAACATATTCAAGCGGATACCCGTAAAGGGAGCCTATTAATATAGGTGCCTGATGTGCCGTGATTGTGCTTTCATTAGGCTTTTCCCGCTTAAAACCGGTTATCACCCTGGAATGATATAATACTTCTTTATCGAAATATCTTAAAAATGGTTTTTCATACCCAAATCCGTTCTGCATGAATATAATCTTTGCGTTATCCTTCATACAGTCCCTGTATATGCTTAAGTATATACTTACTTCATCATTAGCCGTGGTCTTAACGGATATTATGACATAATCATATTTTTTCTGAGGAAGTTCTTCATAACTTTCATATACTCCCACTTCACCGGGAGAAACTTCTATTTCCATAAAAAGTCCGAGACGCTTCAGTCCGTTTTCCCTTATCGCCTCTGCAGTGTTTCCTCTTGCAAAGAAATCTACTCCTATTCCACGTTTTCTAAGAGATGCTCCCACCGCTATTCCCAGGGCACCCGCTCCTATTATCAATACATTCATATAGTAACCCCATTCTTATATTGACATTTTTTAATAAACATCAATTTTTATTATCAATTTTCCTTATAAATATATACGGTTGCCGATATGTCAGGTAAAGTCACGGTCAGCAAGTTATTTTGCACCTGAACTGTTTCTTCTTTCAGAGTATAACCTTCCTCATTTGTCTGAATTACTCTTTTTAATGTGCTGTAATTCGGAATTCCAAGTCTTGCAACCTTTAAGTCCACCATTCTTTCCGTGTAGTCATTGTTTAACACAACAACCACTGCCTCATTCTGAGTGAATCTGCCATAACTGAGCAGCTTGTTTTCACATTGTAAAAATATAACCGAGCCTTTCATAAGGGCTTCACTGCTTTTATGAATTTTTATAATATCCCTGTGAAATGCTATCAGTGTGTAGTCTTCCCTGCCCCACGGATATCCTCTTCTGTTATCAGGGTCCGTCCATCCGCAGAGACCTGCTTCATCACCATAATATATGGTAGGCGCTCCCGGCCATGTCATCTGAAATACTACCGCTTCGCGGAATACTCCCTTGTTTACGTTCTCATTTGCAGCCTCAGGTCCGAGCGTGTGTATTCGTCCTACTCTCTTATTTGTTCTGGTTAAAAATCTGGAATGGTCATGGTTTGAAAGCTCATTCATGGCAATTTCCAGTGAATTCTGATTAAAATGTGACATATGGTGACGCATTGAGCCTGTAAATACGTCAGGATTTCCAAGCAGGTCGCCTCTAAACTCATCACTGTGTTTTTCAACGCCGGTTAAAAACCATGTGATAGGCTCCATAAAAGCATCGTAGTTCATGACCGTATCCCACTCATCTCCCAGAAGCCACTGTTTAGGATTTCCATAGTGCTCTGCAAGGATTATTGCATCAGGGTTTGCTTCCTTTACGGCCTTCCTGAATTCCTTCCAGAATCTGTGGTTAAATTCTTCTGAATACCCCAAATCTGCGGCAACGTCAAGTCTCCATCCGTCAGCATTAAAAGGCGGTGACACCCATTTTCTCCCGACATTCAGTATATATTCCATAAGCTTAGGCGATTCGTCGTAATTTAGCTTTGGAAGCGTATCATGCCCCCACCAGCCGTTATAGGTAGGATTATACGGCCATGCGTTTTCATCCTGAAATTTAAAAAAAGTTCTGTATGGACTGTCAGCAGATACATATGCGCCCTTTTCATAACCTTCCTGACCTTCATACATAAGGTCTCTGTCCATCCATTTGTTAAATGAGCCACAGTGGTTAAATACACCATCCAGAATTATCTTCATTCCTCTGGCATGCACCTGCTCCACAAGATTAATAAAGAGCTGATTTGAAGCTTCAAGATTTACCTTGTCCGTCACTCTGGAAATATATTTTGTGGCATTTTTATTTTCCGAATCTCCGGGTTTGAGACACTCTCCCTCATCCTTTACGATTCTGCCGAAATGAGGGTCCACATAGTCATAGTCCTGTGTATCATATTTGTGATTTGACGGGGAAACAAAGATAGGATTTAAATAAATTACATCCACTCCTAAATCCTTAAGATAATCCAACTTGTTTATAACACCCTGAAGGTCTCCCCCGTAAAACGAACGGACGTCCATGGTGTCAGGGTATTTATTCCAGTCAGTCACCCTCTTTGAGCCTTCACCGATATAAAAATACTCGTTGTCCAACACGTCATTTGTAGGGTCTCCGTTACTGAATCTGTCCACATAAATCTGGTAAAATACTGCGCCTCTCGCCCAGTCAGGTACAATAAAGTCCGGTGAAAAGCTGAAGTTATAGTCTTCATTCAAATCCTTATTAAGAAACAGTTTATTGTAATAGCAGGTAACACTGCCCGCATGTATTTCAAAATAATAATCCACCCTGCCTGTTACGGGAGGAAGAGTATACTCATAATAATCGAAAAGTTCATCGGACATGCCGATTTCCATTTTTACTTTCTGTTTGTTATATATCAAAAAAACATCATCTACATTATCTGACGATGTTCTTATTCTAAGTGTAACTTCATCACCTGTTTTTGGCTCTGCAGGATTTCTGTAAAATTGTGTTCCGTCACTGAAGACCGCTCCGAAATTTATGACCGGTCTGGAATTAAAGATATAATTTAATTTAGAAAAAGTATCATTTATGCCATTACTCATAAAAAGCCTCCCAGCCAGTTCAGCACATATAAAATATATAAAAACTGTAATAAAAATATTTTAATACATTATTATTATTTTAACAAGCACCAAAATATTTTTACAAAGTAAAAAGCACTGTCAACGCTCGACAGTGCTTTTCGGAGAAGGTATTTTGTTACTTATGGGGTGTAGCAAAAAACTATATAATGTATTGGGGGGTTACAAGTATTATTATACTGATATTCACTAAAAAGTGTTCACAAACATCATCTTAATTTTTTAAATTTTTTATACATTTTCACCAATCAAAAATTATTACCCCTCAAAAAGCCTTCTTTATTTGTATGATTTGCACAATGCTAAACGGGTTGTTGAGTCAAATAACACAATTTTCCCCATACCGGTGTTAAAATAAATTAATCAAACAGAGCCTCAAATTCTTCTCTGTCAATTCTTTCTTTTTCCAGTAAGAGCTCTGCGCATCTATGCAGTACATCTATATGCTCTTCTATGATTTTCTTTGCCTCGGCATAACATTCATCGATAATCTTTTTAACCTCTGCATCTATTGTACCTGCCATCTCTTCTCCATATGTTCTCGCATGCCCGAGGTCCCTGCCAAGAAATACTTCATCGTCATCATTAACTTCATAATTAATAAGTCCGACTTTATCTGACATACCATACTTTATTACCATTTCTCTTGCAGTCTTTGAAGCATTTTTTATATCCTGCGAAGCGCCCGTAGTTATATCGTCAAATATAAGTTCTTCTGCAATACGTCCGCCAAGCCCCACCTGAATATCCTGAAGCATTTTCTTTCTTGTATTAAAGACATTGTCATTTTCAGGAAGCGGCATGGTGTACCCCGCCGCACCTATACCTGTAGGAATAATTGATACCGTATAAACAGGTCCTACTTCACTGAGAAGGTGGAATAATATTGCATGACCGGATTCATGATAGGCAGTAATTTTTCTTTCTTTTTCAGGAACAACTCTGCTCTTTTTCTCAGTTCCAATTCCCACTTTGATAAACGATGTATCAATATCTTCTTTTGTGATATAAGAACGGTCGTCCTTTGCCGCAAGTATTGCCGATTCGTTCATGAGATTTTCCAAATCTGCACCGGAAAAGCCCGCTGTTGTCCTTGCAATCTCATGTATGTCAACATCATCTGAAAGCGGCTTATTCCTGCAGTGAATTTTTAAGATTTCTTCCCTGCCTTTTACATCAGGTCTTCCTACTGCAACTTTTCTGTCAAAACGTCCCGGTCTTAAAATTGCCGGGTCCAGGATGTCAACCCTGTTTGTAGCCGCAAGTACAATGATTCCTTCATTTACTCCAAATCCGTCCATTTCAACAAGGAGCTGGTTTAAAGTCTGTTCACGCTCATCATGACCACCGCCCAGTCCTGCACCTCTTCTTCTTGCAACAGCATCAATCTCATCTATAAATACTATACACGGAGCATTTCTTTTTGCCTCTCCAAATAAATCTCTTACTCTTGAAGCTCCGACACCGACAAACATTTCTACAAAGTCAGAGCCTGAGATTGAGAAAAACGGTACTCCCGCCTCGCCTGACACGGCTTTAGCAAGAAGCGTCTTTCCTGTTCCCGGAGGTCCCACCAAAAGTATGCCCTTAGGTATACGTGCACCCATGTTGTTGTATTTTTTAGGATTTTTGAGGAAGTCTACGACTTCAACCAGACTTTCTTTTTCTTCGTCAAGTCCCGCTACATCTTTAAATGTAACATTGACATTTTGGTTTTTTCTCGCCCTGCTTTTTCCAAATGAAAACATTTTTCCGGCACTGCCACCACCTGACTGCGTATCCTGAGCAATCAAGCTTGTAATAGCTCCTGCAATAATAAATATTCCAAATATTGCTATTATATAAGGGAGAGCATTCTCCAGCCACCCCGGCCGGTCCACATCTGTCATTGAAACATCCAGTTCTTCACTTCCGTATCTGGCACAGATTTCCTGTATTTCGCCTACATCGGAAGCATAAAATTTCTTTTCGGATGAATCGTTATATCTTATATATATGGTTCCCGTAGGAATTTCTTCATTCTGAATTATTCTTACTGAGGCAAGATTATCGTCTTTTAAATCAGCAATCAGTTTTTCCTGAGTATAATATTCATCTACATCCACGGCCTCATATGTGAGTGCCACATATGCAAATATCGCCATTAAAATAATAAAAATATATATCCCAGGAGATTTCCATGCCCCGTTTTTCATTATATGCTTTTACTCCTCTCCAAACTCTACCACTCCTATGTAAGGCAGATTTCTATATCTTTGTGCATAATCAAGGCCGTAGCCAACCACAAACTTATCAGGTATTTCAAAACCCGTCATTGCAATATCCACCGGAACAACCCTTCTCTCAGGCTTATCCAGAAGTGTAATGATTTTAAAACTCTCTGGCTTTCTGTCCTGTATTATTCCGCTCACATATGAAAGCGTTCTTCCTGAATCAAGTATGTCCTCTACGATAATTACATTTTTTCCCTCAACAGGTTCATCCAAATCCTTTGAAATTTTAACTATTCCGGAAGACTTAGTTCCTGCGCCATAGCTGGATACTGACATAAAGTCAAGCGTAACAGGAATAGTCAGTCTCTTTGCAAGTTCGCATACAAAAAATATACTTCCTTTTAAAATCCCGATTAAGTGCACCTGCTTACCCGCATACTCGGCACTTATCGCATCCGCCATTTCCTGAATTCTTGCTTCTACTTCTTTTTCCCCAATAAGTGTACTGATAATTTCTCTCATAGTATTACATTCCTCTGTACTTTAACAATAAAATATCTTTAGTTTCCTTATCTATCTTATATGCTTCGCTGAGCCTTAAGCCCACTACCCATATAATTTCATCTCCTGCTGCCACAACAGGCCATGTGTCTCTTTTTTCCCTGTCAATCTTTTTGTCTATAAAAATCCTGTTAAGCTTTTTTCTTCCGCCCGAAGCATTAATTACAATGTAATCATTTTCCTTAGGCGTCCTTATGCAGAGATTTTCACCTATTTTATCATAATTTACGGCTTCTTCATAGCAGTTTGCAGAAATATTTACACATTCTGAATTTTTAACTATTTCTGCACTAATCTCTGAATCGCCTATCTGATAATTCCCTGATTTTTCTATCTTTATACAAAAGCTTTTCTTTTCACTGCTCTTTTCAATAATAAGCCTGCCATAGCTTACGCGAGCCTTTATATTATAAGGCAGATTAAGACTTGAGCCTGTTTTTGCTTTTATCAGTTCCCTGACTGATTCTATATGTGAAAAAGTGATATCCTTTCTTTTACCGGCTGTGTCTCCTATCATACTCAATATGATTTCTCTCTGTTCCTGCTCTGAAAAACCTGAAAGTTCTTTTATTTCTATACTTTTAGAGTTATTATCTTCTGTAAGTATATTCGCTTTTTTTATGCTTTCGTTTATCGCCGTATACATATCCGCCGCACTGCCTGCCAGCCTGCATATATGCTCTACGGCGCGATTATTAATTTTTTTCATCTCAGGCAGGATTATATGTCTTATCCTGTTTCTGTCATAGTCAACAGAAAAATTTGTGGAATCGTTTCTGAATTTAAGACAATTCTCTTCCAGATATTCTTCTATTTCCTGCCTTGAAACAGAAAGAAGAGGTCTTATTATATTATCCCTCACAGGTCTTATTCCGGCAAGCCCTTTAATACTGCTTCCTCTTATCATATTAAATATTACCGTTTCTGCCAAATCATCCAGGTTATGTGCAACGGCAATTTTATTTAAGTCATATTCTTCTGCTGTTTCTTTAAAACACGAATATCTGTAATTTCTTCCTGCTTCTTCCACGGAAAGTCCGCCGTCTTCTGCCATTTTTATAATATCTTTTTTATATATCTTAAGCTTTATCCCCAGACTGTCGCAGAGTTCCTCAACATATGCCTCGTCACCGTCAGCTTCCTCTCCTCTTATCATATGATTTACATGCACGGCAACCAGTGATAAATTATATTCCTCTTTAAGCCTGTTCAGAACATGAAGAAGACATACGGAATCGGCGCCACCGGATATTCCTGTAACGACGCCGTCTCCGTATGTAAGCATACTGTTTTCTTTTATGTAGTTTTTTATCTTATTATACATAGACTTATATCCTGATATGGTGTATTTTTATTTCTGAATTTTACCATATCCCAAATAAAAAGTATACTAAAATTATCTGTCAGTTTTTCATTACCACTGCAACAAGCACGGTTGCATCATCCTTTAGATTTTTCCCGTTCAGATTTTTTATATCTGTTATTATCTCTTCTGCAATCTCTTCGGCATCATTTGAATCCACGTTCATTATTATGCTTTTCAGATAGTCTTCCTTATTTTCAAATACTATTCCTTCAATCACACCGTCGCTTACCATGACAATAATGTCATTTTCGTAAAATTTCTTTACGGACTTTTCGCATTCCGCATCCTCTGAAATTCCTACGGGAAGCGACGTGGATTTTATAACCTCTATCCAGTCCCCTCGTCTTATAAAAGTGGCGGCGGCTCCCTGCTTATAAAGCCTTCCGCATCCTGTATAGCAGTCCAGAAGAAGCATATCAAGAGTGGTAAAAATTTCGCCCTTATTTCTTCTGCTTATATATGAATTTACAAATTTAACGGAAAGTTCCGTATCAAAGCCCGCTTCAAGCAAATCCTCCAGAGTGCTTATGACCTTTTCACTCTCAGCAGATGCTTTTTCTCCGCTTCCCATTCCGTCAGCAAGGAGCATCAGAAGCTGTCCGTTGTTTATTTCACATAGTGAAAAATTGTCTCCCGACATTGAGCTTTCATATTTGCTCACTCTTTTGGCAGCAAAACGACAATAAAAAGGCGGCTCCTCTTCCAGTGCAATAAGTGTAAAATTTTTTCCCACTACATTTCTGCTTTCAGGCATAATGTGAAGCGGCATCTTAAGTCTTAATTCGACTGCTTCTTTTATTTCATTTGCGGTAAGAAGCCTTCCCCTCGCCATCTTTGCCGTTATGTATATCTGATATTTCCCTTCTTTGTCTTTTGTTAGGAGCAGGCTTTTTACAACAGCATTCTTTTTTGAAAGGTCTGATATTATATCTGCCTCTAAGGTTTTTTTCATCGGGACTGCATCTTCAAATTCGGTAGTGAATCCCTCCAGAACGTCCCCTATTTCCCTGAAACTTATTCCAAGTCCGTCATTTCCCGCAAAGGTATATTCTATTCTCCTGAATGCTCCGGCAAAATTTTTTACCCTGTCTATCATGAGCCTTCCCCATTCACTTGAGGCTTCAAAGACTTCTCCCCTTCTAATTCTCTCATCAACATACATCATTATGGAAGACGGAGTTAAAATAAATACAATAAGGGCAGAAACAAAAGCTTTTAAGCCGGACTCGCCTAAAATATATTCCCAGTATTCCATACCCATAACAACAGACAATGCAACAAATGATACTGATATTGCCACTTTTTTATAAGGTATTAAACCTGAAACCGCGGTACATACAACTGCCGCCGCAAGCATAAACACCAGATATTCTCCCATTTCAGTTTTAAATCCCAAAATCATTCCCGCACATGCAGCCCACGTACTTCCGATGCCTATACCAAACCTGTACACAGCATAAAGGAGAAAATAAACGCCTGCCGTCTCTGCTATTCTAAATCCGGCAATTTCTGTAGGCAGACCATAGAGAAGAGTTGAAGCAAGGACTAAAATACTTATTGCAGCTTCATTATCTATTACAATTTTTACAAAATCATTTTTTATGACCCTGAACGCCTTATAATATATAATCGTAAGAGAAAAAGCAAGCAGGGTTTCCGCACCGATTTCTATCCATGATATTTCCATATCAGCATCAAAAAGTTTTATTACTACATCAGCGGCAAATATAACACCCGCCGAAACTAATGCCCATATCACCCGCTGTTTTACAAGCAATGCCTTATCCTTTGTGCCTATAATAAGTCCTGCCGCAATCATTATAACCCCATACTTAACCGCCGCATAAAAATTAAAATTTACTGCCATTCCCAGAAGTCCGGTTATCATTAAAACTATAATGTTTCCGCCCTGTATGTATGCCGCAACATAAAATGGAATTATAAAGGGATTTATGCTTCCTGTAAACGCCATTCCCGTTATAAAAGCAAAAAAGCCCAATAATACTGTCTCTGTCCTGTTCTTCATTTATCCTCACCCCGAATTTGTTTTTTATCAGATACACAGATTGAATAGATTATAGACAAGCCTGAACTTATTTGCTGTCAAAACATGGAAAATTCTCTATAAAATTTTTGACAAAAATAACTATAGTTTTTATCAGGTAAATAGAAAAAGCAGGTGCTTTTCACACCTGCCATAAATTATTAATATTACTTTAGTAATAGTTTATTCAATTTTCATTCGGTTTTATGACTACTTCATCAGGATACACAAGATTAAGCTTGTTCTTTGCCTCATCTTCAATGTATTCATCAGTCTGCATATACCTTCTCTGCGCTTCAAGATTTTCAGCCTCAAGCTCTGCCTCCGCAATTTTATTATCGAGAGTTTCCTCTTTTTCCATAAGCTGACGGCTCTTGACATTTAAATTATATGTTCTTATTGAACAGGCAGCCACCGCAACTATCATTACGAGGATAACAAGCGCTATTCCGATTTTCGATTGTCTGTGCCTTCTTCTAACGGCTCTCATAAATCATCAAACCCCTCAAATTAATAAAATTAAAATTATTTTAACCCTTTTTTGTGTATTTTTCAATATGTTTATTGCTATTTCGACATTTTTTTATCGGTTTTGTCAAAAATACTGCCGTTTTCATGAGGAAATGCACAGCTTTACCAAATATAAATGATATTCCTTTAACCACAAGTCTGCTGAACAGCATCAGATAGAAGAGGCTTCCCAGAGCCATGCCAAGCACTACATATCCCCGAAGCTCTCCGTTATTATATGTATAAATAAGACTTATAACTATACATGCGAAAGAAAGCCAGTAGAAAATATCCTCAATCCCTATAAATATATTGTTATGTGGAACTATCCGCCTTAGGCATCTTAAGGAATCATAAATTACTGTTAAAATTATTCCATAAATTATACTTACCAGAAAGACATCAGCCTGAGTAGTCACAAAAATATCCATATTACTTAAATAACCTTCCCACTATACCGGAGGCAGACTGCGATTTAGTGCGTGCATAGAAAAAGCTGTCAACAAGTCCTTCAAATTCCAGTTCGCCTTTTTCCACATCAAGTCTTGTCACATGCAGTTCTTTTCCTTTAATCATAAGATTTCCCTGTTCAGTGAGTAAAATCACCTCATCAGTATCAAAAGAAATTACTTTCTTTATACCCGTCAGACTTCCTGCCATTCTGTTATTTAATATCAATTTATGACTTTTAACATTTTTTATATCCTCCATACGACGCCTCCCGCACCTTCAGCAATATGTCTTCCTTGAATAATTATATGTGCGGGACGCAAATCATATGATATATTTAAACATTTCTTTTGCTTCATCCTTCTTCGTTGTCTCAAGAAGCATTGTAACTTCAACTTTAACAGACTTGTTTCCAAACATAATTTCTATAATATCGCCTACTTTTACGTCATATGATGCCTTAACTACCTTTCCGTTTACGGAAACCCTTCCTGCATCACATGCCTCATTTGCAACTGTACGCCTTTTTATAAGACGCGATACCTTTAAATATTTATCCAGTCTCATAATTATAATCTCCTCACTTTACTCAAATTAAATTTCACCTGTTTATTTTCTTCATGACAGGCAAACAAAATGCCGTAAAACATGTAGTTTTACGGCACAGTATTCTTTATCAATATCTCTATTTTAAGATTTAATTAGTTTAAAGAATCCTTTAAAGCTTTTCCAGGCTTAAACTTTGGTGCCTTTGAAGCAGCAATAGTCATAGTCTCTCCGGTCTTAGGATTACGTCCTTCTCTCTCAGCTCTCTCTACAACCTCGAATGTACCGAATCCTACTAACTGAATCTTCTCACCCTTCTTTAATTCCTCACCTACTACTTCTGTAAAAGCCTTAAGTACCTTTTCTACATCAGTTTTCTTAAGTGATGTCTTCTCAGCCATAGCAGCAACTAACTCATTCTTGTTCATTAATAATTCCTCCTCGAACTAAATTATAATTTGTTATCAGGCTAACACCCCTGCTACAGAACTTTAATGTCCTATGCCTAGTTATAACCATATTTATATGTTTTGTCAAGCTAAAAACTTCCACAAAAACCTATTTTTACTATATTTTCACAACATTTTCAATTATTGACGAAAACCGTACCTTTATAAAGGTGCAGTTCTCATCAATTAAATAATATTATGACTCCATCTGGCGTCCAAGGAAGTTTGCCGCAATTACTGCTGCCTTCTGTTCTGCTTCTCCCACAGGCTTTTCTCCTTCTTTTCCAAGAAGAATTACTGCCCCTATTGCATCCCCTTCACATATTATAGTCTGTACAATCTGTCCCGAATATCCGTTTTCACCCGCTCCGGTTATATGAATAAATTTCTTTTCGCCCTTCTTTGCCATAATTGCCTCTCTATCATTTATGGCATCTTCAAGCTCCTTGTGAAGAGATTTACCAAGCAAATCCTTTTTCGGTGCTCCGGCGACGGCAATTATCTGATCTCTGTCACTTACACATACGGCACAGCCCAGTATCTGAGCTGTTGCATCCGCATATTGCTGTGCAAATGCTCCCAACTCACCTATAGGCGAATATTTCTTTAATATTATTTCGCCATCTTTATCCGTAAAAATTTCAAGAGGATCGCCTTCTCTTATTCTAAGTGTACGGCGTATTTCCTTTGGTACAACTATTCTTCCTAAATCATCTATCCTCCTGACTATTCCTGTCGCTCGCATATTTCTTTCTCCTTCCATTTTAACTGATTAGAGTATTAAAATTATCTCTAAACTGATTTAAGTGAGGATAGTATTTGTTAATCATGTGAATTTATACCTAGATATTTAAATTCTTCCATAAAATTTTCTATTCTATTGTCTTTAATGATTCAGACATATTTATTTTTTCAAGCCTGAATGTCATAAACAAATTAACTATTACCGCAAATAATAAAGTAAGAACAAACGAAATCACATAACTTAAGGCTGAAATTCTCACATCAAATGTCAGTGCATCCGTATTTATCCTGCTCATTACAAATATGTGCAGAAATTTACCGAGAACAAGTCCTGCCACAGCTCCAAATGCCGATAAAACAATATTTTCTCTTAATACATATGAAGATGTTTCCAAAGGATAAAATCCCAGCACCTTAACCGTAGCTATTTCCCTTACTCTCTCCATTATATTTATGTTTGTGAGATTAAGTAAAACTATAAACGCCAGAGCTGCCGCAGAAATAATAATAAGCACAATTATATAATTTATGCTCGTCATGGAGTTTTCCATCTGCTCTTTTTCATCTTCTGTAACCGATACACTGCTTACTATTTCCATGTTCCTTAAAGAAGCCGCCGCATATGCATAATCAGTTTCTTCTGCAATCCTGATTAAAGCAGTATTTTTTTCAAATCCCTTGTCCAGTATTTCTTCTGATGTATAAATATATATTCCTACATAATTATCACATATTCCACTTACCGAAAGTTCTGTTACTTCACCGTCATGATTTATTGCAATCTCATCTCCTACGGATAGTTCATAATTATCAGCAAGTTTTTTACTTATTACGACTTCATTTCCTTCAGGATATGCAATCTCATCATTTCCGTTATGAAGGGCAATAACATTCGTAACCTCACTGCTTTCACCGGCAATCATTGTAACATCTTCAACAGAATCACCTATAAGTGCCTGTACCGTACTTCTGTGTACATAGGAATAAACTGCCTCACTTCCTCCGCACTCCTCAAATATATATTCCCAGTCAGAATCATCCGGCTCATCACTAAAGGATACCGTCAAATCAAATTTCATAATGTCTTCATACTGATATTCCGTAACTTTAGCAACCGAATCCCTGATTCCAAAACCTGTTACAAGCAACGCCGTACACCCGCCTATGCCTAGTATCATCATAAACATACGTCTTTTATATCTGAATACATTTCTTACGGATACTTTACTTAAAAATGAGAGACGTTTCCACAGGGGCTTAAAATATTCAAGCCATACCTTTTTCCCCTTTTTTGGAGCTTTAGGACGAATCAGCGTTGCAGGCATACTCCTAAGTTCCTTTCCGCAGGCGACATAAGTAACTCCCGTAGAGCAGATTAATGTCACTAAAATCGAGCCGATAAGCATAACCGGGTTAAAGTTATATGAAAGCTCAGCAAAGCCATAATATATATCATATGCTTCCCATATTACAACAGGAATACTCCATGTACCCGCAAAAAATCCAATGATACAGCCCATAAGCGCTGCACTGCCGGAATATAGTACATATTTTGCAGAAATCTTTCCTGCACTGTATCCCATAGCTTTAAGAGTTCCTATCTGTGTACGCTCGTCATTTACCATTCTTGTCATTGTTGTCATGCATACCAGTGCCGCTATAAGCACAAAAAACACAGGAAACGCATTGGATATACTGTCTACAATTTCCGCATCGCTTTCAAAGGTAACAAGTCCTGCATTTTCTTCTCTGGTAAGTATATATGAAACGGGCTTACTTAACATACCTTCTGCCATATCGCCGTACATAAGCACAGCCTGTCCAAGTAATTCTTCATATTTTACAGCTACTCTTTCTTCAAGCAGAGCTTCAATTTCAGTTTCTTCCTTTTCAATCAGTTCCTTATATTCATCACTGTAAAGCTCATACGTCCCTTTTAAATCAATCCATATTTCAGTATAATAATCTCCTGAATATGCTTCCTCCGGAACATACATAAATGCATCAACTTTTCCGTCTCCAAGAGTTGTGCTTCCTCTTTCATTATTAAGATATACAGGAGAATATGCCAGTCCGACTATCTCAAATTCCGTAGAAACGAGGTTGTCCGTCACATCCTCGGAATTACTGTCAGAAATATTAATTACAGTCCCTATGTCTTCTGCGGAAAAATATTCGGCGTCTGCTATACACTCGTCCACGCTTTCCGGCATGCGTCCCTCCGTAATTTCGAGTGTATTTATATTTTCGCTTATTGTATGCATACTGAATACAGACTCCTCATAATTATCCATTGACACATAAACATCCGTACTAAATCCACCTTCAGCAATGTTTATTCCTTCTTTTTCATTAAATACCTCTACGTCATCTTCCGTAAATCCCAGTGTTGATAAAAGCTCGAAATCATAGAGATTATGATTATCAGTATAAGTGTCGGCAGTTCTTATCATTGCCGGCTCTGCATTTTTTAAACCTGCATAAAATCCAACACCCAATGCACAGATTGCAAGTATAGCCAGATATCTCCCGAAAGAAGCCTTTATACTTCTTATAAGAGGTTTTAAAATAGCTGTCTTCATCCCGGCACCCCCTCTTCTAAACGCAATTTGTTATATATTAATTATAAAATTTATCTTAACTTATAACAACAAATTACATAGTTTTTTCATATTTTTTTACTTCGTTATATAGAAGGTATCCTGAAGAAGCAGCCAGTTTGCCCTGAAAAATTGCATTATCTGCCAATATCCTGCTCCTCTAAGACCATATTCACTAATCAGTCCGAATTTTGCCCTTAAGCTTCTTACATCTTCAAACCAGACCTCATGCATTATTCCTTCTTTTTCATAATTAAAGTAGGGGGACATGGCAGTTTCATCAAATTTAATTTCTGCTCCGTTTTCTACGGCTATTCTTACTGCCTCTATATTTCCTATTGTCCTTGCCCTTGAAATGCCTCTTTGATAAGGCAGAGGCCAGTCATATCCGTAATTCGGAATTCCAAGACTGATTTTTTCAGGCGGAATCTCTGTCACTGCATATTCCACAACTCTCCTCACCATGTTGAGAGGTGCTACCGCCATTGCCGGACCATAGGTATATCCCCATTCATATGTCATTAAAAGGACATGGTTTGCCGCTTCTCCCAATGCCCTGTAATCCTTTCCTTCATAGAGGAGTCCTCTCTGGTCTGCTGATGTTTTAGGAGCAAGTGCAACAGAGACCTCATACCCCACTTCGTTAAGTCTTTCCGTACACTGCCGCACAAAATTTGTAAAGGCATCTCTGTCCTCGGCAAGAATAAATTCAAAATCTATATCAAGTGCCTCATAACCCTTTTCATTCATAGTAGTTATTATATTTTCGATGAGATTATTTTTGTTTTCCTCACTATTAATCATTACGCTTATAAGCTGATTATTAAAATTTCCCGTTTCATCAAAGGGAGTCAGTGTCAGTACGGGCACGGTACTATATTCACGAGCTTCAGAAATCATCCACGAATCATCAAGCTCCGGTGGTATCAGTTCTCCTGTGGTAGTAAAACCATATGAGAAAATATAAAGCTCTGACAAATACGGCAGGGTCTGCTCCAAAACCCAGTCACTTATAAAGGTATAAGCATAACCTCCGCTTATTATGCTTCTTGAAATATCTGCTGTACCTGTCTGAATAAGAAGAGCCTGACCTACTGCGAGTTCGTATGGATAAATAAGCTGATTATCATATATAAGTCTTTCTGAATCCACCTGATACAATCCTGCTAAACTGTTTACAGTATCTCCCTGCTTAACTACATAAATTTCCATATTTTAACCCATAATCTTCTTTTTATATTTTATGTTCTTTAAATAAAATAATATGTATGTCCGTTGCGATTATATCTGCGACATATTGACAGTTTGCAAAGATAATGATATTTTATACTAAGTTAGTTTAAACTAACTTAGTTTTTGACATATAATAGATATAATCGGATAATATAAATAATAATTAAGGAGAAAAAATATGGATAAAAATACATTAATTGCGTTTATCTTTACCCTGATTGCAGGTCTAAGCACGGGAATAGGAAGCTGTATTGCATTTCTTGCCAAAAATACAAATAAAAAATTTCTGTCCGTAAGCCTTGGTTTTTCAGCAGGAGTTATGGTATACGTATCTATGATTGAAATTTTCAATTCTGCCCGTGAAACTCTTACCGCAGCACTGGGAGAAAAACCGGGAAGCTGGGCCACCGTACTTGCCTTTTTCGGCGGCATACTAGTTATTGCAATAATTGATAAGCTTATTCCTTCTGAAGAAAATCCCCATGAAGTAAAATGTCTAGAAGAAGAAAACGAGGGAATCCCTCAAGGTAAGCTTATGCGAATGGGACTTCTAACAGCAATCGCCATTGGTGTACACAACTTTCCCGAAGGTCTTGCCACATTTGTTTCTGCACTTCAGGAGCCCAGCATAGCAATCCCGATTGTGGTCGCGATTGCAATTCATAATATTCCTGAAGGAATAGCGGTTTCTGTACCTATTTATCATGCTACAGGCTCTAAAATAAAAGCTTTCAGATATTCGTTTCTTTCAGGTCTTGCCGAGCCCATAGGTGCATTAATCGGCTGGATTATTTTAATGCCTGTAATGAATGACACAATTTACGGAATTATATTTGCAGGTGTTGCAGGAATAATGGTGTTCATTTCATTTGACGAACTTCTTCCTTCCGCAAGAGAGTATGGTGAACATCATCTGTCAATTTATGGATTAATTTCCGGAATGGCTGTTATGGCTATAAGCCTGCTTTTATTTATCTGAATTTGTGATGATTACAAAATGATTATTCTTACGGGTATCTGTCACCTAGACATTTTATACTGTTTTCAGATAATCAGGGCGGCATCTACTAAATGCAAATGCCGCCTTCTTTTACTTTTTTATTTACTTAATTCATCAGTCAGCCTGAGAATTTCAGGAGCTATTTTTTCTCTTCGCTTCTTTGTTATACGTGAATAAATAGGATATGCCGAAGCAACACCTGCAATCCCTATAATACCGATGATTATACCCGGGATAAACATGGTTTCAGTCCATACCATAGTACAGCACATGCCAAATCCCATAACAAGAGTGCTTATTATACCTACAGCAAGAGAAATAATAAGCCCCGGCCTTGTGGCACTCTGGTCAAGTCTTCTCAGCTGTTCCATCTTGTCTTCTTCCCGTGGAATATATTTTTTTCTAATTTCATTTATTTCTTCCTGCTGACGGGCTGAATAATCATAATTGAAAGATTCTTTATTCTCATTCATTATTTTTACCTCCTATCGCAAAATTTTACAAACCCGTTTCATCTGTCTTTCTTTTAATTCTCACAGTAAATGTACTGCCTTTTCCAACTTCGCTTTTAATCGAAATATCTCCCTCTATAATATCAATCACACGTTTTACAAGGGCAAGTCCCAAACCATTTCCCTGCACCGCATGTGAAGTATCTCCCTGATAAAATTTTTCAAATATATGGGCTCCTGTTTCCTTACTGATTCCACATCCTGTATCCTCAACCTTCACCACTGCAAAATCTCCGTCTGATCTAAGGGAAAGAGATACCCTTCCACCCTTATCAGTAAATTTCATGGCGTTGGAAAAAAGGTTATTCCAGACCAGTGTTAAAAGCTCTGCGTCGCCTTCCACTATAATATTTTCTTCTATATCAGTATCAATTTCTATTTCTTTCTGTTCCCATATCTCCTCAAATGTAAGAAGACATTCACAAAGCTGTTCCCCCAGATTAAAATCCTGTTTTACCGGAAATATCTGTTGGTTTTCCAGCTTGTTAAGCTTTAAAATATTGGAAATAAGATTTGCCAGCCTCCTTGAGGCGTCTGTAATTGCTTTGGCATATTCCAGTCTTTTTTCCTCCGGCAAATCCGGCTGTTGCAACATAGTTCCGTAATTCTGCATGACAGCCAGAGGAGTTTTTAACTCATGTGATACATTTGCAATAAAGTCCGTACGCAAGGTTTCCGTACCTGCCAGCTCCTCAGTCATCCTGTTAAAGTAATCAATAACAATATCAAAACCATTTTGGACAGGTGAAATACGGAAAGGCTGAATCCGTACAGAAAAATCCCCTTTCATAACCTTATCCGCCGCCTCTGTTATACGACGCACAGGTCTTTCCACCATAAACCAACGCCTGATTCCATCTGCTACGGTAAATATAAAACTTATTAGTATTACGTTTCCAAAAGTTACTTTTGCAGCATGCGAAATGCCTTCTTCATCAAGTGTAATGCCCATACTTTTTGCCATGGTATTCAGAAACAAAATCATACAGCAGGTAACGGCAAATGACATAAGTAAAAAAAAGAGAACGTATCTTTGTATGAAAAACAGCAGGCGTACTGCCCGCGTTTCTCCTGTTTCTTTCTTCATTTCACCACCGCCTTATATCCAAGTCCGTGGACAGTTACAATTTCAAATGCATCACATTCGGAAAACTTGCTGCGCAGTTTAGTCATGTATACATCTACCGTACGAAGTCCGGAAGAAGTGTCCCCGTCCCAAAACTCATCCATAAGCTGAGAACGTGTAAATGTCTTTTTAGGATAGGATAAAAGCTTATATAAAAGGTTAAATTCCCTCACGGTAAGAACGATTTCTTCATCATCAAGATAAGCAGTATGCTCATCTGTATCAAGAGTCAGATTTCCAACAGTAAGCTTTCTGCTTGTTGCAATTTTTGCACGCCTAAGCAGTGCTCCTATACGAAGAGATAATTCATCTAAGTCAACAGGCTTAACCATGTAATCGTCAATTCCTGCTTTAAAGCCCCTCTGCTTTGCTGAAAAATCGTCTCTTGCAGTCATAAATAAAATAGGAATTTCCTTATTTATCTCACGAACTGTTTCTGCAAATTCAAATCCATCTATGCCGGGCATCATTATATCTGAAATAATCATGTCAAACATATTTCCATACATGGCATCATAAGCTTCGTTTGCATCATAAACTCCCACAGCCTCAAAACCCTTTTGGTTTAAATAGGAGCATACTGTATGATTTAATTCTCTGTCATCTTCCAACACCAATATTTTAAACACTCAGCATCCCTCCACATTTTTATAGTCATCAGACATCATAATTTGATGTTAATTATTTATAAGCACATTTACAGATGCACGAGCATGCTTTGCACGCTCATGCATATTTAGTTTATTATAACACCAAAATGTTAAAGTTTTGTTTGTGTTTTTAATATTTTTAATTTCAAATATGATTTTTTCTTACGGCTTTTGTAATAATTGCTGCTATTCCTGTTACTGCAGCAATACCTGCTGCTGAAATAATAAACTTCTTCATAATATCACCTCAATCCTTAATACCTTTGCAAAGCGGAATCAGACAGATAAGAAGTACGATTCCTACAATACCTACAATAATTCCCGGAAGCATAAGACCTTCCCATACCATTGTCATACACATTCCTGCTCCCAGCACCAATGCTCCCGCTATACTCAAAAGTATAATTCCTATTGTTTTTCCGCTGAGTTTGACAAAAATGTGCTTTCCACTCATCTTACGTCTCACCATGACCATAATAAGAAGAATTAACGCACCAATTACGGCTACAACAACACCCTGGTTAAAAGCATTCCACTCAGGAAGCAGACACATACACATTCCGACTGCAAATAAAATGCCTCCAATGGTACTGAGAATAAGAGTAATAAAATTTTTCTTTGTCATATGAATTACCTCCATATTTAATATTTTCTCATTTACTGACTGCATTTTATAATACGTTTGTTTTAGAAATGCTTACAAAATGTTTAGGAATTGTTAAAAAGATAATTTCAATACAAAAACAGACTGCACATATTAAAAAGGTCTTCCCCTATCTCTTCCTTTATAATATGACAGTCTGTCTTTTTACAATTAAATTATTTTCTTGAAAAATATTGTATCTGATGATATCAGCTAAATTTTTCTAAATCAGATACGAGATTTCTTATTTCCTGCTTAGATTCTGCATTTCTCGACCTGCTGATAAATTCTTTTTGTTCTGATTCTGTCATTCTGCCGAATTTTTCCATTGCATTTAAATTTTCAGCCAATGCCATACTAAGTCCCACAGGTATTTCATCATTATTTAAAATGTTCATACAATCACCTCAGAAACAGTATGTGCAGTCAAATTAAATATTAATCACTTTTATAAAAAGCAATTTTATTTATCTTCAATCAAATTTAAATTCAAGTCTATGAGTCGCTCACAGACTTGAATTTAAATAAATTATAACTATAATTTGCACAATCAGAATTATTGGAATTCCAAATTTAAAATATAATTTTTTTGTCTTATGCCTGAATATATACATACCTGCCAATCCGCCTGCCGCACCACCTATAATTGAAAGACCTATCAGGGTGAATTCACGTATTCTCCATTTACCATGTACAGCCTTCCACTTATCAACGGCAAAAGCAATAAATGTAAGAATGTTAATTATTATATAATATATAAAAAATATTTCTGAAAATGGCATTTCATTATAAAACCTTTCTTTTAAATATTCTGTTACTCCCTTACACGGCTTGCTTTTTCATCAGTATTTACCACTTTCTTATCTAAGTATTCCAACATATAATCTATGGTTTTCTGGGCATCTTCACCATAAAATCCATGCCCTCCGCCGGAAATCACCTTCAATTCAGCCGATTTATAAACCTCCAATGCCCGCTCGGAATAAGACAGAGGAACGATATTGTCGGCATCGCCGTGAATCAACAACACATCATCCTCATATGCAGATATTTCTTCATAAATGTCATAACCGATTAAAGGCTCAAAGTAAGCGCGTCCCACATCCATCCAAAGAAAAAACGAAGTGTCCGGAATATCTTCTACGTTTTTATACATTTCATTTGCACGCTCTGACAGAATAAATGCAGGATATAAGAGCACCATCCCCCCGAATTTCTTCCTGATTGGCGGCTGCGGTAATTGCAGAAACAGCTCCACCCTGACTTGTTCCCATTAAAAACAGATTGTCACTGTCCACATAATCAAGTTCCTGTATCATATCAATTACCGCTTCCAAATCATCCCGTTCTGTGAAAAGAGACATTTCCAAAGTAGAGCCGTCGCTTCGACTGTCAGGGCTGCCACCACAAAAGTCAAAACAATAAACCACATATCCCTCCCGAGCTAAAGCCTCCGCGTACTGAGTTCCCACGGAATGTGTTCCACCGAAGCCGTGAGAAAAAATAACGGTTGGCATTTTTTCTTCGTTTCCCTGGGGGATATATATTACTCCATAAATCCGGTTTTCACCACGTTGGGCATAAATTTCCTGTGTTTCAAAATCATATATTGTCATTTCATCCGACTGCTCCCTCTCAGTTTCTTTTTCAGGTACTTCTACATCGGAGTTTTCAGAGGAGAGAGCATTTTGCCGGTTAGTGCATCCTGAAAGAATCACCAATGAAATAACAGCCAGGCATAGTATTACGGCGCGAATAACATTTTTTACATAAGTTACTTTTTCCACCCTCAGTTACCTCTCTGCTCATTCGCCATAATCAGCTCATTCAATGAAATATTTCTGTTACGGTAACGGGCATTTGGATTTTTCTCAGGTATTGATGTAGTGATTGCTTTCTGAGGACATACATGTGCACATGCCAGACAGGTCTGACAATTTCCCGGAATATGCACCGCTTTTCCGTTTTCTATATGAATGGAAGCAGACGGGCATACTTTTTCACAAAGACCACATCCGATACATCTGTCAGTAATCTGTATCAAGTGCTGCCATGAATCTGCGGGAGCCTGGCTTGTAAACTGAAGGAATTGCCTATGGGCCGCCCTGTCAGTTTCTGTCACTTCTGAAATCATCTTCTTTCGAGCATTCAGGTCATGCAGAATTACTGACATCTGCCCATCTACATTTTTATCAATTTTCTGCTGTTCCTCCATATCAAAACTCGGAAGCCAGTTATCCACCAATAAAACGACATTAATATAACTAACCGTAATGCCACATTCATCACATAACTGCTTAGTCAGTTCCGCAGCTCCGCCATGACGATTCCCATAGGTAAGTATAATGTAGAAATAGTCTGTATGAAAGCTTGTCCGCTTCAAAAAATCCTTTACCATATTCGGCACCTCATGTCCGTAGATCGGTGCCACAACGCCGATTTTGTCCGCAGAAAATTCCAGTTCAGACTGATGAATGACCTGTGGAATACTGAGCGGATTACTCTCCAACTGTTTTGCAATATAAAGGCTGTTACCTGTGCCTGTGAAATAGAATACCATAATAATTCCCCTTTCGTATTATCCTGTAATTAACCTGTGTCATTCTGTAATGTGATTAATGTTATATGTTTATAAAAGGAATTATATTATTCGGTAGTAACAATCGGTCAAGATGGTTTTAAAAAAATTCACCGTATCGCATTATACTACTCATTATATTGTCCATTGCTTATATGCAACATTAAGGCGACGCACTCCACATGGCACGAGAGGATAGGCTGAATATCTTTGCCAATTTTACGTTTGTGGAAACTATTCATAAAACTGAATCTTTCTCTCATTTTGGACTTCAAGGAATTCGGTAAATATCATCTTCATAAAACATGATTCTATCTGTATTCTTCGATTGTTTTAGTACCAAAATAACATTATACACATCTGGAAATGGTGATACCATTCCCATACATGCCATTCCAAACATTAACCCATTAAACACTGTTTCTTTAGGTGATGATAATACAAACAGGGATAACGGTACAATTCCAAGCAAAAACGGCAATAAACACATAATAATAAAACGACTTCTTTTTAGCGGAAAAGATGCCAAGGCTACAAATATCATTTTACCTTTTAATTTGCCAATTATTACCTTGGCTTTTGCCGGATAAACTATAGCATGCAACCATTCATGTATTATCAAAAGCAAAAAACCAAGTAGCATGCCACCTAATACTGCAGGTAGAAAAATAACCATTGATTTACTTGTAAATGTTTTAAGAAACATAGTCAAACACATGACCGCACACAGTATTAAAGCAATAGGTGTTGATTTCTTCATCATCTCTTCTGTTGTAGCAGGTGCATCAAGTTTTTGTGCACTTGCAGGAAGTTCTCCGCACTGATATTTGCATACATTATCAATACTTTTCACATATTTTATCAATTGTTTTCACCCCGTAAAATTCAAATTTTCCATTCACTCGATAAATGGGTCAAAATATTCGTCAGAACCAGTTCCCGCTAATTCAATATATTTCTTTTACTTTCTATGAAACAGTTTCTTATCAATCGATTTCATTTTATATTCGGAAACCTACAGTCTCCACATGCATTAAGTGGAGTGCGTGTACATCATTTGTATTGTTCTTATGAGTGAACTGGTTAACACCGTACTTTTTAACAATAGAAAAGCTATCAATGAGAAATATTTTCATTGTTAACAATAATCTTTATTTTATCAATTAAAGCTTCTAAATTTGGATTTTTATCAATCTTATTTCCATCAAACACCTTAATAAATTCCTCGGCAGCGAGAATCAACGACATTTCACGCCAATTTTCAAAATCAATTTGCAAAGGAGTTTTACCTTCTTTTTCACAATAAGTATTTATAATTTTTACATAGAAATTGTAAGTATAATGCCCCTCTTCATCAACATCATCATCTGTGTCAGAATATGACATTTTACTCCATGTACCCATTTTTGATTTTTTTCCACCTATGTCAACAAGTATATTTCTATAAATCCAAGTAAGCATGATTCCATCAAGTGGAATATGACAATCATCAAATTTTTCTTCAATAGTATTTCCATGCTCATAAATATCCACTAAACAATATAGATATTTAAAAGCCATATTTACAATTTTTTGAGCCTGACCATAAGTCATTAACCCTTCGCCGATTAATGTGTTACAGTAATTATTATGATCAAATTTTTCACCAAATGGAGCATCAATATATGACTTCATTAAACGTGCTAATTCTTTAATTCTCTCATCATCCTTATTTAAGGTTTTTCCAGATCTAAATGTCCGACAAGTATCTAAATATCCTTGGTATATTGCGGCGCAATACACATCTAATCCGCTCTCCGTGCTCAACTCGTAGCCCTCATCAATATACGATTTAATACCCCCTTTTTTAATTGTTTCCTTAAATTTTTCAACAAAATCATACATAATTGACATACAATTTTTCCTCCCTAGTAAATATATAACAATCATTTACTTTTATAATCATCTATTAATTTCCATACATTGTGAGCATTATTTAGAACAGCCGTTTTATGTTGCATTTACCCTCGACATCAGTACAACTGTCTCCACATGAACAGAATGACTGAACTGGTCAACAACACTAACCTTCCTCAATTCATACCCAAATTCCGACAAATACTTTATATCCCTCGCCAGTGTTGCAGGGTCACATGAGACATAAACAAGCCTCTTTGGTGCAATTTCAACTATTGTGTCAAGTAATACAGAGTCGCATCCCTTCCTCGGAGGGTCAACAACCACCACGTCTGCCCTTGCCTTATCCCCATACGCTTTTATCAACTGAGGCGCTACAACCTCCGCCTTTCCGGCATAAAACGAAACATTTGAAATGCCATTAATTTTTGCATTTTCTTTTGCATCTTCCACTGCCTGCGGTACTATTTCAACTCCAAAAACATGTCCTGCCGACTTTGCAAGAAAAAGTGAAATTGTACCTATTCCGCAGTACATGTCCCATACGGTTTCATTGCCCGTAAGTGCCGCATATTCCAGAGCTTTATTATATAAAACCTTGGTCTGCGCAGGATTTACCTGAAAAAATGACTGGGGAGAAATACGGAACTTAATGTCACCTATATAATCCGTAATATATCCCTGTCCCCTTACAACTTTTGAAACATCGCCCAGTATTTTATTCGTTTTTTGGGTATTAATATTTATCATGAGAGAAGTAAGCTTTATATTTTCATATTTCTTTCCCTCGTCCGAGGTCTTCCATTTTTCTATCCGTTCATAAAGCATTTCATATAAAACATCACCATACTTTATGTTATTTCCGTTTATTACAAGACAGACCATAAGCTCCCCTGTTTCAAATCCTGTTCTTGTAATTATGTGCCTTAAAAGTCCTGTATGTTTTTCCTCATTATAAGTACTGATATTAAATTTATTTATAAAATCACGCATCACCTGAATAATCACGGTATTCACGGGATGACCTGTCGGACATTCTTCCAGATTTATTATGGAATGAGTGTGGCCTGCATAAAATCCTATCTGTAATTCCCCGTTTTTATTTCTGGAAACAGGAAACTGCATCTTGTTTCTGTAATTATAAGGCGTGTCCATTCCAAAAACCGGCTCCATGAGAGCCGCCGCATTTTCCACCCCGCCTATTCTTTCAAGACACTCCTTTACCTTGTTCCATTTATATTCAAGCTGTTTTTCATATGACATGTGCTGAAGTGTGCAGCCACCGCATGACGCAGCCTTTTCACATAAGGGCTGTACCCTCCACGGCGACGGAGTGATTAGCTCCGTCAGCTTTCCGAAGGCATAATTTTTCTTAAGCTTTATAATCTTTATCCAAGCTTCATCTCCCGGCAGAGTATCCTTTACAAAAACTGCCATTTTATCGATATGTCCTATACCCTGGCCGTCATTTCCCAAATCTTCAATTTTAATCCTGTAAAATTCGTTCTTGTTCATATTCATGTCTACCTGCCGTTTCTAAATGTTTCGTAATTTATTCTTCACAATCCAATTACCTGTTACTTCTAAGCGCCTCAAATATTCCTGCCATATCCAGAATCCCCCAGCCCCATGAGCGGTTTGGATAGACCTCACCACTCGGACGGTAGGCACCCCTTATAATCATTTGTCTCATCACTCCCGTAAACATATTTGTATAGTTTCCTTTTGTGATAGCCCAGTCAAAAATGAGGGCAGCAGCACCTGCAAGATGCGCAGCACCCACGCTCGTTCCCGACAGTGTGGTATATAAATTATTTTTCCACGCTCCGTAAACATTAACTGACGGAGCGGCAACATCAGGCTTTCTTCTTCCGTAACGTGTAAATCCCCTGCTCGACATTGGATAAATCGAATTATCCCTGTGATTATAACCCGCCGCAACCAGAATCTCATGACCATTTGCAGGTGAGCAGAGTGTTATGTTTGGCTCAGGCCTTACAAAAAACGTATCAGAGGTAAGAAACTGTTTTATCGGAAGCCATATATTATACTCCGTATCAACCTCCATATCCCTGTTTATATTTATTGTCCATATTCCTTCTGCAGGATTGGTAAACCTCATAAAAATGAGCTGGTCGCCTGAATTTTCCTCAAACAAAATATTTTCAATATATACAGTTGTCTGCTCATAGAGAAAATTAATTTCCCTTCCTGCATTAAGAGATGTTATATTTGCACCTATATTTTGTACAATTTCTCCTGTAGGAGAAGTTATTCCGACTGAAATAATTCCGGGTGTCTGCCCCCATATTTCAAGTGCAAATCCCCTTTCACCTCTTCCGACGGCAATTTCTACTCTGTCTGCATCAGATATATTTCCCGCAATATTTTCTGTTCTTACGGAAGCAGAAGAATAATGCCCGGCTGAGCCCAGTTCATTTCCTCCCGAACAGACTACCGCAGTTCCTCTGAATCCACTCAGTCTGTCGATATATTCCTCTAAATAAGAGTTTCCGTCATGGTCTCCCTGACTCGTTCCTAGTCCGAGCAGTATCACTATAGGTTTTCTGAGTATAGAAGCCACTTTAAGTAAAAATTCTATTCCTTCTATTATATCATCTTCCTGATAACATATCGCAGCTTCATTTATCATATAAAAATCTCTGAGATTCTTCTTAGCCTGTTTCAGCTTCACAACTGCAATATCACATTCCGGAGCCATGCCCAGGAAATCATTATCTATGTCCAACCCTCCTGCCGCAATGGACACAAGAAATGTGCCATGACCTATATCATCAGTTTCCGATACAATTTCCAAAGGATTATCACTTTGAAGGGCACTGTCTATGTCAGCTTTAACATACACTGTTCCATAACCCATGTTTATTCCAGAAGAAGGACCGCTTCCGCTTAACATTCCTTCTGCCGAAGGCTCAGTCTGGTCCCAAATGGCAGAAATCCTAGTGGTACCGTCATTGTTTCTGAATAATTTATTCCGATAATCTATTCCGGTATCTACAATTCCGATAATTACATCCTTACCCGTCATGCCAAGTCCCGGTATTCTTCTTATACGTTCTACATTAGTTGCCTCAATGCTTGTATTCTGCATCAACCCATAGCATTTTGGAATGGCATTGTAGCCAAATCTGAAACTTTCTGTTCCCATGCTCTGTTTCTTATACGCCACTGCATATCTTGAAGCAATTACTCTTACACAGTCAGGCTCAAATAAGGCTATCTGCCCGGATAAATCAAAATCATATTTCATTATATAGTTTACATAATCTTCCGAATATACTGCATATTCACAATCTCCGCAGACACTGCAGTTTTTGATGTTTTCCTGAACATAATCAAATGTACCGTCAAGTGAAGTTTCTTCATTTTCCGCCATAACTTACACCCAAATATCTTTATATACAGTTTATGGTGCAAAACATTGGTTGTGATTATCATCTTCTCCTGTATTCCACAAGACTGTCACCTCTTGCATCAACAATCCGGCATCCTGTTTTTTCAACTCTTTTTTCAAGACATACCTTACATTCTGCTGCCTCTTCTCCCGTGCATATTTTATTGTCATAAAGCATATATTTTTTCCTTACATTAACAGGTGAAAGGTTTGGCATAACTACATTTGCGCCAGCAAGTATTCCCTGTTCCCTGCCGTTTTTTGCTATCGTGCCGAGTGACGTGGTTGCCGGAATCAGAGCCTTTGGAAAAAGGAGCCTTAAAATAGCAATCATAACAAGAGTCTCTCTTAAGCTCCCTGCTTTCATATCCTTAAATGGGGTATCTTTATGCGGTACAAAAGGACCTATGCCTATCATGTGGGGTTTAAGCTCATTTAAAAATATTAAATCGTCTGCAAGATTATAAAATGTCTGATACGGAGAGCCTACCATAAACCCGCTCCCTACCTGATAACCTATTTCTTTAAGGGTAAAAAGGCATTTCTTTCTGTTATCCAAATTCATTTCTTCAGGATGAAGCGCCTGATAATGAATATTATCGGCAGTCTCATGCCTTAAAAGGTATCTATCCGCCCCTGCCTCATACCACAGAAGATAATCTTCACGATTTTTCTCTCCTATTGAAAGTGTAACCGCACAATCAGGATACTTTTTCTTTATTTTTCTGACAATTTCCGCAATTTTTTCAGGTGTATAATAAAGGTCCTCACCGCCTTGAAGCACAAAGGTGCGATAACCCAGAATATACCCTGTATCACAGCAGGACATGATTTCATCTTCAGTAAGCCTGTATCTATCCGCATTTTTATTACTTCTTCTTATTCCGCAGTAATAACAGTCATTACGGCAATAATTTGTAAATTCAATCAGGCCTCTTAAATATATGTCTTTTCCATAATAAGTATCCGTTACTTTCCGTGCCTCACTTAACAGAAGTCTGAAAGACTCCTCATCATTTTCTTCTGTAACTGCACGTATAAAAATCGCAAGCTCTTCCCTTAAAGGAAAAGCCTGCCCTTCATTTAGTCCACTATTTTTAAGTTTTTCTATGAATTTTAGATTATCCATAATTACGCCTTATTTATATTTACTTGGCAAGCTCAAGCATTCTTACCAGAGGAAGATTTGCAGCTTTCATAAGTTCTTCATCCATACTGAGCTTCGGCTCTAAGGTTTCAAGTGCTTTTATCAGCTTATCCACGGTATTCTTTTTCATATCAGGACAGCACTGTCTCTCTCTTACAACATAAAATTTTTTATCAGGATTTTTTTGCTCAAGCTCATAAAATACACCTGTTTCCGTGCAGATAATAAATTCCTTTTTATCACTTTTTTCTGCGGCATCAATTATTTCTGAAGTACTTCCTATGACATCAGCAAGCTTAAGCACATCTTCTTTACATTCAGGATGTGCCATTACAACAGCATCTGGATGAAGCCTTTTTGCATTTTCTACATCCTCCATACGGATTTCCGTATGTACATGGCAGTATCCGTCATTAAAAATGAATTCCTTTTGCGGAAGCTTTTCTGCCACATATCTTGCCAGATTATTATCCGGTATAAAAAAGATATGTTTATTAGGAAGTGCACTAACTACCTTTACTGCATTTGAGGATGTGACGCAGACATCAGACTTTGCCTTAATCTCCGCAGTTGAGTTTACATAACACACAACTGCCACATCTTTATATTTTTCTCTTACCTCATCAATTTTATCCAAATCCACCATATGTGCCATAGGACAGTCTGCCGTTTCATCAAGCATTATTACATTTTTATCAGGATTTAATACCTTGGCGCTTTCACCCATAAATGAAACTCCGCAGAATATAATGTTTTTCTGCTTTACACCTGTTGCAAGCTTGCTCAGGTAATATGAATCTCCCACATAATCTGCAAGAGCCTGTACTTCGCCATCCACATAGTAATGTGCAAGAATTACCGCGTCATTTTCCTCTTTTAACTTCTTAACTTTATCCGCCTTGTTCATTTTTTATTCTCCTGTTAAATATTATCATTTTCCGTAAATATAATGTTATGTCAAAATCTGCTTCTAGTCTTTAATATATTTTTGATTTTTACTGTTTGGCTTATCCGGCAATGTCATCCTGATTAACCCTGATTTTATTGCAGGATTTAAATAATTTTTCCTTAAATTTTCCTTGGATTTTAATCCCAACATCTCCATAATTGCATTTGATGTATATGGTACATCATATTCCATACATTCAAGAAGCTTTTTCACATATTCTGATGTACCTGCATTTGCTTTATTTACCTGAATAATAACCTCATCCAAAATCTCATCTATCATCTCAAGCATAAATTCAATAAATAAATTAGAATTACCATTTACATGACATTTTGCTATTGCATCATAGTAGTCATTCTGAAATCTTTCTATCTGACTCTCCAAAGGAATATATTCAAATACCCTTCGCCACCTGTATAAAATTACAGTATGCCATAACCTTGCCATTCTGCCATTTCCATCTGAAAACGGATGAATAAATACAAATTCATAATGGAAAACCGAGGATAAAATCAATGGGTGTATTTTATTTTCATTATCTTTAAGCCACGATAACAAATCAGTCATAAGTCCATTAACCAATTCAGGCGGAGGTGCGACAAATATACATTTATCTCCTGAAAACACTCCTTCATTACCTTTTCTAAACTCGCCCGATTCATCGACTGTCATATTAGTTAATATTCCATGAATTTTCTTTAAATCGTCAACACTTGAAGGAACAATTTCTTCTATTTTTTCATATGCAGCATAGGCATTTTTTACTTCTTGTATATCTTTTTTGTCACCTAAAACAATATGCCCGTTAATAACATCTCTAACCTCAGATAATGATAAAGAATTGGCTTCAATTTTTAGCGAAGAATGGATAGAACGTATTCTATTATTTCTTCTCAAATATGGTTTTGATTCTAATTCTTTACGACTGCTTATTTTTCCGACTTTCTCTGAAATATCAGAAACAAGCTCCAGCATTCTGTCTGTAATTGTATATGGTGGTTCGTAATTACCCACTCAATCACCTCATCTTGCTTACTATCTTACTTATTTTCTTGCATATTTATTTAAAGATATTTATTATCTTTTTCTATTCATTTATCCAATCAGACGTATAAAGACTTCCGTATATATCAAGAACGGCAATCTTTGCCATGGCTGTATAATCTGCACCTACAATATTTTTAAAATTAAGTACGCTTCCATACTCAATCTGCATATTCCTGCTGTAAGTATGCGCATTTCCGAGTGTAACCATGCTTTCCGGAACTGTATCTACATCATCCGTTGAATAAACCGGATATACAAATTCAATGCTGTCTCCCTCATAAAATCTGTGAAGAGTCTCATCCTCAAGCGTCAGGTCCTCAGGATTTGCAATCATATATCCTGCAATACATCCGTCCTCGTGATAATTATCCCAATAAACATACATATATATCAGATTGCTGTAATCTCCGTTCAAGGCACATAATATAACGCCGTCAGTATACCATTCATATTCATCTGAATAATACTGAAGCGGCATAAAATAAACCGGCTGTCCGTCTATGGATATCCAGCTTTCAGGAAATTCAGCCACCACGTTTCCATATGAATCAAAATCCGCCGTATAGTCATATCCCAAAGATATATAACCCGTTCCGTCATTTGATGCAAAAGTCACATTCTGTCCCACTGCATATATGGACTCATAATCCTCATCGCTGAGTTCTACAACCTGGACACCGTCAACTGTGGTAAATTCCAAATCGGCATAAGTAATCATGCTGCTGTAATCACCAAAGGTATCGTCATAAGAATCCACAACCGCCGACTGGTTTTTAAACCATTCCGTATCTGCACACGCATTATATACATCGGTATTAACCCCTAGATAATTTCCATAGCTTACGAGTACGCTTAAGTATGCATCATAAAACTCCAGAACTTCCTGTTCAAAACCTAAAGCCATAAGCTCAGCTCTTGCATATTCATAATATTCCGCATAGTCATTAGGACTGTACATCGCAAGACCGTGGGCATAAGCAAACGTACCCTCTTCATACACAACTGCATTTTCTATTGCTGATATGAGTTCCTCGCTTCCCTCCAAAGGATACCTTTCAGCAAGCGACAGAATATCTATGGTATCTATATAATAAAAGCTTCCGCAGGTAGAACGTGCAAGGGCATATTCTTTAAAATTATTATTATTTTTCAATTCATAAGAAGCACTTGAAAGATAAGTTTTAAGTGCTGCATAAATTTCATCCGTCTGCGATAAATCTATCAGAGAAAGACAAACCGGCTCGTCCGTAGACTCATAAAAATCACAGTAAGATTCAACCATAATAGTTCCTATTTCTTCAGTTGAAACATCAGGATTTTGGTCCAGCTCCATGAGCCAGTCCGTATAATAATGTCCGTAACCCGGCTCCGAATACTCAGAAGCCACCAGATAATCCGCATAAGGAGCAACGCCCATTGCCATTTCCATTGTTCCCATAAGGCACGCATCCATAGCTATTAAGTCAAAATGCACTCCCGCATCATTAATAGCTTGTCCCATCTGAGATATATAAAGCGTATCATTCGGGAAAATCTCGTCCACACCATAGCTGTTTGGAATATTTCCACCGTGGTCCCAGAGTACAAGGAAA
The DNA here is from genome assembly GCA_944383545.1 of uncultured Lachnospiraceae bacterium. Taxonomy (GTDB): domain Bacteria; phylum Bacillota; class Clostridia; order Lachnospirales; family Lachnospiraceae; genus CALWPY01. The sequence goes on along the minus strand of CALWPY010000009.1, from coordinate 33,869 downwards.
TATCTTTCTGCCGGGAATTCCTCCGCACTCCAGCTTATGAAGTCGGAAAGAGCTTCGGTTGTAAGCATACTCTGTCTTCCCATTTCTTCATCAATTATTATTTCCGAATCTTCTATATGGCACCTCTGAACTTCCCCGTCATTAAATTCATAAGTACTCCAGTCTGATGTGCCTCCTGCCTGAATTACAATATTTACATCCCCGCCGCATTCTGCATCTATCATTTCTTCTATGTCCATGGTTGCCATTCCGTAATAAGATTCCAAATCCGAGCCTACCATATAGACCATTACGGTTGACTTTCCGTTTGCAACAGGGGGAGCCGGCTCCTCTGTAGTTGCCTGAGTATCAGGCGGCTCCGTATTACCTGTATTTTCCGTTACAGTATCTTCTTTTTCAGTAGTTCCTCCTGCTTCACCGGAATTTCTTTCAACTGCAAGATTTGCCCCCATCATTGAAAACATAAATGCAGTGCATATTAGAAGCGACAATATAAACGATAATATCGGTTTTCTTTTGCTGTTCATTTCCCCTCCAAATTATATATGCATTTTCTATAAGAATCATTATATCAGTTTGTTTTGTTAATGTGTAGTAAAATTTAAGTGCATTTATATCTTTTTCGTTGTATACTGTGTATAATGAGAATAATTTTAAGGGGTTACGTTATGGGAAGAACGATTATAGAATTTTTTTCAGAGGAAGCACTCGAAAATGTAATGGCAATGCTTAGCTACCGGCCCGAACACATCATTTATATCGGACATAAGCACAACATGATTACCAAAAAAATAAGAAGCCTTACTGCTTTTGCAAAACGCGTTTCTCCAGATACAGAGCTTGAATTTATTGAGGTTTCCAGAGACGATATAGACGAAATAATAAATCTCCTTAACAGCCTGTGCGACAAGTATCCAGATTGTGAATTTGAACTTTCGGGCGGCGGAGAACTCATTCTTATGGCTCTCGGCTGCGTCAGTGCAATGAGAAACATAAACACCATAAGAATCGACCCTTACACAAATATGGAAATAATCACGCGTAACGGAAAGGCAACACGTGATTACAAAAATGCAAAAGCAACCGTCAGTGAAATAATAACCCTTCACGGAGGACGTCTCACAACACGTGAGGGCATACTTGCCGACGGCACTGTATATTCGGGAGAATGGCATTTCACACCGGATTTCAGAAATGATATAAGGACACTCTGGTCAATATGCAGCAAATTAAAAACCAAATGGAACAGATATTGTTCAGTTATTGAAGAAGTAATTAAAAACAATCCTTCCGATGAAACGGAAAGATTTGTGCTTCCACTTTCCCAGCTTGGCGATTCGGCTGTAATTTTCCGTGAATTAAATAAAAAGGAACTTCTGTATGATTACAGCATGACACCTAAAACTATATCCTTCAGCTTCAAAAACAATATGATTAAAAAAATCATAACAAAAACCGGAAACATTTTAGAGCTTCACGTATATGAAGTTGCCACAAGACATCCTTCCATGTTTCATAATGCAGTAATCGGCGCCTCCATTGACTGGGATGGCGTGGTGCATGACTATGAAAATCCCGGCTATGATACCGTAAATGAAATTGACGTTATACTCATGCGTGATGTGATACCTACTTTTATATCATGTAAAAGCGGCCGTGCCGGAAGCAATGCTCTTCATGAGCTCCAGACCGTAACCAGCCGTTTCGGCGGAAAATATGCAAAAAAGGCTCTCGTAATGTCATGCTCATGTGACACTACTACCGGAGCTAACTTTTTCAGACAGCGCTCTAAAGATATGCACATATGGGTTATAGACAATGTATTTGAAATGACGGATGATGAACTACTTGCCAAATTAAAGAGAATTCAGGGACCATAAAAATAACAGTCGGAGAAATAATATGAAAAAGAATGAAGACAATTCCATGAATATAATAAATAGGCAGATTTCAGACGGTACTTTTTCTTCTGTCTACCTTATTTACGGAACTGAGCCCTATATTTCAAAACAGTACAGGGACAAACTTATAGATGCTTTAATTGATAAAAATGACACTATGAATTTTACCGTATTTAAGGGAGATAATTTAAACACTGATGAAATTGCGGAAATCGTCACTACTCTTCCTTTTTTTGCAGAAAGACGCGTCATTCTTATTGAAGACAGCGGATTTTTTAAATCAGGAGGAGACGCTCTTGCAGACCTGGTTTCAGACATTCCCGAAACTTCATGCCTGATTTTTTTTGAAAGCGAAGTTGATAAAAGAAACCGTCTTTACAAAGCTGTAGCAAAAAGCGGTCAGGCACTCTCATTTGATACTCCCGACGAAAAAACCCTGCTTGTCTGGGTCAAGAGACTATTTAAGGAAGAAAACTTAAATATTGATGACAGTGCCGTATACAGACTTCTGGAATGTTCAGAGCAAGACATGAATGCTCTTTATAACAATGCCGAAAAGGTTAAATGCTACTGCATGGAAAAAGGTCATGTGACATCAGACGATGTTTCGGCCCTGTGTGAAGACCATATCGAAAACAAAGTTTTTGATATGACGGATGCAATATCACAGCATGATAAAAATAAAGCCATCAGTCTGTATAATGATTTGATAATATTAAACGAGGCTGCCATGAAAATACTTTATTTAATAAGCAGGCACTACAACATACTGTCTCAGGTAAAGCTTATGCTTGATAAAAACAGCTCTTATTCTGAGATTGCGTCAGTTGTTAAAATCCCTCCTTTTACCGTAAAAAAATACGTAAATCAATGTCGTAACTATTCGTATAAAGAGCTTTTAAAAAAAGCAGATTTATGCCAGGAAACCGACTACTCCATAAAGAGTGGTGCAGTCCCTGATAAATCTGCTGTTGAGATTCTGATTATCAGCCTTTTAAATTAATTTATAAATAAAGCCCCTTAAGTACATTTACGCAGCCCTCCGTACCGAGGACTCCGCTGTCTAAAACTATGTCATAATATTTCAGGTCATCCCACCTTATGCCTGTATTGGCATAGTAGTAATTTGCTCTTTTTTTATCAAAACGCTTCATCGCCTCCGCAACACCGCTTTCACTTATTTTATATTTTTCCATAATGCGTTTCTTTTTATCTTCAGGATTTGAACGGATGTATACTTTTACCACACCCTTTCTTCCCTTTAATGCCTCCTGAGCACAGTGTCCAAGAAATATTGCAGGTCCCGAAGCCGCCAGTTTTCTGATTTCCTCCTGTTCCGCAATATAAATATGGCCTTCCTTTGTCACCATGTCGGTTTTTCCTTCCTGTACCTGACTCAGCATATATAGAGAATAAAGAAAGCTGCTTGATACAGTTTCCTCATATCGTTCCAGATTTGACACCGGAATATCAAGCCTTTTAGATACGTTTTCAAGAATTTCATATCCATAACACGGGACCCGGCACTGCTTGGAAAGCTCTCTTGCTATTTCTGTACCTCCGCTGCCGTATTCACGCTCAATGGTAATATATTTAGTGTTCATTCATAATCCACCCTTTCACGATATTCTTCCTTAATCTTCTGTTATGACGCCTGTTCAAACTGACTGTTATATAAATCTGCATAGAATCCGCCTTTTTCAATCAGCTCATCATGAGTTCCTCTTTCTATAATGTCTCCGTCCTTCATTACGAGAATTAAATCAGCATTTTTTATTGTGGACAATCTGTGGGCTATTACAAACGAGGTACGGTTTTCCATGAGCTCATCCATTGCCTTCTGAATTTGAAGCTCTGTTCTTGTATCTACGGAACTTGTAGCTTCGTCAAGTATAAGCATCGGCTTATCGGCAATCATTGCTCTCGCTATTGTAAGCTGTTGTTTCTGTCCCTGTGAAAGATTAACCTGATCATTCAGTACGGTGTCATATCCGTGAGGAAGTGTCCGTATGAAGTGGTCAAGTCCCACTGCCCTGCATGCTTCCTTCATCTTTTCATCACTTACATTCTCGGTACAGTAAATCAGATTTTCACGTACAGTTCCTTCAAAAAGCCAAGTATCTTGAAGCACCATGCAAAACTGTGAATGTACATCTTCTCTTTTAAGGTCTTTCGTAGGTATTCCGTCTATCCTTATTTCTCCGCCCTGAATTTCATGGAAACGCATAAGAAGATTTACCATTGTGGTTTTTCCTGCTCCCGTAGGTCCTACTATCGCAATCTTTTGTCCCGGCTTTGCCTCCGCCGAAAAATCATTTATTATTATCCTGTCTGAGTCCTCATATCCAAAACGGACATGGTCAAATTCCACATAACCTTTAACATTTTTAAGCTCTTTAGTCTTACCTTCTTCATTCTCCATTTCCTCTGCATCAAGGAATTCAAAGACTCTTTCACCCGCAGCAGCAGCCGACTGAAGTGACTGTGTTGCCTGAGCTATCTGTGACAATGGCTGTGTAAAATAGCGCACATACATCATAAATGCAACAATTACTCCAAAAGATATCTTATCATTCATTGTTAAAAGAGCACCAACCACACATACTGCCACATATCCGAAATTTCCTATGAACTGCATTATAGGCATCATCATACCCGAAAGGCACTGTGCTTTAAATCCACTGTCCCGAAGCTTATCATTCATTTCCGCAAAGGTTTTTCTTGCCGCTTCTTCTCCGTTATATGCCTTTACCACTACGTGTCCTGCATATATTTCTTCTATATGTCCGTTTACCTCTCCGAGATGTTTCTGCTGACGGGTAAAATATTTCTGTGAATGGCCCATAATAAGAAGCATAAGAACAAAACCGAGCAATGTTGCAAGAACTGCGGTTATTGTCATTATAATATTTGTCTTTAACATCATAACAAGTGAGCCCAGAAGAAGCGCTACAGCAGATACCAGTGTTCCTATACTCTGGTTAAGCGACTGTCCTATTGTGTCCACATCGTTTGTAACTCTTGAAAGCACATCTCCTGTAGATGTCCTGTTATAATACCACATAGGAAGTTTATTTATCTTCCTTGAGATGTCACTTCTCAGACTCTTTGACACTTTCTGAGTTACTGTAGCCATAATCATATTTTGTGTAACCGAAAGTATTGCTCCCACTACATACAAAACAACAAGAGTTATACCTATCTCTGCCACTCCGTCAAGGTCAATTCCCGTCATAATTCCTTCCGTTATAAGGTCCGTCATTTCTGAAATTTTATCAGGTCCTATAAGATGAAATATTGTACCTAAAATTGCGCAAATAATTGCAATAATGATAACTGCCCAGTAGCTTCTGCAATAATTTATAAGCTTTTTCCAAGTTGCAGTAAAATTTTTAGATTTATCTCCTCTTACGGCCATTCCCGGCCCTCTCATAGGTCCCGTATGCCTTTTATTTGTATTTTGTCCTACTTCATATTCTTCTTTTTCCATCATGCAAGCTCCTCCTTTGATAACTGTGAATATGCAATTTGTCTGTAGACCTCACAATTCTGCATAAGCTCGTCATGAGTTCCGATACCTGCAATCTGTCCTTCATCAAGCACAATAATTCTGTCAGCATCACGAATAGTACCTATACGCTGTGCAACAATAAGTTTTGTAGCATCGGCACAATCTTTTTTCAAAGCCTCTCTCAGCTTTTTGTCAGTCTTATAGTCCAAGGCAGAAAACGAATCATCAAATATAAATATTTCAGGTTTTCTGCAAATTGCGCGGGCAATGGAAAGCCTCTGCTTCTGACCGCCTGAAAGGTTGGCTCCTCCCTGAGCAATATATCCATCGTATCCGTCACTCATTTTTTCCACAAAATCCCCTGCCTGAGCAGTATTTACGGAATCAACAATGTCACTTTGCAAAAACTCTTCCCTGCCGTTATCTCCATATGCAACATTGGACTTTACTGTTCCCGAAAACAGCACGGCTTTCTGTGACACATAACCTATCTTATTATGAAGAGCATGCTGGGTATATTCTTTTACATTTATTCCGTCTACCAGAACTTCTCCTTCAGTAGCATCAAAAAATCTCGGTACGAGATTTATAACCGTACTTTTTCCGCTTCCCGTGGAGCCTATGAATGCTACTGTCTCGCCTTTATGCGCCTTAAAGCTTATATTTTTAAGTACATATTCATCTGCATCAGGGTACTTGAAGTTTACATTTTTAAACTCCACCTCACCTTTAATATCCGTTACCGGCTCTTTTATGCTTCCGTCTTCAATGGAAAGCCTTGTATCAAGTACATCGTTGATACGCCTTGCTGCTACTGAAGCACGTGGAAGAATTACAAGTATTACAACAAGCATCATAAATGACATTACAACCTGCATGGCATATGATGAAAATACGACCATATCAGAAAAAAGATTCAGCTTATCCGTAAGCTCTGCCTTATCAATAAGTACGGCTCCGAGCCAGTATATTGCGAGTGAAAGGCCACTGCTTACAAGCTGTATCACCGGCATCATAAATGCCATTGTACGGGAGGTAAAGAGGTTTGTGTGTGTAAGATTTTCATTGGTCTCTTCAAATTTATTCTCCTGATACTTCTCCGCATTGTATGCTCTTACAACGCGCAGTCCCGTCAGATTTTCTCTTGTTACACGGTTTAAGTCATCTGTCAGTTCCTGAAGCTTTCTGAATTTCGGAAGCGCTATAGCAATGCATATACCCATAACCAGAATAAGCACTACTACAGCTATGGCTGTAGAAAGTGTCCACTGCCAGCTTTTATCTGCTATCTTCATGATAGCCCATACTGCCATAATAGGAGCTTTTATAATTACCTGAAGACCCATAACAACAACCATCTGTACCTGTGTAACGTCATTTGTGGAACGTGTAATCAGGCTGGCTGTAGAAAACTTTCCGATTTCACCCATTGAAAAGGACTGCACCTTATCAAACAACTTTTCACGTATGTTTGCCGCAAAATTAGAGGCAATTCTTGCTGCAAAAGTAGCTACTATTATTGAAGAGGCTAAACTTCCCAAGGCACAGCCAAGCATTTTTGCTCCTGCATTAAGAATTTCAGACATTGTACTGCCTTCCGTCTGCACCAAAAGCGTAATTTCAGACATATAATCCGGCATGGTAAGGTCCAGCCACACCTGAATTACTATAAATCCAACACTGAAAGCCACCAGAATCCAGTCTTTTTTAGTCAGATTTTTAAATAATTTCAGCATATAATTTCTCCTTTCACATTTTTCAAATCAAAATTCTGGTTTATTATACAATATAAATCTAAACCGTATATAAACTATATATAAATTATTGTTTATTATCCTGTACGTTTCTTATTCACAAATGGACGCGACGCATAAAAATCGCTTTGCGATGGCGTCGCGGCTGTCCCCCTCCCGTTGGTCGGCGGAATCACAATGGACGCGACGCATAAAAGTCGCTTTGCGATGGCGTCGCGGCTGTCCCCCTCCCGTTGGTCGGCGAAATCATGAAAATAATAAGCGCCCTGCGGAATACACTGCAGGACGCTTCGTAAAGTATATAATTTTCATTTTTTAATTTGATTTTTTCATTCGGTACCTCCTTACAGACATTCGCAAAGAATTTCATATATTTCATCTCTTGATAATTCACGCGGTCCGCATTTGATAATGTTACAGGTGTCCGCAACCTGACGAAGTACATCTTTTGTGATTTCAACCTTTGACTTAAGCTCGCCCATCTTGAGAGGAAGACCGCATTCTTTAATAAATGCTGCGAGCGCCTCAAGTCCTTCTTCGGCTGTGTCTTTTTCAAATACTATCTTTGCAAATCTTGTAAATTTTTCTTCTGCATCCTTTAAGATATGTCTGTAATATGCAGGGTGAATAACAGCAAGTCCCTGTCCGTGGTTGCAGTCTGTGTAAGCTCCAAGCTGATGTTCTATCTGATGTGCCTGAAAATCAGTAAGACGTCCAACCTTTAATATTCCGTTTTCAGCCATGGCAGAATCCCACATGAGATTGCTTCTTGCCTGCATGTCATTTATGTCAGTTAAAAGACGGCGCATATTTGTAACGGTGTTCTTCATTATTGCAAGTGCAACATCATCAGAAACATTGTCCTTATCAGAATTTCCAAAGTAAGTCTCCATTGCATGGCTCAATGTATCAAATGCTCCTGAAATCACCTGCATAGGCGGTACGGTTTTGGTATATTCCGGGTCCAGAACTGCAAATGAAGCACCTATTCCCACAATCGGACCCTTCCATATTTTTTCTTCATATGTTATAACAGCACCTGAATTCATTTCAGCCCCGGTACCAGAGGCAGTAACCACGGCACCCATCGGAATACCTGTTGCCGGAAATTTTCCGCCTTCATATTCCATACTCCAGATGTCTTCGTCTGTTACTGCCTGTGCTGAAACTACTTTACAGCAGTCTATTACACTGCCGCCGCCAACAGCGAGAATAAAGTCTACATGCTTATCCTTTGCAAGCTTTGCCCCCTCCTGTACCTTTGCATAGGTAGGGTTTGGCATAATACCTGAAAAGTCAATTACTTCCTTTCCTGCATCAGCGAGCATTTTTGTAATCTCATCATAAATTCCGTTTTTTTTGATTGAGCCGCCGCCATAGGCAAGCATAACAACCTTTCCAAATTTAGGGAGCTCATTTGTTAAAGCATCTTTTGCAGCCCCTTCACCAAAATAAACCTTTGTCGGATACGAATAAGTAAATTTGTTCATAATTAAATTTCCCCTTTCTTAATCTTGCACTATATTTGAATCAGTGATATAATCGATTGAGACAATCGGTTGATACTATCGATTATAGTAACCGATAGCAGCTATCGGTCAAGAGTTTTTTTACAAAGAAACAAAATTTTCATATTTTTTATTAACTTTTAAGAAAAGGGAGGCATTTTCAAATGTATACAATGATGCAGGTCTGCAAGGAAACGGATATGACATATCAGACTTTAAAATATTACTGCAATGAAGGACTTGTGCCAAATGTGAAACGGGATGAAAATAACCGTCGTATCTTCGACGAACACGACGTGAAATGGATTAAAGACCTTGTATGCCTGAAAAAATGCGGCATGAGTATTAAAGAAATGAAAGACTATCTGGATTTATGCCTGCAAGGCGAATCCACCATTCTGGAAAGAAAAATCCTGCTTGCAAAGAAGCAGGAAGCTTTAAGAGAAAATATTAAAGAGCTCGAAGAAAGTGTGGCATATATAGACTGGAAACAATCATTTTATGATGATGTTCTTTCAGGAAAGCGCCCGTATGTGAGCAACCTGATATCTAAATATAATGAATAGTTTTTTGCTTACTTTGCCGGACATCAAAGGTAATTTTCCACCATACTGTCCGGCAATTGGAATTAGTTCATTTGGTAATAGATATTACAATATGCAACAAGCTTTTGATACATACATATGACGTGTCCCCGCTAAAACGCCACTATTACCCCGCCTCTGTTAGCATACACGGTACTGATGCCCTTAGTCTGAATAATTTTAACCTTCTCAAACTGCATGGTTTCAACAAGTACCTTTTTCACGTTTTTAGCTCTGGCAGGGCAGTCGCAATAGGAAATAACAGCAAACTTTCTGTCCGATTCTGTTTTATCTATATGATGAAGCATTTTATTAAGCGCCTTATTCATACCGCGTCCCTGGTCTATCATTGCTATTTCGCCGTCTTTTCCGCACAGTACAGGCTTAATGTTCAGCATATTTGCTGCGGCACCCTTTAGTTTCTTGATTCTTCCGTTTTTAATCATGTTTGTCAGGTCCTCGAGTACAAAAATTGTATTGAGAGAATTTATATATTCCGTTACCATGTTTACTATATCTGAAAAGCCATAACCCGACAGGGCAAGTTCTTCAATTTTCTTAAAAATAATGTATTGACCTGCCGATGCAGTCTTTGAATCAAATACATGAATTCGTGCACCCGGATGGTCTTCTAAAAATAAATCTTTTGCTATGTCTGCACTTACATAAGAGCCGCTAAGTTTTGAAGATATAGTGATTACATAAATATCCTTATCAGCCTCATATGAATCCATATATGTCTGTGGTGACGGGCAGGCCGATTTTACGCCCTCCCTGCAGGCTTCTATATATTCAAATATTCCGCTTTGTGTCACATTGTCATCATCTGAAATCTCTTTATCATCAGCAACGATTGTAAGCGGTATGCATGCAACATATTCTTTTTTCAAATCTTCCTGTGTAAAATCACAGCAACTGTCCCCAATTATTTTAAAATTCATATCCTTCCTCCGTTATATTAATACGAGTTAATGTGGTTTTTATTACCACTTATTGTAGCATTACACAGAATGTTTGTGAAGACATATTTTTAAAGTTCACACAATGTTTTCAATATAAATTTTAGTACATATTTATAATTACTCATATATGTTTCAGTTTAAAAACAAAGCCTTCACCAGCTTTACCAGCTCAGTATAATCATCCTTATGCACCATCTCACAGGCTGAATGCATGGCAAGCATAGGCATTCCCAGGTCGGCAGCCTTTGACACGACATAAGAAGACATAAGCGGTCCCAATGTCTGTCCTCCCGCCATTCCAGAACGGTTTACCTGACGCTGATATTTTATATCGTTATCTGAGCAGAGTGCTGCAATGACAGCTCCTGCCTCACTGTCAGTTACATATTTTTGTGATGCACTTGTTTTAAGCACAACTCCTCCGCCCAAAAAGACCTCATTTGTTATATCGCTTTTTTCAATATAATTAGGGTGGAGTGCATGAGCCACATCTATTGATGCGGCAAATGTATTTGCATAAAGTTTAAGTTTTCTTTCCTTATCTTCGGTTACTCCGCTAATTATTCTGTCCAGAATTTCCCTAAGTAAAACAGAATCTGCCCCCTGCTTTGAACGGCTGCCTATTTCCTCATTGTCAAAAAATGCGGCTATGTTTATGTTTCCCAAAACATCTGTATTACCTTCACTGCAAAAAGTATCAGTCATCGCCTCTGTAATTGCGGCAACGGAAGATATGTTGTCAATCCTTGCGCCTGTTATAAATTCATTTTTTAATCCTATTACTTCAGGTTTTGCATGTATATACAGGTATAAATCATAATCCAGAATATCCTTTTCAGATATTCCCATATCTTCTGCAATATACTTTAATACATGATTTTTGTTTTCACCGTCTTCTTTTCCTTTTCTTTGCATTGCGCCTATCGGTATAATTTCTTTTTGTACGTCTATAGAGCCGTTTTTATCATCCTTTTTTAAATGGGGAGCGAGATTCGGAATTATAAACAGAGGCTTCATCGAATCATAAATTCTTACCTCAGGCTTAAACGGAGTTTCTCCGCGCATAACAATCTTTCCTGCCAGCCCCAAAGGTCTGTCAAACCATGAAGAAAGTATGAGACCTCCATAAGGCTCAACATTTACGGTCATGTAACTTTTCTTAATTATCTCTGGACATGACTTAAGCTTTAACATCGGAAAATCTGTGTGTGCCGCAGCAATACGCACTGATTCAGGAGACTTTCCCGTTGTAAATGCAAATAACACAGAGGGATATGGCATTACAAAATATTTTCCGTTTTCACTAAGTTTCCATTCCTTTTCCATATTTAAAAGCTGAAATCCTGATTTCTCATATTTCTTCTTAATCTCATTCACCACATGGAACTGAGTTTTTCCCTTTTCCAGTAAATCCATCAAATATTCCATAAGAAATTCCTCCTGATTATATCTATATTTTTACCATCCTTCGTTAAAATATTTAAAAAACAGAGAAGTCATAAAACTGTCTTTATAATTATAAATCACCCTCTTTGTATTATAAGGGTTATCCGTTATGATACTGTCTACTCCCTTTAGCATCATGTCCTTAATAGCATCGTCAGAATTTACGGTCCACGCATATATTTCCTTGCCCTTTTTATGAGCTTCCTTCACTACTGCCGTAGTAATGTAATCATATTTTATGCTGAAGGCATCGGCATACTGAAGATTATAAAATTCTCCTACCGCTATGGACATTACATAAACTGTTTTTATATCCTCGTCCAAAAGCTTTACATTTCTTATTGCATTGTAGTCCGAAGATGTTACCACGCAGTCCTTATACAAATCATATTCCTGAACTATTTCAACTACCTGTTCTTCAAGATTTATATCCGTATCTGCAGGTTTTAATTCAATATTTAAGCCTGCCCTGCCATCAATAAATTCCACTGCCTCTCTGAGAGTCGGAACTTTTTCACCTTCAAAGTTTTCAGAAAACCAGCTTCCCGCATCATACTCGAGCAGTTCATCATACGTTATCTCTCCCACCTTTTTATCAATGCCCACTGTCCTTTTCAGACTTTCGTCATGCATTATAATTATTTCTCCGTCCATTGTCTGTCTTACGTCAAGCTCAATTACATCCGCCTGATTTTCAATGGCATTTTCAAATGCAGAAAGGGTATTTTCAGGTGCATTTACAGAATCCCCTCTGTGTGCAGTAACCGTAGCATTTTCCAGATATTCTGCATTAATGTTAATAATATTTTTTTCTTCAAGTATGAGATATGTTGCATCAATCGTAAGTGCAACAAGTATAACCACAATAATCACAAGTCTTTCCCTTCGTCTGCTTCTTGCAGGATTATACTCCTCATATTCTTCTATTTCTTCCAAGTCCATGTCTTCAAAGGTGTCGCTGACATTTTTGTAATAAGAATTGCAGATATATGCATAGGCAAGGGGAGTTGCCACCAGTGCAAATATCACATAAAGAACGAGGTTAATAGTTTCGATAAATGAATTAATTATGAAATATGCCTGCCTGTATGGAACAATCATTTTTATTACTGCTGTTGCAATTCCGGCAAACACTCCACTCAAAAGATAAAGTATCACGGTAAGCAGTATGTTAAATATTAATATTCCGAAAATATACTTAAAAGAATTATTCATCACACATTTTATACTGCTTCGCGCGGCTTCCTTAAAAGTCTGCTTTCTCAATGTAAAGAAATTTAAGGTATAAATAAGAGTAAGCGAAATAAAGCAAAGTATAATATACACTAATAAAATAACGGTAAACAAATCTCTGTTAATTGTGAAATAACTCTTCAGATAATCCGGTATTGAAAAGCTCATCAGTGAAGCCGATAAAACCGATGCACCCGTAAACGGAAGAATAATAAGAATATATAAAACCATCGGAGTGTTTTTATAATACAGTATTCGCAAGGTGTTTTTTAATCCTTTAAAAAGCAGTTCCAAAGGATTTATTTTGTCCTTTCTGTATGACGCCTCCATGGCATAAATCATTGCCGATAAATTTATCATGGTAAATGCAGCGACAATAATGAGAAATAATATAAGGAATATATAAGTTACAGGAGATTTCAGATAGCTGTTTACAGTATATTTTGTAAGATAAGTAACTCCTGACATTTTTATAGAAGTATTGAGCATCCAGTAAAAAATAGGCGCAAGCAGAGCAGCAGTCATAAGCTTATAGAAAATTTCAAATATTATAATATTTACAATATTATATCTAAAAAGCTCTACGCTTTCCCTGACTGACTTCATACCTGTACCTGCCTTTACTTAAATGACATAAATATACCGGGACCAAAAGAATTGACCCCGGCAATATTATACCGCTAAATAAGAATCATTGCATCACCAAAAGAAAAAAATCTGTATTTTTTTTCTACCGCAATTTTATATGCCTCTAAAACCTTTTCTCTTTCATAAAATGCTGATACCAGCATCAGCAGAGTGGATTCAGGAAGGTGAAAATTAGTTATAAGGCTGTCAACTGCCTTAAATTTATACCCCGGATATATAAATATATCCGTCCAGCCGCTACATGGCTTTATAATACCATTTGCGTCAGCTGCGGTTTCAAGAGTCCTTGTACTTGTTGTACCTACGGATATGATTCTTCCTCCCGCTTCTTTTGCGTTATTTATAGTATCTGCGGCTTCTTCATCTATTATGTAGAATTCACTGTGCATATGATGCTCCAGTATATTTTCCGTCTTTACCGGTCTGAATGTTCCGAGTCCCACATGAAGAGTTACTCTTGCAATCTTAATGCCCTTATCCTCTATACTTTTTAAAAGCTCATCCGTAAAATGAAGTCCTGCAGTAGGCGCCGCGGCAGAGCCTGATTTTTCGGCATATACCGTCTGGTATCTGTCTCTGTCTTTAAGCTCATGTGTTATATATGGCGGAAGGGGCATTTTCCCCAGTTTATCCAGAATTTCTTCAAATATACCGTCATAAGTAAATTCTACAAGTCTGTTGCCTTCTTCAACTATTTCTTTTACTTCTCCAACTAAAAGACCGTCGCCGAAAACTATCCTTGCACCCGGTCTGGCTTTCTTTCCCGGTTTTACAAGTGTTTCCCACACCTTGTCGGAACGCCTTTTTAAAAGAAGTATTTCTACGGCAGCTCCTGTATCCTCCTTAAATCCGAGGAGTCTTGCAGGAATTACTTTGGTGTCATTTATTACAAGACAGTCCCCCGGATTTAAATATTCAATTATATCGCTGAAATGTCTGTGGCTTATTTCGCCCGTTTCACGGTTAATCACCATGAGCCTTGAATCGCTCCTTTTAAGCAGAGGGTCCTGCGCAATAAGCTCCTTCGGCAAATCATAATAAAAATCTTTTAACTGCATTTTACTCACCATTTATATTAAATATTACGCACGGATTTCTACTCCAAGCTTTGAAAGCTCCTTAAGTATTTTATCTATAACCTTATTTACTTCCTCATCTGAAAGTGTTCTGTCTGCAGCCCTGAAAGTCATTGTATAAGCAACTGACTTCTTTCCTGCTTCAATCTGCTCGCCTTCATATACATCAAAGAGACTGTATGATTCGAGAAGCTTTCCTCCGCACTTTTTAATTACAGCTTCAATCTGTCCTACGAAAATGCTCTTGTCACATACTAAACTTAAGTCTCTTGTGCTTCCCGGATATTTTGCAATTCCCTGATACTTTATGTCAAAGTCTGAAAGCATTACTAAGGCATCCATGTTTAATACAGCAACATATACTTCTGACTTTATGTCATAGTTTTCTGCTGCCTCAGGATGAAGCTGACCTATAACACCTACTGAAATATTTCCTTTTTTAATGTCTGCCTGTCTGCCCGGATGTAAGAAAGGATGAGACTGAACAGGCTCATATACGCAGTCCTTACCAAATCCAAGCTTGTAACAGATTTCTTCCACAACTCCCTTTAATGTAAAGAAGTCTCCCTTATTGATGCCGCCGACTGAAGGGAGGGGGCCGGCCGCGACGCCAACGCGAGGCGTTTTTGTATGCGTCGCGTCCATACCATACATTCCAAGTGTAAGCTTCATTTTTTCATCAGGAAGCTCTGTCAAAGGAAGAGCCTTTGGAATATAAACATTTCCAAGCTCATAAAGTCTTACATTTTTATTTCTTCTGTTAAAGTTTGTAGCAAGAGATGTAAGAAGTCCGTTTAAGGAAATTGTTCTCATTATACTGAAATCCTCTCCAAGCGGATTACTAATCTCTATTGCATTTCTGTATTCTGAAGCTTCAGGTATAAGAAGCTTGTCAAAAACCTTAGGGCTCTCAAATGAGTAACACATTCCCTGTGAAAATCCGTTTTCTTCACAGATTCCCATTACTATATCTTCAATCTGCTTATCGTATGGCTTTCCGCCAATAGTTGAAGTGTTCTTAGGAAGTGTTGTAGGTATGTTGTCATAACCGTAAAATCTTGCAACTTCCTCTGCGAGGTCTGCCATACAGTTAAGGTCCTGTCTGAATGTAGGAATTGTAAGTGTATTTTTCTCCTTATTATATTCAAGACCTAAGTTTTTAAAATAATAAAGCATCTTTTCGGACTCTATATCAGTTCCAAGAAGACTGTTCATCTTTTCAGGCTCAAACGGAAGCTCTTTTGGCATTACAGGGTTAGGATAAACATCGACCACACCTTTAAGAACTTCTCCGCATCCCATTTCTTCTATAAGCTGGCATGCCCTGTTAATTGCCTCAAGCGCAAGATTCGGGTCAAGTCCTTTTTCAAACTTTGCAGAAGCATCAGTTCTTAAACCTATTCTCTTTGAAGAAAGTCTTATGTTTGTACCGTCAAAGCATGCAGCCTCAAAAAGAAGTGTGCTGATTGTGTCAGTTACCATTGAGTTTTCTCCACCCATGATACCTGCTATACCGATTTCCTTTTCACCGTCACAAATCATAAGGACATCCCTGTCCAGTTTTCTTTCCTGTCCGTCAAGGGTTGTAAATACATCTCCGTCTGCGGCACGCTTAACAACTATCTTGTTTCCTGCAACCGTTGAAAGGTCATAAGCATGCATAGGCTGACCGTATTCTTCCATTACATAGTTAGTTATGTCAACCAAATTGTTAATTGAACGAATCCCCTGTGAGGCAAGTCTCTTTCTCATCCATTCAGGTGAAGGTCCGAGTTTAATATTTTTTACAACTCTTGCGCAGTATCTCGGACAAAGTTCGGAATCCTGCACTTCTACTGAAATGTAATCGGAAGTCTTCTCTTCGCTTTCTTCCTTTACCTCTACCTGTGGCGGATAGAAAGGCTTATCAAATGTAGCCGCTGCCTCTCTTGCCATTCCTATGATTGAGAAACAGTCAACTCTGTTTGAAGTAATCTCATATTCTACAACCACATCATCCAGTCCGAGTGCCTTTACTGCATCATCGCCCGGCTTAACGCCTGATTCTGCCGGAAATACATAAATTCCATTTTCAGGAGCTTCAGGATAGAAGTCACGTGATGAGCCAAGCTCCTCTATTGCACACATCATACCGAAGGACTCTACTCCACGGAGTTTACCCTTCTTTATCTTTATTCCGTCTTCTGGAAGCGGACCTCCGTCATGTCCTCCTGCAACCTTTCCACCGTCAAGCACTGTTGGAACAAGGTCGCCTTCCTTTACATTAGGAGCTCCCGTCACTATCTGTATAGGTGTTTCTGCCCCTACGTCTACCTGACAGATAATTAATTTGTCAGCATCAGGATGCTTTTCTATTTTAAGTATTTTTCCTACTACTATCTTTTCAAGATTTTTATCGAGCTTTACGTAACCTTCCACATGTGAGCCCGATAAGGTTATTTTATCCGTAAATTCCTGAGCGCTTACGTCTAAATCAGGAACATATGCTTTAATCCATGAAATAGGTGTATTCATTATCAAAAATCCTCCTTATTAAAACTGCTGTAAAAATCTGATGTCATTTTCATACAGAAGTCTCATGTCATCAATCTCATACTTAAGCAGTGCAACTCTTTCAAGTCCTATACCAAAGGCAAAGCCTGAATAAACCTCCGGGTCAATTCCGCAGTCACTTAAAACCTTTGGATGTACCATTCCGCAGCCAAGGATTTCAATCCAGCCTGAGCCCTTGCAGAATCTGCAGCCCTTGCCGCCACACTTAAAGCATGAGATATCCACCTCTGCCGAAGGCTCTGTAAATGGGAAATGATGAGGTCTGAATTTTGTCTTTGTATTATTTCCAAAGAAGGTCTTTGCAAACTGGTCTAATGTACCCTTTAAATCTGCCATTGTAATTCCCTTGTCTACCACAAGTCCTTCTACCTGGTGGAATGAAGGAGAATGTGTTGCGTCTACCTCATCGGAACGGAAAACTCTTCCCGGTGATATAACCTTTATAGGGAGCTGACCCTTCTCCATAATTCTTGCCTGAACTGATGATGTCTGTGTTCTGAGGAGAATATCATTTGTTATATAAAATGTATCCTGTTCGTCCTTTGCAGGGTGGTTTGCAGGAATGTTTAACAGCTCAAAGTTGTACCTGTCATATTCTATTTCCGGTCCCTCTACTACTTCATAACCCATTCCGATGAAAACTCTCTCCAAATCCTGAAGGGCAATCTGGTTAGGATGTCTGTGGCCTGTCATTTTTCTTACACCGGGCAGAGTTACGTCTATCGTCTCTCTCTTCATTTTTTCTGCCAGCATAAGCTTACTTATCTGCTTTGTCTTTTCAGCAATTTTTTCCTCTAAAGCTGCTCTCACGCTATTTACCATCTGTCCTACCACAGGCCTCTCCTCAGGCGGAAGGTCTTTCATGCTTTTCAGCACCTGCGTAAGCTCACCCTTTTTTCCGAGCACGGAAACCTTGATGTCATTTATGACATTTACATTGTCCGCCTCTTCAATTTTCTTCAGTATGCCGCTTTTGATTTCCTGAAGTTTTGCTTCAATACTCATTAAAATATCCTCCTGTACTGATTTATATTTACACTATTTTTTACATAAAACATCAAAATTCACCAGTCGGATTACTCCGCGCTTCAAAAAAAGTGCAGGCGACGGATTGACTTTTGGACACTGGTGCAACAAAAAAGTCCCCTGCATATATGCAAGGGACGAATCTAATCCGCGGTACCACCCATATTCCAGACTGAAAACTTTTGTCCGGCTCTTAAAACCGTTTAACGCACGTCTTACGTCCTGTCCTACTTTTAATATATTCAGACAGGCAGCTCCGGTGTGAAAATGAGATAAATTTCTTGCCGGAACTTTCAGCCGATGATTCCGACTCTCTGTATTTGGGAACTCCGCTCTGCGGAATTTGACGCTCCGCAATAAAATCGCACTTCGTGCGATGGCGTCGCGGGTGTCCCCCTCGCTCCGCTCTGCGGAATTTGACGCTCCGCTCCGCGGAATAATTTATCCTTGTTGCACCTTCATTGCTTTTCTACATACTGTTGATTTTATCACAATAAGCAAATATGTCAACGCAAAAATTCAAGTTATTTTTGTTTATTACTTTCTTTTAAGCAAACCTTTCTCATATAAGATATCAGGTTTATATGAAAGTTTTGCTTTTCTTAATCCCGGAATTCCTAAATCTTCTTCCCTGTTTACATATTTATATTTACCTAAACAGTTCCTTACGAATTCTCTGTTAATCATTGCATATGCTCCCTGTATGTCTGCATATGCCTTTTCAAAATGCACATCTGCTGTATCTTCGGTAATTTCATCCGCCAGAGTAAATGCAACTGCCTTTCCTTCAACCCTGATTAATGCACCAAAAAGCCCCAGCTCATCCATGTGTCTTATCGCATAACGCAGGGCATTTACCTCATACTGTGCTTCCTCGTCATTATCAGAATTTTTTTCTTTATTCCAATCCGAAGCAATCTTTATACATTCTTCTTCATTATCCTTATCAATCATAACAAATTCATAATCAGGATAATTTTCAAGAAACCTGTTAATATGATTTCTCTTTCCATGCAGATGCTTACCCTTAAGATTTGCAAGTTTGTCAACCGTATAAATATAATCCGCATAATCTCTGTTATATTCAATTTCAAACTCGTCAGGATACCATTCATTTATCAGCTTATACATATCTTCACTGATACAATGCATAAGAAATGGCAAATCATTATCCTCAAAATATTTAATAACTGCGTCAAATGCCCTTTTATGATTCTTTTCCCCTATCGGGAACGTAAAGCTGACAGGTTTTCCATCCTCTGCCCTACAGAATAAAAGCATGTCTTCCACTATAGTATAACATGTATTATAATAAGAAGACCATAATACAGTATTCGCGGCTGAAAATTCACAGCCGCGATATTTATTGTGTTTCAGATATTTTTTTAATATTTCAATATCTTTCAATTCGGGTTTAATTATGTCCATTACTACTACAACCTTTACTCAGGGCTATGTAAAAGTATGTCCACATCATTATGACCATATTCATAAATTGCATTTTTTATCTGTTCTTTAATATCATTACCTGCATTAATTACAATGATTTTAAAGAACTTATCTACATAGCCGCACCATTTTTCATATATGAGCTTAATATCTTCTTCCGTAGGCTGTTTCACTATATCTTCTTCTTTAAGCTCATTATCCCCATTAAGAATTTCCTTAAGAGTTCTGTTTTTAACCTTTACACCATATGCAATAAACTGAATTTCCTCAGTTCTTACAAAGGCACAATCATACATTTCAACGATAAGGTCATTTATACACTCCTCAGGACTGTTGAAATAATGACAGTAAAAATACATATCTTCTTTTCTCTTGCATTCTTCTATGTCCTGATTATTATACCAGAAGTATTTTCCTCCGGTAATTGTATCTTCATCATTGCCAAATAAGATATCAAACTGCTCTTCATACTTATTTTTTTTCTTCTTTTTACCCTTCTTTACCGGAACGGGATTTTCAAACAGGAAATCCTCCACCTCAGCCATATCATTAATTCCTGCTTCAGGATTTATAGTATTAACTTCACTTACTGAATTTACAGTGGTAATATTTACATGATTTACAGGATTAACTGTTATCACACTGTCATCAGGATTTGGATTTTGTGGTGCAAACGCACTGTCTGTGAACGCACTATCTGAAAACGCGCTGTCTGAAAACGCGCTGTCTGAAAACGCACTGTCCGTATCTGCACTGTCTGTAAATGCACTATCCATATCTGCACTGTCCATATGTGACGTGCTGTCGGAAAATGCACTATCAGCATCTGTATCATCCGCAGACGTGTCTTTTTCTGTTGTTTCACTGTCAGCAGTTGATATGCTGTCTATAGATTCACTGTCGGTGGATTCGCTGTCTACAGAAGATGTGCTGTCATCTGAGGTTTCTTCCGTTACTTCATTGTCAGAAGGTGCTTCTTCTGCAATTATATTTTCTTCAGGTATATCATCTGCAAGCGAATTTTCTTCAGATACATAATCCTTAGATTCATCTTCTACTGATTCAATTTCCGCAAATGCACTGTCTGATAAATCTTCTTCATAAGATGAAGTGTTTCCAAATACACTGTCAGATAAAGGTTCCTCATCAGGCTTAATTTCCGTAAATGCGCTGTCTGATAAATCTTCTTCCTCAAGTATGAATTCTGACGATTCATCATCCACGGACATGCCACTTGTATTCTTTTCATCTTCTTCATAATCCTCGGTATCATCATAGTCATCATCTGAATCATAATCCAATGCTTCAAATAATTCATTTTTTATTCTATGGTCGGAATAAACCTTTTTATCTGATGTTTTTTCATCGTTATCAGAAATGCTTTTTGCTTTGTTTCCGTCTTTCTTTAACACTTTAATCGTAATTATAATTAAAAGCACCAATACGATAACCAGTAAAACAGCATATATTGTACTAATTACTGCTTCATTCATCGGCAATACCAATCCTTTCATAGTATTATAAATCCGTAAACATTTCGTAATAAATCATTAACAGTATACTACACGTATAGCCTATTTTCAATTTATTTTTTATATGTTTTATTTCCTATTTCTGTCGCTATAGCCGAAATTTTTCCGCAAAGTAATTATACGGCTCTGCATCCTCACTTATATAAATCCACTCTTAACTTTCCGTTATAAAATTGTTCAATCTGATAATACAAATCTACATCCCCCTCATTTGACCAGACATCAAATCCAATATATGACGAAGTGCGATATTTGATGTAGATATCATATTCTTCAATGCGAAATTCCATTTACTTCATAAATTGTTGTCCAATAACACAAGGATGCATCTGGCGCATTATAACTATACTGCACTCCCTTTCAGAGCCTTAATCCCTAATGCAAGTCCTTCCCATGTAATTTTTCATAATCTCTTACCATTTGAAAAACTCTCTTTAAACATAGCATCTTTTATATTTTCAATATTTAGATATTCCAAACCTAAAATCAGCATCTATATCCAAATCAATTTTATCAATAATGCTCTCAATAGCTCTTTTATGATGTGCAGTTGCCAAATATACACTCATTATATATTCAATACTGTTTTTATCATTAATATTAACCTCATCTCCAATAAAAACATCTTTAATTTCTTTTAATTGTGAATTTTCATAAATAATCATCAAAACAATTCCATTACCGTCAAATTTTTCTTTTATTTTATTAATGCCTGCAGTTTCGTAACTGTCTCCATTTATCAATCCTCTATTCACCTTATTTATTGCATATACAAAATGTATCTTTTTTCATTCCGTAAAGTTTCTGTTTTTACACAAATGTTTTCAACAATTCCTTTCTTAGTGTAAAATATAAAACATTTATATTATTGTAACTCAATTTTTTATATAAATCCACACATTTTATTTTACTATGTAACTTTAAATTACATATAATGACCTTTACAAATACCTATTAACAAATTCCTTTATTATCTTTGTATCTAATACAGTTTTCTCAGTCTCAAAAGTGAGTATCAGACGTTCTCCGGGATAAATACCATTACCAATATAAGCATTTATTTTTCTCACTGCATTTTGAGCATATATTGGATCATCCATCCTGCCATCATGCTCCCAATAAATCTCCTTTTTTGTTTTCTTTGAAAGAAAAGTAAAATCAGGATGAACAGTACCAAAATGTTTCAGATATAGTGGACACTCGTATTTGTACAAGATTCCATTTCTGTAAAAGTAATCTGCAAGAATTTTTTCAGATTTTGATCGTACCCTCTCTCCCTTCTCTGTCATAATTACAGGAATATTTTCCTGAAATTCCTTTTTTTCATGTTCCTTCGACATCCATGCCTGTAATTGTTGTTCCCATGTAGGCTCGACCGGATGAATCAGCTTTCGCTTTTCAATATGTTCATTTAATAATACATTTTCAATTTCATTATCATCATAATCTCTGGTCAGTCTTTTAATCTGTTTTAACCTTTTTTGTGCCAGATTTAATATTTTTTCATCATATGATTTCTGAGCAAGTTTATAAATCAATTTATCATTTGATTTTTGAATATATTTCTTTTCTCCAAGCATATATCGGTAATATTGAACAGATTTATTACTGTCAGATATCCTAAGACTCCCCTGAGGAGCATCCTTTAACTGTTCTTTAGTTTTTTGAAGAATATGCTCTAACCTTCTTTCTTCCTGTAATAACATTTCTTTTAAACTTATCATATATCTTCCTTTCATTTTATTTTTTGGTGTTTTGTCTACAAGTCACTTGAATTTTTTTGACTTTACGGTCTTCATTTTGCTTTCCATAAATAGACCGTAATATTTATATGTTATTTACGGACACTTTCTATTTTTCTGCCATTAGACCGTAGCCTGAATTCAATATTTACGGGCGATTTTTTATTTTACTGCAATCAGACCGTAATATGCATTGGCAATTTACGGATGATTTTCTATTTTTCTGTAATCGGACCGTAATTACATATAATAACCACCTGATTTTTACTTTTAAAATAATTTTTCTAAGGAAAGGACCGCATATATTAATATTAGATATTTGATTTTTACGGTTAGAAATTGTTTAAAAAAATCCCGGAAACTAAAATTTCCGGGATGAAGATGTTTCGCAATCACATATAAATATTTTGTAATCGCATATAACGATTTGAAATCTCTTTGAATATAAAAATATTTTTCGAGAAAAAGATTATCTCTTTGTTAGCGTTTTGCGAGTGGGAAAAGCCCGGAAACAAGGGATTTCCTGTATCAAGTGTTGCATATGTGTTTTATGCGGAGGACTGCTCACACATTCCTAAAACTACTCATAACTTCAACAATGAAAGAACAATCATTATGAAAATATATTTTTCAACCAATGCAAAAATTAATATTACTTTTACAGACAATATGCTACTCTTTCTCTCATGTGCGGAAATAGAAAAGAATCTTCACACCATACCTAACTCTCAAAGGCTTATTGATAATCTTACAATTGATGAATCGCTAAAATATGCTACACAAGCTCTTGGTGGTGAGTTACATTCATGGACTGATGCTATGGATAAGGATTGGAGTCCGTAGTATCACTCATAAATGACTTTGTTTCTAATATAATCCCATATTCATATAATTTATTATTCAAATAATTATCACAAAACAATACTACCTCATTTAAATAATCTACATACTCTTTTATTTTATTTTCTGTCTGATTGAATCTATCTTGATGAATTATTAAATGCCGCGTCTGCAATAATGAATCTATCTGATCAATATCAATTATATCCTCATTTGTATCTTTATTCCTAAAAATATTATCATCTCCGTCTATTTGTTTAAACAATCCTAGTAACTCTCCCTTGCCAGTTCTCCCTAGAGGGAATGATGTATTAATTTTTAGTTTTTCATCGACCACTAAATTCTCATCAATTATATAATTTATGCTTTCTAAATAATTCTTTATCTTTCCTGATGTATCCATATCAAATTTATTATGCTTTGATAATTTTGACAATGCATTACCGTTTAATCCAATTCTTATAGAATTAAGTCTCATATAAATCGAAAGTTTATTATATCTAATATTACCACTCGTTATATAATACAAAAACTCTTTCAATACACTTTCAACATAAACTTGAAATTTTGTCACTAACGAAACAACAGCCAATTTTAAAAATGTATCTTTTTTATCATTCTTCTCATTCGCTGTATTCAACAAAATATGTATTTCACCCTGACGCACCAAGAAATCCTCTGTTGCATCAAAGTGATATTCCATCGTTAATCTCCTTAAACCATTCCCCAACTCTCAAATTAACCATATCTTTGTCTGATGTTTTCACTAACAAACTTTTTTGAATATCTTCGCGTTGCAAAAACATAAACAATTTGTTATACAGTTCCCTTTTATTTTCATTTATATATTGAAATGACAGTCTTTCAAAACTTGGCATAATAAAATCTGCAATGGTTTTGTATACCTTTACATTCTCAGTTGAAATATCTCTAAATGCCTTATCTACACCAAATACAATTTTTATTTTTTCAATTGTTTCATTGAATCTTTTTTTGTATTGTTCTTTTTCTTCACTAGAACAATTCTTATTATTATCCATATACTCATTCAAATAAGAAACCAACTTACCTTTATAACCATCTACCTCATAAATGCCGTTCTTTTTTTTGATATTGTCTGAGAGTGCAAAATAACGTATTATAAATTCAACATCCAAATACCTTTGATGAGGTTTTTTCTGTTTCAGCATAGCTAAAAAATCTCTATTTTCACTACATAATTCCTTAGCCGCATCATTTAACTTTCCTCTATACAAACAATTTCTAAGTTCTTGATAATTTAATGTCACCGCACCTCTGTTCAAGCGCATAAATATATCATATTTAATATCTCTATGAGAATCCTTTTTTATAATATTAACGCGTAGCAGTCCATCATCTAATAAACTCTTCGCTTTTGGTGGTAAATCTTTATATTTTCTTTTCTGTAATTCCTCCAACACTTCAACTTTTGTTAATGCAAACTCATTATCATAATAGTTCAATATGCTATACAATCTTTGTAATCCGTCTAACACTAGCCAGCTCCCATCATCTTCTTCCGCAAAATACAACGGCGGAATTGGTACATTCATAATTATCGACTCAATAAGCATAGATGCTTTGTCGTTTTTCCATATATGTTTTCTCTGAAAAGGAACTTCTAAAACAATTTTTCCTTTTTTAATCAAATTAAATAAATATTCTACTGAATAGTCGTAGGATGTGGTATTAAGAAATCTTTTTTCTTTAGGCACATCCAAACTATAATCATATTCTTCATTTTCAAATATATCTGACATATAAACTTTGCCTCCTATTTTCACATTATATCACCTCCTAATACTATATAGTATCCTTATGGTGATTTTATATTCTTACGAACATTTATTTTTTTCATATCATTCAAGCATTTTGCATTAAAATCTTTAGCAGAATTTGATTACACAATCTAATTCAAGCGTTTTACATATGTGTTTTATATTTCATTATATTTCCTGCCCGTTATAGTTTCCAGTTTCTCTAACAATGTTATTCTCATACCATTCCTTCGGTGCTTCTGAACTGTTATGTGCCTTATCTAACATTTTGTAAATCTGAGGATATCTAACATCAAACCTCAACAATGTTTTTAGTTCTGAAGTTTGTATAGGCAATATCTTCATACCGGTTATATAATCCGTTCCAGCAGTGTTATAATATTCCATATACCTTCTCGCCCTAAAGTCAGATATAACATTAACATTCAAATATGTTGTTATAAATACACAATACACTTCTTCTAACGGATGTGCAATACAATAATCTCCTAAATGCCTTGATACCGGTTCCATCTCCATTCTTCTTTGATTTGAACCATCTGCAAGTGTTGCCTCTATTAGCAATGTATGCTGCGGATACACTTCTGTTTTTTCATACTTCCAAACAATATCCGCTTCACCACCACCAGCATGAGTCTTTGGTAATAAATCTGCTTCCAAAGACAAATTCATATAATCAAGTACATCTCCTTCTCTATTGCTTATCACATACCACGCAATACCTAAAACATATTCAAATATTGTCGGTATATCTGCATTATCTGTAACCAATGCCCTTATTTCATCATCGTTTCTGCTTTCAAAATGATTAAATAATGTAATAAGCGTTTCTTTATCAAATTTATCATCAATAAGCTTATTGAAACGAGCATATCTCTCATCTTTGATAACTTTATGAGCCGACTCTTTATCAGTAACACTTTTACCAAGAACCCTGCCTAATTTCTGGTACAACTTATCCGTATCGATAAACAGACAAGGATGTATATCTTCAAGTTCTACATCCTCTGAAAGCAACTCCGTTTTATCAAATGCGATTTCCAATAAATCATCTGCTATATTTTCTATATAACACTTTGGCAAGATATCAAGTTTCACCTTATCATCTTCAAACAAAACGATATCTGTTATCTTAAAATACCTTCTGTTCAAATCAAAATAATCTGACAAGGTAGCCTTTGCCTTAAATAAGTGCATTAGTTTGAAGAATTCTTCGTTAAACATTTCCTCCGTTCTTGCATTTAAGATTGGAACTCTATTCAAAACAGACAATCCTTCTCTCAAAATCACACTTCTTGCACTGCTGCTAAAGAAATACTTACGCCAAGCACCTCCAACTTTGCTATTCGTTAATTTCTTAGTCGCTTCATATAGTTCCAATGCCAAGTTTTCATTTTCGAACACGATGTTTCTTAGTAATTTATACAGCACATAATATGGCTTGTCATATCTTGCACTTTTTCGATTAATTCCAATATTACAGATTAATTCTTCTGTTATTTCGTTACCCTGTAGTAACTCCAAAGCTCGTTTGTAATTTTCCATCCCCATTAAAACAGTCAATATGATATCTTCATAATTCATATTACCATTTCGAGATGCTAATACACAATCAATAACCTTATCCGTAGTTTCCTTGTCGATACATAATGGTAAAAGATATGTGAATTCCTCATATGTAAGATATTCCACCTTACTTACCACATATAAAAACACAACAAAAGGTCTGACCGTTTTACCATCTACATCATTAGAAGTTTTTAACAATTGTTTAAGATACAAATAGCTATCTCTCGGTATTTCAAGCAGGTTATCAGCTGCAAAATCTTCCCTCTCAGCAATCTCAATCAATGCCCTACCTGCCGCTGTAACATTTCTTTCGTCGTCCAGCAAACCTATATCTCGTAGCCCAGAAGTTTTTTCTCGTGCATCCTTGTCCGGTCTTGGAGCATCACCTTTTACAAAATCTTTTGTTCTCAGGAATTCATAATATTCTGCCTGAAATTCATTATTACCAGTCCATAAAATCCCAGCATTTTCCGCACGTTCTCTGAATTCTTTCAATAATTTCATTTGCAATTCAATGCTCATATTGAATTTATCCGTTCTATAACTCGTTGTTCCTATAGCCCAACAATAACTCTTAAAACTGATTTTATTTGCCATACACATCCATCTCCTTTAGTAATTAATTACCAGGACTTCTTTTGTCACCCCGTCCCTTTTTGTGTGATAATTAGAATTTAAATAGTCATAATCAAGAGGTATTGCTTTAAACTTTTTATGTTTTTTTATCCACGCCAACAATATCTCATTCTTTTTCCCCTTACTTTCTAATACATTTGATAAAGCAAATCTAATTCCTTTTTCATCCAACCTTTCCAGATATTCCAATAAATCACGTTCATCATCTTCCGTCCACCCAGCTTGCTCATTATATGTTGCACATGTTATCAAATATGGCGGATCTACATAGAAGAAACTTTTATCTGTATAATCATCTTGACTTATCTCTCTGAAATCTCTGTTTGCAAAATCATAATCTCCGCTCTTAATACGGTCTATGAAATTTCCCAATTTGCTTTGCATCTTTGCATTAAAATCTCTTTTTCCAACCGGGAGATTAAATTCCCCCTTTTTGTTAAAACGTAATTGATTATTAAACGAATAGACAATCAATAAATATAACATTAGGTAATATTCATCGTCCTGTGTAGATTTACTATTAAAAGTTTCTCTTAGCTTATTATATCCGTCTTTATTATAGTTTCCAAGCCCCTTTGAACTTTCACAACCATAATATTGATATCCATATCTGCTTACAAGTGACAAATTATATTTATCAATAGTCTCATATATCCATTCAAAAATCTCCGCTTTTGACAACCTTCTAAAAGTATCTAACAATCCCATCAGGTAATTATTTGCATCATTGAAAAGCACTTTGTTACAATTAATATTAATTCCAACATTACATCCTCCACAAAACAAATCAACTACCTTATCTGCATCTTTTGGGAAAAGTGGTAATATCTGCGGTAACAATTTATATTTTCCACCAGTATAGTTTAATGCTGACGGGATTACTTCCTTTTCGCTTTCATAGCATTTACATAAAAATAATCTCTCCTGATTATCTTTTATCTCTGATTTTCCTGTTGAAAATGCTTTATAATCCTCCGTAAACACCTTGACCATCCCTTTTTTTTGAAGAATACGCAAAATGTCCTCATCACTAATTTTCGCATTAGAACGATCATTTCCCTTTTCAGCCATATTATTGTATGAAAGCAATATATATTTTGCATGAGTAGCATCTATCAATTTTTCAAAAGCGTCTGTCGCTTTCTGCGTACAATAATCGCTCTTCAGAGCTGTTCTATCCATCTTTTTTGCAACACCAAAAACTTCTGGTTTATTCCATCTTGCAACATTTTCCAGCAAATGATATGCATCACAATATTGCCTCGAATTATAGGGTGGATCAATATATACTAAATCTGCCTCTATATCTGGCATCAACTCATTTGTATCCATATTGTAACATATATTATTTTCATTTAAATTTTCGTCTGGTTGTGGAACCGATAATTCTAAATGCTTCTCAAATTTCACTCCTTGTCTATATGCATCATAATGACCACAGGTATTAGCAATTTTATCCATACCATATAACAAGGAAGTAATCAATAATGCCCTTTCTCTTTCATTTATGTCCTTTTTTATAAACCTATCCTCTATGTCTTGTCTAATAAACCCAATCTTTTTGCAATCTTCTGTAGAAAAATATGTGTTTGCAAAATTCTCACTCATATAATTATCTTCTTCCACATTTATAGAATTATAATGCATCACTAATTCTATAATTTTTTCTTCTGAATAATCCTCGCTGCTAAACCAGGCAACATGACATATATAATTACTGTACATTAAATCGTTTGTAATAATTTTTTTATCAGTAAATGCAGATGCCACTGCACCAGTCCCTGCAAAAATATCAGCAATTGTATTAATGTTTTCACATTCCGTATTAACTACTCGTGTTATAAAAGGTAATAGTTTATATTTATTGCCCAAATATCTTCTATTGTTTATTTTTGTTATTTTATATGGAGTTTTTACCTCTATCTGTTTTTCATCAGGGTTACACTTTTTTATATATTCTTTCAACTGTTTATATACATTCTCTGTCCATATCATTTTTCCTTTTTCATTAACATCTAACTCTATAATTCCATTTTCTTTCAAATAATATAAATATGACCTTGATATGTCTAATTTTTTTGCTATTTGGGTTGCCGAATAATTCATTTTACCATCTCCATTTTATGCAACATTTTTCATCCATTTTTGGACACTTTTCTTATTAATTATATCACTTTTTTCTGTTTTTTCAATGTATATTTACTCAATATGCCTCAAAAATGGATGCTAATTAATTTTTATCCATTTTAAAATTAGCATCCATTTTTGCTATCTGCTTATCCCCCTAACCTTCTCAACCACTTGCCCAATACTCTCCAAAAACCTTTCCAGCAGATTCCTTCCATCCAGCACAAACTGTTTCATAAACTCATATGCCTTTTCCAGCAATTCCAGAAGTTTAGAGTTTTCAGCTTTTAATTGCTCATTCTCATACATAACATCTATCATTTTCTCCCTCAAGGCTTCATTGCCACCGGAACCGCAAGCCATATCATAGACCATTTCCGCAATTTCAGCTTTTCTCTCCAGTTTCGTCGCCTTTTCCTCCAAATCTACCAGCGCATCACTTTTCGATTTGATATAAGCTTCGATTTTGTCAGCTCGCTCGTTAGCCTCTTTTACCCGTCCATCAACCTCTTCATAATCCATCTGCTTCACAGCCACCTGCATAGATAAGGTGTCATATGCCTGCACAAGCTGCTCTTTTTCACGCTCCAACATTTCATTTTCCTGTTGCTTTTCGTCAGTCTGTGCTTTCAATGCCTCATATCGCTGCGTTTCTTTCGATACCTTATGCTCCATAACCGATAAATCGTGATTGCGACCTTTTGACTTTTCTCTTATCTGTTCTCCAAAAATAATTTGCACTTTTTCATTTGCAAATGCTCTTAATCTATCCTGAAGAATTGTCGAAAGCACATCTTTCGTAAATACCTTCCGCTTGGACACCTGTTTTGCCATACCCTTCTTATAATCTGTTCCAACCGGGACACCTACCACATGCATATGAGGACTATCCTCATCCATATGGACTACCGCATTGGCTATTACAAACTGTGGAAGTTGATATTGCAGTTCCTCTAACATCATTTTGTAGAGTCGCCTCATAAAAACTTTATTTTCCCAATGCTCCTGCCAATAAGTCCTGTCTCCCACCTGAATAATAATCTCCACCGCCATATCCTGTTCCTTATTAGCAACATGTTCAAAATAATCTTCAATCCTTCTATCTGCTCTGCTTTGATTTTCATTATAAACCTTCAAAGCTTCATCAAATTCTTGATGATAAACCGCTTTTACATCCTGAACAAGATTATCCGTTCCATATATTAGAAAAATATTGTCGACACTATATGCTTCTGATTTGTATTTTCTTAAGTTATGCTTCGCAACTCCGGCAAGCTTTGATTTGGACGTTATTGCACTTTTCTTATTGCTCACATGAGCTGTAAATGATATTCCTTCCATACACTCTCTCCTTATCCGTCCTTCCCTGCGAAGTATCGCTTATCATCTTGGCTTTGCCACAGATGATAACCCCCTAGCACTTTCGTCAAGCCGAAAGTGTGGGGCTCTCCGAGGGTTGCACCGACACAGAAGCTAAGTTCCAGTCGGTGTGTATTAACCGCTACTGAATTTTAAATAATCCATTGAAATCACATCCCTTCTAATCTCTATCCTTATTTCCATACAGCTAAATGTTACACCGCCTTTGGAATTTCCTTAAAGTAACCTGTCTCTTCCCAAACCTTTTTATCAGGGCAATAATAATTGTATTCATTTGAACCTTCCAACTTTATTGCTACACCAAATTTGAGAATCCCCTGCTGAATACCAACTCTTACATACTGAGCATCCTTCCCTATAGCCTTTGCTATCTCCTTAATAGGAACATTCCTTCCTGTAAAAGCCGGTAAATCAACTTTATATTGAACTTCCGGCATTCTATGCACCTCCCTTAGCCTCTCAAGATAGAGCATTATTTGCTCTGTTATTCTTTTGTATTATACAGACCTTTTATTGCTCTGTCAATAGTGCTAATAATTATGTTGACATAGTTCTTTTTGTGTGTTAAATTATCCACACAGGAGGTTGATAAGATGAATACTGGTAAAAAGATTAAGCTAATCCGTACATTTCGTGGATTAACGCAAAAAGAGCTTGGTGACTTAGCCGGCATTCACGAAGTCGCAATTCGTAAATATGAGTTAGGGAAGAATCTTCCGAAACCGGAACAGTTACGAAAGATTGCAGACGCATTGAATGTAAATGTCAACACACTTGCAGAATTTGATATTCAGACAGATGGAGATATACTACCTCTCCTGTTTGCTATCGACGGAGCATTTCCTATTACTATTAAAGATGTAGATGGTACACCGGGAATCTTCTTTGAAAACAAATGTCTGGTACAGTTTCTGAAGGATTGGCAGGCTATGAAAGAATTATTACAATCAGGCAGTCAGACACAGGACAATTATGAAATATGGAAAACCATCCGTCCGAGTGTTACAAAGGTAACCCACGAGGAGTAAGATTGGCACAGATTTCCGCTTATCAGCTTGCTGACTCTAAGCGAAAGGAATGGTGCAAATGAAGTTACCCAACGGATACGGAAGCGTTGTAAAACTTTCCGGCAAAAGAAGAAATCCTTATCTGGTACGAAAGACCAACGGCTGGCACTTCGACAAAGAGAAGGATAAACAGGTTCAGGATTTTATCATTATAGGATATGCTCCCACCAGAGCAGATGGCTTGCAGATGCTGGTTGACTATAATAAGAATCCATTTGATACGAAGGCTGCAAAGATGACCTTTGATGATGTATACGAGGAATGGTCAAAACGCAAATACCCTACTGTATCAGAATCCAATGTAAAAGGCTACACAGCCGCTTATAAAACATGTAGCAGTCTATATCACAAAGTGTTTAAGGATTTGAAGCTTGTGGACTTACAAACAGTCATTGATACCTGCGGTAAGAATTATCCTACCTTAAGAAAAATCAAGGTACTGTTCAATCAGCTTTATGATTTTGCTATCAAGCATGATATCTGCAACAAAGATTATTCCACTTTTGTAGATGTTGTTCAGTATAAGGACCGAAATCCGAATAAGTATGACCGCAACAAATTTGAGAAAGAAGAAATTAAACGGATATGGGAGCAGAAGGACGATAAGTATTATCAAATCATACTGATGTTACTGTATAACGGAGTAAGAATTTCAGAGTTCTTGGATTTGAAGAAGGAAAATGTCCATCTGGACGAACAATACTTTGATGTGATTAGCAGCAAAACCGAGAATGGAATCCGAAAGGTTCCTATCGCAGACAAGGTTTTACCTTTCTATAAGGCTTGGTTTGATGCAAATCCGGAAAGTGCCTATCTTATTCATACTGAAGATGGCAAACACTTTAAATATCGAAATTATTATGACAGCTACTTCCATCCTCTGATGGAGCAACTTAAGATTGAACGAACACCACATTGCTGCAGGCACACATGTATTTCTATGTTAGCCGAAGCCGGTGTCGATCAAACGATTATCAAGAAGATTGTGGGACACTCCGGTGCAATGACACTGACCGAAAAAGTATATACCCACTTTGATGTTAAGGAGCTTGTAAATTCGATTAATCGAATTTAAGACATATTCCTTACAAGCGTCCATTCGCAGATTGCGTTGCAATCTTGCTCATGTCGCGCGGCGCGCTATTCCACTCAGCAAATACTTTTCGATAGATGCAAGCATCATCTCAAAGTATTCACTGACTGCTACAACGCTTGTAGGAACACGCAAAAAGAAAGGACATTCCCAGATTTCTCTGAAAATGTCCTATACATATCATTGATATTCGTGTTGCATACTTGTTGCATATGTGTTGCATACCGTTTGAAATCCAGCACATTTGACAACTTTCCACAACCTCTGTAGCCCTTGTAAAATGGGCTTTTCTGCTTTCGTGCGTATAGCACAGATTATCTCTTGGAGAACTGTGGTGCTCTTCTCGCAGCCTTTAATCCGTACTTCAATCGTCTGAGCGATGATTTTCCTTGATATTCCGGGCTTTTTTGAGCCTCGGCCCCTCGGTTGTCCT
>CALWPY010000008.1 GCA_944383545.1 uncultured Lachnospiraceae bacterium | reverse complement strand
TAGATAGGCATGAGGTGTAAGTACGGCAACGTACTTAGCTGACATGTACTAATAGGTCGAGGGCTTAACCAAGGAAAAGGGTTATGAAGAAACGGGAAAGAGTTTGAGAGAGATATTTGGCAGGATTATTTCTGTATGAGGTTTTGAAGGTATATACTACCGACTTATAGTGGCCCAGTGGCTCAGTTGGTTAGAGCGTCGCCCTGTCACGGCGAAGGTCGAGGGTTCGAGTCCCTTCTGGGTCGTTATACATGATAATAATTAAGTAATTTCTGGGATCTTAGCTCAGCTGGGAGAGCATCTGCCTTACAAGCAGAGGGTCACAGGTTCGAGCCCTGTAGGTCCCACTTTTATATAAAATTATTAATATGCCGATGTGGCTCAATTGGCAGAGCAGCTGACTTGTAATCAGCAGGTTATCGGTTCGAGTCCGATCATCGGCTCTTTCGGAGCTTAAATTTAATAATTTAAACCCGATTTATATGGATGGATTCCCGAGTGGCCAAAGGGGACAGACTGTAAATCTGCTGCATTTTGCTTCGGTGGTTCGAATCCACCTCCATCCATTTATTATTAACGCGGGGTGGAGCAGTCTGGAAGCTCGTCGGGCTCATAACCCGAAGGTCATAGGTTCAAATCCTGTCCCCGCTACTATTGCCGCAGGCATTCTTCACCAATTTGTGAGGCAACGCGAAGCGGTTTTTATAATCTAATCATAATCAATTAATTTAATGTAAGTAATATGCCCAGATAGCTCAGTTGGTAGAGCAGAGGACTGAAAATCCTCGTGTCGCTGGTTCGATTCCGGCTCTGGGCATTTTTTATTGTATAAATTTGTTTTTTTGGATATTAAAACGGCAATGTCTGAGATAATCAAGACATTGCCGTTTTTGTTATACATTTTTTATTTTTATGACCTGTGTACCAGATGTGGTATATCCATGTATACAGGCAGACCGTCTCTGAAGGAATGTGATAATTCACCCTGAATAAGAGGTTTTATGTAGTCAATCAGTTCTTTTGTAACATCATTTCCCTCAGGTGTAATCCATTCAAGGGGAACAGTTTTTATCTGATTTGCAATATGTGAAAGGTCTGACATTCCAATAGTATAGAGATAAGGAGTGTCGGATGTACGGGTTGTGGATGTCATAAATCCGCTATTTCCCTCGGCAGTAAACTTAACTGCGGATTCTCCGAGCTTAATTGCTTCATCAATATCAGCCCGTGAGGAGAGATGACCTGCACATCTCTGGAGAATATTCAGTTCTATTGAACGTACCTTTATTCCAAGTTTATCTTTTACAAGATATTCCAATGTTTTTCCTGCACCGCTTAAACGTGCGTGTCCAAAATTATCATATGAGGCATCGGATGCACAGATATATTCGCCGTCTTTATTTCTTATGCCTTCTGATACTGCAACGACTACATTTTTATTCGCAGTAATATTTTCACTTATGTCGTCCAGAAATTTTGCACGACTAAATGGGACCTCAGGAAGATAAATTAGCTGAGGTGTTATATTATATGTATTTCTGGCAAGGGCCGCTGATGCTGTGAGCCAGCCGGAATCTCTTCCCATAATTTCTACAATGGTAACCGTAGGCAAATCATAAATGTAAGTATCATGAGCAATCTCAAGCATTGATGTGGCAATGTACTTTGCAGCAGAGCCAAAGCCCGGTGTGTGGTCTGTGTTTACTAAATCGTTATCAATGGTTTTCGGTATGCCTGCGATTTTTACATCGCTTCCTGTCTGGGCCGCATATATACTCAGCTTATGTGCGGTGTCCATCGAGTCGTTTCCGCCGATATAGAAAAATGCCCCTACATTCATCTCTTCAAATATATCAAAAATCTGCTTATAAGTTTCAGGTGATTCATCAGGAAGCGGCATCTTGTACCTGCATGAGCCCAGATACATTGCAGGGGTAGCAGACAGGTGGTAAATTGAGGAATTATATTCCTGTGAAAGTTCAACCAAATCAATAAACTGCTTTTTGAATACACCCTGTATTCCGTGAATGGCTCCGTAAATCTTATCGTATTTATCACTGTTAATTACTCCGTTTATTACTCCTGCGAGGGAAGCGTTGATTGCAGCCGTAGGGCCTCCTGACTGTGCAACAATACAATTTTTTCTCATGTTTAATACCTCATATCTTGTATATCTGTTGTTATTTCTCGTAAAAAATGTTTTATGATGAAATGATATCACATATGGATTGTTTTTACTACAAGGAATTTTAACAGGAATAAAAAATATTACCTAAATTTTACATTAGCCTGATAGTGACATTTACAATTCTTCGATATACTTAAAACGTGTTTAAATTAAAAATGTAATTTTAGGAGGAAGAGAAAAAAATGAGTACTATGAAAAAGCAGACTGCCACACAATCGCAGAAGCTTATGGTGTTTGTACTGACAATGGCAATGTATGGACTTGCTACATTATTTACGGAGTTGATTCCAAAATTTCAGGTTGGTATAGTTGAATTTTCAGTTGAATATTTCCTGTTTATACCATTGACACTTGCAATGCTGTTTGATCCAATGTCTGCGGCACTTGGAGCTGCAACGGGAGAGCTTGTATTCAGTGAAATAATGCTGGGACAGTTTGGCGGACTTGGCGAATTGGAAAAGTTTATTACGGTTACAATAGGAGTTTATATAGCCGGTCGTATGGTAAAGGACCCTAAAAATCGCAAAATGGTTGGTATTGCAGCCATGACCGGAGTAGTTATTCAGCAGCTTTTAGGTACTATAGTTGACATACTTAAGGTACAGTTTGCAGTTGAAGATTTTGAGGCTGTAGCAGGACTTCCGGAAAGTGTATTTGCAACAGAGGGATTTGCATTTTTAAATGATGTACTGTTTTCAGGAATTCTTTTCTGTATGCTTCCTACATTATTTCTTGTACCAAAGCTTAATGGAAAGATTGAGCCGCTTTTGGGAATGCAGACCAGAAGTGAAGATACATATATCGGTCGTATAGGCTGGAAGGTAATCTTAGGCTCAATTATAGCTTTCGGAGTAGCAGTAGGAGCAGAATTTATGGCAGAAAACGGAACAGCACTTATTGAGTGGGAAGCTGATTGGGCAGAAAGTAAAACTGCTCTTGCAATCGGTATGGTTGTTGCTGCTGTAGTTGCAATAATTATCATACTCATTATGAGAGCTAAATCATCTAACTATCATATTGAAGAAGAGGGCGTATAAAAAATGAATGTCATTGAAATAGAGCATTTGACATATTCTTATCCGGGTGCCTCGGATTCTACGCTGAAAGATATAACTGTTAATATTGAAAAAGGTGACTTCCTTGCAATCGTTGGAAACAACGGCTGCGGGAAGTCTACATTTTGTAAGACACTTAATGGCCTTATTCCACAGTTTATCAGCGGAGATTTTTCAGGAACTGTATCTGTCTGCGGTCTTAATACAGCCGAAACAGATGTGGGAACTCTGGCACGTAAGGCAGGATATGTATATCAGGACTTTGAAAATCAGATAATAAGGCCGACAGTGTTGGATGATGCTTCATATGCGTGTCTTAACTATGCAATGAAGGATTATAAGGAAAGAGGAATGTCAGCACTTGAAAAATGCGGCCTTACGGGAAAACATAACGATTATATATGGCAGCTTTCGGGAGGGCAGACACATCTTCTGGCACTGGCAGGTGTACTTTCACTTGAGCCCGAAATTTTAATTCTGGATGAGCCAATTGCCCAGTTGGACCCGGGCCATGCAGACCGTATTTATAATGTGCTTAGAGAATTAAATGAAAAGTACGGAAAAACAATAATAGTTATTGAGCATCATACGGAATACATAGCAGATTATTGTAAACATGTCATGTTGATGAAAGACGGAAATATAAAATGGGTACTTCCAACTGATGATGCATTAAGAAGAGTTGATGAACTTCAGGAATGTAATATTTTCCCTCCTCAGGTAACCATTGCTGCACACCGTATGAAAAAA
Organism: uncultured Lachnospiraceae bacterium; assembly: GCA_944383545.1. Lineage (GTDB taxonomy): Bacteria > Bacillota > Clostridia > Lachnospirales > Lachnospiraceae > CALWPY01. The sequence continues at coordinate 98,184 of CALWPY010000008.1, read as the reverse complement.
TCGGGAAAAATGGAGCCTGATGTTCTGCTTCCTACCACTGTAATGGAAGGCAAAGATGTATTTGCCTTAAAGGAAAATACAAAAGTAAAAAACAGTGTAACTCCTTCTGAAAAGACGGAGATTGCGGCAGAGTTTAAAGATATATCCATTTCATACCGTTCAGTAAAGGGCGCACCGCATATTGTATATTCTGATTTGAATTTAAATATTTATAAGGGTGAAAAAGTTGCTCTTATAGGAGGAAACGGAGCAGGAAAATCCACTCTAATGAAAATGATGGTGGGGCTTCTTAAACCTTCTTCGGGAGACATTTTCCTGTATGGGGAAAATATCCGGGAGAAAAAACCGGAGAATTTATCCAGGACAATTTCGATGGTTTATCAGAATCCGGAAGATATGTTTATAAAGGACTCCATAAGAGCTGATATTTCTTATGCAATGGAGGTAAGAAATATTAAAGACACTGAAGAAAAAACAGAGTCACTTTTAAAGCGCTTCAGGCTGACCGAGTTAAAAGAGCGTGACGGAAGATTACTTTCGGGAGGACAGATGCGAAGGGCAAGTCTTGCAATAGGTATTGCATTAAATCCTAAAATTCTTTTACTTGATGAGCCAACTGCAAATCTGGATATTGCCACCCGTAAGGAAATCATGCGTACTTTGAATGATTTAAAGGAAATAACTGAAACGGTTATTATTGCTACACATGACATGCAGCTTGTATGCGAATGGGCTGACAGAATAATAGTACTCAGCGGTGGAAAAGTCATTGCTGACGGAAGCAGAAATGAGATTTTCGGAAATGAAAATGTTGTAAGTACATCAGGAATCCGTCCGCCTGAGATTTTTGAAATGGGACAGACTCTTGATAAAAATTCTTTGTGTTATACAATTGATGAATTTTTGGAAAGTTTTGAAGGAAGGAGAATGGAAGATGAAGATATCGAAAAAATTATCGGAAAATGTGCTGGATAAGCTGTCGATTGATTTTTTGCGCAATCAGGTTTTAAAAAATGCTTATGGAAATGATGATACTGTGATAGCAGGTCTGGACCCCAGAATACTTATAATATGGTATCTCTTTTTCGGACTTGTGCCATGGTTTGCAAATGACCTGACATTTCTTCTCGGTTGTTTTATTTTAGTTGTGATAACAACAAGGATGGCGCGTGTTGCAGGTCTTGTACTCTTTCTTTTTGGTATAGGAGTGTTTTCTCAGACCGGATACCTTCTTATTGTTACTCTTTTCTTTGGAGGAGACGCATCGGCGGTTGTTCCGCTTTTAATTCTGACACTTAAAGTAGCTACAGTATCTCTTGCGTCCGTAACGATTTTTTCGGGACTTGACCCTGACAAACTGGCAAACGGACTTATGTGGTACGGATGTCCTGAGAGACTTTCATTTTCAATTTCATACGCATACAGAATGCTGCCCGTACTCATGGAAGAATTTCAAAACGTCCTGCTTTCATACAGACTTCGCGGGAATCCGCCTGATAACAGTACTTTTAGAGGCAAGATAAAATACCTTGCTTACCAGATAAAGATAATTATTCAGGCATTTTATCCTCTCATGCTTAATACTGCCAAACGCTCCAGAACAACAGTAGAGGTGCTGGAAATAAAGGGTTACCGTTATGCATCAGTTAATAAAGCAGTAAAGAAAATAAAACTGTCATCCATGAAGGTCACAAATAATGACTTATTGTTTCTCGCAATATCGTTTTTATGGGTTGCAGTGACAGTGCTTATTTCCACAATAATATAAATTTCTTCATCGATTTACGCAGTGAATTCCTGAAGAAAGATAGGAGTAAAATTATGTATATAGATTTTCATACTCATGGGAAACTGGCAAAATACCTGCCTTTTTCTACAGAGTATACAGACTGGCTTCTTAATGAAGCAAAAGAGGCAGGGCTTGATGCCATATGTCTTACCGAGCATTTCAATACACAGCAGTTTGATTGTGTATATGGATATATAAAAGATACGGGTGAAAATGTGGGCGATACATATGTTTTTAACGGTCTCAGGGTGTTTCCGGGAATGGAAACAGACATTGCAGAAGGCGGCCACATTTTAAGCATTGGACCAATGGATGCGATTCGGGAATTAAACAGACGCCTTGAGCCAAATAAACAGAAGGGCAAATTTCTTCCGTTTAAAAAACTTATGGAATTATTTGATGAATATCCGGTAATAGTCGGAGCAGGACATCCTTTCAGGGAAGGCGGTCATATTCCTGAGCTGCCGGCAGAACAGCTTGACAGGTTTGACTTTTTGGATTTAAATGGCAAGGATATTGCAGAAGACAGATATCGTACAGAAAGACTCACGTATGCCATGAGTGTACGTCTTGGAAAACCTGTGGTTGCAGGAAGCGACACACATCAGGCAGTGCAGTACGGATGCATAAGGAACTTTTTTAATAAAGATATATTTACCATAGATGAACTCAAAAGAGAAATTATGAGTGAAAATTACAGTATATCCATACACCCTGAGGCTGAATTTAAAGTTAAAACAGCAGGAATTTTAAAACGCGCACTTAAAGAAATTCATGCTCTGGGCGGAGATTATGTACCTGTATTACTGGGAGGAAAAGGTGAAACCCCTGCGGTTTTGAATGCTAAAAAGAAGGCGGTGTAATGGATGCTTAAAGATAAAAACATTATTGCTTTTTACGATACAGTGCAGGAGGTACGAAATGTGGGTATTCTCATGCTGGAGCGTGTAAAAACAACAAACATAAGAAAAAAAGGAATAACGGATTTTGTTACTGATACGGATGTAATTGTGCAGGAACAGCTTAAAAAGAGATTAAAAAAATTGGATGAGAATATTCAGTTTATGGGAGAAGAACAGGATAATACGGGTATTTCGCTTGAAAACCCCACATGGATATTAGACCCCGTGGATGGTACGACAAATCTTATTCATAATTTTGGAAACAGTGCAATATCACTTGCCTTGTTAAATGAAGGAGAGATAATATGGGGAATAGTATTTAACCCTTTCACCAATGAGATGTTTACAGCGAGAAAAGGCTGTGGAGCTTTTTGTAACGGCAGTCTTATATGTGTAAGCAATGCACCTGATTTATCTTGCAGTCTGGTATCTGCAGGAACAAATCCGGGGCGCAGGGAGGAAGCACAAAAAGCATTTAACCGTATGAAAAATGTATATGACAGATGTCATGATATACGGAGGCTTGGAACGGCCTCCGTTGAACTTTGTTATGTGGCATGCGGAAGATTGGACGGATATTTTGAACACGGTTTAAAACCGTGGGATTTTGCGGCGGGTAAACTCATTGTGGAAGAGGCAGGCGGAAAGGTCACAGATTTTTCAGGGAATAGTACAAGGTTTGATACTGAAAAATGTGATGTGCTTGCAACGAACGGAAAAATTCATTATGAGCTTGAGGAATTATTGTGAAAAATCATAAAAATACCATATTTGGAGAATAAATACATTAATAATTACTTGATAAATGCAAATAATTAGAGTATAATCAATTCAATAAAACTTATATGAACTATACGAACTATATGAAAGGAATACATGCGGATTAAATGAGTTTAAATATCTGGGATGCTCGACACCTCTCATAATTTTGAACCTACATTTATTTTGACGGGAGTTCAAATTTGTGATGGTATGAAAAGCCTCCTGTGAGTGGACTTCAGAGAATTACTTGAGAACACCCACCTGGCATTGCTAGGACTCAAAACATGGGAGCCGGCATTTTGGATATTACTGGTTTATTCGCTTGGAAAATAAAAAAGCAGCGAAAGCTGCTTTTTTCTGTAACAGAGAATGGATTGATTTTGGAGGTATTACATGGAAAGTATCAAAGGTAAGCCTGCTGCGCTTATAGTTGGTGTCCTTTTGTTGTTTGGCATAATGGGCGGTGTATTAATAAGAAGTTTTAATAATAAAGAAAATGACGAAGCTGAAATAAAATATTATACATTTGCTGAAGTGGAGAAGCCTGTAAGTTATCTGGCCTCAGATGATGATACTCTATATAAATTATCAAGACTTATTGACCCTTTATATAAAAGTGATTACATAGATATAATATATGTTAGGCAAATGACGAATGCTTTGGGACTGCCTGACAGTATATATAAAGATTTATTGGCGGGATTTGAGGATACGGATTTTGTGCCGGCTGAAACATTTGATACAATTTATGAAAGAATTATTGATTCAGGCGAAATTGAAGGAATAGAAAAAATTGATATATTCCTTTATGAAGTTACATATTATGATGAAACCGAAGAACTTTCAGTAGTAAATGATGCAGATGATGAAAATATAACATCGGAGGACGCAACATCAGGAAATGCCACGGTGACGGATGCTACGCCGGGAGATTCTGATTTGCAGGTCCAAGGCGAAAATACTGCAATAGGGGTTTTTGACGGATATACATATTATGACATCGATATGGTTGAAATCTCACCTGACCTTATAAATAAGATAGTAACTGTATATATTAAGAACGGAAGTATATTCAGAATCGTAGGAGAAAGCTCTGCAGAAAAATCATTTACAAATGTCTGGATAATAGGAAAAGAAGATGACAGACTTAAGTTTATTCTTGATGAAAAGACAGAAAGCTTTAAGGTGCTTGACACGGTAGAAGTTGAAGCTTCCTGTGTTGCAGATATCAGCTTTACAAACGAAGGAATAACAAATATTTCATATAAAAAAGAAGAAATAAGAGGAAGAGTAACTCAGGTAACAGATGAGGGCTTAAGAGTTGAAGAGTATGGCGGTATACCGCTTTCCGACAATTTTAAGATATATAATATTTCAGAGGGTGAGCCTTACTGTGAATATGCTTCAGGTATATTAACCGGTTACAGGGATGTAAGGCTTGTTATGGAAAATGGCATTGTAGAGGCTGCCATAATAGATGGAGAAATTGCTGCAGAAGAAATAAGAGTAATACTTAGTGACAGTACGTATTCATCATACAGGCATATTGCCGCAACCGTGACATCTGATGAGCCGTTTAAACTTATATTTGATGAAGATACGGAGGAAATATACGAAGCAGGTGCGGAAATAAAAATACTTCCAAAGGATTATAATGTCAAAGATGTAATAAGAGTAGAAACTGTGTCGGGTACCGGAAAGCTTTCTCTTGTAAGTGTTACGCGTAGCGGAGGAATTCCTGAATACAGGGGAGCACTTGAAATTACTGTAAGAGATGGATATCTTTATGTAGTAAATGAATTGCCGCTTGAAGAATATTTATACTCTGTTGTATCAAGTGAAGTACCGTCATCTTATTCTACAGAGGCATTAAAGGCAATGGCAATATGTGCGAGGGGTTATGCTTACAGCAAAATTTCGGACGGCAGCTATGCTTCATATGGGGCTCATTTAGATGACAGCACCATGTGTCAGGTTTATAACAATGTTCCGGAAACAGAAGAATCAATATTTGCCGTAAAAGACACTTATGGCATTGTTCCTGTTTATGAAGATGATGTAATAGTTCCGTTTTATTTTTCGACTTCAGCAGGAGTTACCTGTTCCAATGATGATATCTGGGGCGGAAGAGCATATGAGTATCTTAAATCCAATGTTGAAAATATAGCAAAAACGGAAATAAATCTCTCTGAGGAAAGCGATTTCATAGCATTTATAAATGACAGCAGCAGTTATAATACCATAGAAGCAAGTCTTCCTTTCTACAGATGGAGAATATCTTATACAAACCTGGAAATAAGTAATGCCATAAACTCAACATTGGAAGACAGAATGGAAATGTCTGACGGGGGAATTAAGGTACAAAACAGTCAGGGAAGATTTGTAAATAAAAGTATAGATACGATAGGTGAGGTAGAGTCCATTGAAATTACCGAAAGAAGCGAAAGCGGAGTGGTTATGGAAATGATAATCTACGGCACGGAAAATGTCATACAGGTGTCAGGACAGACGAATATAAGAAACCTTATAACTCCAAAGGATGTAGTTATAAACAGAAACGACGGCTCCCAGCTTAAAGGCTGGACCTCCATACCTAGTCCGTTTTATTATATTGAACAGGTGCAGGGAGGATTTACCATAGTTGGCGGAGGTTTTGGTCATGGAGTCGGAATGAGCCAGAACGGAGCCCAGCTTCTGGCAGAAAGAGGCTATGATTATAAATATATATTGACACATTACTTTACTGATATAGAGTTTAAAAATATATATGAAGACAGTATAAATGAGAGCGAGGATGAGTAATCCAGAGGTCATGTTCATGTTTAAAAATTTAGTAAAAAGCTTATTTGAATATGGGAAAAAGATGTCAAAAGACCATATGGGAGCCTATGCTGCACAGTCGGCATTCTTTATAATATTATCCTTTTTTCCGTTTATAAATATACTTCTCATGCTTGCAAAATATCTGCCATTTACAAGGGGCGAACTTATAAGCATGTTTTCAAAGGTCGTTCCTTCAGAGTTCGATGATTATATTGTAGAGATAATTAATGATATATATTTCAACAACATGGGCTCTTTTACATTAATAACAATAATTGTGGCGCTCTGGTCTGCGGCAAAGGGAATTATGGCTATATCAAACGGACTTAATGAGATATATGATATTGAGGAAAAAAAGAATTACTTTATAATACGTGCATTTTGTATGTTATATACAGGTGGGCTTATTATAATTATAGTGCTTATACTGGTTTTATATGTGTTTGGAAATGGAATTGCAAATAACATAATCACAAAGTATCCGGATTATGAAAATATTACTACTCTTGTAATAGGACTCAGGAGTTCGGGAAGTTTTCTGATTCTGTTCCTCTTTTTCTGGGGGATGTACTGTATTCTTCCGGGAGAAAAAAGAAAGCTAAGGTTTGAACTGCCGGGTGCGGCATTTACATCTTTAGCATGGGTGCTTCTTACAAGGCTTTTTTCAATCTATGTACAGGAATACGGAAAGCGCTCATATATGTATGGAAGCCTTACAACCATAATACTTATGATATTCTGGCTCTATATAGGAATGTATATAATATTTATCGGAGGCCAGATTAACAGATTTCTGGAAAAGACAAATTATCTTAAAGACTTAAAACACTCAGCATATGTTTATGAAACTGAGATAACGAAAGAGGTATAATTTAAAGCAGGCAGAATTTTCGTTATAAAAAATTCTGCCGCTTTTTCTTTATTATACAATAAAAAATGAAATGTAAACCGTTTATTATACAGGGAGGAAAATTTATGTCAGAAGAAGAATTTATGTCATGCATGAAGGGAATTGCCTGTGGCGACAGAATGGCACTAAAAAAGATATATGACATATATATGAAGCTTATCTATTCCGTGATTTATAATACAGTACATAACAGGGAAGACGCAGAAGACATAGCATCTGAATTTTTCATAAAACTTTATCAGACAGCGGGAATGTATAAAGAAAAAGGAAATCATAAAGCGTGGCTCTGCCGGATAGCAAGAAACATGAGCATAGATTTTTTAAGGAAAAACAGCAGGGAAATACCGGTGTATGAAATGCCCGAGCCCGAACAGGAAGTTTCCGAAGAGGAAACTCATTTAAATAGAATATCAATTCAGGAAGCTATGAAACTTCTAAGTGATAAAGAAAAAGAAATAGCTGACATGAAGCTTGTCGGAGGTTTTAAATTCCGTGAAATTTCTGATATACTTGGAATTCCCCCCGGTACAGTCTCGTGGCATTATAATAATGCATTAAAAAAATTAAGGAGGTGTCTGAATGGAGAATAAACATGATTTAGAAGAAAAAGAACTTGCAGAATTATATACTTCAAATATGCAAAGCGATATTCCTGATATATGGGACAGAATAAATTCAGGAATAGATAAAATTGAAAAAACTCCCGTTTCAGATACAGCAAAAGTAACAGACATCTCAAAAATGAAAGCAGAAAAATCGAAGCACCACAGAAAATACAGTGCCCTTATTGCAGCGGCGGTAGTCCTTGCCGTGATAATACCGACATGGATATTCTGGGGCGGAAAATCAAAAATTAATGATTCTGAAACAGAAATATATGAAGAAACAGATAATTCAGATGCTCCTGACATGATGCCTGCAGAAGATACTCAGAGTAATGCAGAAAATTATCCTGATGACTCAGAAATAGCAGAAGATTATGAAAGTGCAGTTTTTGAATTTACGGCACAGGGAATTATAACAAAAGAAGCAGATAATTATTATCTCACACTTTCAAATTATGATGATTTATCAGGTGATTATGACATAAAAGAAAAACTTCTTCTGGTAAATGCCGATGAGTTTAAGGACGAATTGCAGAATATTGTGACAGCCGACTTTACGGGGACATCAAAGCTGGTAGTCTCACTTGATTATAGTAAAAAAGATGAAAATGATGATTACACGCCTGTTACTGTTATTTCAATAGAATAAATTAAAATTTTAAAAAATCCCATAAAAATTAAAATCCCAATCGTATTTTTATATGAGAGGGATTTTTTATTACAAAATCCCGAAAATGTCATGACGAAAATAAAAAATTATAAAACAGAAGTTATAAAAAACGGAGGGAGTGTAAATTTTATGAGAAAAAGAATGGGATTTTTAAAAAGGACAACAGGAATTATTTTAGCGTTGGGAATGTCTTTAAGTATGGCAGGATGTGGAAATTCAGAAAAGAGAACTGAGGAATATACTGGGGTGTCTTCTAATGAGGAGGAAGTATATGAAGATTCGGGTATTATGGAAAGTGAATCTGCAGTTGACAACTCTGCAGCTTATCAGTCTGATTATATTTATGGCGGAGAAGATACCAGGGAATATGATTATGAAGAAGAAAACCCGTTTTATCATGCCGAAACTACTCCGATATCAACATTTGCGGCAGATGTGGACACTGCTTCTTATTCTAATATAAGAAGTTATATAAACAGTGGAGATATTGTTCCGCAATCAGCAGTCCGAATAGAAGAGATGATAAACTATTTTACCTATGACTATCCTGAGCCTGAAAACGGGGAGCCGTTTTCCGTCACTATGGAATACACCAGATGCCCGTGGAATGAAGAACATGGTCTTGTACTTATCGGTCTTCAGACCGAGAAAATTGACTTTTCTGAAGCAGAGCCGAATAACTTTGTGTTTCTTATTGATACGTCAGGCTCCATGTTAAGTGAAAATAAGATTCCTCTTGTACGGAAGTCATTTACCATGCTCACTGAAAATCTTACCGAAAATGACAGAATTTCCATAGTTACTTATGCAGGCTCAAGTGAAGTCGTACTTGAGGGAGCAAACGGAAATGAAAAAGATAAGATTACCGCAGCTATAGCTGAGCTTAAGGCGGGTGGAGCAACAAACGGCTCTGAAGGAATTGAAACCGCTTACGCTCTGTCAGAAAAATATTTTATAGAGGGAGGAAATAACAGGGTAATTCTTGCAACAGACGGAGATTTGAATGTAGGAATTACTGATGAAGGAGCTCTTGTAAAGCTTATAAAAGAAAAGAAGGAAAGCGGAGTATACCTCAGTGTACTTGGGTTTGGAACTGATAATTTAAAGGACAACAAGCTGGAATCACTTGCAGACTACGGCAACGGAAACTATTCATATATTGACTCTGATTATGAGGCAAAGCGCGTATTGGTTGATGAAATGGGAGCTACTTTAAAAACCGTTGCAAAGGACGTTAAACTGCAGGTGGAATTTAACCCTGAAACCGTGAGCGAGTACAGACTTATAGGATATGAAAACAGAGTTATGGCGGCAGAAGATTTTGATGATGACACAAAAGACGGCGGAGAAATGGGAGCAGGTCACAGAGTTACGGTATTATATGAAATAATTCCTACCGAGGATTTTTCGGTAGCACTTCCTGAAGAAACCCTGCTTGATTCAGATGTAAAACTTGCACCTGAAACGCTTCTCGACTTAAGTATAAGATATAAAGAGCCTGACGGAGAAGAAAGCAGCCTTCTCACATATAACCTTAAATGTGACGCATTTGACAGCGCATCGGACAACATGAGGTGGGCAGCAGCCGTTGCCGCATTCGGAATGTTCCTTAAAGAAAGCGAATATATGGGAAATACCGACATAGACCTGATTCTTTCACTTGCAGAATCCACAGATTATGAGGGTGACAGTCTGAGGGAAGAATTCATAAGACTTGTGCATGCATACGAAGACATCTGTGCCTATCCGGTATTATATGATGAATATTAAGATATATTTAACTCCGCACATTTCACTTTACTATGCTTTTCAATTTTGTTATAATTTTGTTTAGTACACCACAGTATGAAATTTGAATGAGTCTTGAAATTAATATGATATTTCAATACAACAGGAGGTAAGGGTATGTCAAATAACGGGCTTATGATGCAGTATTTTGAATGGTATCTTCCGGCAGATAAAACTTTATGGAAAACTATTGCAGAAGAGGCAAATAAATTAAGGTTAAACGGGGTTACGGCAGTTTGGCTTCCACCGGCTTACAAGGGAGCCCAGGGAGTGAACGATGTAGGATACGGAGTCTATGACTTATATGATTTGGGAGAATTTAACCAGAAGGGAACTGTTGCGACAAAATATGGAACAAAGGATGAATATCTTGCAGCAATTAAGGCTCTTCATGATAAGAAAATAGATGTATATGCCGACATGGTTTTAAATCACAAGATGGGCGCTGATGAAATAGAAGAAGTATCGGCACAGGAATTTAATGCGTCAAACAGAAACCAGATGATAGGTGACGAAAAAAAGATTGGTGCATGGACCAAATTTACATTTCCGGGAAGAAAAGGAAAATATTCTGATTTCGTATGGAACTGGAATTATTTTGACGGAATTGACTGGGACCAGGAGAACTTCAAAAAGTCGCTTTATAAATTTGAGGGCAAGGAATGGGACAGCGGAGTAGATAAGGAAAACGGAAACTATGATTACCTTATGGGAGCCGACATCGACCTTAATAATACAGATGTTTATAATGAACTTGTCAGATGGGGCGAGTGGTATGTGAAAACCACGGGAGTTGACGGTTTCAGACTGGATGCGGTAAAGCATATCAGCTCACATTTTGTAAGAGACTGGCTCTATAAAATCAGAGAGATTACGGAAAAGGAACTTTTTTCTGTTGGAGAGTACTGGCACTGGGATGTAAATGTATTAAATAACTACATTTCGGAGACGATGGGAAGCACATCACTTTTTGACGTACCGCTTCATTTTAATTTCCATAACTGCTCCAGAGCACATGGAAACTATGATTTAAGAAGGATTCTTGATAATACTCTTGTACGTGTAAATCCTGTAAAGGCAGTTACTTTTGTGGATAATCATGATTCACAGCCGGGACAGTCACTTGAATCCTGGGTTGAAGAATGGTTTAAGCCTATGGCATATGCAATAATTCTTCTTAGAAACGAAGGTTATCCTTGTGTATTTTATGGTGATTATAAGGGAATACCTCATGATAAGATTAAATCACAGAAAAAGAACTTAGATAAGCTCATGAAACTTCGTAAGAATAAAGCATATGGAATTCAGCACGATTACTTTGATGACCCGAACTGCATAGGCTGGACCAGAGAGGGAGATGAAGAGCATAAAGATTCTGGTCTTGCGGTAGTTATTTCTGACGGTACGGGCGGAACAAAGCATATGTATGTGGGTAGACAGTTTGCCGGAATGCATTTTTCTGATGTTATGGGAAATGCAAAATATAATATTAAAATTGATGACGAAGGCTGTGGCGACTTTTATGTAAATGGCGCAGCGGTGTCTGTGTGGGTAAAGAAAGAGAACAAGCAGTGAGGTGTGAGGCATGGGAAAATCAATTACAATTAGAACGGATGCAGTTGAGGATTTTTTTAAAGCCATACTTACTCTCAAAAATGTAGATGAATGTTTCGATTTCTTTGAAGATGTCTGTACGGTAAATGAAGTTCTGGCAATAGCACAGAGATTTTCGGTGGCGAAAATGCTGAAAGATGACAAAACTTATCTTGAGGTTGCAAAAGAAACAGGAGCATCAACGGCGACAATCAGCAGGGTTAACCGTTCGCTTAATTACGGAAACAACAGCTATGACTGGGTTTTTGAACGTATGGAAGAAAAGGATAAAGAAAATAAATAAATCATAATAATAAAAAACAGCAGCCGCATTGATTTGCAGACTGCTGTTTCTTTATTAAAGATTTTTTACTATAGGGTCGTAAAGGTCAAGACGGCAGTGCTCGTCATCAGCAAAATGTCTGCATGTAAGACAGCTTACCGGATAATCGTTTTCTCTTGTAGAGTTTGAATAGCAGTCACAGGATTTTCTGTCATAGGCACTGCATCTTTCGGCTACTTCTTTATAAATTTCTTTAGAACTGCGCATGAGTAATTACCTCCTGAATTTCTTAATTCTACTCATAGTTATGTGTAGAATCATATATAATTATTCAGAAATAATTAAAATGTAAAAAACCTTTACATATGGTTTTCTTTACTATATAATGAAGAGCGTGAAGCTATAATTTGTATATATTTAACAAAATATGATGTGGTCAGATTGCTTCATTTTTACGGCTGCATCATGTAATGAAGGTGATGAAAAAAATGGATGAACATTTATTGGAAATAAAAAAACAGATTAGAGAGTGGATAAGGCTGGACTATATTGTTCCCGAAGATATTCCTGATATTGAGCTTTATATGGACCAGGTAACTACTTTCATGGACAAACATCTTCAGAATAATAAGAGAAATGACGAAGACAAAACACTTACAAAAACAATGATAAATAATTATACGAAGAACAGGCTGCTTCCTCCACCGGAGAAAAAGCGTTATTCAAAGGAACATATAATTATTCTTATATATATATATTATCTTAAAAATGTCATTTCCATAAGTGATATTCAGACACTCTTAAATCCAATGATTGAAAGATTTTTTGACAATGATGGTAAGTCGAAGGAAAAAAGGACTCTTTATGATATATATAGTTCAATTTTTGAGCTTGAAAAAAGCGAGTACTTTAATATAGAATCAAGCATTATTAAGGCGGTTGGAATAACTGATAAAAAATTTCCTAAGGATGAGGATGAATATCTTAATAAGATGGCATTTATATATCTTCTCAGCTATGATATATACAGTAAGAAGAGACTTATAGAAAAGCTGATAGATGAACTGGCAGGGACAGAAGAAAAAGATAAGAAAAAACAGGAAGAAGTTAAAACAAAAAAGAATGAAGCTGATAAAAATAAAACTTGAATTTGAGAAAGGAATAGAACATGATAAGCGCAAATAATGTATCTTTAAGATTTGGGAAAAAAGCTCTTTTTGAGGAGGTAAATATTAAATTTACACCGGGAAACTGCTATGGACTTATAGGCGCAAACGGTGCCGGAAAGTCTACATTCCTTAAAATATTGTCAGGAGAACTGGAGCCTACAAGCGGTGACGTGACAATGGACCCGGGCGAAAGATTATCTGTGCTTCAGCAGGACCACTTTAAATATGATTCGTATATGGTACTTGATACCGTAATAATGGGAAATAAAAGACTTTATGAAATAATGAAAGAAAAGGATGAAATCTATGCCAAGGAAGATTTCACGGATGAAGACGGTATAAGGGCATCAGAGCTTGAGGGGGAATTTGCCTCTATGGACGGGTGGAATGCAGAGTCTGATGCGGCGACACTCTTAAACGGACTTGGTATTGAGACTGACCTTCATTATAAAATGATGAGTGAGCTTGACGGAAATGAAAAGGTGAAAGTTCTGCTTGCGCAGGCACTTTTCGGAAATCCTGATGTACTGCTTCTTGATGAGCCTACAAACCACCTTGATTTAGATGCGATTGCATGGCTCGAAGAGTTTCTTATTAACTTTGAAAATACCGTAATTGTGGTAAGCCATGACAGATATTTCCTTAATAAGGTATGTACTCATATAGCAGACCTTGATTATGCAAAAATTCAGATATACGCAGGAAATTATGATTTCTGGTATGAGTCCAGCCAGCTTATGATAAGACAGATGAAAGAGGCAAACAAAAAGAAAGAGGAGAAGATAAAGGAATTAAAGGAATTTATTCAGAGATTCTCCGCCAACGCTTCTAAATCCAAACAGGCTACATCGCGTAAAAAGGCGTTGGAAAAGATTGAACTCGATGAGATTAAGCCGTCAAGCAGAAAATATCCGTATATTGATTTCAGACCTAAGAGAGAAATCGGAAATGAAGTGCTTACAGTGTCAAATCTGTCAAAAACAGTTGACGGGGTAAAGGTACTTGATAATATTTCATTTACGGTAGGACATGATGACAAGATTGCATTTGTGGGACCTAATACCATTGCAACTACTACATTATTTAAAATACTTGCCGGTGAGGAAGAGCCTGATTGTGGTACTTATAAGTGGGGCGTTACAACTTCTCAGGGATATTTCCCTAAGGATAATACAAGGGAATTTGACAATGATTATATAATAGTTGACTGGCTTACCCAGTACTCAGATGAAAAGGACGCAACTTATGTCAGAGGTTTCCTTGGAAGAATGTTATTTGCCGGAGATGACGGCGTTAAAAAGGTCAAGGTGCTTTCTGGAGGAGAAAAGGTCAGATGCCTTTTATCAAAGCTTATGATAATGGGCTCAAATGTACTTATACTTGATGAGCCTACAAACCATCTGGACATGGAATCCATTACCGCATTAAATAATGCTTTGATTAAATTTCCGGGAGTTGTGCTGTTTTCATCTCAGGACCATCAGTTTCTGCAGACTGTTGCAAACCGTATTATGGAAATTACAAATACGGGACTTATAGATAAGCAGACCACATATGACGAATATCTTGCAAATGACGAGCTTGCAAGAAAACGCCAGATAATGAATATGGACAGAGACGATTAAAATTTGAAATATAATTATAATGATATCTGTGATAAAAAGGAGCATTTTTAATGCTCCTTTTTATCAGGTTATTATCATGGTTTTGGAGTATGGTGAAATAGATTATTATGAGGACTGACCGTATATATGGATAGAGAAAAGCTTTATATCTACTATATGATGTATATATACCTCTCAAAAGGCCTGTTATTTAAAAATTTCTAAAAAATAGTATTATATATTTTTTCCCTTAAATTAATAAAAAAATAAGTAAAAATATGCAACTTAAATAAAAAAGTGCAAAAAAAGACTTGCCAAGTTGGCTAATATGTCCTATAATGAGCATATGTTGGCAAGGAAATTTGTCAATAATACCAATGATGCCACAAATGCTGATACAATCCATATTGTTTAATCTTTATGTTTTGTATGAGTAAATATGAAGTGGCCAGGCATTCCGGAAAATATCGTTGCAATATAAAAATTGCAGACATATTTACGAAAGGAATAGCACACATATTTTAAAAGGAGGGTTTTTTTGTGAGAAAAATCAAAAAAGCATTGGCTCTTTCATTAGCACTTGCTATGGGATTATCACTTGTAGCTTGTGGAGACGAGTCAACAGAAGCGCCAACAACAGAGGCACCATCATCAGAGGATGCATCAAGTGAAGCACCTGCAACAGAAGATGACGCTTCTACTGGTGATGCAGAAGTTGCAAAAATTGAGGCACCAAGCACAGAAGGCTGGGGCGAGGATCAGGTAATTTACGCTTATTCATGGGATGAAGATTTCCAGAAGAAGTTAAATGTTGTTCTTGATGCTTATCCAGAGTATAAGGATTATGTTGAGTTCGTAACACTCGGTGTTGGTGGTACAGAGCCTGAGTACAGAACAGCTATCGACAATGCTCTTGAAAATGGAGATCAGTATCCTACATTCATACCTGCAGATAACGATGTTGCTAAGTATTTCTCAGAGGATGACACTAAGACAGCTAACCTTTATGACTTAGGATTCACAGATGAAATGCTTGTAAATTCTTATGATTTCGCTCTTCAGTATGGTACATACAATGACCAGCTTAAGTGCGTAACATGGCAGGCTACTCCTGGTTCAGTATTCTATCGTAGAGACATTGCTCAGGAAGTATTCGGAACAGATGATCCAGATGAAATCCAGGCATTACTTGCTGACTGGGATACTTTCTTCGAGACAGCTGAGACATTAAAGGCAGCTGGATACAAGATTGTTTCTGGTCCTTCAGATGTTAAGTACGCTATCTGGGATACTCAGACACAGCCTTGGGTAACAGATGACGGTACAAGCGAAACTCTTACACTTGATAGCGCTGTAACAGATTATCTTGAAATTGCTAAGAGAATCTATGATGGTGAGTATTCAAACAATACTGCACTTTGGGATTCAACTTGGGCAGCTGATATGACAGATGATGGAAAGGTATTCTGCTACTTTGGATGTCCTTGGTTCATTGGCTCAATGCAGGGTAACGGTGCTACAGATGGTAACTGGGGAGCAGTTGTTGGTCCTACATCTTATCACTGGGGTGGTACATATGTATGCGTAGGTAAGGATACAAACAATCCAGAGCTTGCTGCATTCCTTCTTTATGAGCTTACATGTGACCCTGACATCGGTGTTGCTATCACAAACCAGACTGGTGACTGTGTAAACAACAAGGCTGCAAATGAGAGACTTATCAATGGCGAGCTCGCTGCTGATAACGCTGCTGCTGCATTCCTTGGCGGACAGAACCCAATCGAAGTTTGGGCTGCTGCAGCAGAGGGAATTAACCTCAGCAACGTAACATATCAGGATGCTACAATCAAGACATACATTGACAATGCATCAAAGGCTTACAATGAAGGCACATATGCAACAGTTGAAGAGGCTATACAGTACATTGAGGATCAGACAGCTGCAGAATTAGGTATTTCAGTAGCTGAATAATCCCATAAAACTGATAAAGTAACAGATTTGCACGCATCAGTAATGAAAGTTGCTGGTGCGTGTATACTATAAACGTCTTTATGGGGGTGTTCATTTAATGAAAAAGAAAAAAACAGTTGAATACGGAAAATATGGACTTATGTTTTTAGTTCCGTTTTTCCTTGTTTTCTTGATTTTTCAGCTGTATCCTCTGCTTTACACTTTTTATAATTCGCTGATTTATTCTGCTAAGAACGGCAGATATGTAACAGAAAGTTTTGGCTTTCAAAACTTTACGGAGTATATATTCACAAGTGGTGGCAGTGAATTTTGGAATGCGTTATTTGTGACTATTTTCATGTGGATTCTTAACTTTATTCCGCAGATTCTTTTGTCACTTCTTCTTGCTGCATGGTTTACGGATATCAAGATAAAGCTCAAGGGCAGTGGAGCATTTAAGGTAATTATGTATATGCCAAACATCATTACCGCAGCTACAATTGCTGTTCTTTTCTACAGTATGTTTGAGGTTCAGGGACCAATAACAACATTACTCAGAGACTGGGGCCTTGTCGGACAGGGCGGTGTCCTGAACAGTGGATGGACATCATTCTTTATCATCGCATTTATTCAGTTCTGGATGTGGTATGGTAATACAATGATAGTTCTTTGTGCAGGTATCCTTGGTATTAATCCATCATTGTATGAAGCAGCAAGTGTAGATGGCGCTTCTTCAAGACAGCAGTTCTTTAAGATTACACTTCCGCTGTTAAAACCGATTTTACAGTACACACTTGTAACATCAGCTATCGGTGGATTACAGATGTATGATATTCCGCAGTTGTTTAATGATGGTGGCCCTATCGTAGTACAGGGTGGCAATTCCATTAATTCAACAACAACTGTTGTAATGCTTATTAAGAAATATGTGGATGCAGGGGCAACACAGGATTATGGTAAGGCGGCTGCTTATTCAGTAATGCTGTTTATATTTACACTTATCATAAGCTTGCTCTTCTACAGATTAACAGCTGAGAAAACTAAGAAAGGTAGGTGAACAGAGTGGAGAGTACACAATCAAAAGTATCAGTAAACAAAATTGTCAGATACGTTGTATGTATCTTCTTATGTTTCCTATCAATACTTCCGTTTTATATATTGATAATTAACTCGACACTTAAGTCAAGCGAAATTTTGACCGGTATTAAGATTATACCTGGTGGAGAGTTTATTACAAACTTTAAGAATCTGTTGGAAGGTAGTGCAAAAACAAGTGGGGTTAACGTGCTTCAGGCTATGGTAAACTCACTTATTATCACAGTACCTGCAACAATTTGTCAGGTTTACTTTGGCTCTCTTACAGCTTATGCAGTAACTGTTTACGAATTTAAGCTTAAGAAGTTCGCATGGGGATTTATCTATGCTATCATGATGATTCCACAGCAGATATCTATGGTTGGTTTCATCAAAGTATGTAATATTACACACTTATATGGCTCATATTTAGCTATGATTATTCCTGCAATTGCTGCACCTACAACAGTTTACTTTATGAAGCAGTATATGGAAACAGGTCTTTCAACAGAAATCGTTGAAGCTGCAAGAATAGATGGCTCAAGAGAGTTATATACTTTCAATCATATTGTGCTTCCATTGCTTAAACCGGCTATGGCAACACAGGCTATTTTTGCATTCGTTGCATCATGGAACAACCTGTATACACCTTCAATTATACTTGCTACAGAAAGAAAGAAACAGACAATGCCTATGTTCGTTCAGGCGTTAAAGGCTAATGATAAAGAGAGAGACTGGGGACAGATTTACTGTGGACTTTTCGTTACGGTTATTCCTATTCTCGTTATGTATTTCTTCCTTTCTAAGTATATTATCGCGGGTGTTGCGCTTGGTGGTGTAAAGGAGTAAATATTATTAGAATGTTAAATGTAATGTAGGTATCGGTAATTGTATGTAATTACCTGATACCCGCATTATATTTATGTTAAGGGGAATCATTTAATGAGTGACGGGTCAAACTACAATGATAAAAATAAAACACCTTGGTTAAAAAGAGCATTAGATGCCTTTGGTACTATGTTTGCTCTTAATATTTGTTTTGTGGTGGGGTGTATACCGGTATTTACAATAGGTGCCTCGCTTTCTGCTCTTTACGCCATGTGTATAAGACTTCAGGAAGATGAAGAAGAAACCGTTCTGGCGGGATTTATTCATGAGTTTAAGAGAAGTTTTAAACAGTCAACTATTGCCTTTTTATGGATTTTACTGGCTCTCGTTATAATGTATTTTGAATACTTGGTTGTATTAAAAGTACCGGGGATGATTTCTACATTCTATACTTTTGTGCTTATGATAGAGGTCATAATCCTTTTACTTATACTTCCGTTTTTATTTCCGCTGATTTCAAGATATAAAAATAAACTAAGCGTTACTTTCAGAAATGCACTGGTATTATCTATCACTTATTTCGGCTCTTGTATAAAAATTCTTGTTGCATGGTTTGCGCCGGCTGCAATTTGTATTTTATATCCAAACATATTTGTCCAAATCTGGTATCTCTGGCTTCTTTTGATTTTTGGTGCCATCGGATACGGTACAAGCTATACCGTGAGAAAGGTATTCAGAAAGAATGAAGAGAGAATGGATAAGGCAAAAAAGGCTGAGGAGGAAGCTGAGCAGGAAGAAGATGATGAATCCGATGAAGAATCTGATGACGAATCAGATAATGAAGATGAAAATAATTCTGAAAATGATTCAGATAAAGATATAGAGTAAAATAGCAGATTTTTTATAATTTATTAAAATAAAATAGAGGAAAATGAAAAAGTTCGTAGAATAATATTATTGTACGGGCTTTTTTTGCTGTTATATAGTAGATAAGTTGGAGGTTACGATGAAGAAAAATATAAGGAATGTTACAGCAATATGCATGGCATTTTTTATTCTTTTAACATTCACTGCAGGTTGTGGAAAGGAAGAAAATCCGGTTGTCCAGTCAGGTGCGGTATCTCCTGATGTGGTTTATACCGAAGAGGAAGCTGCTGCGACAGAAGTGCTTAAGGTAGGGGGCTATACCATATATTTGGACGAGACATTGGTTTACCTTTTTCAGCAGCTCTATTCTTATGGACTTACCAGCGAAACTCTTTCCCAGGATGAAGAAGTCTGCAGGGAGGAGACAATTTCAAAAATAAGGGAAACTTATATTATTTACGACGTTGCAATACATGACGATATTGAGGTAACAGATGAAGATATCGCGGCAAGTAATGAATCAGCCGCAAATTTTATAGAGGTATTTGATGGCATCTTGGAGACATACGGAATATCCGAGGAGGCAGTAGAGGAGTGCTTTTATAAACAATATATAGCAAGTAAATATGAAAATGACATGAAAAACTCCATGAGTGAGACGATAAATAATGAATTAAACGAACATTATAAAAATGTAAAATTCATGGTAATGTATATGTTTACATTTCCTACAATAGAGATGGACAGTGAAAATATGCCTGTTATAGATGAAAATGGTAATTATATATCATTGTCTGAAGATGAAATGAATAAAGTTTATGCAAAGGCTGAAGAAGCAAAGGTTAAGGTCTCAGGAGGCGCTGATGCCGAAGAAGTAGCTGAGGAATACGGGGTATCTGATTTTTCTTTTGAAACCACTGCCTATGATGGCGGTACTTCCGATGAATTAAATGAAATGCTTACAAACCTTGGTGACGGTGAAATATCAGATATTATTAAAACTGATAAAGGATATGTATTTTATCAAATGAAGGATTCGGATAATGAGGACTTAAAATCGGCATATATATATGCAATGGCTTCAGAAAAACTGGATACTGAATATGAAACTCTCAGAAATTCATGGCTGACAAGCATTGAAGTGGATGAGAGCGGTGATTTAATAGGCAATACGTGGGATGAAATCGATGTGCTTCAGATATCAATAGAACTGGAAACAGTTGGAATCGTATAATATTTATTAGATTGTATGAGGGCTGATTATGACCATTAGAGAAGAAGCTGAAAAAAGAGAACATTTGTTTTTGAATGGAAATGCATCTTTTAGTGATGCGTCTAAGGGAAGAGAAAGATATGAAGAGCCTTGCGACATGAGGACTATATATCAGAGGGACAGGGACAGAATCTTACATAGCAAATCTTTCAGAAGACTTAAGCATAAAACACAAGTGTTTCTCTCACCGGGCGGAGACCATTACAGGACAAGGCTTACACATACTTTGGAAGTATCACAGATATCCAGAACAATAGCCAGAGCCTTAAGATTAAATGAGGATTTGACTGAGGCAATAGCATTAGGACATGATTTGGGACATACGCCTTTTGGACATGCCGGTGAGCGCGCACTTTCAAAAGTAAAGGGAGAGCCTTTTCGGCATAATGAACAGAGTGTAAGGGTAATAGAAAGACTTGAAAACAATGGGCTTGGATTAAATCTTACATGGGAAGTAAGGGATGGAATCCTTAATCACAGAACTTCATGTACGCCTTCCACTCTTGAAGGAATGATTGTAAGAATGTCAGATAAGATAGCCTATGTAAATCATGATATAGATGATGGAATAAGGGCGGGTTTTTTGTCAGAAGATGACCTTCCGAAAGAGTGTACTGATATTCTGGGACATAGTACAAGAGACAGAATTGACAGGATAATTCATGCAGTTATAAACGGCTCACAGGGAACGAATGAGATTAAAATGGCTGAAGAATATGAGAATGCACTTCTTAAATTAAGAGAATATATGTTTAAGTACCTCTATACAAATCCAAAGGCTAAGGGTGAGGAAAATAAGGCTATTACCATGATAGAGATGCTTTATGATTATTATAAGGGACATATAAATGAACTGCCTTCAGAGTATTATAATATGACCTTAGAAGGCGAATCGGAAAGTATTGCAGTATGCGATTACATAGCCGGAATGACGGATAATTATGCAGTAGATAAATTCAAGGAGCTCTTTGTACCAAAGAGCTGGGACAGATAAGAGGGATTTTCATGTATTATTCAGATGAAATCATAGAAGAAGTAAGAGCAAGAAATGACATAGTAGATGTAATTGGTACATATGTAGGGCTTAGACAGAGAGGCAGTTCATATACGGCATGTTGCCCGTTTCATCATGAAAAAACCCCTTCATTTCATGTGAGCCGTGATAAACAGATGTACCATTGCTTTGGCTGTGGTGCCGGAGGAAATGTTTTTACATTTATAATGGAATATGAAAACTATTCTTTCCCGGAGGCTGTAAAGTATCTTGCAGAAAGAGCGGGAATACAGCTTCCCGAAAGAGAGATGTCTGAGAATGAAAAACGCAGTGAGAATAAAAAAGTTCAGCTAAGAGAGGTCAATAAAAGTGCTGCAGCATATTTTCATTATCTCCTTACAAAGTCTAAACGGGGTGCCCTGGCATATAAGTATTTTAAAGAAAGAGGATTAACAGATGAAACCATAACAAAATTTGCCTTGGGTTATTCAGATATATATTCAGATGATTTGTATAAATATCTTAAAAGCAAAGGTTATAAGGATGAACTCATGAAGGATGCGGGGCTTGTTGAGTTTGATGCAAAAAGAGGACCGCATGACAGATTCTGGAACAGAGTCATGGTGCCGATTACCGATATAAACGGCAAGGTTGTAGCCTTTGGTGGAAGGGTTATGGGAGATTCTAAGCCAAAATATCTGAATACTAAGGAAACAGATATATTTGATAAAAGCCACCTGCTTTTTGCCATGAATATGGCAAGGAGAAGTAAAAGAAGAGGCATTATACTTTGTGAAGGTTATATGGATGTTATTGCCATGCACCAGGCAGGGTTTGACAATGCCGTGGCTTCACTTGGTACTGCTTTCACAGTAGGACAGGCTAATATAATTAAAAGATATACTAATGAGGTTTATCTGGCATATGACAGTGACGATGCAGGAGTAAGGGCGGCAATAAAAGCGATTGGAATACTGCGCGAAATGGATATGACATCGAGGGTAATAAATATGAAGCCATACAAGGACCCTGATGAATTTATAAAAAATCTCGGCAGGGATGAATATGAAAAACGAATAAATGAAGCTTTAAGCGGGCCTATGTTTGAAATGGCTGTTTTAAGTGAAAGCTATAATATGAATGACCCTGAAGAAAAAACCGAATTTATGAGGGAGGCTGCCAAAAAGCTTGCTGCGATAGAAGATAAAGTATCCAGAAGTAATTATATAGAAACTGTCAGTAATAAATATTTTTTGGACAGAGATAATTTTAAAAGTATGGTTACTTCTTATGGCATTGCCGGTATGGCGGAAAGAAGAAATTATATAGAAGAGGACGAGAAGAGGAGAGAATATAACAGAAAAAAGGAAGACGGAAGAAAAGAAGAAGAAAAGCTGCTTCTTACATGGCTTGCTAATAAACCGGTATTGTTTGATAAGCTGGAGGGAATAATTTCAGAAAAGGATTTTACTGAAGGGGATTATGAGGCTGTTGCAAAAAAGTTGTTTCAGCAATACAGAGAGACAAAAAAAGTTAACCCAGCTTCAATCGTGAATATGTCTGATGATTTGGAAAAACAGCGACTTGTTGCGGAAATGCTTCAGACAGAACTTCAGTTTGAAACTACGGATGAAGAAACGGAGCAAGCCATAAATGATGTAGTTAAAAAGATAAAACTGGAAAATATAAAAAGAGAGATGGCAGAAAATAAAGATATAAACAGATTCCAGGAACTTATAAATATGAAAAATCAAATTTTGAAAATGCATATTTCACTGTAAATGGATAAAATACTAATGTTATGGAAGGATGGAAAAAGAATGGAAGAGAAAAAAGCAACTAAAGAAAATAAGGAATTAAATGCTGCCGAGACGGCTGATGTGCAGGAGCGGTTTCTTAAAAAACTTCATGAATTGCTTGATATTGCAAAGAAGAAGAAAAATGTAATAGAGGACACTGAAATTATTGAAGCTTTTTCTGAATGTAAGGAGCTTCTGACCTCAGAAAATATGGTAAAAATATTTGAATATCTTGAACATAACGGTGTTGATGTCCTGACCATAACCGATGACGAAGAGGAGCCTGATGACATAGCTCTTGAGCTGGAAGAAGAGGACGAAATAGATGTAGAGCAGATTGACCTCTCTGTACCGGACGGAGTAAGCATTGAAGACCCTGTAAGAATGTATCTGAAGGAAATAGGTAAAGTACCTCTCCTCAGTGCAGAAGAAGAAATTGAGCTTGCAAAACGTATGGAAGAAGGCGATGAGGAAGCAAAGAAAAAACTTGCAGAGGCAAATTTAAGGCTTGTAGTAAGTATTGCAAAGAGATATGTGGGAAGGGGAATGCTGTTTCTGGATTTGATTCAGGAAGGTAATCTGGGACTTATAAAGGCAGTTGAAAAGTTTGATTACAGGAAAGGATATAAGTTCAGTACCTATGCAACATGGTGGATAAGACAGGCCATAACAAGAGCCATTGCTGACCAGGCAAGGACAATAAGAATTCCTGTTCATATGGTTGAGACCATAAATAAACTTGTAAGAGTATCCAGACAGCTCTTACAGGAGTTGGGACGTGAGCCTACCCCGGAAGAAATTGCGGCAGAGATGGATATTCCTGTTGACAGAGTAAGAGAAATACTCAAAATTTCACAGGAGCCGGTTTCTCTTGAAACTCCTATAGGAGAAGAAGAAGACAGTCATCTGGGAGATTTTATTCAGGATGAAAATGTTCCTGTTCCGGCAGATGCGGCAGCATTCACACTTTTAAAGGAGCAGCTTGTGGAAGTTCTTGGAACACTTACAGAGAGGGAACAGAAGGTGCTGAGACTGAGATTTGGTTTAGATGACGGAAGAGCCAGAACTCTTGAGGAGGTCGGAAGGGAATTTAATGTTACAAGAGAGCGTATAAGACAGATTGAGGCTAAGGCTTTGAGAAAACTGAGACATCCTAGCAGAAGCCGTAAGCTCAAGGAATTCCTTGAATAATGAATATGGAAAAAATATATATTACTCCCATAGAAAATAAGCTTTCTAAAAGAATGACTGCTGTTTGTGATATGGTTACGCAGGGCAGAAGGGTTGCAGATATAGGATGTGACCATGCCTTTGTGTCAATATATCTTGTAAAAAGCGGAAGAGCATCTTATGCAGCTGCATTAGATGTAAGAGAAGGTCCGCTTAAAATAGCAAAACAGAATATTTCCGCATATAATATGAACGGACTGGTAGAAGTAAAATTATCAGACGGATTTTCCGCCCTTAAGCCGGGAGAAACCGATTCTGCGATTCTGGCAGGAATGGGAGGAGCACTTATTATAAGGCTGCTGGATAATGCTTCAGATATTATATGCGAAGGATATGAGCTGGTCTTACAGCCGCAGTCAGAAACGGGCAGAGTAAGAAGATATCTGAGGGAAAACGGATATGAAATCTTAAAGGAAACCATGATTCTTGATGAAGGTAAATTTTACACAATTATCAAAGCAATAAAACAGGGGCATACAAATTATAAGCATGGATATATTGATGATGAAAACGTGAAAATATACGATGAATACGGTGAATATCTAATAAAATCAAAAGATGATATTTTTTGTAAGTACCTGTCACATGAACACGATAAATATATCAGCATAATTGAAACTCTTGAAAAGAGCGGGAGTGACGGTGCGATGACCAGACTTGCTGAGATAAGGGATAAATTAGATATGATAGACACCGTGATTAAAATGACAAATAACGAAAGGAGAAATGTATGAAGTGCCGGGAGATAATGGACTGTCTGGAAAGCATGTCGCCTAAGTCATATGCACTTGATTGGGATAATGTAGGACTGCTTGTAGGACGTGAGGATAAAAAAGTAAAAAAGGTTATGATTGCACTGGACGCAACCGACCATGTTGTTGACCTGGCAATAGATGAGGGGGCGGATATGCTTATCACTCATCATCCTATGATTTTTTCTAAAATTAAGAGAGTTACAAGTGATGATATTGTGGGCTCAAAAATACTTAAGCTTGCCGAGTCCGGAATATCTTACTATGCCATGCATACAAATTTTGATATAAAGGGAGGAATGGCTGTATATGCAGCAAATCTCCTTGGCATGAAAAATACCGTGGTACTTGAAGAGACACTTCCGGGAGAAGGCATTGGAAGAGTAGGTTACATAAACGGGGTAAATGATTGTCGTGATGTAATCAGCCTTGTAAAGGAAAAATTTGATTTGAATAACGTATTTGTATACGGAGACTCTTATAAGAAAGTAAAGAAGATAGCAATATGTCCGGGCTCCGGGAAAAGTGTGATTTCAAGTGCAAAAAAACTGGGGGCGGATTGTCTTATTACAGGTGATATAGGTCATCATGAGGGACTTGATGCTATAGAAATGGGGCTCACTGTAATTGATGCCACACATTCGGGAATAGAAAAGATATTTGTTGAATATATATATAATTATTTGGACCCCCTTTGTCATAACGTACAGCTTATTAAGGTAAATGAAGGGTGTCCCATGAAATTATTTTAATTTTCTGAATACGAAAAGGGGGAAAATTGTGGAGAAGATAAATGTTACGGTAGATGAGAAACGCTACAGAATAGACAGATTTTCTACGGTATATGAGCTTGCTCAGTTTTTATACGTAGATGATGATAAAAAGTATGTTGCTGCATTTGTAAACGGAAGTCTTAAAGAAATGGCCTCCGTGTTGGATAAGGACTGTAATGTGCAGTTTATATCTACAAATTCCGTAATAGGAATAGACATGTATAAGAGAAGCCTTACACTCCTTATGGTTAAGGCTTTTTCTGATGTAATGGGTGCAAGGAAGGATTACAGTATTAATGTCATGTATTCTCTTGGTGCAGGATATTTCTGCAGGATTGTGAGTGATTCTATGACCTGTACGGCAGAGCTTATAGAAAATGTTAAAAAGAGAATGTATGAAATAGTGGAGGAAGACCTTCCTATATATAAAGAAACTCTTAATACCGAAGAAGCGGCAGCCAGATTTGAAAGAAACGGAATGAGTCAGAAGGGCAGACTTTTCAGGTACAGACGAGTTTCAAAGATTAACCTTTACAGACTGGGTACATATGAGGACTATTTTTACGGTTATATGCTCCCTTCCACAGGGTATTTAAAATATTTTGACCTTGTACCTTATGATGACGGTTTTGTTCTGGTAATGCCTGACAAAAATACACCTGATAAGATTCCAGAATATAAGGCACCGGAAAAACTCTATAATGTTTTGAGGAATTCGGATGAGTGGGGAGATATGCTGGGATGTTCCTCGGTAGGTGAATTAAATGATGCCATAACCGACGGAAAGATAAATGATTTAATTCTGGTGCAGGAGGCTCTTCAGGAAAAGCTTATTGCTGAAATAGCTGAAAAAATACTTGCCGAAAAGAAGAAAATAGTTCTTATAGCAGGTCCTTCATCATCGGGAAAGACGACTTTTTCGCACAGACTGAGTATACAGCTTACCGCACACGGCATGAAGCCGCATCCTCTGGCTCTGGATAATTATTTTGTAAGCAGGCACCTTACTCCGAGAGACGAGGAGGGTGAATATGATTTTGAGTCTTTTGAAGCTATGGATATGCAGCTTTTTAATTCTGACATGAGGAAGCTTTTGGACGGAGAAACAATAGATTTGCCACGTTTTAACTTTCATACAGGGGAAAGAGAGTATAAGGGGGATAAGCTTAAATTCCAAAGCGGTGATGTGCTTATTGCAGAAGGAATACATGCGCTTAATCCTAAAATGACAGAAGCGCTTCCTGATGAAAGTAAATATAAAATTTATATAAGTGCTCTTACGCAGCTTAATATTGATGAACATAACAGGGTCCCTACCACGGACGGGCGATTAATCAGGCGGATAGTAAGAGATGCAAGGATGAGAGGAAATGATGCACAGGCGACAATAAAAATGTGGGAATCAGTAAGACGAGGTGAGGAAAAAAACATATTTCCTTTTCAGGAGGAAGCGGATATTATGTTTAATTCGGCACTTCTCTATGAGCTTTCTGCAATTAAGCAGTATGCTGAGCCGCTTCTTTTTGCCGTCCCGAGAGATTGTGAAGAATATTACGAGGCAAAGCGTTTGCTTAAATTTTTGGATTACTTTTTGGGAATAGATGTAACCCGTGTACCGCAAAATTCCATTCTGAGGGAGTTTATAGGCGGCGGATGCTTTGATATTTGAAATTAATATTAAATCTTTATGAAAAAATAGTGAAATTTAACAAAAATCAGCTAAAAATATGTGACATTTCACAAAACATATGTTATAATTTACATGGTTTAGCAAAATAACATATATTAAAGTGGCTTTGCATATAGTTACTTTTGGAAAAGGAGATGATTGTAAAAGAAAATTTAACACGGGGATAAAAAATTTTAAAGCTCTTTTAATATTAAAAAGGGGGGACCATATATGGCGGATGGAAGCAAAATGAATCTGATTCAGATGCAAAAGTATTTTGAGGACCGCATAAATTCTATTCGTACATTGAGTGATTTAGAGCTTAGTTTAAATGATTATAAGAGTCTTGGTACAAAGCTGAAATCGCTCACTTTTTTCACGGGAAGTGAAAATAATATCAGCGAGATTATGCTTTCGGTTGTAGTTTATTCTACATATTCTCTTATTTATTGGGACGGAAAAACCGGTATTGATGATATTTTCAATATAGTTTTAAGTGACAGCCAGTATTTGGAAAGGTTGCATTTGAAATTATTTGAAGATGCGTTTTACGAATACGGATTAAATAATTACGGTTATGATTACGGTGATTTAAAGGATAGATGTATAAGGCTGATTGCAAGACATGCAGGAGTGCCTGATGATGAAAAGGAAAAATATTTTGATTTAATAAGCAGATATCTGGAATGTCGCGATGTTGCAGAGATGGAGGATGAAATTTTCGATGCTCTCCCGTATAAAACGAAATTTATCTTCTCTCAGCTTGACAAAGCGAGCAGACTTTGTATGTTTATGGATTCAAGAAATCTGATATATGATGTTTTGCATGGAGAAATGTCAAGAACAGATTTATTAAAAGCATTTCCCGATACATCAATAAGCCTTATAGACCACTGTATTTACTGGGCAGAAAAACAAAAGATAAATATGACATCTTAAAGATATAAAGCATAAAATTTTATAATCATGAAAAATGGCGTATGTAAAAACAATTTAACATACGCCATTTTTGAGTTCAATTATGATAACCTGTTTAAAAAAATATGTAAGCCAGACGATAAGCCGGGTTATGTCTTGAGCGGTCATCTATCTAGGTCTTATGTTACCATAAGACTCAAGCAACCTACCTGAAGCACAGCGGGCAACTGTATGGCTTCGTTTTGGTCTTGCTTCGGCTGGGGTTTACAGAGCCTGACATGTTACCACATCAGCGGTGAGCTCTTACCTCGCCTTTCCACCCTTACCGATAAATCGGCGGTTTATTTCTGTTGCACTTTCCTGGGAGTCACCTCCACCGGACGTTATCCGGCAGCCTGCCCTATGAAGCCCGGACTTTCCTCACCTGCCTTTCGGCAGCCGCGACCGCTTGTCTGACTTACCAGGTAAGAATACCATAAAATATTAAAAAAGTGAATATATAAAAACTTATTAGAAACTTAATAAAATCTTAAGTTAATATCGACTTATAATCATTGCTCAAAATATTATAATAAAGTATAATTAACAAGGGAAATACTCTTAAATTAAAAATAAGGATGGGTTTGGATTATGGGAAAAAAGCTTAAAATAAGCCTGATACTGATGTGCTTTCTTGTGGCTTCGATTTTTTTGTTCCGTGATTTTGTAAATGCCGCAGATGATGAGAATAATTTCAAAATAACGGTAAGTACAGAAGAGCAGGAGAATGGTACGAATGAGGCACATCATGTCAATGTAAATGTATATAATAACGGCTCGGATTTTGCCGGGTATATAAGACTTGAAATAAAAGGTGCAGACCTTATTTATGAAAAGAATATTACACTTGCAGAAAAAAGTGAAAAGGATATAAGTTTTGATATACCTTATATAACGCTTCAAATGGAATATGATGTCACTTTTGTGGTAACTGTTTTAAATCAGAGCAGAGACGTACTGACAGAGCAGGAGATTTCACTGACTATCGAAAATACAGAAGCTGCAAATAGCAGAAATATGTCAATGGGAATACTTAGTGACTCGGCTTATGAGATTGAAAAGTATTTTGATGCATCGGATTCAATTTGGATATATGGTGAAGAAACAGAAGTTAATTTAGTAGAGATTGAGCCTTATGACCTTACAAATGGCTCCCTGAGAAATCTCACATGGCTTCTTATAAATGATTATGATACTTCGACACTCAGCAAAGAGGAGGCTGATGCCATAAATATATGGGTGCAGGATGGAGGCTGCCTTATAATCGGAACGGGAAGTAATGAATACCTTTCCCTTAACGGACTTGAAAGTACTACAGGTTTTTCGCAAAACACAAGCAGTCAGAATAATGTCGGTGAACAGATTAGTATCAGCGACCAGAATGATTTGGGGAATTTGTATGATGAAGCAGAATCTTCTACGCCTTCTGACGCGCATTACAGCGATTACTTTTATAAGGATATTGAGGAATCAACCATAGATTTTGTTGCCAATATTGATTATGTTGAGCCTATGGACAGTGTTTACGTAAAGTCATTTGATGACGGAAGTGTATCTATTTCGATATTTGACTTTGCGGACCCGGATATTCTGAATAGTGATGCGCAGAACAGATATGCTTACATCAGTGAATTATGTGAAAATGCATACAGTTATACCAATTATTATATGTATGATGAAGTTAACTATATAACGGATACAGAAGTAAAAAATATGCTGGCATTTTTCCAGGAAACTCCGGAATTGCACAGTGGAGAACTTAGAACTGTGCTTTTTATTTATATACTTCTGATTGGCCCGGTACTGTATTTTGTGCTTAAGTTACTTAATAAGAGAGAAAAAAGCTTACTGATAATACCGGTTATTGCATTGATTTTTGTAGGAGTGGTATTTTTAATCGGGCGTTCTTCCATGATAAATGAAACATGCCTGCAATCTGTTACGGTAGCAGAAGCATCAGGGGAGGGCGTGGCAGAGACTTATTTTACGGCATTTGATTCTTCGTCGGATGACTGGGAAATTACCTTGGATGAAACAAAAAATCTGACAGGTCTTGTTTCACTTGAATCTTCATTTGACTCATACTATTACTATTATGACTCAAGAGGTGAAGTTTTGGTTACGGATAACGGAGGAGAAATTAATATTAATTATTCTCCTGAGGAATCCTTTGAAACAGTTGCGCTTTATGCCCAGGGAGAAAACCAAAATCAGGGGGAAATCGCAGTAAGTGAGCAGGATAACATTGTGCATATAACTAACAATACTCCTTATGATTTTGAAAATTATATAGTGATTGCAGGTGGCTCGGCATATTATCTTTCGGATTCTGAGCTTGAATCGGGAAGCAGTGCAGAAGTGGATTGTATTAACGATGGGACATATTTAGGTAATAACGAGACATTTGATTCGGCGCTTTTCAGTAATACAATTTTAAATTTGTTTTCAAGCGACTCGGGCGACAGTGAAACAGAATATGCAAGAAGTATTGCTGCATTATATATGGGACTTTTATCCGTAAAGCCGGAATATGACACAGAAAAGATATATGTATTCGGCTCAGTTAAGGATTATGAAAAGACAGCGGCGGACGGCTGTGATGAAATTGCATGGGGCAGTATCTATACTGTCTATGAGAGATAGGAGGGTACGCTATGCTTTATATAAATAATTTATGGAAATATTACGGAAAGACTCCTGCCGTTTCAGGTTTAAGTCTGCATATTCCGGAGGGCGACCTGTTTGGTTTTGTGGGTCCGAACGGTGCAGGAAAAACCACTACCATGAGGATAATATGCGGACTGCTCCGCGCTTCAGGCGGCTCAGTTACGGTAAACGGAGTGGATGCAATAAATAATACAAAGAATATTAAGAGGGTAATAGGATATGTTCCTGATTTCTTTGGGGTTTATAATAACCTTAAGGTAAAAGAGTATATGGAGTTTTACGGCTCAATGTACGGGATGTATACCAGGGACATTCAGAAAATATCAGGAGATTTACTTGAACTTGTAAATCTTTCAGATAAAAATGAAGAGTATGTAGACAGCCTTTCACGAGGTATGAAGCAGAGACTGTGTGTTGCAAGGGCGCTTATTCATAATCCCAAGCTTCTGGTACTTGATGAGCCTAATTCGGGGCTTGACCCAAGAGCGAGGGTTGAAATGAAAGAACTGCTTAAAAACTTAAGTTCTATGGGAAAAACCATAATGATAAGCTCACACATACTGTCCGAGCTTTCAGAAATGTGTAACAGCGTGGGAATCATGAATCACGGAGTGCTTGTTGCTGCAGGAAAGATTGAGGACATTATGAGCGGGCAGGCGATACCTCCTCAGAATATGCCACAGCAAAACATATTTCAGGGTGTGCGTCTGACAATGAATGTACTTGGCAGTACTGATATGCCTGTCAGAATCCTTAAGGAAAATCCTATGGTTTCACATATTTCCATAATGGAAAGAAAAATAGAATTTACATTAAACGGCGGGGATAAAGAAATAGCCGCGATAATAGCCGGTCTCGTAAATGCGGGAGTTCCGCTTGTTGAAATTAAAAAGCAGGAAAAGAATCTGGAATCTCTCTTCATGCAGGTTACAGATGAAGATAACGGTATGGGAGGTGACAGCCATGAAAATTAATCCGATACTTAAAAGGGAAATCAAGTCTGATACAAGAAGCATAAGGTTGTTTTTGAGCCTTATGATTTATAATCTGGTACTTTTTCTGATATTTGCGGCGGGGCTCGCCATAATATCAGACAGAATAAATAATTACAGTGACTATTATTCGTGGTACGGATGGTACGGTGATACTCTTCTGGAAAGCTACAGTTGGTTTGCTTCACTTTTTCCGATAATTGCATTGGTGCAGTGCGGAATTTTAGGACTTATTATACCTATAATTACTGCATCTTCAATATCGGGAGAAAAGGAAAGACAGACCTTTGACATTATGCTCACTACCGCAATTACACCTATGGGAATTGTAAGAGGTAAGGTGTTTACTGCCGTTACAAAAATGATGCTTTATGTAATAACAAGCATTCCCATTATGTCTGTTTCATTTATTTTCGGCGGTATTAAATGGAGCAGGCTTTTCGGCTTTGTTGTTATAATGCTTGTCTACGGCTTTTTTGTGGGAAGCATAGGAGTTTTATGCTCGGCAATATGTAAATCCTCCAAAGCATCAATAATACTTTCGTTTGTTTATTGCGGAGCTGTTTATGTGGGTACATTAATACCTTTAGTTGTTTCAAGCTTTTTGTCTTACAATAGTAATACATGGGATATGGGAGAATCGCTTCTTTTTCTCCTCCTTAATCCTGCGGTTATGGTAGAGGAGTTTTTGTTTGGAAACAGTTCCATTTTATCTGATTTACAGGAAAACGGCGGGTATATAAATTACGGGGGCATTACGGAAATGCTTCTGGAAAACAATACGGTCTGGATAATAGTATCAATAATAATGGTAATTCTTCTTTCATATCTCTTTATGTGGCTTGCGGCAATCAGGGTGAATCCTCTCATAGGAAAAGATTACAGGAGAAATAATGGAAAAGCAAAAAAGTAAGGTAGCTTTATTAAAATTCATATCAGGAATAAGGGCGAGGCTTAATCTCAAGGTGTACATTGAATATATTATGTTTTCCGTTGGGGCAGGTCTTTTTGCGGGTCTTATAATAGAGATTTATGCTTTAATAAGGCCTCTTTACTATGCGCATCTTTATCTCGTTTTATGTATTGCGTCAGGAGTTGTGGCAGGAACTGTCATCTACTTTTTTCACAGGAAATCCATGAAACAGGCAGCTCTCTATATAGACAGTTTTGGATTTAATGAGAGGGTTATAACTGCTTATGAGATGTCAGACAGAGAAGACTGTACTGCGGTACTTCAGCGAAATGATACTTTGGATTTTATTGAGAATAAAAAAGACAGTGTAAAGGTACGGCTTTTACCCGAAGTAAAAAAGATAATTGTATTTTCAGTACTTCTTGTTATCACGGCAGTATGTGCCCTGATTCCTTCAAAGGCAAGGGATGAAGCGGTACTTCAGCATGAAATAGCGGAAATTGCAGAAGAAAAACAGGAGGAAATAGATGAGATAATTGAAGAATTAGAAGAGATTGACATAGCTGAGTTATCGCCAGAACAGGCGGATGAGCTTGATAAAATTAAAGAAGCATTCGAAGCTTCAAAAACAGAGTACAGTCAGGCGTCCTCATACGAAGCGCTTGCACAGGCAGATAATAAGCTCGAATATAAATACAGTGAGGCAACGATTGCGTTAAATGAAATGGCTGAGCAGACAAAGTCAAACAGTGAATTAAGCTCACAGCTTTCAGCGGCTGCTGAAAGTGCGTCAAATAACCAAAACGGACAGAATAATCAGGGCAGTCAGCAGGGGCAGAACAGCCAGAACGGTCAGAACAATCAGTCAGGTCAGAGCGGTGAGAACGGGCAAAATAGCGGACAGAGCGGACAGAATGGTCAAAACGGACAGAGTGGTCAAAGTGGACAGAATGGTGAGAACGGACAGAACGGACAGAACGGTGAGAACGGACAGGGTGCTCAGGGTGGAAACGGTCAGGGTCAAAGTGGTGAAAACGGAAGCGGTGAAAGCGGCGGAAGCTCTATGGGAGGAGATCAGGCAGGCACAGGCTCGGGGACTAATACACATGACTATGTAAGTATACCGCAAAATGAAGGTAATGATGACAATCTGACAGGTCAGGGAAATTCAGACGGTAATTCGACAAGTTATAAAGAAAACAACGGACTGGCATGGGAGGGAGAGCATGTTTCCTATGAGTCCGTTATAGGAAGTTATACAAATCAGGCATATGAAGGTATCCAGAGCGGAAAATATCCGACAGGAATGGAGAATGTGATAAAGGAATATTTCCAGAGCTTCGGAGATTAGGAGGGTAAAATGGACAACGAATTTAAAACAGCGGCGGATAAAATTTCCGCATGTGAAGCAGAGATAAGAAAAAGCATAATAGGTCAGAAGGATATTGTAAGGCAGACAATACTTGCCGTACTTACGGGAGGAAACGTGCTCCTCGAAGGTATGCCGGGGCTCGGAAAAACAAGGCTTGTTGCCACAATAGGAAAAGTTCTCGATTTAAGCTTTAAAAGAATACAGTTTACCCCTGATTTAATGCCCAGTGATGTTACGGGTACAAATATAATAGTAAAAAATGAATCAGGTAACAGTTTTAAATTTGAGCCGGGACCTATATTTGCAAATCTTGTTCTGGCTGATGAGATTAACAGGGCAACACCGAAGACCCAGTCGGCACTGCTTGAGGCAATGCAGGAGCATACTGTGACAGTCGGTAATGAAAGCTATGCGGTAAGCGAGCCTTTCATGGTGCTTGCAACTCAGAATCCCATTGAAAATGAAGGTACCTATCCTCTGCCTGAGGCACAGCTCGACAGGTTTATGTTTAAGATTCTTTTGGATTATCCGACTAGGGAGGAGCTTAAAACAATAGTAAATCTCACGGAAATTGAGGGAGAAAAAGAGATAAATAAAATAATTGACATCATGGAGCTTATAAAAATTAAAGAGCTCATAAAAGAAATACCCGTTGCCGATGCGGTAATGGATTATGCGATAGACCTTATAATGAAAACGCATGAAAAAAATCCTTATGTAAAGCTCGGCGCAAGTCCGAGAGCGGCACAGGCAGTGATTAAGACTGCAAGGGCGAGGGCTCTTATGGAAGGAAGATATAATGTTTCGTTTGAAGATATAAATTACTGTGCTTATCCGGCATTAAGGCACAGAATTATTTTAAGCTTTGATGCAATGTCAGAGGGAATTACTGAAGACATGGTTATAAAGAGTCTGATAGAGGAAACAAAGAAAAATGCTTGATTCAAAATATTATGACAAATTGAACAGACTGCGTCTTGCCCTTCGTAATAAATCTGCCATGAATATGTCAGGAAACAGGAAGTCGGTAATGAAAGGAAGCTCTGCGGAGTTTTCTGACTTCCGTGAATATATTCAGGGAGATGATATAAGAAGGATAGACTGGAATGCTTATGCAAGACTTGACAGACTCTATATTAAGGAATACATGGAGGAAAAGGAGTCTGTAATAAGTATCTTTATCGATACAAGTGCGTCCATGTGCTACGGTATAAATTCCAAAGAAGAAATGGCAAAGAAGATTACATGTGCCCTGTCCTATATCGCCTTAAACAGTATGGACAGAGTTATTTTGTATGACATAAAAAACATGGACAAGCCTTACAGGGTAACCTCAGGGAAAAGGGGTTACATGGAGCTTATAAAATGGGTTGATAACCTTGATTTTTCAGGAAGCGCCGACCTTTACGAGGCAGTCAGAAAAAGAAAGGGTAACGGGACAGGCCTTTCAATAATTATCAGCGATTTTTTGTATGAGGACTTTATTGCGGAGGAAAAAGGCAAAGACACACTTGACAAAATAATATCATTTTTAAATTACAACAGGCAGCAGGTGGTCTTGATACAGGTGCTTTCAGGTGAAGAGCTGGACATAAACATGACCGGTACTTATAATCTGATAGACATGGAATCAGATGAAAAGATTAAGGTAAGCATGAATCAGCAGGTAATAGATAAATATATGGAGGCTCTTAACGGTCTTATAAATAAGATAAAAAAATCAGCATTAAAAGGAGGAGCTTTTTATTCTCTTGTAAATGCTGATTGGGAATTTGATAAAATTATTTTTGAAGGATTAAAGGATATATATGACATTTAGCAGTATGTGGCCGCTGGCATTTCTGATTGCCGTGCCTATTATAATAATTTTATATCTGTTAAAGCCAAAGGGAGAGGATAAAAAAATCTCCTCTAATTTGTTGTGGCAGAAAATAATAAAAAATAATCAGTCCAGAACATTCTTTGAAAAATTCACAAATAATATTCTAATGTATCTCCAGATACTTATAGCGCTTCTTCTGATATTTGCACTGATGTCTCCTTTCATTCAGACTAAAGGAAAAGATGGCGGAAATACTGTCATTATAGTAGATACCAGTGGCAGTATGCAGCATAAAACCGAGAATGGTGATACACGTATTGAAGAAGCAGTGAAAAATGCATCACAATATGTGGACTCGGTGGACAAGGGCAGTTTCACGGTGATAAGTTGCTCTGATAATGCTGAACTCTTAATATCCAACTCATCAGACAGGGAAAAAGTAAAAGATGTGCTTGTTGATATTCAGGCAGACGATGTTTCAGGAAATCTGACTGAGGCGTATAGTCTTGTGGAAACTGTAATATCAGGTCAGGGCGAAGAAACTGATTATTCCGTTTATGTTTTTACGGATGGTGTCGGAGTTGACGAG
Source organism: uncultured Lachnospiraceae bacterium (assembly GCA_944383545.1). Lineage (GTDB taxonomy): Bacteria > Bacillota > Clostridia > Lachnospirales > Lachnospiraceae > CALWPY01. The sequence continues at coordinate 60,765 of CALWPY010000008.1, read as the reverse complement.
ACGGCAATGTACACTGAAAACATGAATGCTGAGGTTTTCTGTGCCGGGGGTGTTGCATCAAATATTTCACTGGACTATGTATCACAGACCGAAACCGAAGAAGGATATGATGCGGCGGTAAGAATTACCAACTACAGTGAATATGATGCAAGCCTTGAGGTAAGTCTCTATGAGGCAGACGGAGCGTATTCTGAAGCAGATGGAATTTATGGCGGAATTAATCAGGATACGGAAAATCTGCTTGGAATAAAACAGGTTACGGTTGAAGCGGGTAAAAGCGCAGTTGTTCTTTTTGAAGACGTGTCATGGAATCTTGAGGTGCTTAAGGCAGAAGCTGGAAGCATAGTTTTTTCAGGAATCAGTGAAGACTCCTATAACGGAGACAGCCTTGAAAAAGATAATACCGCATATGCCGTGAGAGAGAATACGGGTGAAATAAATGCAGTTCTTGTAGGAAGCAATGTTTTCATAGAAAACGCTTATAAAGCAGTTACAGGAGTTGACATAACTAAGACCGAAAGTGATGCTGTCATACTCGGTGACACAGAATACGGATTGTGTATATATGACGGGATTATTCCTTCCGAAGAAGCAGGGATTCACAGGCTGGTAATTGGAAGCGAGACAGAGGATAATGATGAAGGCGTGCTTATCACTGCCAAAGAGTGTGAAATTACAGCGGGGCTCAGTGAATTTACGATAGGCGTAAATTATGTAAACTACTATGAGGTGCCGGAATGGGCTGAGAGCTTTTTAGAATATGATGGAAAATGTGCAGGGTACTATGGAGAGCATGACGGAATCAGAGAAGTTGTAATCGGTTTTGACCTTAGAGAGTCGGACTTTCCTTTGTGTGCGGAATATCCCGTGATATTTGCAAACATAATGAGCTATCTTTCCGATACATCAATACTCGTAAATAACATTTATTATGCAGGCGAAGGAATAAGCTTTAACACTTCTTTTGAAACGGGGTACGAGACATATTCGGCAGATACAAAAAATTCAGGAATTTATAAAGTATATGCGGGTGATGAAAGTGAGTGCTTTGTAGTGAGATTTGCTTCTTCTGAAGAGTCTGACGGTACGGTGCAGGGAAGCAGTGAATTTTCGGAAAAAGCAGATAATACCTTAGAGGTGAGACGAAATGTCAGGGACATACTGCTTGTCATTGCCATAATACTTTTAATTATAGAATGGATTATATATATAAGACAGAACAGATATAAGGGGAAATTTTATCTGGCGGTAAGAATTTTCCTTACGGTACTCATACTGCTTGCTGCCGTCGGCATTAAAATTCCTGCAAAATCAGACAGGGTTGTAACCGTATTTGTGGTGGATATGTCGGACAGCACAAGCTCTTATGTGGATGATATAAATGATTATCTGAGAAGTACGGTTAAAGACATGCCGAAAAACAATTCCTATGGAATAGTGACCTTTGGAAGAAATTCAGAGGTAGAGCAGTTTGTAACAGATGAAGCATTTTTCTCGGAGCTTATGACGTCACCTGATGTAAATGCCACAAATATTGAGACGGCGGTAAACAAGGCGGTTTCCATGATTCCTGATGATGCGGCAGGAAGAATTGTAATTATTACGGACGGCAGGGAAACAAACGGTGACATATATAATACTGCAAATCTTATTTCAAGGAGTAATATAGAACTTTCTTCCATACTTCTTGATACTCCTGAAATAAATGATGCTTACGTGGAAAACGTGGATATACCGGCATATCTGCATGAAGGAGACGAATACACCCTTACCGTTTCTGTTATGAGCAGTTATGATACTGATGCAGAAATAAGGATTGAATCCGGAGATACCGGAATAATGTATAAAAATGTTACTTTAAAAGAAGGCATAAATCAGTTTGCATTTTCGCAGACCGTGACAGATGATGTCATGGAGAGCTTTACCGTAACAGTTACCGCACCGGGTGACGAATGTGCGGTGAATGACTCTTACAGCGTATATTCAATGGTGGAAAGCACTCCAAAGATACTGGTTGTTACAGGCGTGAATGAAAATATAAATGCATTTATTCCTGTGCTTGATGCCGCAGGTGCAGATTATGATGTGGTTTCTGCACTGGATGCTCCGTCTGATTTGGACAGTATGCTTGATTATAAGAGTATAGTTCTTGCAGACGTTTATTATGACGACCTGCCTGAGGGATTTATAAATAACATATCGGCTTATGTAGAGGATTATGCAGGAGGTCTCATATGTGCAGGGGGCGAAAACAGTTTTGCCCTGGGAGGATACAGGGACACCGTGTTAGAAGAAATACTTCCCGTCGATATGGAGCTTCGCGGAGAAAATGAAATACCTGAAATGGCAATGGTAATGGTGATAGACCATTCGGGAAGTATGCTTGAAAATGCAGGCTCCGGGGGAGCTACAAACTTAGACATAGCAATACAGGCTGCATCGAAGGCAGTTGACAATCTGCGGGCAGATGACTATGTAGGCGTTCTCACATTTGACGACCGTTATGAGTGGCAGGTGGAGCTTGTAAAGGCAGAGGATAAGGAAGCAATTAAGGATAAGATTGAATCAGTGAAAGAAGGCGGCGGAACTTCGATTAAGCCTGCCCTCGCAGAAGCCTGTAATGAGCTTATTAAAAATAATTCTGCCATAAAGCATATAGTCCTTTTAACTGACGGTTATGGAGAAGACGCTTCAGAATATGATGATGTCACTGAAAAAATAAATGATTCGGGAATAACGCTTTCCACAGTTGCCGTAGGGGTTGATTCCGACAGGGTGCTTCTTCAGATGCTTGCTGAAACGTGTGGAGGAAGATATTATTATTCAGATGTATCTACCGATATCCCGAGAATCTTTGCTCAGGAGGTATATTTAAGCGGAGATACTTATATACAAAACGGAAGCTTTTCACTGAGTGTTTCTTCTTCAAGCCGGATTACAAGAGGTCTTTTTGAAACAGGATGGCCTGTTTTAAACGGATATATAGCATCATCGCCGAAGACAAATTCAAGTGTTTTAATATCATCTGATAAGGATGACCCGATACTTACCGTATGGCAGTGCGGTCTTGGAAAAACAGCCGCGTGGAATACAGATATAACAGGTGAATGGACAGGAAGTTTTTCAGGTCAGGATGATTATGTGCAGCTCTGGAAAAGAATTATTGATTATACTGCGGGAAGTGCTTCCATAAATGATGATATAGCAGAGGTAAGAAACGAGGCAGGACATGCAGTGATTTCTTATACCGCTAAGGATTATACAGATGAAACCGGGGTTTCTGCCGTATATGTAAATGAAGAAGGTGAAAGGGAAGAAATTGAACTTACCTGTATAGCTCCGGGACTTTTTGAGGCAGAGCTCGATTATGAAAATCCGGGTGTATACAGCATAAACGTAAGAAGGTCAGAGGCAGGTGACGTGACAAACAACATAAATACAGCCTATGCAGTACAGTATTCTTCGGAATACAGGTTTGACATAGACAGCACGGGCTACGAGTCATTTATCAGTCAGTATGGAAACAATATTTCCTTTGATGACAGGGTATGGACAAGGCTTAAAAGTGACAGTGTCAGAAGCTATGATATTACGGAAATTCTTCTGATACTTGCAATACTTGTACTCCTCTCAGACATTGCGGTAAGAAGATTTTACTTTGTGCCAAAGAAGATAAGGTTAAATATATTAAGGAAGAGAGCTGTATCAGGAGAAAGTGCACAAAATGAAGCAGGTTTAAGTGAAGTAGCGGAAAAAAGTGCTACGGAAAAAGTCAGTGCTTCGGAAGAAAAAAATTCAGTAAAGAGTAAGCAGAAAACCGCAAAAAAGAAGAAGGAGAAGCAGGCGGAAACTCTTGATACATCAGCACTTTTAAAGAAAAAGCAGGACAGAGAATAATAATTGCCATAGTTTTAAAATAATGGTAAAATTAATACCATAAATAAAAAGACACGGAAGGAGATTAAAAAATGGATGTAATAGAATGCATAAAGACAAGAAGAAGTGTAAGGCGTTATACTGAAGAGCCTGTATCACATGAGAAACTGGAGGAAATTATTGAAGCGGCAAGATGGTCTCCTTCATGGAAAAATTCACAGACAGTCCGCTATATAGCAGTAGAGGACAAGGATATGATTAAAAAAATTGCCGAGGAATGTGTTCTTAACTTTGAGTATAACACAAAAACCCTGCTTCAGGCACAGACTGTAATCATTCTTGCTACCGTTACAAAAAGATGCGGATATGAAAAAGACGGCTCTTTTTCTACATCAAAGGGAACAGGCTGGGAGATGTTTGATGCAGGAATAGCGGCACAGACCTTTTGCCTCGCAGCGCATAATGCAGGAGTAGGCTCATGCATTATGGGAGTATTTGATGAAGATAAGATTAAGGAAGTGATAGGACTTCCTGAGGGACAGAGCGTATCAGCAGTTATTCCTATAGGAATTCCGAAGTTTAATCCTGATGCAACACCTAGAAAGGAAGTAGCGGACATTTTATCTTACAGATAAGTCCGGTACGGGAAAATGTTTTGAAGAATTTATATATAGCCGAAAAACCGAGCGTGGCAAGAGAATTTGCAAATGCTTTGGGAATTAAAGCAACCGCTGCAAACGGATATATAGAGCAGGGAGATTCCGTTGTGACATGGTGTGTGGGACACCTTGTTACAATGAGTTATCCCGATGCTTATGATGAAAAATATAAAAAGTGGTCTATGGAGACCATTCCTTTTGTACCTGCTGATTATAAATATGAGATTATTCCTGCGGCCTCCAAGCAGTTTAACATAGTAAAAAAACTGCTTAAAAGAGATGACATAGGATGTATATATGTGTGCACGGACTCAGGACGTGAGGGTGAATATATTTACCGCCTTGTAGACCGGATGGCTGAAGTGGGAGATACAAAGGAAAAAAGAAGAGTATGGATTGATTCCCAGACAGAAGAGGAGATTTTGAGAGGAATAAAAGAGGCAAAACCTCTTTCTGAGTATGACAATCTCAGTAATTCCGCATACCTCAGGGCAAAGGAAGATTACCTTATGGGAATCAATTTTTCACGTGCCCTTACGCTTAAATACAGCTATGCGGTAAAGCAGTATCTGGGGCTTGACCGCTGTGTAATAGCAGTGGGCAGGGTAATGACCTGTGTACTGGGCATGATAGTAAAGCGTGAGCGTGAAATAAGAGAATTTGTACCTACTCCGTTTTACAGAATTATTGCAGAGATAGATGCAGATGTCATGGAAAAACCATTTGAAGCCGAGTGGAAGGCACAGGAGGGAAGCAGGTATTTCCAGAGTCCGCTTCTTTACAAGGAAAACGGATTTAAGAAAAGGCAGGATGCGGAAAATCTCATAAGTGAGCTGGCTCAGCCTGAGCTGCCCGTAACCATGATGGTGGAAAAAAATGAAAAAAAGACCGAGAAAAAAGCACCACCCATGCTGTATAACCTTGCCGAGCTTCAGAACGACTGCTCAAGAATGTTCAAGATAAGCCCGTCTGATACACTTTCTATAGTACAGGAGCTCTATGAAAAAAAGCTGGTAACATATCCGAGAACTGATGCAAGAGTGCTTTCAACTGCTGTTTCAAAGGAAATATATAAAAACATCAGCGGACTTAAAAAGTATACACCGCTCTCGGGTTTTGCCGATAATATCATTTCACAGGGCAGTTATAAAAATATAGCAAAGACAAAATATGTAAATGACAAGCTGATTACGGACCATTATGCAATAATTCCTACAGGACAGGGATTAAATGCTCTTTCTTCGCTGAATGACCTGAAAAGAAATGTATATGATATTATAGCGAGAAGATTTTTGAGCATATTCTATCCGCCTGCGGAATATATGAAGATAGGACTTACGCTTAAGCGTGATGATGAATTCTTTTTTGCAAACTTTAGGAAGCTTGTTAAAAAGGGTTATCTTGAAATTGCAGGCACCGTAAAATCGCAGGACGGAGAAGACAAGGTGAGTGATGCGCTTCTTGAATATCTGAAAGGCTTGAGAAAAGGCTCTGTCTTATCCTGCAACGGATTCTCAATAAAAGAGGGAGAGACTACTCCGCCCAAAAGATATACATCAGGTACTCTCATTCTTGCTATGGAAAATGCAGGTCAGTTTATTGAAGATGAAGATTTACGTGCACAGATAAAGGGAAGCGGAATAGGTACCAGTGCAACGCGTGACAGTATCATTACAAAACTTGTGAACAATAAATATATAGCATTAAATAACAAGACGCAGATTGTTACCCCTACAAGACTGGGTGAAGTCATATATGACGTAGTGCTCTATTCCATAAACGGACTTTTAAGGGCGGACCTTACGGCAAGCTGGGAAAAAGGACTGGCGGGTGTTGCGGACGGAAGTATTTCTTCAGAAGAATATTCTGCGAAAATGAATGACTATGTGATAAAATACACCAATTTTGTTAAGGGTATAAATAATCAAAACCAGATGAGATATGTGTTTGATAAAACTGCACCTTATTACACAGAAAAGAAATCTGCTCATAAAAAAGCTGACAGCGGGAACGTGAAAAATGTAGATAAAGGGCAGAGTGAGAAAAATGTGAAGCAGGTTGCAGTAAGCAGGTAATAATGGTTAAAAAAATACAGACAAGAGACAGGAGAAAATATGGAAAGACTTAAAATCAAAGCAAATTATGATTTAAAGCACACCCTGGCAAAGCCCCTTATGGAAAAGGCGGTTTATCCTTGGGAGGTGCTTCCTGAAATAGGAAATTATATAAAAGAGATTGGAAAAACTCTTGGAGACGATTATCATGAGGTTTATGAAAACGTATGGATTCATAAAACTGCAAAGATATTTGAAAGTGCATATATAAACGGACCTGCCATAATAGGTCCTGAAACCGAGGTGAGACAGTGTGCATTTATAAGAGGCAATGCTCTTGTTGGTGCAAACTGTGTGGTAGGAAACTCTACAGAGCTTAAAAACGTAATTCTTTTTGACAATGTGCAGGTACCTCACTATAACTATGTGGGTGACTCCGTACTCGGTTATAAATCTCATATGGGAGCAGGCTCCATAACCTCAAACGTAAAGTCTGACAAGACTCTTGTTGTGGTAAAAGGCTATGGGGAAAATTCCGGTATAAGAATTGAAACAGGACTTAAAAAATTCGGAGCAATGCTTGGAGACTTTGTGGAAGTGGGCTGTAACAGCGTGCTTAACCCGGGCTCTGTAATAGGAAAGAATACAAATATTTACCCGCTTTCCATGATAAGAGGCTTTGTACCGCAGGGAAGCATTGTAAAGAGCGGAAATGTTATTGTTCCAAAAAATGATGTATAAGTATGAAAATATAATGTATATGGCAGGAGACAGGTATGTATAAAAACTATATATTTGATTTATATGGAACACTGGCAGATATTAATACAGATGAAGAAGATATAAAAGTATGGGAAAAGCTCAGCCTTTTCTATAGCTATCATGGTGCATTATATTCTCCTGAGGAGCTTAAAAAATCATATGAAGAACTGGTTAAAAAGAAAGAGACGGCAGGATATGGTTATGAAGCTTATCCTGAAATACAGATAGAAAAAGTCTTTCATAAATTATATGACATAAAGGACATAGACGCAGACGAAACACTCGTGCTTCATACAGGGCAGTTTTTCCGCATTCTCACAACAGAATACATATGTTTATATGACGGTGTAAAAGAAATTCTTGAAGAACTTAAAAACAGTGGCAGGAAAATCTATCTTTTATCAAATGCACAGCGTATATTTACCGAATATGAGCTTAATATGCTGGATGTCATAAAGTATTTTGACGGAATTATGATATCATCAGATTACGGGGTAAAGAAACCGGACAGGCGTTTCTTTGAACTGCTCCTTAATAAGTACAACCTGCATGCTGCTGAAAGTATCATGATAGGAAATGACCTGATGACTGATATTTACGGAGGAAATATGGCAGGGATTGATACCTGTTATATACATTCCAATATATCCCCTGATTACAGCCCGGATAAGAAAAACTGTTTGACAAAACCTACATATATACTGGAAGAAATGAACATTAAAGAGTTACATAAAATTCTGAAACAAAAGTTTCAGTGAGTTGATTTCGTGACATTGTACAAAAAATAAAAAAAGACATTGTGCATAATCACGGTTTGACATATATTAGCAAAAAGTCTTTGCCATAATACGGGTAAATAGGTTATTATATGTCTATATAGATATCATTAAATGCAGTGGAATATTTCCTCCGGTGAAAGAGCATAAAAACTGTTTCTACATCAGAGGTTTATATTTTACTTGAATGCGCAAACGATTGCGCATGTTGCGGAACATGATAGAAAGTCAAAAAATATTAAAGGGAGATGGTAGAAAAAATGAAAAAAAGAAAGCTGTGGCAAAGATTTGCATGTGCGTTTACTGTTATGGCAATGGTATTGGGACTGGTTGGAGATGTGCCTTTGTTTAATATGCAGGCAGATGTAAATGCAGCAGAAAATGTAACATTACAGGATAGTGATTTTACAGGAGATCTGTGGAATGATGGGATATGGACGATTACTCCCAATACATGGGATAATACCCTGTTTGAATATTTTACATATGCAGACGATGCATGGATGACAACAACGGATAACCAGGGAGAAACAGGATTTCATTTCTGGATGCAGGATATGGGCAATTTTACACTGACACAGAGTGTGGACATTCCTGCAGGTACATATAAGTTAAGTGCGGATGCCATGGGTGAAGATGCTACAGTATATCTTATGATTGGTGATGCGCAATCAGAAGGAAAAACACTTACCGCTTATAATACGTGGGATGATATGTCAGCAGAATTCACTGTGGATGAGGATATACAGGGAGCAAGTGTTGGATTTTATGTAGAATGCAGTGCCGACGGATATGGATATATTGACTCTATTTCAATAGAGACCGTACAGGATACGCCGGATGATACATTCCAGGAGATTGAAGGTTATGCATGGGTTGAGACGTCTTACATAACAAATGGTACTTTTGAAACCGGTGATTTAACTGGCTGGGATACGCAGATGTCGGGTGACAGCAGCACTGGTTATGGAATTGAAGTTAGTAAGGATGAATATTCAAGTGTAAATCAGACATATGCTATTAATTATTATAATGACAGTACCACTCAAACGGCACCACTTACAATTACACAGACAATTTCAGGTCTTCCTGCCGGTACATATAAGCTTTCTTATGAAACAGAGGGAGCTGTAGCCGATTCAGGACTTACTCTCAGTGTTTCCGGAAAAACCTCAAATATTACGGCAACAACCGGTTGGGATAACTGGCAGAAAAATGAAAGTGATGTCTTTACATTGGCGGAAACAGGAAATGTTACAGTTACCATATCAGGAAGTGTGGCAGAAGGATATTGGGGAAAATTTGATAACATTGTTCTGCTTTCTTATCAGCCTGAAGAACCTGAAGACGATACGACAGTTGAGGGAGATATAAATGTAGAAAAAATTCCGAATCTGCCGGATGATTACATAATGGGAATGGATATCTCTTCTTACATATCAGAAAGACAAAGCGGAGTTGTTTATTATGATTTTGACGGAAATGCCTTAGATGACCAGGGATTCTTTAATTTTCTTAAAAGCTGCGGAGTTACACATATACGAGTGAGAGTTTGGAATGACCCTTATGATGCAGACAGAAATGGTTACGGAGGCGGAAATAATGATGTGGATAAGGCTGTTCAGATTGCAAAGTGGTGTGCTGAGGCGGATTTAAAGCTGTTGGTAGATTTCCATTATTCTGACTTTTGGGCAGACCCGGGAAAACAGCAGGCCCCTAAGGAATGGGCAGACTATTCTCTCACAGAAAAAGCAAATGCAATCAAGGAATTTACCAGAGATGCTCTTGGTAAAATTATAGATACCGGTGTAGATGTTGACATGGTACAGGTAGGAAATGAAACAACAAACAGCTTTGTTGGCGAGTCCGGTACAAACTATGCTGATATGTGTACACTTTTTAAGGCTGCCTCAGAGGAAATAAGGGATATTGACAGTAATATTAAAATAGTAATTCATCTTACAAATCCTGAGAGAACGAATCAGCTTGTAAATTGGGCAGCAAGACTTCAGACAAACGGAGTTGATTATGACATTCTTGCCACATCATATTATCCTTACTGGCACGGAACTCTGGCAAATCTGAAAAGTCAGTTCCAGACCGTAAGGGAAACCTATGGAAAGGATGTAATGGTAGCAGAGACGAGCTACGCATATACCCTGGAGGATTCCGACGGACATGATAATACCGTAAGAGCAGGAAATAATGAATCAACGGATACGGAAAAGGATTATGCCTTTACTCCGCAGGGACAGGCTGATTTCTTAAGAGACCTTATGGCTGCAGTAAATGAGGCCGGAGGACTTGGCGTATTTTATTGGGAATCTGCATGGATTACCGTAGGTGATACCACAGGACTTACAGGAGCTGAATATGAAGCACAGGTTGAGGCAAATAAAGAGCTGTGGGAAGAATACGGCTCGGGTTGGGCTTCAAGTTATGCCTCTGAATATGACCCTGATGATGCAGGTGTGTGGTATGGCGGCTCTGCCGTGGATAATCAGGCTATGTTTTATTCTGACGGCTCACCTGTAGAAAGCATAAATGTATGGAATTATGTAAAAACGGGTGCTGTTTCAAATAATGTTTCCGTAGATTCAATTCAAAGCTATTCAGATGAAATCTGGGTAAACGGAACTTATACCCTTCCTGATAAGGTCACGGTAACGTATAACACCGGTGCAGTAGATGAAGATGTAAACTGGGATTCAGAAGATGTAGATAAAATTGATACATCAAAACCGGGAACTTATGTTGTAAACGGTAAGGTTTCTTTCTCAAAAGAAATTAATTCAGGTACTTATTCAGGAATGACAGAAGCTGATGTTACATATACACTTACCGTAAAGGAAGCAAATCTTATTACGGACAGCAATGCGGCAGGTTTTGAAACGGCTGACAGTTATGATATAAGCGGAAGCGGAATAAGGATTCCTTCCGTTGAGGATGTCCTGGAAGGAAGCGGTACCCTTCATTGGTACAATGCTTCGGCATTGACAGGTACCGTAACTTATACTGATACCATAAGTCTTAAAGCAGGATGGTATACTTTTGAAACTCTTGCCATGGGATATGCAGGAGATACGGTTACCCTGAAGATACTGAATGTGGATGGAGAAGTTCTCTTCTCCGGAGATGAGACTGTACTTGCGGGATGGACAAACAGCCCGTCGCAGTATCTTTCACCTTCCGTCACATTCTTACTTGAAGAAGATACAGAGATTACATATCAGGTTGAATTAGGTATTCAGGACGGAGGCTGGGGAAGCGTGGATGCCGCATATCTCCACAGACATGAAACTACTGAATATGTTGATAATGGTGACGGAACAAGAGACGTAAACTGTGCTGACTGTGGAATGTATCTTACTTCAGAAACCATTCCTGTAGAGGATAATACGGAAGATGATACGACTAATCCGCCGGATGAGGAAGGTACGACCTCACAGCCGACAACAGACGAGGAAGGTACAACTTCTGCTCCGTCAGACGAAGAAGGTACAACTACAACACCTTCAACAGATAATCAGGGAGGCTCCGGAGATACACCTGAAGCTGATGTTCAGACACCATCTGCTGAAACGGATAATGTAAATGGTACAAATGACAGTGCTGCAAAAACAAATGATGAAGCTGAGCTTATATTATATGCCACGCTTTTATTAATCAGCATAGCAGCTTCCATTGTAGTAATTACTAAACGTAAGAATGCAAGATAAATATTAATTAATCTGAAGCTGTGTAATTTCTATCGGGATTACACAGCTTTTTAAATAGGATAATTGTTATGGAAAAGAAATACAAAAACCGAGGATATTTAAAAGAAAAATTTAAGATTTTTCACCTTTCAGACATTCCTGAAATGGAAGTTCCTCTGCATTATCATGATTTCATAAAAATACTTATTCTGATAAAAGGAAATATAAGCTACATTATAGAGGAAAGGCAGTATGAACTTCGACCGTATGATATAGTTTTGGTTGACGCAGGAGAAATACATCGTCCGGTGATAAATGATAAATCAGAGTATGAACGTATAATTATATATATTTCACGGGAGTTTTTTGATAATTTCACAAAAGAGAGCCTTATATCTTTCCTTAGAAGTGACGGAAAAGGGGATTTTCATGTTATACGAGGAAATGAGGGAAGAAAAAATATTCTGAGAAACATATCTGAAAAAATTTCGGATGAGGCATGCAGGGAAAGTCTTAACGGTGAACTTCTGCAGAAATGCCGACTGACAGAATTTTTGATACTTCTTTTGGATTCTCTGAATAATCATGAAGCAGAGTATGCAAATGCCGTGTCCCAAAATCACTTAATAATGGAAATCATAAGGTATATAAATGAAAATATAAAGAAGCAGCTTTCCATAGATGATATAGCAGATGCCGTGCATATGAACCGCTCTTATATAATGCACAGGTTTAAAGCTGAAACAGGTTGCACAATAAAAGAATATATTACCGAAAAGAGGCTTGCTTCAGCAAAAAAATATATAGAAGACGGTGCTTCGGCAAAAGAGGCATGCTTTATGAGCGGGTTTAATAATTATACAGGTTTTTACAGGGCATTTAAGAAAAAGTATTCTTTTTCTCCTAAGGAATATAATGAGGCAGATTTAATGAATTCTGGTGGATTTGCAGAGTGATGTACTAAATTGCATGATTGATTAATAAAAAAGGCCTTGACCGGTTGGTCAAAGCCTTTTTGCATTCTGTAATATATCAGTCAGATTATTTACTTTCTCTCTCCTGGTCAAGCATTGCACGCACCTTCATTGGAAGTCCGAAGAGATTGATAAATCCTTCAGCGTCCTTGTGGTCGTAGAGGTCGCCTGTTGTAAAGCTTGCGATAGACTCTGAATAGAGTGAATATGGAGAAGTTGTACCTGCCTTTATGATGTTACCCTTGTAAAGCTTAAACTTAACTTCACCTGTAACGCGCTCCTGAGTCTTTTCAATAAATGCCTGAAGAGCCTCACGAAGTGGGCAAAACCACTTTCCTTCATAAATAAGGTCCGCAAATTTAACACTTACAAGTTTTTTGTAATCTAATGTGTCTCTGTCAAGAATGAGTTCCTCAAGCTGCATATGAGCTTCCATAAGGATTGTTCCGCCCGGTGTTTCATATACACCACGGGATTTCATTCCTACAACTCTGTTTTCTACTATATCAACAATACCGATTCCGTGCTTTCCGCCAAGCTTGTTTAATGTACGTATGATATCTGAAACCTTCATCTTTTCACCGTTTACTGAAGTAGGTATACCCTTTTCAAATGTCATTGTTACATATTCAGCTTCATCAGGTGCTTTTTCAGGATATGTACCAAGAACAAGCAGATGTTCATAATCAGGCTCGTTAGCAGGATCCTCAAGTTCAAGTCCCTCGTGGCTTATGTGCCAGATGTTTCTGTCACGGCTGTAAGACTGTGATGCGTCAAACGGAAGCTCAATACCATGAGCCTTGCAGTATTCGATTTCTGACTCACGGGAATCCATTGTCCATTCAGGCTGACGCCAAGCAGCTATTATTTTAATATCAGGTGCAAGTGCCTTGATTGAAAGCTCAAAACGTACCTGGTCATTACCCTTTCCGGTTGCACCGTGACAAATGGCAGTAGCGCCTTCTTTTCTTGCAATCTCAACCAGCTTCTTTGCAATAAGTGGTCTTGCAAAAGAAGTTCCGAGGAGATATTTGTTCTCGTATACGGCATTTGCCTCAACTGCAGGCATGATGTATTCATCACAAAATTCATCAACAACATCTACGATATATAATTTCTCTGCTCCTGAATACTTGGCTCTTTCTTCAAGTCCGTCAAGCTCGCTTTCCTGACCTACGTCGATGCAGGCGCAGATTACATCATAATTATAATTTTCCTTTAACCATGGAATAATGGCAGTTGTATCAAGTCCGCCTGAATAGGCAAGAACAACTTTTTCCTTCATCTCAATTTCCTCCTGAACAGTTTTTCTTTTTATTTAATTACTATATAATAAAATCTTACAATATGCAATGCCTTTCATAGAAAAAATGGAATAAAAATGAATAAATATGCAAAATATACATAAAATATACAAAAAATATAAAAAGAGCTTGCATATTGAAGTAATGAGCGTTATAATCCCATACAGTGATATACTTTATTTAGTAATATACAATAGGAGGCTTATATGGTTAAGGTCGGTATAATAGGCGCAACAGGGTATGCGGGACAGGAGCTTGTACGACTTCTTTTAGGACATAAGGAAGCAGAAATCGTATGGTACGGCTCGAGAAGTTACATAGATAAAGATTACAGTGAGGTTTACGGAAATCTTTTCGAGATTGTCGATGCTAAGTGTATGGACGATAACATGGATGAGCTTTCAAAGAAAGCGGATGTAATATTTACTGCTACTCCGCAGGGACTGTGTGCCTCTCTTATAAATGAAGAAATACTTGAAAGGTGTAAGGTTATTGATTTAAGTGCGGATTTCAGACTAAAGGATGTTTCTGTATATGAAAAATGGTATAAAATAGAGCATAAAAGCCCTCAGTATATTGATGAAGCTGTGTACGGACTTTGTGAGATAAACAGAGAGGATATACGAGGGGCAAGGCTTATTGCTAATCCGGGCTGTTATACAACGTGCTCAATACTTTCACTTTATCCTCTTGTAAAAGAGCAGATTATAGATGCAAATACGATAATTGTTGATGCAAAATCAGGTACATCAGGTGCAGGAAGAGGTGCAAAGGTTGCAAATCTTTTTTGTGAAGTAAATGAGAGCATGAAAGCATACGGAGTTACAACCCACAGACACACTCCTGAAATTGAGGAGCAGCTTGGAATTGCAAACGGCTCCCCTATAACAATCAATTTTACGCCTCATTTAGTGCCTATGAATAGGGGGATTCTTGTGACTGCATATGCTTCACTTAAGAAAGATGTTACGGAAAGTGATGTAAGGGCAATTTATGAGAAATATTACGGAAATGAGAGATTTATAAGGCTCTTAAAGCAGGGCACATGTCCTGAAACCAGATTTGTTGAGGGAAGCAACTATACTGATATCGGATTTGTACTTGATAAGAGAACAAACAGAATAGTTGTAATGGGGGCTCTTGACAATCTTGTAAAAGGTGCCGCAGGACAGGCGGTACAGAACATGAATATTGTATCAGGATTTGATGAAACAGAGGGACTTAAGATGCCTCCGATGTTTCCATAGGGAAAGGACTTAAATATGGATATAAAGGTTATAGACGGCGGAGTTACTGCGCCTTCGGGATTTAAGGCAGCAGGACTTCGTGCAGGTATAAAAGAAGGAAAAACAAATAAAGACATGGCGATGATATACAGTGAAAAGAATGCTGTATGCGCCGGTACATTTACAAAAAATGTAGTAAAAGCCGCACCTGTACTCTGGGATAAAAAGATTGTGTATGATGTAAAAAAAGCGCAGGCTGTAGTAATAAATTCAGGCATTGCAAATGCCTGCACAGGAGATGCAGGTTATGAGGATGCAAAAAGTACGGCAGAATACGCAGGAGAAAAGCTTGGGCTTCCGGCAGAAAATGTCCTCGTTGCATCAACAGGAGTTATTGGATTCAGACTCCCTATGGACAAAATAAAGAATGGTGTGGATTTGCTTAAAGATGCACTTTCTTTTAGCAGGGAAGCTGCAATAGATGCTTCTGAGGCGATACTTACAACAGATACACATAAGAAGGAAATAGCAGTTGAGTTTTCCTTAGGCGGAAAAACCGTAAAAATGGGTGCAATGTGCAAGGGCTCAGGAATGATTCATCCAAACATGGGAACAATGCTTGGATTTATCACAACTGATGCAGATATAGAGTATGAGTTAATGCTTAAGGCACTTAAAGAAAATGTGGATAAGACTTTTAATATGGTTTCAGTTGACGGAGATACATCTACAAATGATACCGTTCTTCTTCTTGCAAACGGCATGGCAGGCAATGAAAAGATTGATTCGGAAAACGAGGATTATACTGTATTTAAAGAGGCCTTAAGCGTAGTTACCACATATCTTGCAAAGCAGATAGCCGGAGACGGTGAGGGAGCAACCAGACTTTTTGAGGCAGAGGTAGCAGGTGCACCTGATTATGAAACTGCAAAGGTTTTGGCAAAATCCGTTATTACATCTAATCTTACAAAGTGTGCAATATACGGAAAAGATGCAAACTGGGGAAGAATTTTATGTGCAATGGGATATTCGGGAGCTGAATTTGACCCTCTCAAAGTAGATATTACAATGATGAGTGCAAATGGAGAAATAAAGCTTGTTGAAAACGGAATGGCAACAGACTTCAGCGAAGAAAAGGCACTTGAAATACTTTCACCTGATTTTATAAAAGCATTTATTGACATCAAATCAGGAAATGAGTCAGCCGTTGCATGGGGCTGTGATTTAACATATGATTATGTAAAAATTAATGCGGATTACCGTTCATAAAAACAGGAGGAAATAATAAAATGACAAATAATGATTCAATGGAACAGATTCTTGCCAAGGCGCAGACTCTGATTGAGGCGCTTCCTTACATACAGCGTTTCAACGGCTCAAAAATAGTAGTAAAATACGGCGGAAGTGCAATGCTTGATGAAAACTTAAAGTATAACGTAATAAAAGACGTGGCACTCCTTAAGCTGGTCGGACTTAAGCCCATTATTGTACACGGCGGCGGAAAGGAAATAAATAAATGGCTGGGTAAATTCGGAAAGGAATCAGAGTTTATAAACGGACTGCGTGTAACTGATGAAGAAACTCTTGAGGTTGCCGAAATGGTGCTTTCAAAGGTAAATAAGAGCCTTGTTACAATGATGGAAAAATTGGGATTAAAGGCGGTAGGAATAAGCGGAAAGGACGCAGGACTTCTTCATGTAAATAAGAAGATGCCGGGTGGAAAGGATATAGGCTATGTAGGAGAAGTTGTGGCATCAGACAGTAAGATTCTTGATACCCTGATAGACAATGACTTTATTCCTGTAATAGCACCTATCGGAATCGGAGACGACTTCCACGGCTATAATATAAATGCAGATGACGCAGCGTGTGCCGTTGCAACCGCAATACAGGCAGAAAAGCTGGTATTCCTTACGGATATCGAAGGCGTATTCATCGACCCTGCAAATAAGAAAACTCTTATTTCTGAGATGGATATACATGAGGCACAGGAATTTATAGATAAGGGTGTTGTAGGCGGCGGTATGCTTCCTAAGCTCACAAACTGTATCGAGGCAATGAAAAACGGAGTTTCCAGAGTGCATATCCTCGACGGACGTGTTGAGCACTGTCTCTTACTTGAGTTCTTCACCGAAAAGGGTATCGGTACGGCTATTTTGAAGGAGTCATTATTTTAAAATAAAACTTAAAAAAATGAATAATAAACCCCACATGGCGCAAAATATTATTAAGCATATTGGAATGCTTAAATTCATCAAAGTATAACAGGAGAATGCGTATATGTGGGGTTTATTAATTGCACTTCTTTCCGGCGCACTGATGAGTGTTCAGGGAGTATTTAACACAGGAATTACAAAACAGACAGGTATGTGGCTCACTGCGGCATGGGTACAGATTACAGGTTTTATCGTATGTCTTGCACTGTGGCTTATATTTGAAAGAAATAATGCGCCTGTCTTAAGTCTTTTAAAGGTAGATAACAAATACATGTTACTTGGCGGTGTAATAGGAGCATTTATAACATGGTCGGTAATCAGTGCCATGTCATCTCTCGGACCTGCAAAGGCGGTACTGGCAATAGTAATTTCACAGCTTATCATTGCATATTTAATCGAGCTTTTCGGATGGTTTGAAGTGGAAAAGGTAAGCTTTGAGTGGCATAAGCTGATAGGAATAATACTTGCAGTGGCAGGGTTTATAATATTTAAGTGGGAAAAGTAAATCGAAAGATTTTTCATATTTAAGTATTTATACGTAGTTCATTGACTTTCCTGAGCTATTATAATACAATAAAATCCGAAAGTATGTTGAAAATTCAACAAACGGAGGGCTGTATGAAAAAATATATTGATGTATTGCGAAAGTGTCCGTTGTTTCAGGGGATTGCAGATAACGATTTTTTTGCAATGCTCGATTGTCTTGGCTCAAGGGTAGTTAAATTTCACAAAAAAGAAAAAATCATAGCAGAGGGTGACCCTGCAAGATATATTGGAATTGTCCTGGCGGGTTATGCCCAGGTCATACGAGTTGATTTTTTTGGAAACAGAAGTATTGTTGCTGATATTGAGCCTTCTGAACTGTTTGGGGAATCATTTGCCTGTGCAGACGTAAAATCTATTCCCATAGATGTGGTTGCGGTTGAAGATACAGAGGTAATGCTTATGGATTATTTGCGGCTTAACAATTCCTGCAGTAATTCCTGTGGATTTCATCAGCAGATTATTTATAACCTCATGAAGGTTGTGGCAACGAAAAATCTTATATTTCATCAGAAATTAGAGATTACTTCTAAGCGCACAACGAGAGAAAAGCTGATGACATATCTTATGATACAGGCGAAGAAAAAAGGCAGTGTCAGTTTTGAAATACCATTTAATCGTCAGGAACTTGCGGACTATCTTGGCGTAGATAGAAGCGGGTTATCTGTTGAGATTGGCAAATTATGCAAACAGGGGATGATTGAGACGGATAAAAAGAAATTTAAAGTCCTTAAAAGTATAGAAGACTAAAACGATTACAAAAAACATATCGGTACTTTTTTATTTTTGAAAATAAAAAAATGGAGGGGAAATTTGATTTATGGATAAGTGGAAAGTTCTCGGAATTGATAAGACAAAAGACATAGATAAAATTAAAAATGCATACAGAAACCTGCTTGTTAAGGTTAATCCTGAAGATGATGCCGAGGGGTTTATGCAGCTTAGAAATGCGTATCAGGAGGCTCTTTCTTATGCTCAGTCTGAAGAAACAGAAGAACAGGAGGAAGAGGATGAATTAAAAAAATATCTTTCTGAGCTTTATTCTGATTTTGGAAGGCGTATTAATCCTGATGAGTGGCAGAAAGTATTAAACAGGGATGAATTTATATCTCTTGATACGTCAGATTATGCAAAAAATGTTTTGCTGGAATTTATTATGGAAAAAAACTACCTTCCACATGATGTATTTAAGCTGATTGCTGAAAATCTGGATATAAGGGAAAACAGGGATGAGTTTGTAGAAAAATATCCGGAGAGACTGATAGATTTTATAATCGCAAATAGCACGTATAAAGATACAATAAATTATGCACTCTTTGATAATCCGTCGGATGATGTGGAAGAATTTATCAGTACATATTATGAACTGGACAATGCACTCAGAGGAGCAGATTTAGATGAAGAACAAAGACTTATAGAGAAAATAGAAGGATTTAATATTTATCATCCCTATATGGAAGTTTGTAAGCTTTGGCATTATCTGCATGAAATAAGTCCCAAGGTTGAATCAAAAGAAGAGAGAGTTGAAAAACATTCTGATGAAATGGAAAAAATACAGAGACAGGCTGAAGCACTCTTAAAAAAATATCCTGAAGACAGTTACATTCTGATTTCCTGTGGAGATTTTGCAATGCTGAGGAATGCGTATTCCGAGGCAGGAAAGCATTACAGTAAGGCAGAGGAGCTCGAGCCTGAGGATTACAGTGTAAAAAGCAGAATGGGTAATTACTACTATGCTGTTGGTGAATATGAAAAGTCCAGGGATATTTTTTTGGACCTGCTTGACATAAATGGCTCTGATGAATGGGCAATGACAAAAATGATGAGGGCAAATGACGGACTTAAAGAAGAGCTTATTAATAAAATTTCTGAAAATCCTGATGATGATAACCTAAAAATAAAACTGGCATGGTGCTATTACAGAAATAATTTATTGGACGAAGCTGTAAATGTATTAAATGATTTTACGCCTTCAGATGAAAATAGAGGGAAGTATTATGGTCTGCTAGGCAGAAACCTTCTTTATAATGATGAACCGGAAAAAGCACTGGAATGCTTCTTTATATGGAAGGATGAACTGGAAAATACTCCTGAAAAAAGAGAAGGTAAAAAATGGAGATATGGGTATGTTAATAGTAACAGTGCCTGCTATTTTATTGCTGAATGTTATATAAAGCTTAAAAAATATGATGAAGCGAGACCTTATCTGGAAAAAGCATTGTCAGAAGAAAATGCTTTGATGGAGAATGCTAAAGAATTACTTTGTGTACTTGAATATGATTGTGGAAAGTATCAGAGAAGTATTGCTGCCTGTAAGGACATCTTAAAAAAGAAAGATAACTTTTACGCATATCTTTATATGGCAAAAAGCTTTTATATGCTTGACGAGTATGAGCAGTCAATAAATGCGTGTGAGCATGCTCTTTCGGTTTATGCATATGCCGTAGAGCCTTATGACCTTATGCTTTCCATGTTCTGGGACTGGGACAGTGCAGAGGATATGGAACGGGTTATAGGACGCTTTGATGCGCTTCAGGGAAAGAGCGATAAGATAGAACTGCAGCGGGCAAGAATGATGGGTCTTAAGGAGAATTATAAGGCATCAAATGAAGTTCTTTTAGGAATTTTGGAAAGGGTTAATAAGGGCGAGTCTGATTTAAGAGACATATTTGACGTTTATGGCCTGCTTGCCACAAATCTCAGCTGGATTGGGGATTATCAAAAGAGCCTTGTATTTTATCAGGAGACATTAAAATGTGACCCGGGAAATAAAAATGTCATGTGCAGGATTGCGGGAACATATCATATTCTCGGAGAGTTTGAAAAAAGTATTTCTATATATGAAAAGGTACTTAAAGAATCTGACAGACCAAATTACAGAAAACGTGCATATACCGGTAAGGCAGCAGCACTTTGCTGCATGAAAAAGTATAAAGAGGCATCGGATGTCTATACAGAATGTGAAGAAGAATTTGGACTAAACGATAATTATGTAATTGACCATGCGGAAGTTTTTATCCGTATGAATAATTTTTCATCCTGTGTTGAATTTATGGAAAATTGTATCAGTGAACTTAAGGGTGAATCGCTCGTTCAGTATTTAATCGGGAATTTATGCTGTTATTACGGAAATGAAGGGCGCATTGACGACGCATATAAGACTTTTTTACGTGCATTAAAAAATAATCCTGATGATTATCTGATATACCGCTCAATGGGACTTATTTATCTTGACCATGAAATGTATGAAGAAGCAAAAGAAATGTTTTTAAAGGCAATCGAGCTTGATACTGAAATGGACGCCTACATTTTGGGACCGTATCTTATGGCAGTCAGTAAAACTGATGACATTACCAAGCCTGAATATAAAAAATATATTGATATGGCGATAGAGCAGGTAAAGGATGCAGATGATGATTATACCTATATCAGAAAGGCAGAGGTTTATCTCGGTTTAGGTGAATACGACACAGCCCTTCAGGCAATTTCAGATGCTCTTGCAAAGCCCCGGGGAAAATTAGCGTTATTTAAAGAAAACCATCATGCATGGTATGTAAGAGGTCTTATCTATGAGGATATGGGTGAAAATGAAAAGGCACTTGAAAGCTATAAGAGGGCGCTTGAAATATATGGACATGATTCTTTATATGAAGAAAAGGTAAGGATTTTTTTGGAAAAATAAAAAGTAAATATCACTTGTAAATTACCTGAATATTCGTTAAAATAATAATGTGTGTTTTTATATGCAATTCATCGTGTGGGGATATAGTCGGTGATGCACTGCATTATACATTTCTCAGGAGGTGTTTTGCGGATAAAAACATTAATCATATATATTATAATTACAGTGCTTGCTTTTTTTATAACAGGTTGCGGAAGTGAAGAACTGATTATAACCAATTCAAAAGAAGAAATAACTGCGGAGGACAGTTCGGTTTCGGAAGATGATATTCAGTATACGGATGAGACGGAAAATGAATCCGTCTGTGTGTATGTATGCGGGGCAGTAGTAAATGAGGGAGTGTATTACCTTGATGCTTCTGCCAGAAAAGAAGAGGCTCTTTTTGCCGCAGGAGGATATGCTGAGGGTGCCGCTTCAGGCTATATAAATCTTGCTGAAAAGGTAACAGACGGAGAAAGAATATATTTTCCGTTTGAAAATGAAATAACCGAATCCGACATGATATCAGATAATATAAGTTCGGATAAAGAAATTAATTCTGAAAGCAGTAAGGTAAATATTAATACTGCCGGCAAAGAGGAGCTTATGACTCTCCCCGGTATAGGTGAAAGCAAGGCACAGCTTATTATAGACTACCGTAATGAAAATAGCGGGTTTGACAGTATTGAGGAATTAATGAATATAGACGGGATTAAGGAAGGAATTTTTAATAAAATTAAAGATTATGTTACCGTCGTTTGAGGTGAAAGTATGAAAAAAGTTCTGGTAGTTGATGATGAAAAATTAATTGTAAAGGGAATTAAATTCAGTCTGGAACAGGATGATATGCAGGTGGATACTGCATATGACGGAGAAGAAGCTTTAAATAAGGCTAAAGAAAATAAATATGATATTATACTTCTGGATATAATGCTTCCTGTATATACCGGACTTGAAGTATGTCAGATGATAAGGGAATTTTCCGATGTGCCGATTATAATGCTCACTGCAAAGGGTGAGGATATGGATAAAATTCTCGGACTGGAATACGGTGCAGATGACTACATTACAAAGCCTTTTAATATCTTAGAGGTAAAGGCAAGAATTAAGGCAATCTTAAGGCGTAACAGCAAAAACGACCCTTCCCAGAAATCGCAGGATAATGTCATCGAGACGAAGGGACTTAGAATAGAGTGTGACAGCAGGAGGGTTTATATTGACGGCAAGGAAGTAAACCTCACTGCAAAGGAATTTGACCTCGTACTTCTTCTGGTGTCAAATCCCAATAAAGTATATTCAAGAGATGAGCTTTTAAAGAAGGTCTGGGGTGCTTCTTATCCCGGTGACGCAAGAACTGTGGATGTTCATGTAAGAAGACTGAGAGAAAAAATAGAGACCACACCTGCTGAGCCTAAATACATACACACCAAGTGGGGAGTCGGTTATTTCTTTCAGGGTTAATTCTTGCAGGTTTAAAATATTGCGGAGAACTGTGTAAATGCAGTTCTCCGTTCTTTGCTTAAAAATAAAATTTGTCGGAAAGGATAAATATATGGATGGTGAAAATAGCGTATTGAATCAGGATTACAGGATATTAATAGTTGATGATAATGAAATAAATATAAAGATACTTTTTAAAATTCTGACTAATGAGGGATTTTACGTGGAAGCCGCGGAAGATGGAGATGAGGCAGTGAGAAAATTCAGTAAAAGCAGTGAGGGTTATTACAGCCTTATAATAATGGATGTAAGGATGCCTGTGCTTGACGGTATTGAAGCAACTGAAAAGATAAGGTCCATTAAACGAAGGGATGCAGAAAAAATTCCAATTATTGCTTATACAGCCAACTGTGAAGATGATGAGATAGAATGTGCAAAACAGGCGGGAATGAATGATTACATAATAAAACCTGTGAGCCCGGAATGTCTGAAAAAAATAGTGAATAAATGGATTTATGACAGGTAATGGAGCCGGAGCGCATTTTTAAAATATCATCTGAAAATAAGATGGAAAATATAACTGCATTATGTTAAAATTTCATTATAGAATTGTAAAAAGATGAAAGGAAAAAATATATGAAGGTTTTGGTTACAGGCGGAACGGGTTATATCGGAAGTCATACAGTAATAGAACTTTTAAATGCAGATAATGAGGTTGTGGTAATTGACAATCTTGTAAATTCCAGTAAAGAGGCTTTAAAAAGAGTAGAAGAAATTACAGGGAAATCCGTGAGGTTTTATGAAGAGGATTTACTGAATAAGGATGCGGTGGTGAAAATTTTTAATACTGAAAGGCCGGATGCCGTGATTCATTTTGCAGGACTTAAGGCTGTGGGAGAATCAGTAGCAAAGCCTCTTGAGTATTACAACAATAATATTACGGGAACTCTAAATCTTTTATATGCAATGAGAGAATGTGGGGTGAAAAATATTATTTTCAGCTCATCTGCCACAGTATACGGTGACCCTGCATTTGTACCTATTACTGAGGAATGTCCGAAGGGAGAAATTACAAATCCATATGGTCAGACAAAGTCCATGCTTGAGCAGATTCTCACTGATATGGCAAAGGCATATCCTGACTGGAGAGTGGTGCTCTTAAGATATTTTAATCCTATAGGAGCACATGAGAGCGGACGGATAGGTGAGGACCCACAGGGAATTCCGAATAATCTTGTACCTTATATTACACAGGTTGCCGTGGGAAAGTTAAAATGCCTTGGAGTGTTTGGAAATGATTATGATACGCCTGACGGAACAGGAGTAAGAGATTACATTCATGTGGTTGACCTTGCGGCAGGACATGTGGCGGCGCTGAAAAAATTTGATGATGAGCCGGGAGTAAGCATTTATAATCTCGGAACAGGAAGAGGGTATAGTGTGCTTGAAATAGTTCATGCATTTGAGAAGGCATGCGGAAAAGAAATACCTTATGAGATAAAGGACAGAAGACCCGGTGATATAGCAATATGCTATGCGGATTCTTCAAAGGCTGAAAGAGAACTTGGCTGGAAAGCAAAATTTGATTTGGATAAGATGTGTGAAGACTCCTGGAGGTGGCAGAAGAATAATCCAAACGGTTACAGATAGGTATTACATTAAACAGGGGGATTATTTTGGGAAAATTAAGTTATTATTATAAATCTAAAAAATCGGCAGAAGAAATAAAGGCTTCCGTTGAAAAGAAGAAAGAAAAGTGTGACGGTGCACTGCCAAAATGGATAGTGA
This sequence comes from uncultured Lachnospiraceae bacterium, assembly GCA_944383545.1. Taxonomy (GTDB): domain Bacteria; phylum Bacillota; class Clostridia; order Lachnospirales; family Lachnospiraceae; genus CALWPY01. Next base: position 35,788 of record CALWPY010000008.1, on the reverse strand, counting down.
ATAATTACTATGCATATAAAAAAGACATAGGCGGTTATAGCTGTTATATGATATCTTCTGGTGCCAAGTTTTCAGGTACATGGATTTTTTATCTTTACGGGAGCAGTCTGTGTTTTTATCCGTCAAACAGGCAGTGGAGTTTTGCTATGGATGTAATGGAAAGGACAGAAACAGGACTGATTGTTCCTGTGTATCCTCTCACTCCTGAACACTCTTGCCGAGATACATTTAAAATGCTTATGGAAGCTTACCAGATGGTCTCCTGTGATAAAAGGATAAATAAAGTTGTACTGATGGGCGATGAGATGGGTGCAGGTCTGGCACTATCCTTAAGCCTTCAGATTTGGAAGGAAGGTCTAAAGAAACCGGACAAAATGATTCTTATATCTCCTTCACTTGATACGGAATTTTTTGACAAAGAAATGGAGAAAAATCTGATTTCTAAGTCACTTACTGAGAAAAAAATGTTTTACTCCCAGAGCGTTAAAGACTTTTTAAATAAATACTGGGTTAAAGATTATGCAGGAATGACTGAGTTTACAAGTCCCATATATGAGGATTTTACGGATATATGTGACACCATTCTCGTTATCTCAGGAACTGAAGGTATATTTAACTGCTATGCCAGAAAGTTTTATAACAAGGCAAAACAGGGTGGTATGAATGTGATGCTGTATGAATACAGCGGTATGAAACATAATTTTATACTGAATAAAAAATATCCGCAGGCGGAACACGCAAAAAAGCTGATGACGGATGTTATTACAGACAGAAGGGATAATATAATTGATAAGTACATGTATGAGGTTAAACAGAGGAGTGAGTGGACAAAAAAGTTTCCTGAAATCTTTAGTGACGACTTAGCTGTAAAGTACCTTTGTAATAATAAAATTACATATGAAAAATACAGAAACGGGCAGAATGATTACGGGATGATGATATCTGCCGCAAAACAGCGCTCCTTTGATGATGAGGTAAAGAAGTTTCTCATGGAATATCCGGATGGAACAGTTGTTTATCTGGGATGCGGTCTGGACACCATGTTTGACAGAACGGATAACGGAAGAGTAAACTGGTATAATTGTGACAGCCCCGGAAGAATAGCCATGAGAAGGCTTTACATATCTGATAATACAAGGGAAAAAACAGTGGATAAGGCTATCTTTGATTATACATGGATGGACGAACTGGATTTTGAGATGAAAAAAGGAATTATGTTCGTATGTAACAATCATTTTGCTTACATGAAACCAAATCAGGTTAAAGAACTTCTGGCAAAGATATGGGGAAGATTTCCCGGCTGTTTTATACTGTTCGATGTGGCAAGCTACAGTTCCATGCTCTTTACAAATGTATCTTACAGGAGAAAAGAGATAAATTTTAACCGTAGAAGGTTTTATATGGATACTCCCGAGAGGGAAATTTCAAACTGGAACAGTAATTATAAGGTTATATCAGATGATTCTATTCTTAAAAATATAAAAATAAATCCTGAATGGAGCGGTATTCTTAAAATGAAATTCAGATATACCTGGTTAAGAGAAAATTACAAAATAGTACATCTCAGACTGGGTACGGAGAAATATGAAACTGAAATAATTTAATAAACAGGTGGTAACGGGCGTTATAATGAATTTGTTTCATTATAACGCTTGACATATTTTATGGATTATGTAATAATAGCAATGTTTTACTGCAACGCGTTAAAGCGTTACGCATTGACGTGAATATAATATACATATGGGAAGGTAAAGAGAAATGGCAACAAAAATTATATTACTGCTTATATTCTTCGGAATAATGATTGCAGTAGGAGTATTCTCCAGAAGACATGCAAAAGATGTAAACGGATTTGTATTGGGAGGAAGAAATGTAGGTCCGTGGCTTACGGCATTTGCTTATGGAACATCTTACTTTTCGGCTGTTGTTTTTGTGGGATATGCAGGACAGTTCGGATGGAAGTACGGTATATCCTCAACATGGATTGGACTTGGCAACGCAATAATAGGAAGTTTACTTGCGTGGTTTGTACTCGGAAAGAGGACAAGGATAATGACAAATCATCTTCAGTCCCGGACCATGCCTGATTATTTCGGAAAAAGATATGACAGCAAGGCGCTTAAGATAGTAGCCTCTGCAATAGTTTTTGTATTTCTTATTCCTTATACTGCCTCTGTATATAACGGACTTTCGAGAATTTTCGGAGTTGCCTTTGATGTGGATTATAGAATATGTGTAATAGTAATGGCTGTTTTAACCGGAGTATATGTCATACTCGGAGGCTACATGGCTACGGCAATCAATGATTTCATTCAGGGAATCATAATGCTTGTGGGAATATGCGCGGTAATTGGTGCTGTGCTTTCTCAAAAGGGAGGATTTTTAAGTGCCGTACAGCAGCTTTCCGTAATTCCTAATGACAGTGCGGCAACGGAAAGACAGATAGGAGTATTTTCTTCATTTTTCGGCCCTGACCCTTTAAATCTGTTAGGTGTAGTTATACTTACATCACTTGGAACATGGGGCCTGCCTCAGATGGTGCAGAAATTTTATGCTATAAAGAGTGAAAAGTCTGTAGAAGCAGGAACTGTAATATCTACGATTTTTGCGGTTGTAATATCGGGAGGATGTTATTTCCTCGGTGGTTTCGGAAGACTGTTTGAATCTGATGCCATAAAAAATGCAGACGGGGAAGTAATATACGATGCAATCGTTCCTTCAATGATATCAACGCTTCCTGATATATTGGTAGGAATAGTTATAGTGCTTGTACTTTCAGCATCAATGTCAACTCTTTCAGCACTTGTTCTTACCTCCAGTTCTACGCTTACTCTGGATTTTATAAACGGAACTGTAGTAAAAAATATGAGTGATAAAAAACAGCTTTTCATAATGAGAGTGCTTATAGTATTTTTCATAGTTATTTCGGTTGTAATTGCCCTTGACCCGCCTGTGTTTATCGCACAGCTCATGGGAATTTCATGGGGTGCCCTGGCAGGAGCATTTCTTGCACCGTTTATGTACGGACTTTATTCCAAGAGAATTACAAAGGCTGCCGTATGGGCAAGTTTTATTACAGGTGTGGGAATAACCGTTTCAAATATGTTTATCGGATATATTGCATCACCGATTAATGCAGGTGCAATAGCCATGGTGGCAGGTCTTATAGTATGTCCTCTTGTGAGTTTTATAACTCCTAAGATGGATAAGGAAAAAGTAGAAAGCATATTTGAGTGTTATAAAAGTAAGCTGGACGAGGAATAATCAGGGAATCCTGTTAAACCTTGTAAAAAGTAATAAATTGTTGAAATAAGTCCCCTTATAATGTATACTATTGACAGTATGCGACTTTAAAAAATTAACTGTTTTGTTTTTTAGAGCCGCGAGTCGTAGATACATGAAAGGGGAATTAACTTTGGAAAAAAAGATTATGCTTGGAAATGAGGCGATTGCAAGGGGTGCATATGAAGCAGGAGTGAAGGTATCTGCCGCATATCCGGGAACGCCAAGCACGGAGGTAAGTGAAAATCTCGTTAAATATAATGAGATATATGCCGAGTGGTCACCAAATGAAAAGGTTGCAATGGAGGTGGCAGTCGGTGCATCAATAGCAGGTGTCCGTTCTATGGTTGCCATGAAGCATGTAGGTGTAAATGTGGCAGCAGACCCGCTTTATACAGCATCATACATCGGAGTAGGCGGAGGACTTGTAATGATAGCTGCTGACGACCCGGGACTCTACAGTTCACAGAATGAGCAGGACACAAGAAGAGTTGCAAGAGCAGCAGCAGTACCTGTGCTTGAGCCTTCTGACAGTGAAGAGGCAAGACGTTTTACAAAGCTTGCATTCGAGCTTAGTGAGGAGTATGATACTCCGGTAATTTTAAGAACAACCACCAGACTTTCACATTCTCAGGGACTTGTAAATCTTGAGGAAAGAGTAGAGCCTGATGATAAGCCATATGAAAGAAATTTCATGAAAAATGTCATGATGCCGGGACCGGCAAAAAAGAGACATATATATGTTGAAAGCCGTATGAATAAAATGGCAGAAGATGCATGCAGTATGGATATAAACAAGGTTTCTTATGATGACACTTCAATCGGTGTTATTTCAAGCGGTATTCCATATCAGTATGTAAAAGAAGCACTTCCTCATGCTTCAGTTCTTAAATTAGGACTTGTAAATCCGCTTCCTAAGAAGCTTATTGAAAAATTTGCTTCAAAGGTTGATAAACTCTACATAATAGAAGAACTTGAGCCTGTTATTGAAGAGCAGGTTAAGTCATGGGGCATTGAGGCAACAGGTAAAGAAATACTTACCATTCAGGGTGAGTACAGTGCCAATATGCTGAGGAAAGCCATACTCGGTGAAGAGTGTGAGGCTGAGGAGCCTGCAGAGGTACCTAACAGACCGCCTATTCTCTGTCCGGGATGCCCTCACAGAAGCGTATTTTCAGTTTTAAAGAAGCTTAAAATTCATGCTTCGGGTGATATAGGCTGTTATACCTTAGGTGCGGTTGCCCCACTTAATGTAATTGATACAACTCTCTGCATGGGAGCAAGTATTTCCATGCTTCATGGTATGGAAAAGGCAAAGGGAAAGGATTTCATCAAAAACTGGGTGGCAGTTATAGGTGATTCCACATTCCTTCACACAGGAGTAAATTCCCTTATGAACATGGTCTATAATAAGGCGACGGGAACTGTTGTTATCCTTGATAATTCAACCACGGGTATGACAGGACATCAGGACCATGCCGCAACAGGAAAGACCCTCATGGGAGAAACCACATATATTATTGACATATATAAGCTTTGTAAGGCAATGGGAATAGAGCATGTATATGAGATAGATGCTTTTGACATTGATGAGCTCGAAAGAGTATTAAAAGAAGAAACACAGAGAGATGCAATTTCTGTAATAATTACAAAGTCGCCTTGCGCTCTGCTTAAGTCCTACGTTCCGAAAGGAAAGTGTGTAGTTGACGATGAAAAGTGCAGAAGATGTGGTGCATGTCTTGTGCCGGGCTGTCCTGCAATTAAGAAGAACAGTGAAGGACGAATAGTTATTGATGATACGATGTGCAACGGCTGCAGCCTCTGCATGAAGAAATGTCCTTTTGACGCAATATCTCTTGAAAAGGCAGGTGTATAGGTATGACTACAAAAAATATAATGATTGTCGGAGTAGGTGGACAGGGTACCCTGCTTACCAGTAGAATTTTAGGCGGACTGGCTGTTCATGCCGGTTATGATGTAAAGCTTTCAGAGGTGCACGGTATGGCACAGAGAGGCGGAAGCGTTGTTACCTATGTAAGATATGGGGAAAAGGTTTCAGAGCCGATTGTAGAAGAAGGACAGGCTGATGTACTTATTGCATTTGAAAAATTAGAGGCAAAGCGTTATGCGCATTTCCTCAAAAAGGACGGTGTAATAATAGTAAATGACCAGAGGATAGACCCTATCACTGTTGTTACGGGAGCTGATAAATATCCTGAAAACATAATTGAGGAATTATCCGCAAAATATAAAGTTTATTCAATTGACGCCATGGCAAAGGCAAAGGAAATAGGAAATACAAAAACCTTTAATGTTGTAGTATTGGGAATGGCGGCAAGACATATGAACTATACTGAGGAGGACTGGCTTACGGTAATAGAAAATACCGTACCGCCTAAGACAATAGAGATAAATAAAAAAGCATTTGAGGCCGGATATCGTATTTAGATATTACATATAGTGACAACCGGCGCCAGAGGCATAAAGAGGCAAGGAGGATAAAAAGATGCCTATTACTGACATATTGGAGCAAAACTGCAGGCTCTACGGAGACGACATAAGTCTTGTGGAAATTAACCCTGAAATAAAGGAAGTGAGACGTGTTACGTGGAAGGAATATGAGCTTATGGAGCCTAATCCGAAGACTCATTACCGCAGGGAAATAACATGGAATGTATTTAATGAAAAGGCAAACAGATTTGCCAATCTTCTTTTATCAAGGGGTATTCAGAAGGGCGATAAGGTCGGTATTCTCCTTATGAACTGTCTGGAGTGGCTTCCGATATATTTTGGTATACTTAAGGCAGGTGCGATTGCCGTGCCTCTTAACTTCAGATATACCTCTGATGAAATAAAATACTGCGTCAAGCTTGCTGATGTGGATATTCTGGTGTTCGGACCTGAATTTATAGGAAGAATTGAAGAAATTGCTGATGAAATCATAAAGAACAGACTGCTCTTTTATGTAGGTGAGGGATGCCCTACGTTTGCTGAGGATTATAAGAGCATGACTGCTGACTGCAGCAGTGCGTCTCCGGGAATTGCTCTCACGGATGATGATTATGCTGCCATATATTTTTCATCGGGTACAACGGGATTTCCAAAGGCGATATTACATAAACACAGAAGTCTCATGCATGCTGCAAAGGTGGAACAGAATCACCACAGTCAGACAAAGGATGATGTATTTCTCTGCATACCACCGCTTTATCACACCGGCGCAAAAATGCACTGGCTGGGAAGCTTTCTGGTAGGAGGAAAGGCGGTGCTCTTAAAGGGTACCAAGCCTGAGTTCATACTCGAAGCCGTATCAAAGGAAAAATGTACAATAGTATGGCTGCTTGTGCCTTGGGCGCAGGATATACTTGATGCCATAGACAGGGGCGATGTTAAGCTCTCTGATTATCAGCTTTCACAGTGGAGACTTATGCACATTGGTGCACAGCCTGTTCCGACAAGCCTTATAACACGTTGGAAAACACATTTTCCTAATCATCAGTATGATACAAATTACGGACTGAGCGAGTCAATAGGTCCGGGCTGCGTACATCTGGGTGTGGAAAATATACATAAAGTGGGCGCTATCGGAATTCCCGGTTACGGTTGGAAAGTAAAAATTGTAAATGAGGACGGCTCCGAGGTAGAGCAGGGTACGGTAGGTGAGCTTGCCGTAAACGGTCCTGGAGTTATGGAATGCTATTACAAGGACAGAAAGGCTACCAAAGAGGTTTTAAAAGACGGCTGGCTTTATACCGGAGACATGGCAGTTCAGGATGAAGACGGATTTATCTATCTGGTTGACAGAAAGAAAGACGTCATTATAAGTGGCGGTGAAAATATTTATCCTGTTCAGATAGAAAATTTCCTTATGAAAAACCCTGCCATAAAGGATGTTGCCGTAATAGGTGTTGCGGACAAGAGACTGGGTGAAATATCTGCTGCCATAATTGAGCTTAAACCGGGTATGATATGCACTGAAGAAGATATAAATGAATTCTGCATGGAGCTTCCGAGATATAAGAGACCGAGAAAAATAATATTTGCAGATGTTCCTCGTAATCCTACCGGAAAGATTGAAAAGCCAAAGTTAAGGCATATGTACAGCAGTGACAGGCTTGTAGAAGAACAGAATAAAGCATGATTATATATTTTTTATAATTTTTTATAAAAAACACTTTATTTTTTGTGAAAATGTGCTATAATGAGAAATAGCTTTTGTTATAGCTGTATCTACTTTCCGGTTGTTAGGGGGTAATGACCGGATATTGTTCGAGAGTACATTTTATTTACAGGATATGCGCGGTTTTTTAATCTTGTTTATAAAAGGGTACAAGGAGGTTACTTGTTAACTTGGAAATATATACATATTTCCGTAATGCAAAAGTTGCTTTATTGGGGTATTGAAGCGACTGAAAAGGCTGTCTTTAAAGGCAGCCTTTTCAATTTTACAGATATTTCACAGACTTAGAATGTTTAGTATGTTATAGTGATAATTGGAGATAGTGCATAAAAAGGGGAAAAGAAATGATATATGCTGAAAATCTGGTAAAAACCTTTTCAAAGAACGAAAAGAAAAATAAAAAGCGTGATATCAATGCTGTTGATGGAATATCACTTACCGTAAAAAGCGGTGAAATAGTCGGCATATTAGGGCCTAACGGTGCGGGAAAGACTACTCTTCTTCGTATGCTCGCAAGACTTATGAAGCCTACGGGTGGTGAAGTGAGAATTGAAACAGGCGGAAAGATAATAGACAGCGACCTTGAGATAAAACGATGCATAGGGTATCTTTCTGAAAATACAAAGCTATACAGAAGGCTCACAACAAGAGAGCATTTAAGTATTCTTGGAGAGGTCTATGGACTGACTGAAAAAGAAACAGAAGATAAGATAAATGAAATAACGGAAGTGCTTTCCATGGAAGACTTTATAGACAATCGTATTGAAAAACTGTCTACAGGTCAGACACAGAGGGCTTCCATAGCCAGATGCCTTATTCACAGTCCGCTTATTTATATATTTGATGAGCCGACACTTGGGTTGGATATAATAAGCAGCTCTGCCATTATTGAGTTTATGAAAAATGAAAAGAAAAAGGGAAAGACCGTAATATACTCCACCCACTATATGGAGGAAGCAGAATATCTCTGTGACAGAATAATAATGATAAACGGCGGAAAAATCATAAAAGAAGGCACTCCGGAGGAACTAAAGAAGGAAACAGGAGCAGGTAACATGCGTGAAGTGTTTTACGGACTTATGGCCGGAAAGGAGCTTTTGATATGAGTAAGAAACATAACCGAAGCGTAACTAAAGCTCTTTTTAAAAAGGAAATTCTGGACGTAATCCGGGATAAGAAAACACTTATTATGATGATTGTGGTACCCGTCATTTTATATCCGCTAATCTTTATTGTGGCAATGCAGGCTATGGTATCGATATCGGGAAGTATGGAAGCACATACATATAATATTGCAGTGTCGGGAGACCAAGGAGATGCTTTTGTTAAAAAGCTTACTGATTCAGAGAGTGTGGATTACTCCCTCAATGTTACATTTTATGACAGCGATTTTGCCTATAAGGAAGCACTTTCGGCTGAAGAAACGGATGTATTTGTAAGCTGTGAAACTGAGGACGGAAAGCCCCTGTACAGGGTGTATTATCTTTCTTCAGTGACAAATTCCAGCTATGCAGCAGATATTGTCTGGGAAATTTTAGGTCTTTTAAGAGAAGACATAACAAGAGAAAAAATTGAGGCGGCAGGTCTTGATTATGAAGATATCATAGAGCCTATAAGCTATGAGGGCGTAGACACTGCAAGCGGTGAGCAGTCAATGGGAAGCATTTTGGGCTCGATACTTCCGTTTATGCTTATTGTGAGTCTTATCATGGGAACTATGTATCCGGCAATAGATACCACGGCAGGTGAGAAGGAAAGGGGCACTCTGGAAACAATACTTACCCTTCCGGTTACAAACAGACAGCTCATAGTGAGCAAATTTCTTACTGTGGCAATTATAGGTATAATTTCTGCCCTTATCAATTTAATTTCGATGGGTGGAATAGGTCTTTATATGTATAACCTTATGGGAATGACCGGACAGTCGGGCGGAGTATCTTTGGTTAAATTTGTACCTTCAATAATAATATGTGTCCTTGCAGTGCTTGCGTTTTCGCTTTTTATAAGTGCAATGACCATGTGTATTACTGCATTTGCAAAGAGCTTTAAGGAGGCAAACAATTATATAACGCCTTTTATGCTTGTTGTGATGTTTATTGGTTTTATAGGCTTTATTCCAAATGTGGAGCTGAATGCCCAAATGGCAGTGATTCCTGTTGCAAATATATGCCTTTTAATAAAAAACATTATGCTTTTTAAAATAAATTACAGCATAATCGCACTCGTACTAATTAGTAACATTGCCTATGCGGCGCTTGCAATCATGTTCTTAAGTAAAATTTATGACAGTGAAGCCATACTGTTTGGAGACATGAAAAACGGAATCCAGATTTTTGAAAAACGCTCTAACATAAAAAAGGGCGGGGTGCCGTCAACGGGTGATGCGTGGCTTCTTATGGCTGTTACTATTCTTCTTATAATTTATGCAGGAGGAATGATAAGTGTAAAATCCGTAACGGCAGGAACTGTGACTACTCAGGCGATAATACTTCTTCTTCCGCTTTGTTTTGCAATATATACAAAGAAGGATTTGAAAAAGACTTACAGCATGAAAAAGACAGATGCCCTTGGATATGTGGGCGGTATAGTGCTTATGGCAGGCGCAATACTTATAGGACTTATTGTTACCGCAATAATAAGCTCAATTTTTCCTGAAAGTGCGGTTTCCGCATCTGCTGAAACCGAAGAGCTTATGAGCATGGGATTTCCGGTGACGCTGATTATAATTGCAGTTATGCCTGCATTTTGCGAGGAGCTTATGTTCAGGGGATTTATCTTTTCGGCAATGAGAAACAGGTATAAGATAAGCACTGCAATAATCATAGTTGCGGCAATATTCGGAATATATCACATGAGCATAGTAAGGTTTTTTACAACAGGACTTCTGGGAGCCGTATTATGCTATGCGGTTTATAAGACAGGAAGTATCTTACCTGCCGTAATTATGCATTTCCTTAATAATGCATTGTCGGTAATAGAGAGCTACTACCCCGAGCAGGTTGGGAAAGTAATGCCGTTTCTGGTTGAGGAAACTGTAACAGTTTCAGATGTTCTGATTACAGCTTTAGCAGGAGTGGTACTTTTTGCTTTAGGAATATTGATATTAAAACACACAGGAAAAAAGATAAGTTTAAGGGATTGAGGATAAAATGAGGGAAAGAGATATACTGTTTATAAAAATAGCTCTGGTTGAGATATGCGTGCTTGTTATTCTGGCGCTTACATATTCATATGTTACAAGGACGACCGGCAGAGAAATTCATATTTCAGATGATGAGTATACCTTTACTCTTGAGCCGGGACTTATGGCAGAGAGTATACAGAATAACTATCTTGCATATTTAAGGAAAAGTTACATTCTTATAGGTACTTATCCTGACTGCGAATTTATCAAAATAACTGATAAATATGCGAGGAATGATTATGACGTTGAGGAGTTTTATATAGATGATGACAGTGATTATATGTATTATCACACTAACGGTCAGAGGACTTCAAGACTTGCCATAGATGTATCTTCGTTTCAGTCTGATATAAACTGGACCGAGGTAAAGAATTCGGGTATTGATGTCGCAATAGTAAGAATCGGTTACAGGGGTTATGAAAGCGGAGTGATTATGCTTGATGATATGTACAATGCTCATATGACGGGAGCAGAAGCGGCAGGAATGGAACTGGGAGTATATTTTTTCACGCAGGCAACCTCGTATGAAGAGGGTGTCGAAGAGGCACAGTTTGTACTTGCAAATTTAGGGAATTATAATATTACCCAGCCTATAGTAATCGATACGGAGCTTATTGAAACTGGTGAAGCCCGTGCCAACGGTATAGACAGTACGGCAAGAACTGATGCAATACTGGGATTTTGTGATACGATAAGAAATGCAGGATATACACCTATGATTTATGCAAACAGAAACTGGTATGCCTTAAATATCGATATGTCAAGACTAGGAGATTATGCGCTGTGGCTTGCATATTATTCAAATCAACCGGATTTTCCGTATATGTATTACGGATGGCAGTATACTAATGAAGCCATAGTTCCGGGCATGGAAAATCCTGCTGATTTGAACGTATGGTTTAGATAGAATATATATGATTACTTTTCCATTTTCCAGAAGGCAAGGCTGTAAGGTGGAAGTTCGGAGCCTCCGCCAAAGTCATGCCTGGTTTCTGTGATTAGCTCATCTGCCATACCGCAGCCTGCATCAAAATGGGCGGTATAAGGTGAATCTGAGGCGTTTATAGCCACAAGAATTCTTTCATCTTCAAATTTACGCTCAAATATACACTGGTGGTTAGTTAAAACAACAGAACGGAAGCTGCCGTAATTTAAAGCCTTGCTGTTTTTCTTAATTTCAGAAAGTTTTGCAATTAAATCTGTAAGTTCATTCCATTCAGGCTCCTCGAAGCAGGCTCTTAAAGCAGGGTCGCCTTCTTCCTTTCTTGCCTTTGCACCCCATTCGCTTCCGTAATATACACACGGGAAGCCCGGCATGCCAAAGCACAGTCCGTAAATTAAAGGAAGGTGTTTTTCATTAGTTAATATGCTTGCAACTCTTGTAACGTCGTGATTATCTACAAATGACATGAAATGTTTTCCCTTGTATCTGGTCCAGTCTTCAGGGCCGAACATCTGAAGCAGTGAATGTATGATTTCAAACATATTCATGGAGTTAAAACTTGAGAAAAGCCCCTTATAGCACTGATAGTTGGTTGCACTGTGAAGCATTTCGTCATTTACGAACTGATTGTAATCTCCGTGAAGAAGCTCTCCAACAAGGAAGAACTCTTCCTTAAGTCCGTCTGTGAAACTTCTGAGTCTCTTTAAGAAATCACGGTCCAGACAATAAGCTACGTCAAGTCTTAATCCGTCTATATCAAATTCTTCAACCCATTTTTTTATGTTTTCAAATATATGATTTATAACAGCTTCATTTTTTAAGTTCAGTTTTACAAGGTCATAATTTCCTTCCCAGCCTTCATACCAGAAGCCGTCATTGTAGTTGGAATTTCCGTCGAAGCTGATATGAAACCAGTCTTTATATGGTGAATCCCATTTTTTTTCCTGAACGTCCTTAAATGCCCAGAAGCCCCTGCCAACATGGTTAAATACTCCGTCTAAAACAACCTTTATTCCTTCCTTATGAAGTACATTGCATACCTCGGCAAAATCTTCATTTGTACCCAGACGGCAGTCGATTTTTGAATAATCTCTGGTATTATAACCGTGTGAATCGGATTCGAATACGGGAGAAAAGTAAATTGCATTTATACCGAGCTTCTTCATATGAGGAATCCAATCGATAACCTTCTTTATGCGATTTTTATATACTCCGTCATTTTCATACGGCGCACCGCAGAAGCCTATCGGAAATATCTGATAAAAAACACTGTCATATGCCCACATAATAAATCCTCCTTGTCTTGAAACTATCAGGTTTTTGTTTGTTTCTGTCATTTTAGCAGATTAGGGGTGGTATAGCAAGTTTGGGTTTGGCAGAACGGACAAACTGTGTTATTATATTTAGCAGTCTTATTAGAGAGGAAGTTTGGTTGTGAGTCAGGAAGAAGTAGAAAGTAAGTCAAATCTGGGAGAAGCTCCGATAGGAGGGCTTTTGTTTAAGCTTGCCATACCGGCAATTACCGCTCAGGTTGTGAATGTACTTTATAACATGGTTGACCGTATGTATATAGGACATATACCGGATATCGGGGCAGATGCCCTGACGGGTCTGGGCGTGTGTTTCCCTCTTATAACGATAATAAATGCTTTTGCGGCACTTATGGCTATGGGAGGCGCAACAAAGTCGTCCATAATGCTTGGAAGAGGAGAAAAGGAAACCGCAGAAAAAATTCTCGGTAACTGTGTGACAGGTACAATAGCGGCGGGGATTTTGCTTACCGTAATTGTATTTATATTCAGCAGGGACCTTCTGATGTTATTTGGTGCCAGTGAAAATACAATAGGTTATGCAGATGAATATATGAAAATTTATGTGTACGGAACGCTGTTTGTGCTGATTTCTCTGGGACTTAATGCTTTTATTACGGCACAGGGATTTGCAAAGACCAGTATGATGAGTGTCATTATAGGAGCAGTGGCAAACATTATTCTGGACCCGATTTTTATTTTCGGATTAGATATGAATGTAGCGGGAGCGGCTCTTGCAACTGTTATTTCACAGGCAATTTCTGCGGCATGGGTTGTCCGGTTTCTGGTGGGAAAACGTACATTGCTTAAAATTCGCAGAAAGAATTTGAAAACAGACTGGCCTTTATATCTTTCGTGTATGGCACTTGGCATGTCTCCATTTATAATGCAGGCAACGGAAGGCGCACTTATGGTGTGCTTTAATTCATCTCTGCTTAAATATGGTGGAGATATAGCGGTTGGAGCCATGACAATTTTAAGCAGTGTAATGCAGTTTTCAATGCTGCCGCTTCAGGGACTTACACAGGGAGCCCAGCCTATTGTAGGATTTAATTATGGCGCCGGTAAGATTGAAAGGGTAAAGAAAACATTTTTACTGCTTTTATGTGTGTGCGTGACTTATTCTACGCTTTTGTGGGCGGTGTGCATGTTCTTTCCGCGGGTGTTTATTATGATTTTTACATCAAATGCAGAACTTGCTTCCTATACAGAGTGGGCAATCAGGATATATATGGCAACAGCACTGATTTTTGGTGTTCAGGTTGCGTGCCAGCAGACCTTTGTGGCGTTGGGCAATGCAAAGACATCTCTCTTTCTTGCCGTGCTTAGAAAGATTATTTTACTTATACCTCTCATATATATTCTCCCGAATTTTTTCGAGGACAAGACAATGGCAGTATTTCTGGCAGAACCTGTGGCAGATATACTGGCAGTTACTGCTACATCCACAATGTTTTTCGTTCAATTCAGAAGACTGATGAAAAATATGGAAAGAAGCAGGACAAAGCAGGAGCTTTAATTCACCATTTTCTGCAGAACTGAATAGTATATCTAAGAAAGTTTAATGCAGAATAAGTAATAGAGGTGGATTATGGCGGTAAAAATAATTATTGATGCAGGACATGGAGGCTATGACAGCGGGGCGGTGTATAATGGACGTCTGGAAAAGGACGACAACCTGAGACTTGCCCTTGCGGTGGGTGAAATACTTAAAAATGATGGATATGATGTGGTATATACGAGAACTGAAGACGTATATGATTCGCCTACGCAGAAGGCAAGAATCGGAAATGAAAGCGGTGCGGATTTTTTTGTATCAATCCACAGAAATTCTTCGCCGACACCTAACAGCCTGAACGGAGTGCAGACTCTGGTATATGATTTGAATGGAATAAAGGCTGAAATGGCAGAAAATGTAAACAGTAAACTTGAGGAAGTAGGATATAGAAATATAAATGTAGATGTGAGGAAAGACCTTGCGGTATTAAGACGTACAAGAATGCCTGCAATTCTTGTGGAGGCAGGATTCATAAACAGTGATACGGATAATCAGCTCTTTGACGAAAAATTTTGGGAGACTGCAGATGCCATTGCTGAAGGAATTAATGAAACGATAAGAGAAGCAGGGCTTATGTCTGATGCATCGGAATCAGCATATGTTATGTCATATGGCTCTAAAAGCAGGACTTCACCATATGAAAATTCAGGTATGGCAGTAAAAGCCGCAGCAATGGATAATGGAACGGATAACGGAAATTCCGGTGGAACTCCGGGTAATACTGACGATGCAATATATCAGATTCTTACCGGAGTATATGACAATTTCGGTACGGCGCGTTATCAGATGAATCGTCTTATAAATGAGGGTTATACGACTGAAATATATGAGCAGGGCGCATATTATCAGGTGCGTGTGGGTGAATATGATGATATAGAAGATGCCCTTGTGGCACAGAAAACCCTGAGAGATGCAGGTTATGATACACTTATAATCAGAGTTTAGTTTATGTTTTGAACATGAAATAAAAAAGCTATTGACAAATAAAATTGAATATGATAATCTATCACACGATAAAACTGCCGTAGACAGTAGGTACCGTAAAAGGTGTAAGTATGAATGAAAACGCCTACCGAGGGAAGAATCGTATAACACAGGTTATTTGTGGATTTATGCTCTCATGTCTTAAGCGTGGGAGCTTCTTTTTATGTTTAGAGCGCAGTTTTTCTGAATTTTAATAAGGAGGTGCGTGATTTTGGCAAAGGTAGAACTTAAGCAGCCAATAGTTGAAGAAATCAGAGAGGCAGTAAACGGTGCAGCATCAGCAGTACTTGTTGATTACCGTGGACTCACTGTTGAGCAGGACACTGTTCTCCGTAAGACCTTAAGAGAAGCAGGTATTACTTATAAGGTATATAAGAATACAATGATGAGACTTGCTTTTGAGGGAACTGATTTTGCACAGCTTGACAAGGATTTGGAAGGTCCTTCAGCTTTAGTAATCTCCAAGACGGATGCAACTGCTCCTGCAAGAGAGATTGCAAAATTTGCAAAGACAGCAGACAAGCTTGAAATTAAGTCAGGTGTCGTTGAAGGAACATATTATGATGCTGCAGGTATGGCAAAGATAGCTACAATACCTTCAAGAGAAGAGCTTTTATCAAAGTTCCTTGGAAGTATACAGTCACCTGTTGCAAACTTTGCTCGTGTTATTAAGCAGATTGCAGAGCAGAAAGAAGCGTAAAACGAAAATATAAAAATTAAATGGAGGAAAAAAATAATGACAACTCAGGAAATTATTGAAGTAATCAAAGGTTTATCAGTTTTAGAGTTAAATGAATTAGTAAAGGCTTGCGAGGAGGAGTTCGGTGTATCTGCAGCAGCAGGCGTTGTAGTTGCAGCAGCAGGCGGAGATGCAGCTCCTGCTGAGGAAGAGAAGGATTCATTCGATGTAGAGCTTACAGAGGTTGGTCCTAACAAGGTTAAGGTTATCAAGGTTGTACGTGATGCTACAGGCTTAGGTCTTAAGGAAGCTAAGGAAGTAGTTGATGGCGCTCCTAAGGTATTCAAGGAGGGTGCTTCTAAGGAAGAGGCTGAGGATATCAAGACTAAGTTAGAGGCTGAAGGCGCTAAGGTTACATTAAAGTAATTAAACTAAAAACATAAAGTGGGGCATGTTTCATGCCTCACTTTTATTAATCTAATCCGTTATCTAAATAATTCTTAAAAATATATCTGAAAATTATCCAAAAAACTCTCTTGACATGAAAAATACCCTATGATAACATAATAAAATGTCATTATTGTGCTAGTGTGGGATTATGTGCCATATTTCAGAAAAAATAGTGATACAGATATAGAAGTCACCAGACGGATTGTTCTGCGCTTCGCGCTCCCACAATCCTGAAAACATTCGTAAACCGACCGGTGATAAAACAAATAAATTCAAGGGGTGAATGCGTCGATGGAAAAGTATAGAATGCGTCCGATGAAATCGGGTAAAGGCATTAGAATGAGCTATTCCGGTAAGAAGGAAGTCCTGGACATGCCAAATCTTATCGAAGTGCAGCTGAGTTCCTATAAGTGGTTCCTGGATGAAGGCTTAAAAGAGGTTTTTAGGGATATATCTCCAATCTCTGATTATTCGGGACAACTGAGTCTGGAATTTGTGGATTTCCAGTTATGCGAGGATGATATAAAGTATTCCATAGAGGAATGTAAGGAAAGGGACGCTACCTATGCGGCTCCGCTTAAGGTTAATGTCCGTCTTCGTAATAATGAAACAGGTGAGATTAAGCAGCATGATATCTTTATGGGAGACCTTCCTCTTATGACAGAGACAGGAACATTTGTAATAAATGGTGCTGAAAGAGTTATCGTAAGCCAGCTTGTTCGTTCTCCGGGAATATATTATGCAATAGGTCATGATAAGACCGGAAAAACCTTGTATTCATGTACCGTTATTCCTAACAGGGGTGCATGGCTCGAATATGAGACAGATTCTAATGACGTGTTCTATGTACGTGTTGACAGGACCAGAAAAGTACCTATCACTGTTCTTATCCGTTCACTTGGAATAGGAACAGACGAGGAAATTATAGAGCTTTTCGGCGATGAGCCGAAAATTCGTGCAAGTTTTGAAAAGGACCCTTCAAAGAATTATGAAGAAGGTCTTTTAGAGCTGTACAGAAAAATAAGACCGGGTGAGCCTCTTGCCATAGAGAGTGCGGAAAGTCTGGTAAACAGCATGTTCTTTGATTCAAGAAGATATGACCTGGCAAAAGTCGGAAGATATAAATTTAATAAAAAACTGGCATTAAAGAACAGAGTTGCAGGCTATACACTTGCAGAGGACGTAACAGACCCAAGTACGGGTGAAGTTCTTTATTCTGCAGGTGAAGTACTTACAAGAGAGAGCGCAAAGAAAATTCAGGATTCTGCCGTACCTTTTATCTGGATACAGACCGAGACAAAAAACATCAAGGTACTTTCAAATATGATGGTAGACCTCTCAGAATATGTAGGATTTGAACCTAAGGAAGCAGGAATTACAGAAGACGTATATTATCCTGTACTGGAAAAGCTTCTCATGGAATATGACGATGAAGAGGAGCTTAAAGAGGTTATTTCAAGAAATGTAAGCGAGCTTGTTCCTAAGCATATTACGAAGGAAGATATACTTGCTTCCATAAACTATAATATGCACCTTGAGTATGGAGTAGGTAATTCGGATGATATCGACCACCTTGGAAACAGACGTATAAGAGCAATCGGAGAACTGCTTCAGAATCAGTACAGAATAGGTCTTTCAAGACTTGAAAGAGTTGTACGTGAGAGAATGACCACACAGGATGTGGAGTCAATATCTCCACAGTCTCTTATAAATATTAAGCCTGTTACGGCAGCGGTTAAGGAGTTCTTTGGAAGTTCCCAGCTTTCACAGTTTATGGACCAGAACAATCCGCTTTCAGAGCTTACCCACAAGAGACGTCTTTCAGCTCTCGGACCGGGCGGTCTTTCAAGAGACAGAGCCGGATTTGAGGTCCGTGACGTACATTATACTCATTACGGAAGAATGTGTCCTATAGAGACACCTGAAGGTCCTAACATCGGACTTATAAATTCACTTGCAACCTATGCAAGAATTAATGAATATGGTTTTGTAGAAGCTCCTTACAGAAAGGTAGATAAGAGCGACCCTGCAAATCCTGTTGTAACTGATGAGGTTGTTTACCTTACTGCAGATGAAGAAGATAATTATATAGTTGCTCAGGCAAATGAGCCTCTTGATGAAGAAGGACATTTTGTAAGAAACAACGTAGCAGGCCGTTACAGAGATGAAACTTCTGAGTTCCCTAAGTCCAGTGTAGATATGATGGACGTATCTCCAAAGATGGTATTCTCAGTTGCTACGTCGATGATTCCTTTCCTTCAGAATGATGATGCTAACCGTGCGCTCATGGGCTCTAACATGCAGCGTCAGGCGGTGCCTCTTCTTACTACGGATTCGCCGATTGTAGGAACGGGTATGGAAGCAAAGGCTGCCGTTGACTCGGGTATATGTATAGTTGCAAAGCATTCAGGTGTATGTGAGTCTGCGTCCAGCGAAAAAATCGTTGTAAGATGTGATGACGGAAGCATAGACGAGTATCATGTAATTAAGTTTGCAAGAAGCAACCAGGGGAACTGTATGAATCAGAGACCTATAATAAATAAAGGTGACAGAGTTGAGGCAGGAGAAGTAATAGCTGACGGTGCTTCGACCGCTGACGGAGAAATAGCGCTCGGAAAGAATCCTCTCATTGGATTTATGACATGGGAAGGATATAACTACGAGGATGCCGTACTCTTAAGTGAAAGACTTGTTCAGGATGATGTATATACATCTGTTCATATCGAAGAATATGAGGCAGAGGCAAGAGATACAAAGCTCGGACCTGAGGAAATCACAAGAGACCTTGCAGGTCTTGGAAATGATGCATTAAAGGACCTTGATGAAAACGGAATCATAAGAATCGGTGCAGAAGTACGTGCCGGAGATATCCTTGTCGGAAAGGTTACTCCTAAGGGAGAAACAGAGCTTACTGCCGAGGAAAGACTGCTTCGTGCAATCTTTGGCGAAAAAGCAAGAGAAGTAAGAGATACTTCACTTCGTGTACCACATGGTGCATTTGGTGTCGTTATGGATACAAAGGTATTTACAAGAGAAAACGGTGATGAACTTCCTCCGGGAGTTAATAAATCCGTTCGTGTATATATAGCTCAGAAGAGAAAGATATCAGTAGGAGATAAGATGGCAGGACGTCACGGAAACAAGGGTGTCGTTTCACGTATTCTTCCTGTTGAGGATATGCCGTTCCTTCCAAACGGACGTCCTCTGGATATAGTTCTTAACCCACTTGGTGTTCCTTCCCGTATGAATATCGGACAGGTGCTTGAGCTCCACTTGGGACTTGCCGCAAAGGTACTTGGATTTAAGGTTTCTACTCCTGTGTTTGACGGAGCAAATGAGTATGATATCATGGATGCTCTGGAAATGGCTAACGATTATGCCAACACAGAATGGGAAGAGTTTTATGAAAAGTATAAGGACGTAACCGACAAAGAGGTTATGGATTATTTATATGAAAACAGAGACCATAGAGAGGAATGGAAGGGTGTACCTATTAACCGTACCGGAAAGGTAGTATTAAGGGACGGACGTACCGGAGAAGAATTTGATTCTCCTGTTACAATAGGATACATGCATTACCTGAAACTTCATCACCTTGTTGATGACAAGATTCATGCACGTTCAACAGGTCCTTACTCACTTGTTACCCAGCAGCCACTCGGCGGTAAAGCACAGTTCGGTGGACAGAGATTCGGTGAAATGGAAGTTTGGGCACTGGAGGCATATGGAGCTTCATATACTCTTCAGGAAATCCTTACAGTTAAATCTGATGATGTGGTAGGACGTGTTAAGACCTATGAAGCAATCATAAAAGGAGAAAATATTCCTGAGCCGGGAATACCTGAATCATTCAAGGTGCTTCTTAAGGAATTCCAGTCTCTCGGTCTTGACGTAAGAGTACTTAAGGATAACGGTACGGAGGTCGAGCTTGGTGAAGCTGTTGATTATGATGAAAATACCAGAAGTATGCTTGAAGGTGATGACAGATTTAATGAAGATTTGGAATCACAGGGTTACAGTGGTGTAGATGAAAATGATGAGCTTACATCACTCTCGGACGATTCGTATGTAAATGATGATTACACGGATGATTATAATGATGAAGATGATTTATATTAATGAAAGGAGAACGGTTAGATGTCAGCTGTAAAGGGAAATGTAGAGCAGGAACAGCCTATTAATTTTGATGCCATAAAGATTGGACTTGCGTCTCCTGAAAAAATAAGAGAGTGGTCAAGAGGCGAGGTAAAAAAGCCTGAGACTATTAATTACAGAACTCTTAAGCCTGAAAAGGACGGTCTCTTCTGTGAAAGAATATTCGGACCAAGCAAAGACTGGGAGTGCCACTGTGGAAAATATAAGAAAATCCGTTTTAAGGGTGTAGTATGTGACAGATGCGGTGTTGAAGTAACCAAGGCCAGCGTAAGACGTGAGCGTATGGGACATATTGAACTTGCCGCTCCTGTATCGCACATCTGGTATTTCAAGGGAATCCCGAGCCGTATGGGACTTATCCTCGATTTGTCCCCGAGAACTCTGGAAAAGGTACTTTATTTTGCTTCATATATTGTACTTGACCCGGGTGAGACTGATTTAAAGAAAAATGACGTTCTTACTGAGCAGGAGTTCAGAGCTGCTGAGGAAAGATATGGTCACAATAAATTCCGTGTAGGAATGGGTGCAGAGGCAATTAAAGAGCTTCTGCAGGAAATAGATATTGATGAACAGCTTGAAATCTTAAAGGAAGAGCTTGCTGATGCTTCAGGTCAGAAGAGGGCAAAAATCATAAAGAGACTCGAAGTTGTTGAAGCCTTTAAGGAATCCAACAACAAGCCTGAGTGGATGATAATGGATGCAATTCCTGTCATTCCGCCCGATATAAGACCTATGGTACAGCTTGACGGCGGCAGATTTGCAACCTCTGACCTTAATGATTTATACAGAAGAATTATTAACAGAAATAACAGACTTAAGAGACTTCTGGAGCTTTCGGCACCGGACATTATTGTGCGCAACGAAAAAAGAATGCTTCAGGAAGCCGTAGATGCCCTTATTGACAATGGACGTCGTGGCCGTGCAGTTACCGGTCCGGGAAACAGAGCGCTTAAGTCACTTTCAGATATGCTTAAAGGTAAGCAGGGACGTTTCCGTCAGAATCTTCTCGGTAAGCGTGTTGACTATTCAGGACGTTCCGTTATCGTTGTAGGACCGGAACTTAAGATTTATCAGTGCGGTCTTCCTAAGGAAATGGCTATCGAATTATTTAAGCCGTTCGTTATGAAGGAGCTTACTGCAAAGGGTATTGCAAATAATATAAAAGATGCAAAGAAAAAGGTTGAGAGACTTGAAACAGAAGTCTGGGACGTATTAGAGGAAGTAATCAAAGAGCATCCTGTTATGCTTAACCGTGCTCCTACACTTCACAGACTTGGTATTCAGGCATTTGAGCCTATTCTGGTTGAGGGTAAAGCCATTAAGCTTCATCCGCTTGTATGTACAGCGTTCAACGCCGACTTTGACGGTGACCAGATGGCTGTCCACCTTCCGCTTTCGGTAGAAGCACAGGCAGAGTGCAGATTCCTTCTGCTTTCTCCTAACAACCTGCTTAAGCCGTCGGATGGAGGTCCTGTAGCCGTGCCTTCACAGGATATGGTACTTGGTATTTATTATCTTACTCTGGACAAATTCAGAGAAATTAAAGCTGATGAGAGCGAGGTTGTAAAATACTATGACCTGGATGATGAGGCTGCAAATATTGAAAACATCAAAAAGGATGTTGAAGAAGGAAATATAAGACCTGAAGATGTAATAAAGGTAAGAGTTATAAAGAAGCAGTCTAAGGACAAGAAGGAAACCTTCTACAAGGATATAATAAGTATTGCCAATGACATGATTGGCCGTACATTCAGAAATATTAATCTTGCAATGCTTGCTTATGAGAATGGAGACCTTACTCTTCATCAGAAGATATATGTACAGAGAGAGGCAACATTACCGGATGGAACGGTAATTAAGAAGAGAGTTGCAAGTACGCTCGGAAAGCTTATATTTAATGAGATTATTCCACAGGATTTAGGTTTTGTTGACAGAACAAATCCTGAAACAATGCTTGAGCCTGAAATTAATTTCCATGTAGGAAAGAAGGGACTTAAGCAGATTCTTGATAAATGTATTAACACACACGGCGCAACCAAGACCGCAGAGGTGCTTGATAATATCAAGGCAATGGGATATAAGTACTCCACAAAGGGAGCCATTACTGTTTCCGTTTCGGATATGACGGTGCCTGCTGCAAAGAAGGAAATTCTTGAAGATGCACAGCAGGTTGTTGACAGAATTACAAACATGTACGGCAGAGGATATCTGACTGACGAAGAAAGATATCAGGCAGTAGTAAAGGTTTGGGACGATGCCGATAAGAAGCTTACAAAGGCTCTTCTTGACGGTCTTGATAAATATAACAACATTTATATGATGGCAGATTCCGGTGCCCGTGGCTCTGACCAGCAGATTAAGCAGCTTGCAGGTATGCGTGGACTTATGGCTGATACAACAGGACGTACTATCGAACTTCCTATCAAGTCTAACTTCCGTGAAGGTCTTGACGTACTCGAGTACTTTATTTCTGCACATGGTGCACGTAAGGGACTTTCTGATACTGCTCTTCGTACGGCCGATTCAGGATATCTTACACGTCGTCTTGTAGATGTATCTCAGGATATTATTATAAGAGAAGTAGACTGCTGTGAGGACCAGGACGAAAAGCCGGGTATGTATGTGGAAGCATTTATGGAAGGCGATGAAGTTATAGAAAACTTCCAGGAAAGAATTACCGGACGTTATGCTGCTGAATCAGTATTCGACTCAAATGGTGAAATTATAGTTAAGAAAAATCATATGATTACACCTAAGAGAGCAGAAAATATAATGAAGCACGGTGTGGATGCTGAAGGACTTCCGTTTACGGATTCTGAAACAGGAAAGCCTAGAACAGGTGCTAAACTTAAGATAAGAACTATTCTTACATGTAAATCACACATAGGTGTCTGTGCTAAGTGTTATGGCTCAAACCTTGCAACAGGTCAGGCTGTTCAGGTGGGTGAGGCAGTAGGTATTATTGCTGCTCAGTCAATCGGTGAGCCGGGTACACAGCTTACCATGCGTACCTTCCATACAGGTGGTGTTGCCGGTGGCGATATCACACAGGGTCTTCCTAGAGTTGAAGAGCTCTTTGAAGCAAGAAAGCCTAAGGGACTTGCAATTATTGCAGAGTTTGGCGGTGTAGTACAGATTAAGGATACCAAGAAGAAGAGAGAAGTTGTTATTACAAATAATGAAACTGCTGAATCAAAGGCTTACCTCATTCCTTATGGCTCAAGAATTAAGGTTTATGAAGGACAGGTGCTTGAGGCCGGTGACGAGCTGACAGAGGGCTCCGTAAATCCTCATGATATCCTTAAGATAAAGGGTGTAAGAGCCGTACAGGATTACATGCTTCGTGAGGTACAGAGAGTTTACAGACTTCAGGGTGTTGAAATAAATGATAAGCACATCGAAGTTATCGTAAGACAGATGCTTAAGAAGGTTAAAATCGAGGACAGCGGGGACAGCAATTATCTTCCGGGAGCTATGGTTGACATTCTTGACTTTAATGAGGTCAACGAGAGACTTGAGGAAGAGGGCAAGCAGCCTGCAGAAGCAAAGCGTGTAATGCTCGGTATAACTAAAGCATCACTTGCTACAAATTCATTCCTTTCAGCAGCGTCATTCCAGGAGACCACCAAAGTTCTTACTGAGGCTGCCATAAAGGGTAAGGTAGACCCTCTTATCGGACTTAAGGAAAACGTGCTTATAGGAAAGCTTATTCCTGCGGGTACCGGAATGAAGAGATACCGTTCAGTTAAGCTTGATACAGAGTATATAAACGACATCCCTTCGGATATCATTGGTACCGGAGATGAAGACGGAGAAATATTGTTAAGCGGTGAAGGTGAGACAGAAGTTTCCGATGATGCCGAGAATATAATTATCAGTGATGAAGGAACAGAAAATGAAAATCCGGATATCGCAGATGAATCTGAAACAGCTTCGACCGAGGAATAACAAGAATTTATACAGAAAAAACTGTAAAAACACTTGACACGTTATTATCTCAAATATATAATATTAAGGCATGCGTTAATTGACGTATGCCTTTTATTGTCCGCTGTTTTTCGAGCGGAAGAAATATTAAATTCAGAATCAGGAGGTGAAAACATGCCAACATTTAACCAGTTAGTAAGAAAAGGAAGACAGACTGTTGAGAAGAAGTCAACTGCACCGGCTCTTCAGAGAAGCTATAACTCTCTCAGAAAGAAGCCTACAGAAACCAGCTCTCCACAGAAGAGAGGAGTTTGTACAGCAGTTAAGACAGCTACTCCTAAAAAGCCTAACTCAGCTCTTAGAAAAATTGCCAGAGTTCGTCTTTCTAACGGTATCGAAGTAACAAGCTATATTCCTGGTGAAGGACACAACCTTCAGGAGCACAGCGTTGTTCTTATCCGTGGAGGAAGAGTAAAGGATTTACCTGGTACAAGATACCATATCATAAGAGGTACTCTTGATACGGCAGGTGTAGCTAAGAGACGTCAGGCACGTTCAAAGTATGGTGCAAAGCGTCCTAAGGATGCTAAATAAGCCATTACACAGTTTAAATCCAAAGTGCTGGTTGCGGCATAGTTTTCTTTGTAAATATACAATCAGTAAACTTATCTGTTAACAGCACGAACACATTATTTAATGTGAGTACCGTAGAATTAATTATTATTAAGGAGGGAAGAACCGTGCCACGTAAAGGACATATCCAGAAAAGAGACGTATTAGCGGATCCTATTTACAACAACAAAGTGGTAACAAAGCTTATCAATAACATCATGTTAGACGGTAAGAAGGGTGTTGCCCAGAAGATAGTATACGGCGCATTTAACCGTATATCAGAAGAAACAGGCAAGGAGCCTTTAGAGGTATTTGAGACTGCCATGAACAACATCATGCCTTTACTCGAGGTTAAGGCAAGACGTATCGGTGGTGCAACATACCAGGTTCCTATCGATGTAAGACCTGACAGAAGACAGGCTCTCGCACTCCGTTGGCTCACAACATATTCTCGTGCAAGAAGTGAGAAGACAATGGAAGAGAGACTTGCAAAGGAAATAATAGATGCTTCAAATAACACAGGAGCAGCTGTTAAGAGAAAAGAAGATATGCACAAGATGGCAGAGGCAAACAAGGCTTTTGCTCATTACAGATTCTAATTTGTTATTATGCATATTATCATACCTGTCATATAAGTTTAAACTATATGATAGGATAAAACTGATTGTGTGAAGCATTCTGCTTCATACGGCTATAAATATAAGGAGGAAAAAGCCTTGGCTGGAAGAGAATATCCATTAGAGAGAACCAGAAACATCGGTATCATGGCTCATATTGATGCAGGTAAGACTACTCTTACTGAGAGAATTCTTTACTATACCGGTGTCAACTATAAAATAGGTGATACTCATGAAGGTACTGCTACCATGGACTGGATGGAGCAGGAGCAGGAAAGAGGTATCACAATTACTTCAGCAGCAACAACATGTCATTGGACCTTACAGGAAAACTGCAAGGCTAAGCCGGGCGCACTTGAGCATCGTATCAATATCATTGATACTCCGGGTCACGTTGACTTTACAGTAGAAGTTGAGCGTTCACTCCGTGTACTTGACGGTGCTGTCGGCGTATTCTGTGCAAAGGGTGGTGTTGAGCCTCAGTCAGAAAACGTATGGCGTCAGGCTGACACTTACAATGTTCCGAGAATGGCATTCATCAACAAGATGGACATCCTTGGTGCAGACTTCTACAATGCAGTATCACAGATAAGAACAAGACTTGGTAAAAATGCAATCGTAGTCCAGCTTCCTATAGGTAAGGAAGATTGGTTTAAGGGAATCATCGATTTATTTGAGATGAAGGCTTATATTTATAATGATGAGAAGGGTGATGACATCGGCATCACAGACATTCCTGATGATATGAAGGAAGAGGCTGAAGAATATCATACCGAGCTCGTTGAAAAGATTTGTGAGCTTGATGATGACCTTATGATGATGTATCTTGAGGGCGAAGAGCCTGATGTAGATTCACTTAAGGCAGCATTAAGAAAGGCTACCTGCGAATGTACCGCAGTACCTGTATGCTGTGGCTCAGCTTACAGAAATAAGGGCGTTCAGAAGCTTCTTGACGCTATTCTTGAATATATGCCTGCACCTACAGATATCCCTGCTATTAAGGGTGTAGATTTAGACGGAAATGAAGTTGAAAGACATTCTTCAGATGAAGAGCCTTTCGCAGCACTTGCATTTAAGATTATGGCTGACCCATTCGTTGGTAAGCTTGCATTCTTCCGTGTTTATTCAGGTACTATTAATTCAGGCTCATATGTATTAAATGCAACAAAGGATAAGAAGGAGCGTGTCGGACGTATTCTTCAGATGCATGCTAATAAGAGAGCAGAGCTTGACAAGGTTTATTCAGGCGATATCGCTGCAGCGGTAGGATTTAAGTTCACTACTACAGGTGATACAATCTGCGACGAGCAGCATCCTGTAATACTCGAGTCCATGGAATTCCCAGAGCCTGTTATCGAGCTTGCCATTGAGCCTAAGACAAAAGCAAGTCAGGGTAAGATGGGTGAGGCTCTTGCAAAGCTTGCAGAAGAGGACCCAACCTTCAGAGCTCATACTGACCAGGAAACAGGCCAGACAATCATCGCAGGTATGGGTGAGCTTCACCTTGAAATTATCGTAGACAGACTTCTTCGTGAGTTTAAGGTGGAGGCAAATGTTGGTGCGCCTCAGGTTGCTTACAAGGAAACATTTACAAAGCCTGTAGATGTAGATTCCAAGTATGCTAAGCAGTCAGGTGGTCGTGGACAGTACGGACACTGTAAGGTACACTTTGAGCCTATGGATCCTAACGGCGAGCAGTCATTTATATTTGAGTCAACTGTTGTCGGTGGTGCAATTCCTAAGGAATACATCCCTGCAGTAGGCGAAGGTATAGAGGAAGCTGCACAGGCAGGTATCCTTGGCGGATTCCCTGTACTTGGTGTAAAGGCTACTGTTTATGACGGCTCATATCATGAAGTCGATTCAAGTGAAATGGCATTCCACATTGCCGGCTCTATGGCATTCAAGGATGCTATGGCAAAGGGTGGCGCTGTGCTTCTTGAGCCTATCATGAGAGTTGAAGTAACAATGCCTGAAGAGTATATGGGTGATGTAATTGGTGATATCAATGCACGTCGTGGACGTATCGAAGGTATGGATGACCTCGGCGGCGGTAAGATTGTAAGAGCTTATGTTCCGCTTGCTGAGATGTTTGGTTACTCAACAGACCTTCGTTCAAAGACACAGGGTAGAGGTAACTACTCAATGTTCTTCGACAAGTATGAGCAGGCACCTAAGTCAGTTCAGGAGAAGGTTATCGCTTCTAAGAAGGGTTAATTCAGCTTACTGAATTTAATTAAAAATGAGCGCGGTCGAAGGACATTTAGTTGTGACCCGGCCGCGTATAAGTGATAAATCATGTAGATTTATAAATAAAAATGTAACTTATAATAAGATGTATAATTTATCTTTAAAAGATAACTGCAAATAATTATACAACTAGTAAAAATGGCTTGAAAATTCTTACAATTTTTAATATAATTGTGACTAGCCGAATATTATAAAAATAATTTGCCCGAGAGGCTGATTTTAAGGAGGAAATTAAAATGGCAAAAGCTAAGTTCGAGAGAACTAAACCACATTGTAACATTGGTACAATTGGTCACGTTGATCATGGTAAAACAACTTTAACAGCAGCTATTACCAAAGTTCTTAACACAAGACTTGGTACTGGTGAAATCGTAGACTTTGAGAACATCGATAAGGCTCCGGAAGAGAGAGAAAGAGGAATCACAATTTCTACTGCTCACGTTGAGTATGAGACAGAGAAGAGACATTATGCACACGTTGACTGCCCAGGCCATGCTGACTATGTAAAGAACATGATTACAGGTGCTGCACAGATGGATGGAGCAATCCTTGTTGTTGCTGCAACTGATGGTGTTATGGCTCAGACAAAGGAGCATATCCTTCTTGCTCGTCAGGTAGGTGTTCCTTATATCGTAGTATTCTTAAATAAGTGCGATATGGTTGATGACGAAGAGTTATTAGAGCTCGTAGAGATGGAAGTTACAGAGCAGTTAGAGGAGTATGGATTTGAAGGATGCCCTATCATCAAAGGCTCAGCTCTTAAGGCTCTTGAAGATCCAAACAGCGAGTGGGGAGACAAGATTTTAGAGTTAATGCATACTATTGACGAATATATTCCTGATCCTCAGAGAGCAACTGACAAGCCATTCCTTATGCCTGTTGAAGACGTATTCACAATCACAGGACGTGGTACTGTTGCAACTGGTAGAGTAGAGTCAGGTGTAATCCACATCAATGAGGAAGTTGAAATCGTTGGTATTAAGCCAGAAGTACAGAAGACTACTGTAACTGGTATCGAAATGTTCAGAAAGCTCCTTGATGAAGGACAGGCTGGTGATAACATCGGTGCTCTTCTTCGTGGTATCAAGAGAGAAGATATCGTAAGAGGACAGGTACTTTGTAAGCCAGGCTCAGTTACATGCCACACAAAGTTCACTGCTCAGGTTTACGTTCTTACAAAGGATGAAGGTGGACGTCATACTCCATTCTTCAACAACTATCGTCCACAGTTCTACTTCAGAACAACTGACGTAACAGGTGTTTGTAACCTTCCAGAAGGTACAGAGATGTGCATGCCTGGTGATAACGTAGAGATGACAATCGAGCTCATCCACCCAATCGCTATGGCACAGGGACTTACATTCGCTATCCGTGAGGGTGGTAGAACAGTAGGCTCAGGAAGAGTTGCTTCTATCATTGAGTAATCTTTGATTTAGTATCATAGAAATTTAAAATAAAGCCGTAACTTCTCGTTTTATGAGGGGTTACGGCTTTTGCGTGTTAGCTATGAGAAATGCAAGAAAGCCGCTAAAACCAAGGGATTGAGCTTGCTCAAGACCTTTGGTTTTAGTGGCTTTTCTTATGTGGCGAATGCCACGACCGAGCCGTCAGGCGAGGTGGCATTTCTCATTGGAAGATGGTCGAACAGGACAAAAGCTCGTTTCAGGATTTTCTCTCAAAACGGAAATGCGGATGCGAAAGGCAGGTGGATGGTCATGAGTGTGTGGTAGTCTTCTGCCAGATACGCATTTTGGATATCCATGCCAAAATGCTGTACCGGTTAGGGGGGTTCCCCTAATCAGTTGCACGAAGTGACTTGTGGTCACAAAGTGCGTATCTGGCAGAGGACTGGGAAGAGGCAGGAAGAATAACTGAGAAATGAGTCAAATAAGCCTGGGTTAAATAAGGAGTAGGTTGTAATAATAAACTATTTATGCGTGTTTGAGAAATCGAAAATGACATTGAAAAATCGAAATCTATTTGATATAATATATAAAGGAAAATTGCGTGATGAAGTTGTATGTAATGGAGGTTGTATAATGGCAGAAGAACGCATTAAAGTGAATTATAAACCTTTATGGAAGTTGCTGATTGATAGGGATATATCCAAAGGTGATTTGCGTAGGGATACGAAGATTGCAGCAAGTACTTTTACTAAGATGATGAATAATGAGAATGTGTCATTGGATGTATTAGTGCGCATTTGTGTTGTGTTAAATTGTGGACTGGATGATATCGTAGAGATTGAGAAGTGATTAGCTTTTGTTTGGAGGCGATGGATATGTCAATAGGGAATGTTACAAGATTTACAGAAGCAACCAGAGTGCAGATGCCGGGATTAGTTCACCTTACAAGGTTAGGATATACATATTATGGTAAATTATATGAAGATATGGCAGGTAAAAAGTATGATCCAGATACCAACATATTATTAGAGGTTTTTAAAGAACAGTTCTGTGCGTTAAATCCGGGAAGAGAGGGCGAAGTTGATGAAACATTACGAATGATTCGCCAGGAGCTGGATAATGATGACCTTGGAAGAGGGTTTTATAAAAGATTGACTAGCGTATCTCCTGTTAAGCTGGTGGATTTCGATGAACCGAAGAATAACGTGTATCATTGTACAGCAGAGTTTACTTATAAAAGAGACCAAGATGAATTTAGACCGGACATCACAATTTTTGTTAATGGGTTGCCATTGGTGTTCATAGAGGTTAAAAAGCCAAATAACCGAGGCGGTATGGTAGAAGAAAGCACGAGAATGAATCGTCAAAGGTTTCCTAACAAAAAATTTAGAAGATTTATTAATATTACGCAGTTTATGATTTTTTCTAATAACATGGAATACGATACTTTGGGTGGTATTGTTCCTGTTCAAGGTGCATTTTATTGTACTGCGGCACGAGAATTTGCACCGTTTAATTGTTTTAGAGAAGAAAATATGGGAAATGAAGCAGTGGCTCCATATATAGCAAATTTCCCGTATGAAGATATAGATCCTGATGTTGAAAGAAGAATTTTGTCAGATTTTAATTGTCAGGTTATTCACCATGCACCGGAATATCAAACTAATCTTGCTGTAAATACACCGACTAATAGAATTTTGACATCTATGTGTAGTCCGGAAAGATTGTTGTTTTTGATCAAATATGGTATTGCGTATGTGAAGTTAGAAAAGGAAGTTGATGGAAAAATCGAATCAACAGACCAAAAACACATTATGCGTTATCAGCAATTGTTTGCTGCTTATGCTGTAAGAAGGCAGATAAAGGAAGGAATAAAATCGGGAGTTATTTGGCATACGCAAGGCAGTGGAAAAACAGCGTTGTCATATCACTTAACACATGTGTTGGGCGATTATTATGCTCAGAGGAATAAAGTTGCCAAGTTTTACTTTGTAGTAGATAGATTAGACCTTTTGGAACAGGCTACACAGGAATTTGAGGCAAGGGGATTAGAGGTAAAGACTGCTAATTCTAGAGAAGAATTAATGGCTCAGTTTAGAACAAACCAAGCCCAAGAAGGCAACTCTGGAAATGCAGAAATAACAGTTGTAAATATACAGAGATTTGCTCAGGACCATACGACTGTGAGATTAAAGGAATACGCTACTAACTTGCAAAGAGTGTTTATTATTGATGAAGCACATCGTGGATACGACCCTAAAGGATGTTTTCTGGCAAATTTGTTTGATGCAGATCCGGATTCGATTAAAATTGCATTAACAGGAACGCCATTGCTAAAAAATGAGCGTTCATCATGGAAGGTTTTTGGTAATTATTTGCATACATATTATTACGATAAATCTATACAAGATGGGTACACGCTGAAAATTATCAGAGAGGATATTGAGACCTCTTATAAAGATAATCTTTCTATGATATATGAAAAGTTAGAACATCTAGTTCAAAAGAAAGAAATACAGAAATCACAGATTGTTGAGCATGATACTTATGTAAAGGAATTGCTGAGATATATCATTAATGATTTAAAACAATTCAGATTGCTTCAAGGTGATAATACATTAGGTGGCATGGTAATCTGCGAGACTAGTGAGCAGGCAAGAAAATTATTTATGCATTTTGATGATATACAAAAAGAACTTAATCAGAACGCTTCTGCTAAAACACATTTTAAAGTAGGACTTATTCTTCATGATAGTGATGATAAAGAAACCAGAAAGCAAATCATTAAAGATTTTAAAAAGAATATGACTATTGATATTATTATAGTCTTTAATATGTTATTAACTGGATTTGATGCACCAAGGTTAAAGAGACTGTATTTTGGAAGAAAACTTAAGGATCATAATCTACTTCAGGCAATTACGAGAGTTAATCGTCCTTATAAGAATAACCGGTATGGATACTTAATTGATTTTGCAGATATTAAGCAGAATTTTGATGAAACTAACGAGGCATATTTGAAAGAGTTGAATCGCTTTAGTAATCCGGATGAGGTTGGAGAGGATACTGCAACGGATACGCTTTTACATGTCATTGAG
Organism: uncultured Lachnospiraceae bacterium; assembly: GCA_944383545.1. Lineage (GTDB taxonomy): Bacteria > Bacillota > Clostridia > Lachnospirales > Lachnospiraceae > CALWPY01. The sequence goes on along the minus strand of CALWPY010000008.1, from coordinate 3,153 downwards.
GATAGAGATGCATTAATTCAGCAGATGAGAGATGTAAAGCAAGCATTATTTGAATATACAACTGATAATGCAGAAATTTTCAGTCAAGAGATATCTGAAATTGAAGATAGACAAAGATTGTTAGACTTGAAAAAAGCATTAATAACAGCTAAGGACTGCTGCAATATTGTTAGAACCTTTGGAGATGAAGAATTAAAGGAAGAGTTTGCCAAAATGGAAATATATATGCTACCTGCGATGATTTCGGAGGTACAGCGTCATTTAGAGATTCTTACGCAAAAAGAAGCATTTTCACAGGATGATACCACCAGACAACTTGTAAATGAAGCCATGGCTAATATTACATTTAATTTTAGTAAAATTGGTCAGGAGGAAATGCAATTGATTTCCGGTGGAGCGGAGCTTCAGGAAAAATGGCAGTATACCATTAGAAGTTTTACGGAAAATACTGATCAAGAAGACCCGGAATATATTACTCTTAGAGAAGCGTTTATGCAAAGATTTAAAGAGCACGGATTTGTGGTCGACAGTATGGCAAAGTACAATGAACAGTCAAAAGCATTGGATGAAGTCATAAAGAAGTTAAATGAGTTACAGAAAAAGAATAACGCATTGGCTAGAAAATATAACGGTGATGCAAAGTTTGCATGTGTTCATAAGAGGATTAGAGAAGAGAATCAACGGCGTAGATTACATTGTCAGCCAGAAATTTTGTCTGCCTATGATGAGAAAATCAGAGAAATGCTTATGTGTATTAAAGAGGATGTGGACCAAAAAGTTTATGACAGAAATGATATTTTGAAAAAAGATGCATATTTTGAACAAACTGTTATGGTACAAGTAAAGGAAGGAATGGACAGGCTGGGATTTGCAGGTAGTAGGGAGGATCGAACCTTCGTTCAAAGCAGAATTGTGTTACAGTATTTAGCACAGTATCATGCTACATATCCAGCAGCCTAAGGAAAAAACGATGAATATTAAAGAAAATACAATTGAACTTATTGATGCTTTAAAGGCAACGTGTCAAACTTATGGAATGGGAAATGATGGTAATGAGTATAAAATTATCACACAAGTTTTTTTATACAAGTATATCAATGATAAGTTTGGATTTGCAGTAAAGAAGTTAAGTAAGAAACTATCACAAGCAGAAAAGTGGGAAGAAGCTTATGCACAAATGACGGATGATGAAAGGCTGGATTTATTTGATGAGTTATCACCAGATATTCCACGTTTAAATCCGGAACATTTGATTGCTAATCTGTGGAATCAGCAGGCAAAAGGTGAGTTTGACCTTATATTTGATAGAACAATGACAGATATCTCAGACAAGAATATTGCTATTTTTTCCACACAGACAACGCAGAATACAAAAATTCCATTGTTTGAGCCATTAACACATTATGTTACAGATGAGGCACAAAGAGCACCTTTTGCAAGAGCCTTGGTAGATAAATTGGCAAATTTCTCTTTTGAAGAAGCTTTTGGTCAGCATTATGATTTTTTTGCAGCAATATTTGAATACTTAATTAAGGATTACAATACAGCTGGTGGAGGTAAGTATGCTGAATATTATACACCGCATGCAATTGCAACAATAATGGCAAGATTGCTAGTGGGTGATAATTCAGATTTGCATAATATTGAATGTTATGATCCATCGGCGGGAACAGGAACATTATTGATGGCACTAGGTCATCAAATAGGTGAAGACAGATGTACGATTTTTGCACAGGATATTTCACAAAGAAGTAATAAAATGCTTAAGCTAAATCTTATCTTAAATGGATTGGTGTCATCGCTTGACCATGCAATACAAGGTGATACATTGGTTGCTCCGTATCATAAATCAGATGATGGACAGGCACTAAGACAATTTGATTATGTTGTATCGAATCCGCCATTTAAAATGGATTTCTCTGACACAAGGGAAAAGATCGCAGCAATGCCAACAAGATTTTGGGCGGGAGTGCCTTCAGTTCCACCAAAGAAAAAAGAGAGTATGGCAATTTATACTTGTTTTATTCAACACGTAATTAATTCTCTTAAAGCTAACGGTAAAGGGGCAATTGTTATTCCTACGGGATTTATTACGGCCAAAAGTGGTGTTGAAAAGACAATCCTTCAACATATTGTGGATGAGAAAATAGTGTATGGTTGTGTAAGTATGCCAGCAAATGTTTTTGCTAATACAGGAACGAACGTGTCTGTTCTTTTCTTTGATAATTCAAAAAAGACAGAAAAGGTAGTTTTAATTGATGCGTCTAAGCTTGGCGAAGAATATAAGGAAGGTAATAATCAGAAACGTAGACTTAGAGATTTTGAAATAGATAAAATTGTTGATACTTTCTTGGAAAAAGAGGCAGTTGAAGATTTCTCAGTAACAGTGACCTATGATGAAATCAAAGCAAAAAAATATTCACTTGCAGCAGGTCAATATTTCGATGTGAAAATTGAGTACGTTGAACTTTCGCAAGAAGAATTTACGAATAGAATGACAGAATACACAACAAAATTGCAAGGTTATTTTGCAGAAAGTGAAAAACTGCAAACAGAAATTATGGAGCAGTTAAAAAAGGTGAAATATGAGTAAAGAAATATTTTCCTATGTAAAATTAAAAGATGTTGCCGATGTTGAGATAAGTAGCGTTGATAAAAAATGTTACGAAAATGAAAAAGAAGTCTCTCTTTGTAATTTTGTTGATGTTTATTATAATTGGGCAATTACAGAGAGGAAAGTTGACTCTTTTATGAAAGCGACAGCAAAACAAAGCGAAATAGATAGGTTTGCTTTGAAGAAAGGCCAAGTCGCTATAACAAAAGATAGCGAGACCAAATATGACATTGGAGTTGCAACCTATATCGCAGATGATTGTGATAATGTCCTTTTGGGGTATCATTGTGCTTTGATTACACCAAATGAAAACAAACTGAGTGGTAAATATCTTAATGCATTTTTTCATACGAAGTTTGTTCAAAAGTATTTTGAATTAAATGCAACCGGAAGTGGTCAAAGATTTACATTATCTTTAGATGCAATAAAAGATATGCCAATATATCTTCCTTCACTATCGAAACAAAAAGAAATCGCAGAAATTTTTTCTAAGATAGATAGAAAAATAGAGTTAAATGAAACGATAAACGATAATTTAG
>CALWPY010000007.1 GCA_944383545.1 uncultured Lachnospiraceae bacterium | reverse complement strand
TTGAGTGATAAAGAGGTTTGCCATGCCTCGCGAAACTGCATAAATACTGGATGTTTGGAGTTTTGCTCATGGCTAATATATAAAAAAGAAGGGAGTGATAATATGTATTGCAGTAATTGTGGAGCAGAAATTCATGAAGGTGACAGATTTTGTGAGACTTGTGGTGCGAAAGTAATGCATACTGAGCAGTCAGTGCCGCCGGCACAGCCACAGATGACATGGCAAAATGAGCCTGATGATGATTCCCAGCAGAAAAAGAAACAGAAAAAGAAGAAAAACAAGGGGCTTATTGCAGCGCTTATAACTGTTTCCGTGATAGCAGTTCTTGCAATAGCAGCTCTTGTTTATGTCCTTAATTCGCCTGCAAAAGAAATGGTTGATAAAATCGATGCCGGTGATTATCAGGAGGCGAAGGAATTATGTGATGATAAGATTGAAGGAAACAGTATTCAGGAAATGCTTGCCGAAAAATTCCTGGAAAATTATATGGATGAAATGGGAGACAGATTCACTTCCGGTAAAATTGATTTCAGTACAAGACTTGAAAAACTAAAGGCTATCGACAATCTTGAGCTTACGGGCATGATTAATGAAATGGGTGAGCAGTATGCCGATTTAGTGGATGATGTGGTAGATTTATATGAAGACAGGAGAATTGATTATGACACTGCAAGCTCGTACCTGATACAGATGAACGGAATCAGTGACAGTAATGAATTTACGTCTGAGTATGAAGAGGCATGCAGGGAGTTAAGTATTGATATTACACAGACTCCGCAGACAGAAGGCGGAAATACTGACAATACAGACAATCCCGGTACGGTATATGATGACAGCTTAAGTGATAATGAAGTTTATTTAGAATATATTAAAAGTGAGCTTTTACCGGTATACGGGCTGGCAAAGGAGGGCGACACATACGGAACAATGTCTTCGTATGAGGATAACTGGCTTAATCCTGCCGGAATGGTCTCATTATATTTTAGGGATTTAGATAATTGCGGAAAACAGGAAATGGTACTCTTTTTGTTTAAACTGCAGGAAGAGGCAGAATCCGTAAACACCAGTGAGTATGACCTTTATGTACAGTTATATAAGCAGGATGAAAACAGAAATCCTTACCTTGTTGATGAGATTGCAACGGGAGCCTATGTTGAAGACTATGACAACTGTTATTCACTTTATTCAAACGATTATATACATGCATTTCTCGAGGTTTCAGCCGTATATGTAAATGATGAAATATATTTTGTTTTTGAGGAAAACTCCAGGGTGCTTGCATTTGCGGACGGCAGTACCAGAAACTACTGGGCAGTAAAATACGAGAACGGACAGCTTAACATGGCATTTTCGTTTACCCAGACTGCCGGAGGCAGCAGTGACTTTGCATATACGGGATATGATTTTACAAACGGTGAGATGACAAATAAAGAGCTTTTGTATTCTCAGACTCCGTATGGTGATGAAACTGCCTCTTATAACAGCTTTTCCGAGGCCATTTCAGCGTTTATGGGCAAGTACGGAATAGATGTGGAGCCTGTTGAATGGCCGGAGGGTGACAGTATACTTGCAGACAGCACGTTCAGCGAAGAAATATTTGAATTTAAAATATCAGCCTCTACAAATGATTATATGACATACAATATGGAAGCCGAGCTGGATGATGACAGTGTTCTGCATGAATCGGTGGGACCTGCTGCAAATTCATCGCAGGGGAGCTCTCAGAGCGGACAGGCTAAAGGAATGTATGAAGCTTATGCGGATATAGCCGATATGTATCTGAGGAATTATAATTCAGTGGTAAGTACGGGAGACCCGTATAACAGTGAGGAGTATGACAATGTAAATTATTTGTTTGCAAGTGACATACTGTATGAGCCGGACCATCCTTCGTTTATTCTCTATGACTTAAATAAAGACGGAGTGTCAGAGCTTTTTATAGGCCTCTGCAGCACTGATGACAATACTTCCACATGGATTTATGACGTATATACTTACGGAAACGGCGGAGCATCCAGGCTAATGAAGGATATAGGTTACAGGGCAGGCACCTGTGTGCTCTGTGAAGGTGGAATAATTAAAGACATGTGGAGTTCAAGTGCATATGAATCCGGAACAAATTTTTGGATTCTTCCTTCGGGAGGCTCTGCACTTGAAAAACAAAATGCAGTATCTTATCACGGAAATTTTGATACATATGAACCGCATTATTATAATTCATCAGATGCTGATGCTTCTCTTGAAATTACTGAAGAGCAGTACAATAGTATTATTGAAGGGTATAGTGAAATTACCATAGATTCATATGAGTTAAACGAAAGCAATATATCACAGCTAAGAAACGGAGAGCTTTCGGATAACACGGTATACTGATATGGTGATTTGATTGTATTGTTTAATTTATAATTGAAAGGAATTTAGAAATTAAACGATGAAGACGGAAGAAATAAAAAAACTGGTAAATTCCATAAAAGATAATATTTCAAAGGTTATAGTGGGAAAGGATGAGCTTATTACGCTCATCCTTACTGCAGTAATATCAGGAGGACATATTCTTCTTGAAGACACTCCGGGAACGGGAAAAACCATGCTTGCAAAGGCGCTTGCAGGAAGTATGGGAGGAGATGTAAAAAGAGTGCAGTTTACACCTGACCTTATGCCATCCGATATTACCGGGCTTAATGTTTATAATCAGAAAAATACTGTATTTGAGCTTATAAAGGGACCGGTATTTACCAATATTCTGCTTGCTGATGAGATAAACAGGGCAACGCCGAGAACACAGTCTGCGTTACTTGAAGCCATGCAGGAAAAACAGGTTACAATAGACGGGGAGACAATCGAGCTTTTTACTCCTTTTCTTGTAATTGCAACAGAAAACCCTGTGGAGACAGCAGGTACATATCAGCTCCCGGAAGCACAGCTCGACAGGTTTATGTTTAAGCTTAACATGGGACCGCTTTCAAGGGAAGATGAAATCATGGTACTCGACAGGTACAGCTCGGAAAATCCATTAGAAAGTATTCAGCCTGTATGCACGGTAGAAGATATAAAACAGGCGGCTGAAAAGGCATCAAAAGTCTATGTTCATCGCTGTATAAAAGAGTATATAGTGGACATAGCATCTGCAACCAGACACAGCAGCAAGATATCACTTGGGGTAAGTCCGAGAGGCTCACTTACTCTCCTTAAGGCGTGTCAGACATATGCGGTAATAAACGGCAGAAAATATGTTATACCTGACGACGTGAAATATCTTGCGCCATATGTACTCGGACACAGAATGACGGGATTTTCAGGAGCTCATCAGACAGAGAGAGGTTATGAGCTTATAAATAATATATTAAGTACAATACCTGTACCGGTAGAGAATTGGGAGAAATAGATGCGTCTTTTTATTGCTCTTTTAGTAATTGCTGTTATATATGTTGCGCAAAAAAGAATATTCAGAAAAAACTGGGATAAGAGACTTGATGTAAAATTACAGTTTGATAAGCAGTATGCAGAATGTAACGAGGAGGCATGCGTTATTGAAACCATAAATAACGCTAAAATGCTGCCGCTTCCCGTAATACATATTAAATTTGCAGTTTCCCGTACCTTCAGGTTTTTTGATGACGAAAATATGGTGGTTACCGATTTATGCCATAGGAATGATGCCTTTTCTGTCATGGGATACAGAAGAATTACGAGAAAAATACCTTTTAAGACAAGTGCAAGAGGTTATTATGAAATTGAAGGCGCAAATATTATAGTAAGAGATTTTTTTATGACGGCAACTTTTGCGAAAAACCTTGAAAAAGATGCGGGTATTTATGTGTTTCCTGAAAAGATTGAGCTTTCAGGGTTTGAAATTATATTTAACAGGCTTATTGGTGAGCTTTATGCAAGAAAAAGCCTTTATGAGGACCGTTTTTCCTTCAGAGGAATAAGGGATTATACAAGAATTGATACCATGAATCACATAAACTGGAAAAAGTCGGCAAGAACAGGAGATTTAAAAGTAAATCTTTATAACCCGTCAGCTGATGAGGAAGTCCGTATCATGATAAATTTTGATACGGACTCCATGATAAAAACTGATGTTTTAATGGAAAAGAGCATAAGCATTGCCAGCTCGCTTTCTTACAGACTGATTGAAAAGAAAATTCCTGTTTCTGTGGTTTCTAACGGAATGGACCTCATTACAAAGGAAATGGAAAGAGTGGAAGCGGGCTCAGGAAATTCCCATATGATTACCGTGGACAAGTATCTTGCCCGGATAAGCGGAAGCAGGGAAAATGAGGAGTTCTTTAAACTGCTTAACGAAGAAATAAAAACAGGAAACGACAAAATAAGTTATATCATTATATCGCCTTATCATAAGGAAGATTTACTTTATATTCTCGATAAAATGAGAGAGAAAGGTATTTCCGTTAATTTGATTGTACCATATTATGATATGTACGGTTTCAGGCCGGAGAGAGAATATATAACCGGCTGGGAGGTGGAGATATATGAAACTTAATCTTAAAAACATACGTCTCTTTCTCAGAATGGCGTACAGTATGGTTTTTGCCATACTTATTACATGCTTTTTTGCTACGGTTTTTTGTAAGGAAACCATTGCATTACCTGAGCTTCTCTTTATTCTGGGGGCGTTTGTACTGTCTTATTTCATAAGAGAAATCACATATTATAATATTTTGGTTTTTATTGTGCACGTACTCATGGCGGGCTCTTCATTTCTTATGCCGTCGGCACTCTCAGTAAGGGTGCTTCTTTGTCTGGTTTGTGTATATCTGTACGGAAGCAGCATGAATTATGCAAAAAGCGGGGGAGTTTTAAAAAAGACGGATGACCTTCCGGGACCGGCATTTTTACTGGGTTTTCTTGTGTATTTTTACGGATGGTACATGAATGATGACAGCATGAAAGATATTGCATACATAATGCAGGTGCTTGTAATATTTTTATATCTTGCAAACATGTATGTGGACGGAATAACAAAATACGTGGAAAGCTCTAAAGAGCTTAAGGGACTTCCGCTTAGAAATATTATATCAGTAAATACGATAATTGTTTTAATTATAGCAGTTATTATGTTTACTGCATTAAGACTTGCAGATATTCCCGACTTTTCCGGTACAATGAGAAGAATAGGACAGGCTGTTGTGTCTGCAGTCAGATATATTTTTATGATTGTTGTACTTCTGTTCAGGTGGATTGCATTTTTATTTTTTAGAAACAACATGGACGAAGATGGCAGTGCGCTTAATCAGTACGGGACACAGGAAAATGAAGGGCTTTTAACTGACATTATTGAAATGATGGTTAGAATTTCCATTGCTGTAATTGCCATATATATTTTAATTAAGGCTGTAAAAAAGCTTGTTGAATTTTTAAGATATATTATTTCAAAAAGAAATTACAGCGGAGATACAGTTGAAGTAATAACCATAGATAAAAAGAAGAAAAACGTAAAATCCACAGGGATTATAAACCGCATAACACGTAAGCTGTCAAATGAGGAAAGGGCAAGACGCATATACAGAAATAAAATAATGGATTATGGCTCATATGTAAATCTGGAAGAAAATATGACTGCCATAAACATAAAAGATGAAATAGAAAAAAATACCGGAGACGACCTTACTGAGATTACGGACTTATATGAAAAGGTACGGTACAGTGGTGAGGCAGTAACCGGGTCAGATGTAAAAAACATAAATATTCTGGCAAGAAGAATAAACAGAGGAAGTAAAGAGGAAGGCTGATTATACTATAAATTTAAGTTGCAGTAATTCAGAAACTTTTCTAACTGTGCGGATTTATTTTTGCTGTTATGAAAGAGAAATCCTACATTTCTTTCAGGTATCGGCGTGTCTAAAGGCAACTCTACAATCTGGCCGCTTTTTAGCTGTTCTTCTGCAAATTCCCTCACTACACTGGAAACTCCCATTCCTATAGCGGCGAAATCTATCAGAAGGTCCATGTTATTTATTTCAAGAATCTGGCTTGGAAAAATATTCTGCTTTAACAGATATCTGTCTATGTGATTTCTGGTTACATTACCCGGCTCAAGAAGCATGAGGTTGGATTTTTCAAGTATTTCGTTTGTAGGCATACTTTCTTTTTTAGTGTTTCGTGCGCTGACCTCTTCTTTCAGGAGACTGGTTATATTTCCTGCAAAAAGCCACGGATTTGATGTGACGTGTTTTTCTTCCCCTTTTTCACGCAAATTAAGATTTTCCAAATATGATGTACTGGTTACAAAAACATCATGAATGCTTGTCAGTGGAATATATTCCATATCCCTGGGCAGTTCTGTGTGGCATATAAGTCCCAAATCAATTTTTCCTTCATCCAGAAGCTTAATTGTGTTAGCGGTGGAATGGCAGTAAATGTTCATCTTAATATGAGGGTATTCGTTTATGAATCCCTGAAGATAATCCAGCAGAATGTGTTTGCAGAGAGATGTACTTACACCAATTTTAAGCTGACCTATGCCAAGCTCATTTATTCTTTTTAATTCGTCTTCTCCCTGTGATATGCTGTTAAAGGCATTATTTACATGTTCGTATAAAATTTTTCCTTCATCCGTAAGGGTTACGCCCCTTGAGTTTCTTGTAAACAGACTTACTCCAAGTCCTTCCTCCAAGTTTGAAACAGATTTACTTACGGCAGGCTGGCTTATGAAGAGAGCATTAGCTGCATTGCTTATGCTTCCTGTATTTGCCACTGTTAAAAATACTTTATAGTTGTTAAGATTATCGTACATGATATACTCCATTTAGGTATAAATTAAATTTATATTTAATATTCTTTATATATATTTTTATTATATCATTATTTGTGGTACAATCAATAAAAAATTATAAAAATAAATTTTTAATTTTAGGAAAAGAGGAATGAAAAATGGGAATGACTATGACTCAGAAAATTCTTGCAGCTCATGCAGGACTTCCATATGTGGAAGCAGGACAGCTTATTGAGGCAGAACTGGACCTGGTACTTGGAAATGACGTAACAACACCTGTAGCCATTCACGAGATGGAAAAGTTTACTGAAAAGCGAGTGTTTGACAATGAAAAGATTGCACTTGTAATGGACCATTTTACTCCTAATAAGGATATAAAGAGTGCCGAGCATTGCAAATGTGTAAGAGAGTTTTCAAAAGAATTTGATATTAAGAATTACTTTGATGTAGGAAAAATGGGTATTGAACATGCGCTCCTGCCTGAGCAGGGACTTATTGTTGCAGGTGAAACCTGTATAGGCGCTGATTCACATACCTGTACATACGGAGCCCTCGGTGCATTTTCAACAGGTGTAGGAAGTACCGATATGGCGGCAGGAATGCTTACGGGAAAAGCATGGTTTAAGGTGCCTGCGGCATTAAAAATTAATATCACTGGAGAAAAGGCTCCATGGGTAAGCGGAAAAGACGTAATACTTCATCTTATCGGAATGATAGGTGTTGACGGTGCAAGATATAAGTCACTTGAATTTGTCGGTGACGGAATTAAAAATCTTACCATGGATGACAGATTTACCATTGCAAACATGGCTATTGAGGCGGGAGCAAAGAACGGAATCTTTCCTGTGGATGACCTTACCATAGAATATATGAAGGAACATTCAAAGAAGGAATATAAGATTTATGAAGCTGACAGTGATGCCGTATATGATGAAGAGTATACTATAGACCTTTCAACCTTAAGACCTACCGTTGCATTTCCTCATCTTCCTGAAAATACAAGGACAATAGATGAAGTAGGCGACATAAAGATTGACCAGGTTGTCATAGGCTCTTGTACAAACGGCCGTATTACTGACTTAAGAATAGCCGCTGAAATTATGAAGGATAAAAAAGTAGCTGACGGTGTAAGGGTAATTATAATTCCGGGTACACAGGAGGTTTACCTTCAGGCAATAGAAGAAGGTCTTGCAACAATTTTTGTTAAGGCGGGAGCGATTGTATCGACACCTACCTGCGGACCATGTCTCGGAGGACATATGGGTATTCTTGCGGCAGGAGAAAAGGCGGTTGCAACTACAAACAGAAACTTTGTAGGAAGAATGGGACATGTGGATTCGGAAATTTATCTTGCAAGCCCTGCAGTTGCTGCTGCATCTGCAATTACAGGAAAAATCAGCAGTCCTGAGGAATTATAGGAAAGATTTTTATACGGAGGTAATATAAATGAAAGCAAAAGGATTTGTACATAAATATGGAGACAATGTAGATACTGACGTAATTATTCCGGCAAGATACCTTAATTCATCTGACCCTGCAGAACTTGCAAAAAAATGCATGGAGGATATAGACAAGGATTTTGTAAATCGTGTAAAAAAGGGAGACATCATGGTAGCAGGTAAAAATTTCGGCTGCGGCTCATCCAGAGAGCATGCTCCCATTGCAATTAAAACAGCGGGAATAAGCTGTGTAATAGCAGAAAACTTTGCCAGAATTTTTTACAGAAATGCAATCAATATCGGACTTCCAATCATTGAGTGCGAGGAGGCTTCAAAGGAAATTGAAGCAGGTGATGAGGTGGAAATTGATTTTGACACAGGCATGATTTATGACAGAACAAAAAATACCGAATATAAAGGTCAGGCATTTCCTGAGTTTATGCAGAAGATTATAAACAGCGAAGGTTTGATAAATTATATTAATAATCAGTAGTATTAAAATAACTGAAATACTGTGAAAAATAGTTTTATATGGAGGGGAAATATTATGAGATGCAATGTTTGCGGAAGTGAAGTAAATGATGCTCTGGATTACTGTGATGTATGTGGAGCAAAACTTGAGAAATCAACTGGAAATAACAGTTCGGGATTAAGGCTTAAGGAAGAAACACAGAGTGTGGATTACTATCAGAGGGAGGTACAGAATCAGAATCCATATCAGAATCAGATGCCAAATTACGGAAATAATCCGTATATGCCTCAGGTACCTTATAATCAGCCTGTATATAAACCAAGCCCTGCTGATTATGAGATGAAGTGGTTTAAGTTTGTAATATATTTCCAACTTTTCTTTACTGCAGTCTATCAGTTAATAAGCGCATATATTATTTCTACCGGCAGGCATTATATAAATGAATATGGAAACAATGTTTCAGATTTAGTATATGAAGTTTTTCCGGGACTTCAGAGTTTGGATACAACCATGGGCGTACTTATGATTGTTCTTGCCGTTTATGCAATTATTACACGTTTTATGCTGTCAGGCTATAAAAAAGCGGGACCACCTATGTACATTGTGTTTTATATATTAGGAATACTTATTTCAGGATATTACCTTATAAGAGCAAGAAGTGTTGCTTCGGAAGTAGAGCTTGATCTCACCGAATACTATGTGCAGGTTGTTTATAATATAATTATTATGGCTTTAAACATAGTATATTTCAATAAGAGAAAGGAACTCTTTGTAAATTAGACAAAATTTTAAAATGATATTATACTGACTTGGAGGAAATAAAAATGAATTGTAATATCGCGGTAATTAAAGGTGACGGAATAGGACCTGAAGTAGTTACTGAGGCAATGAAGGTCCTTAATGCCGTCGGAAAGAAGTACGGACACACATTTAATTACGAACAGCTTTTAATGGGAGGCTGTTCAATAGATAAGCATGGAGTGCCTCTTACCGACGAGGCGGTGGAAAGGGCGAAGGCAAATGATGCCGTGCTTCTCGGCTCAATCGGAGGAAATACACAAACCTCACCGTGGTATAAGCTCCCGCCTGAATTAAGACCTGAAGCAGGACTTCTTAAGATAAGGAAAGAGCTTGGACTCTTTGCAAACTTAAGACCGGCTTACCTTTACGAAGAATTAAAGGATGCATGTCCGTTAAAGGAAGAAATAGCCGAAAAAGGCTTCGACATGATGATTATGAGAGAGCTTACCGGCGGACTTTATTTCGGAGAGAGAAAAACAGAAGAAGTGGACGGAGTGATGACTGCCGTTGACACTCTTACATATAATGAGAATGAAATAAGAAGAATTGCAATAAAAGCCTTTGATATAGCAATGAAGAGAAGAAAAAAGGTAACAAGTGTTGATAAGGCAAATGTGCTTGATTCTTCAAGACTTTGGAGAAAGGTCGTTGAGGAGGTCGCAAAGGACTACCCTGAGGTTAAATATGAGCATATGCTCGTTGATAACTGTGCAATGCAGCTTGTAAAGGACCCTGCACAGTTTGACGTGGTACTCACTGAAAACATGTTTGGAGACATTCTTTCTGATGAGGCTTCAATGATTACAGGCTCTATAGGAATGCTTGCATCCGCCAGTTTAAATGAAACAAAGTTTGGTATGTATGAGCCGAGTGGCGGCTCTGCACCTGACATTGCAGGGCAGAACAAGGCAAACCCTATTGCAACCATACTTTCGGCGGCAATGATGCTCAGATACACCTTTGACCTTGACAGGGAGGCAGACGCCATAGAAGCGGCTGTAAAGAAGGTGCTTGAGGAAGGCTACAGAACATGTGATATTGTTTCAGAAGGTACTCAATTGGTAGGATGCGATAAGATGGGAGATTTAGTAGCAGAGAGAGTATAATAAATTGTGCTTGCACAAGCCGACATTGTGCGAAAGCCCACACGGAGCCGCCAGGCGACGTGATTATAAGATAAAAAGGAGAATTAGAACATGAAGAGTGATAATGTAAAAACAGGCATGCAGCAGGCACCGCACAGGAGTCTGTTCAATGCTTTGGGAATGACAAAGGAAGAGCTGGAAAAACCGCTTGTAGGTATTGTATGCTCTTATAATGAAATAGTACCGGGACACATGAACTTAGATAAGATTGCACAGGCAGTAAAGATGGGTGTTGCCATGGCAGGCGGTACTCCGGTTATGTTCCCTGCAATCGCAGTCTGCGATGGTATTGCAATGGGACATATCGGCATGAAGTATTCCCTTGTAACAAGAGATTTGATTGCGGATTCTACAGAGTGTATGGCACTTGCACATCAGTTTGATGCACTGGTTATGATACCTAATTGTGACAAAAACGTACCGGGACTTCTTATGGCAGCGGCAAGAGTAAATGTACCTACGGTATTTGTATCGGGCGGACCTATGCTTGCAGGTCATGTAAAGGGAAGCAAGACCAGTCTTTCAAGTATGTTTGAGGCAGTAGGCGCATATGCGGCAGGTAAAATGTCAGAAGAAGATGTGGAAGAATTTGAGTGCAAGGCATGTCCTACATGTGGCTCATGCTCAGGCATGTATACGGCAAACTCCATGAACTGCCTTACAGAGGCACTCGGAATGGGCCTTCCGGGGAATGGTACAATACCTGCAGTATATTCAGAGAGAATTAAGCTTGCAAAGCATGCGGGTATGGCTGTAATGGAAATGTACAGAAAGAATATCCGTCCAAGAGACATTATGACAAAGGAGGCCATTTTAAATGCTCTTACAGTGGATATGGCACTCGGATGTTCTACAAATTCAATGCTTCATCTGCCTGCAATAGCACATGAAGTTGGCTTTGATTTTGACATATCATTTGCAAATGAAATAAGTGCAAAGACACCTAACCTCTGTCACCTTGCACCTGCAGGTCATGCTTACATGGAGGATTTGAATGAGGCAGGCGGTGTATACGCAGTTATGAACGAGCTTAAGGAAGCAGGTCTTATTCATGAGGACTGCATGACGGTAACAGGTATGACAATAGGTGAGGCTATATCGGGAGCAGTTAATAAAAATCCTGAAATCATAAGACCTCTTGACAACCCTTATTCTAAGACCGGAGGACTTGCCGTACTTAAGGGAAATCTTGCACCTGACGGCTCAGTAGTTAAGCGTTCTGCAGTAGTTCCTGAGATGATGAAGCATGAAGGACCTGCCAGAGTTTTTGACTGCGAGGAGGACGCAATAAAGGCAATAAAGGGCGGAGAAATCGTAGAAGGAGACGTTGTGGTAATCAGATATGAAGGACCTAAGGGCGGTCCGGGAATGAGAGAGATGCTTAATCCTACATCAGCAATAGCAGGTATGGGCCTTGGCTCAACTGTAGCACTTATTACTGACGGACGTTTCTCAGGTGCAAGCCGGGGTGCTTCAATAGGACACGTTTCACCTGAGGCAGCAGTAGGCGGACCTATCGCTCTTGTAAAAGAAGGAGATATCATAAAGATTGACATTGATAATAACAGCATAACTCTGGATGTACCTGAAGAAGAACTGGCAAGAAGAAAGGCGGAATGGAAGCCAAGGGAGCCAAAGGTTACAACAGGTTATCTTGCAAGATATGCATCAATGGTTACATCGGGAAACAGAGGAGCAATTCTTGAGATTAACGAAAAATAAATTATTATGGTTGATTTTATGTTAATAGCTATTTATAATATAGCTTAATTGTGTATTTTACTTCACGGTAAGTTAGGAGAGATAAAATGAAACAGTTAACCGGCGCGGAAATAATTATTGAATGTTTAAAAGAGCAGGGTGTTGATACAGTATTCGGATATCCGGGAGGAACTATACTTAATGTATATGATGAACTGTATAAGCACAGTGATGAAATTACGCATATACTTACGTCACATGAGCAGGGAGCTGCACATGCCGCTGACGGATATGCAAGAGCTACCGGAAAAGTAGGTGTATGTATGGCAACTTCAGGACCGGGAGCGACAAATCTGGTTACAGGTATTGCAACGGCATATATGGATTCCATTCCTTTGGTTGCAATTACTGCAAACGTAGGGGTTAATCTCTTAGGAAAGGACAGCTTTCAGGAGATTGATATAGCAGGTGTGGTAATGCCGATTACAAAGCACAGCTTTATAGTAAAGAATGTGCATGAGCTTGCAAACACCATAAGAAGGGCATTTAAGATTGCCCAGACCGGAAGACCAGGGCCTGTACTTGTGGACGTTACAAAGGACGTAACTGCAAGTGTAGCGGATTATGAGACAAAGGCACCTGAGCCAATCAAGAAAAAGACAGAAACAATTAAAGATGAAGATTTGGACAGAGCCATTGCACTCATTGAAAAATCAAAGAGACCTTATGTACTTGTAGGCGGTGGTGTTACCATTTCAGGTGCTTCACAGGAGTTAAAGAAATTTGTTGAAAAGATTGATGCACCTGTATGTGATACTCTTATGGGAAAGGGCGCTTTCGACGGAAACAGTGAGAGATATACGGGAATGCTCGGTATGCACGGAACAAAGGTATCAAACTATGGTGTAACAAAGGCAGACCTTCTCGTGGTTGTAGGCGCAAGATTTTCTGACAGAGTGACAGGTAATGCCGATAAATTTGCCGTTAATGCAAAGATTGTACAGATAGATGTAGATGAGGCAGAGATAAATAAAAACGTAGAGGTAGACGCAAGCATAGTAGGAGATGCTAAGGAAATCTTAAAGCAGCTTGCAACGAGGGTAAAGGCTGCAGAAAGACCTGAGTGGAGAGCTGAGATAGAAGAACTTAAACAAAAATATCCTTACCACTATGATTTAGAGCATATGACAGGACCGGCAATCATAAATAAGATTTATGAGATTACAGAGGGAAAGGCGATAATTACTACAGACGTAGGACAGCATCAGATGTGGGCTGCACAGTATTACAAATATGATGAGCCTAGAAAATTTATCTCTTCAGGCGGACTTGGAACAATGGGTTACGGACTTGGAGCATCAATCGGTGCCAAGGTTGGAAAGCCTGACAGTACTGTAATAAATATTGCAGGTGACGGCTGCTTCAGAATGAACATGAATGAGCTTGCAACAGCGGCAAGATACAACATTCCTGTAATAGACGTAGTTATAAATAACCATGTTCTTGGAATGGTTAGACAGTGGCAGACACTTTTCTATGGAAAGAGATATTCAAATACAATATTAAATGACAAGGCTGATTTTGCTAAGGTTGCAGATGCGCTTGGAGCAAAGGGAATAACCGTAAGAACGCTTGAGGAGTTTGAAAGTGCCTTAAAGGAAGCAGTTACTGCAGACGGACCTGTTGTGATTGACTGCATTATTAACGAGGATGAAAAGGTTTGGCCTATGGTTGCACCGGGAGCACCTATCGAGACATGTTTTGAGCAGGAAGACCTTGACAAGGACAATAAGTAAGCGTTAAGTTGATATGTAAATAATTTAAATATGTGTATATATGCATATAATAGGAGGATAAAAAAATGGCAAGAGTTTATAATTTTTCGGCAGGACCTTCGGTTTTACCAGAAGTTGTGCTGAAGCAGGCAGCAGAAGAAATGCTGGATTACAAGGGCTCAGGAATGAGCGTTATGGAGATGAGCCACCGCTCTAAAGTTTTTGATAATATTATCAAGGAAGCTGAGCAGGATTTAAGGGACCTTATGGAGATACCTGATAATTACAAGGTGCTTTTCCTTCAGGGCGGAGCATCACAGCAGTTTGCAGCCATACCTATGAATCTTATGAAGAACGGAGTTGCCGATTACATTATAACAGGACAGTGGGCTAAGAAGGCTTATGAGGAAGCTAAGAAATATGGTAAGGTAAATGCCATTGCTTCTTCAGCAGACAAAACTTTCTCATACATACCTGACTGTTCTGATCTTCCTATTGATGAAGATGCAGACTATGTATATATCTGTCATAATAATACAATATACGGAACTACATTTAAGAAACTTCCAAATACAAAGGGCAAAATACTTGTTGCGGATATGTCTTCAGACATACTGTCACAGCCTGTAAATGTAAGTGACTACGGTCTTATTTACTTCGGTGTTCAGAAAAATGTGGGACCTGCCGGAGTAGTAGTTGTAATAATAAGAGAGGATTTAATCAGAGATGATGTAATGCCGTTTACACCAACCATGCTTAAGTATAAGACACAGGCAGACAATGACTCTCTTTACAATACACCTCCATGCTACGGAATTTATATCTGCGGACTTGTATTTAAGTGGGTTAAGGCTATGGGCGGACTTTCCGCAATGAAGATACATAATGAGAAAAAGGCTGCAATTCTTTATGATTTCCTCGACTCTTCAGAGATGTTTAAGGGAACTGTAGTTAAAGAAGACCGTTCTCTCATGAATGTACCATTTGTTACGGGAAATGAAGAGCTGGATGCAAAGTTTGTAAAAGAAGCAACGGCAGCAGGCTTTGTAAACCTTAAGGGACACAGAACAGTAGGCGGTATGCGTGCAAGCATCTACAATGCAATGCCTATAGAAGGTGTTGAAAAGCTTGTGGAATTTATGAAGAAATTTGAGGAAGAAAATAAATAAAGAAAGATTTTAAAAGGAGAATAGTGATGGTAAAAGTTAAGTGCTTAAACCCTATCGCTTCATGCGGTATGGATTTGCTTTCAGATTCATATGAAGTAACCGATGATTTTAATGAGGCAGAGGCAGTGCTTGTAAGAAGTGCGGCAATGCATGATTTAGAGCTTTCAGATAATCTTCTTGCAGTTGCAAGAGCAGGGGCGGGAGTAAATAATATTCCTCTTGATAAATGTGCTGAAAAGGGAATAGTTGTATTTAATACCCCTGGTGCAAATGCAAACGGAGTTAAGGAAATAGTTATTGCAGGTCTTCTTCTTGCATCCAGAGATTTGATTGCAGGATATAACTGGGTAAAGGAAAATGCTTCTGATGAGGGAATTGCAAAGGCTGTTGAAAAACAGAAGGCAAAGTATGCCGGATGTGAGATTATGGGCAAGAAGCTCGGAGTTATCGGTCTGGGAGCAATAGGTGCAAAGGTTGCAAACGTAGCCGTAAATCTCGGAATGGAAGTATACGGATATGACCCGTTTGTATCGGTTGACGGAGCATGGTCTCTCTCAAGAGCAGTAAAGCACATAACAAATTTAAATGAAATTTATGAGCAGTGCGATTACATTACCGTACACGTACCTCTCCTTGATTCAACTAAATATATGATTAACAAAGAAACTCTTGCAATGATGAAGGACGGAGTAAAGATAATGAACTTCTCAAGAGATACACTTGTTAATGATGCCGATATGAAGGAAGCTCTTGCCAGCGGAAAGGTATCAAGATATGTAACAGATTTCCCTAATGCGGAAATAGCAGGAACAGAAAATGTAATCACACTTCCTCATTTAGGAGCTTCAACAGCTGAATCAGAGGATAATTGTGCTGTTATGGCTGTTAAGGAAATAATGAATTTTATTGAAAACGGAAATATAAAGAATTCAGTTAATTATCCTGCCTGCGATGCCGGAAAATGCTCTGCTTCCGCAAGAATTACAGTATGCCATAGAAATATTCCTAACATGCTCACTCAGTTTACAGGTGTATTTGCAGAAAAAGGAATAAACGTATCTGACATGGTGAGCAAGTCAAAGGGAGATTATGCATATACTATCCTTGATATAAGTGAAAAAGCCACAAAGGAGATGACTGATGCTCTTTCTGCAATAGACGGTGTACTTAAAGTAAGAGCAATTCAGTAATAGGACTAATTTCAGGAGGACAATATAATGGATAAATATAGAGTAGGTATTCTCGGAGCAACCGGAATGGTTGGACAGAGATTTATAGCATTGCTTGAAAATCACCCTTGGTTTGAGGTAGTGACCGTGGCAGCAAGCCCAAGAAGTGCCGGAAAGACCTATGAAGAGGCTGTAGGCGGAAGGTGGAAGATGGAAACTCCTATGCCTGAAGCAGTAAAAAATCTTATTGTGCATAATGTAAATGAAGTAGAAGAAGTTTCTTCCACTGTAGACTTTGTTTTCAGTGCAGTAGATATGTCAAAGGATGAGATAAAGGCAATAGAAGAGGCTTATGCCAAGGCGGAAACTCCTGTAGTTTCAAATAACAGTGCACACAGATGGACACCTGACGTTCCTATGGTAGTGCCTGAATTAAACCCTGAGCATTATGAAATCATTAAGGCTCAGAGAGAAAGACTCGGTACAAAGCAGGGCTTCGTAACAGTAAAGCCTAACTGTTCAATTCAGAGCTATGCACCTGCACTCTTTGCTTTAAAGGAATTTGAGCCGAAAGAGGTTGTTGTAACTACTTACCAGGCAATTTCAGGTGCAGGAAAAACCTTTAAGGACTGGCCTGAGATGGTAGGAAACATAATCCCTTACATCGGTGGTGAGGAGGAAAAGAGCGAGCAGGAGCCTTTAAAAATCTGGGGTAAGATAGAAGGAAATGAAATCGTTAAATGTGAGGACGGACCAAAGATTACAAGCCAGTGTATAAGAGTGCCTGTACTTGACGGCCATACCGCAGCAGTATTTGTAAACTTTGGAAAGAAACCTACAAAGGAAGAGATAATTGACAGATGGACTAAGTTTAAGGGACTTCCACAGGAACTTGAACTTCCTAGTGCTCCAAAGCAGTTCATTCAGTATCTTGAGGAGGACAACAGACCTCAGGTATCACTTGACGTGGACTACGAAAACGGCATGGGAATTTCCATGGGAAGACTTAGGGAAGACAGTATTTTTGACTATAAATTTGTAGGTCTTTCACATAATACGGTAAGAGGTGCGGCAGGTGGAGCAATACTTTCTGCAGAGCTTCTTTGCGCTAAGGATTATATTGTTAAAAAATAATATAAAATCCTTGTAAAAATTTTATAAAAATGAGTTATTTAAGCCCGTCATACTCTTGTTATGACGGGCTTTTTGTGGTAATATTAAAGCGTTAATCTATCGGATTAATTCTTTAAAATAATATGTAATCTGACATAAATTAGGAGGAAATTATGAAAAAACTGGTATTAGTTACTTCTCCGCCGGCCTGCGGAAAAACTTTCATATCTAAAAAACTGGCAAAAGCACTTACAAATTGCGTTTATCTTGATAAGGACACACTTATTGTATTATCAAAGCAGATTTTTAAAGTCGCCGGAGAAGAATATAACAGGTCTTCTGATTTTTTCCAGAGAGAAATAAGGGATTATGAATATTACTGTGTACTTGACCTGGCTTTTGAAGCTCTGGAATATAATGATACAGTACTTATCAATGCTCCTTTCACAGAGGAAATCCGTGACAATGAATATCTTGATAATTTAAGGGCAAAGCTTCGTGAGAAGGGTGCTGAGCTTTGTGTTGTATGGGTACATGCAGACATTGAGGTTGTACATCAGAGAATGATTAAGAGAAACTCTGACAGGGATACATGGAAGCTCGAAAACTGGGATGAATATATTGCAACCCAGAACTTTAATCAGCCTGACAACATACCGGAGCTTTTTGTATTTGATAACTCCACAGATGAATCATTTAAGAAATCTATTGATGCAGCAGTAAAATATATCAGAGGATAATTATATGGCTAATATAAAAGCGTTTTCGGCATACAGGCCCGTACCTTCACTGGTAAGCCGTATAGCGGCACTGCCATATGATGTATATACAAGGGAAGAAGCTGAAATAGAAGTAAAAAAGGAGCCTATGTCATTCCTTGCAATAGACAGGGCAGAGACAGGCTTTGATAAAAATGTGGATACTTATGCACCATGTGTATATCAGAGGGCAAAGGAACTCCTTAATGAAAGAATAAATGAGGGAATCTACATCTTAGAAGATAAGCCTGTTTATTATATTTACGAGCTTATTATGGATGGACGTTCACAGACGGGAATAGTTGCATGTGCATCAATAGATGACTACATTGACGGAGTCATAAAAAAGCATGAGGAAACAAGAGCCGATAAGGAAATTGACAGAATAAATCATGTAGATATATGTAATGCACAGACGGGACCTATTTTTCTTGCATACAGGGCAAGAAATGTAATAGATGATATAGTAAACAGGGTGAAGTCTTATGCTCCTTTATATTCATTTGTTTCAGATGACGGAATAAGCCATAATGTGTGGGTGATAAATTCGGATTCTGATATAGATATTATTAAGAATGAATTTAAAGCCATGAATGATATATATATAGCCGACGGACATCACAGGGCGGCTTCCGCCGTAAAGGTTGGAATTAAGAGAAGAAATGAAAATCCGGATTATAAGGGTGATGAAGAATTCAATTATTTTTTATCAGTGCTTTTTCCTGACAATCAGTTAAAAATTCTTTCTTATAACAGGGTGGTAAAGGATTTAAACGGCTTTACCGAGGATGAATTTTTGAAAAAGATTTCAGAGGATTTTGATATAGAGATTTCAGAAACTCCGTATCAGCCTGAAAAAAAAGGAAGCATGGGAATGTATCTTGAGGGTAAATGGTACAGGCTTTATGCACACGATAATATTAAATCCGATGACCCTGTGAAAGGACTGGATGTTTCAATCCTTCAGGATAATATTTTATTTAAGCTTCTGGGAATAGAAAATCCAAAGACCGATAAAAGAATTGATTTTGTCGGCGGTATAAGAGGACTTTCTGAACTGGAAAGAAGGGTGAAAACCGATATGAAAGTGGCATTTTCCATGTATCCGACTGATATTTCCGAGCTTTTTGGAGTGGCGGATGCAGGCATGCTCATGCCTCCTAAGTCAACATGGTTTGAGCCTAAATTAAGGAGCGGTATATTTATACATATGCTGGACTGACAAATTATTATATAGAGAAGGCAAACGAGGTGCGGTAATGACTAGAAGAAAAGAAGTATTTGCAATAAACTGGATGGAGGTTGAGGCTCTGGCAAATGCCATGCATGACAACCCACATCATATTTTAGGAATGCATGAATGTATAGATGATGTCTATATAAATGTGTATCTTCCTGACGCAAAAGTAGTAAAGGCCGTGGATTTATCAGACGGAAAAAAATACAGTCTTGTTTCTGAAAGAAAAGAAGGCTTTTTTTCAGTGATGATAAAGGACAAGAGCCGTTTTGATTATAAAATTACCGCTAAGTTTGATGACGGGCGGGAACTGGAGTTTATTGACCCATATGTTTTTGAGCCTGTAATTGACCCTATTGACATAAGTAAGTTTAATGAAGGAATTCATTATGAGATTTATGAAAAGCTCGGAGCACATCCAATGACCGTAGACGGAGTGGATGGTGTACTTTTTGCGGTATGGGCGCCAAATGCCGAAAGAGTTTCAGTTGTAGGTAATTTTAATAACTGGGACGGCAGGGTACATCCCATGAGAAAGCTTGACTATTCAGGGATTTTTGAGCTTTTTATTCCCGGCGATTTTATAGGGGAAATATATAAATACGAGATACGCTCCAAAAAAGGCGAAATTTTTATGAAGAGTGACCCCTATGCCACGTCAAGTGAATTAAGACCTGCCAATGCGTCAAGGATAGTAAAGCTTGATTACAAGTGGAAGGATGAAGCATGGATTAAGGCAAGGGAAGAAAAAGATACTTTGTCTGAGCCTATGAATATCTATGAAGTGCACCTTGGTGCATGGAAAAGACCTGAAGACGGCAGGGAATTTTATAATTACAGGGAAATAGCAGAAAAGCTTGCAAAATATCTGCTTGAAATGGGTTATAACTATGTAGAGCTTATGCCTGTTATGGAACATCCGTATGACCCTTCATGGGGATATCAGGTAACGGGTTATTATGCGCCTACATCAAGATACGGTGAGCCTGAAGATTTCATGTATTTTGTGGACTATATGCATGAGAAGGGACTGGGAGTAATAATTGACTGGGTGCCTGCGCATTTTCCTAAGGATGCACACGGGCTTGGAAGGTTTGACGGTACTTGTCTCTATGAGCATGAAAATCCGCTTAGGGGTGAACACCCTCACTGGGGAACATATATTTTTAATTACGCAAGAAATGAGGTTAGAAATTTCCTTGTTGCAAATGCTCTTTACTGGGCAGAAAAATTCCATGTTGACGGAATCAGAATGGATGCGGTTGCATCAATGCTGTATCTTGATTACGGCAGGACTAATGGCGAATGGCTTCCGAATAAATACGGCGGAAATGAAAACCTTGATGCAATAGATTTTATTAAGGAATTAAATACTCTTATGAAGGAGAGACATAAGGGTGTTATTATGATAGCAGAAGAGTCCACGGCATGGCCTATGATGACACGAAGTTCATCTGAAGGCGGACTCGGATTTGACTACAAGTGGAATATGGGCTGGATGAATGACTTTATTTCATATATGAAGCTCGACCCGCTTTACAGAAAATATCATCACAATGAGCTTACATTCAGTATGGTTTATGCATACAGCGAAAACTTCATACTGGTACTTTCACATGATGAGGTGGTACATGAAAAGGGCTCAATGATTGAAAAAATGCCGGGAGGCTATGAGGATAAGTTCTCTAACTTAAGGGCAGCCTATGGTTATATGATGACTCATCCCGGTAAGAAACTTCTCTTTATGGGACAGGAGTTCGCACAGTTTTCGGAATTTAATGAGTCACATGAACTGGACTGGTCACTCTTTGAATTTGATGCACATAAATATATGCAGGCATATGTTAAGAGCTTAAATAAGCTTTATGAATCCGAGCCTGCACTTTATGAGCTTGATTCACAGCCGGAAGGCTTTGAATGGATAAATGCAAATGCAGCAAATGACAGTATCTTATCCTTTGTGAGAAACGGCAGTGATGAAGAGGACACGCTTCTTATAATCTGCAACTTTACACCTGTAATTCATAAACAGTATAAGCTTGCAGCGCCTTCAGCAGGAAAGTGGCAGGAAATTTTCTCAAGTGATGCCGGAAAGTACGGCGGAGGAGGAAAAAATAACAGAGGAATTAAACAGACTAAAAAGGGTGAGTGTGACGGAAGAGAACAATATATCACTATAACCGTTCCTCCGTTATCCATATCTGTATTTAAAAAGAAGATTTAAAATGAAAAGGAGGAGTTAAAGATGTTTTTTTCGGCAGCTGCTGAATCCGGAACTGATATTAATCAGGTAAAGGAAGAAATTGCTGAAATGGACACGGGACGACTGGAAGAATATTTTGATTCATTTGTAAACTGGCTGATTGACAAGGCTGGATTGCTTATCGGAGCACTTGTATTTCTTTTTATATGTTCAAAGCTTATAAAGTTTATAATGAAGATAGTAAAGAAATCGTTTGATAAGTCCAGCCACATGTCAGAGAGTGTTTCAGGATTTCTTTTATCTCTTATAAGGATACTTCTTTATACCATTTTATTTATTACCACGGTATCTCTGCTCGGTTTTCAGGTTACATCGCTGGTTACAATTCTAGGCTCCGCAGGTATTGCAGTCGGTCTTGCACTGCAGGGAAGTCTCTCAAACCTGGCAGGCGGGGTTTTAATTCTCATATTAAAGCCTTTTGTGGTTGGTGATTATATTATAGAAAATGACAAAGGCTGTGAGGGTACGGTTGTTTCGATAGAAATATTTTATACCAAGCTTAAAACCGCTGATAATAAAGTTATAGTAATACCTAATGGAAATATTTCTTCAACCTCTGTGGTTAATCTTACTGCACAGAAGAAACGCAGGGTGGAAATAAATGTAGGTGTGTCATATGATACTGATATCAGGAAAGCGAAAGATATTTTAAAAAGTATTGCTGAGGAATCACAGTATACCGATAAAACAGAAGATATTAATGTATTTTTAGATACGTTTGGAGAAAGTTCCATAAATATGGGTCTCCGTTTCTGGGTGCCTACAGAATCCTACTGGACGGCAAAATGGGAGGCTTCGGAACAGATAAAATATAAGTTTGATGAAGCCGGCATTGAAATACCATATAATCAGCTTGAGGTTTCGTTAAAAAAAGAAAATAATTAGATTATTAAGACGTTTCGCCTGAGGTTATCCTTGGGCGTAAGTTTTGTATGAGCATAGTCATACATATACTGAGTTTCAGTTAAGAGAAATCAGATATATTTATTATACAGGATATAAAAAATGGAAAAAAATGATTATACTTTGGCAAAAAGAATAAAGGAGCTTGCAGAAAGAGCTTATAATAAAGGTCAGTATGTATTTACTGACTTTTTGACGCCTTCTGAACTACAGGTTTTTTATAATATGAAAAATGAAATATCTTATGTCCCGGCAAGAGAGTTTGGAGGGACAGAGCTTTGTGAGAGAAAAATGCTCGGATTTGGCTCAGAGGAGCTCTGCGGTTATGAACAGGATTTTCCTATTTGCTGTATAAAATCCGAAGCACTTATTAAAAAATTCTCTGACGAACTAACCCACAGGGATTTTCTGGGTGCCATTATGAATCTCGGAATAACAAGGGAGCTTATCGGGGATATTTTTGTTAAGGATAATACGGGATATATTTTCTGTCATGAAAATATTGCAGGTTTTATTTCTGATAATCTTATCTTTGTAAAACATACTCATGTAAACAGTGTAGTATGCAGTGAAATTCCTGAAGAAATAAAGCCTTCTCTTGAGGAAGTATCTGTTATTGTAAGTTCAAACAGGCTGGACGGTATTATATCAGGAGTATATAATGTCTCAAGGAGCAAGAGCCTTGAATTATTTAAGGAAAAGAAAGTGTTTGTGAACGGAAGACTTATGGAAAATAACAGCATGACACTAAAGAATGATTCAGTGGTTTCCGTCAGGGGAAAGGGAAAGTTTATATTTAAATCTGAGGGAAAAACCACGGGAAAAGGCCGGCTTTACATAAATATTTTGAAATATGTATGAATTGTATAAGGCTTTTTTTGTAAGACTTGCAATTTTTTCTAAAAGTGAGTATCATTACTATGGTAATCGGCTTATTTGTCTGCCGAGTGCAAAAGGAGGAATAAAAATGACAAAGATAGATATAATTTCAGGATTTCTCGGAGCAGGAAAGACAACACTTATAAAGAAGCTTATTGACGGTGCTTTTTCAGGAGAAAAGCTCGTGCTGATAGAAAACGAGTTCGGAGAAATCGGAATTGACGGAGGCTTTTTAAAGGAAGCAGGAGTGCAGATAACGGAAATGAATTCAGGATGCATTTGCTGTTCACTGGTAGGAGATTTCGGTACTGCACTTAAGCAGGTAATAAATGATTATGCACCTGACAGGGTTATCATTGAGCCTTCAGGAGTAGGAAAGCTCTCAGACGTAATAAAGGCAGTTGAAAGAGTAAAGGAAGATGCCGACATTGTTTTAAACAGCGCAACTACGGTTGTGGATGTTACAAAGGCAAAAATGTATATGAAGAATTTCGGAGAATTCTTTAATAACCAGATTGAGAGCGCAGGCACTATAATTTTAAGCAGAACTCAGAATGTGTCAGAAGATAAGCTTTTAAAAGCGGTTGAGATGATAAAGGAGCATAACAGCGAGGCAAGTATAATTACGACTCCTTGGGATGACTTGGACAGCAACCTTATACTTGAGACAATGGAGCATGTACACAGCATTGAAGATATGATGAAGGAAGAATTTCACGGACATCATCACGAACATGGCGAGAACTGTGAATGCGGATGCCACGACCACGAGCACCATCATCATGACCATGATGAACACGACCATGAACATGAGCATCATCATGAACATGACCACGAACATGAGCATCATCACGAGCATGGCGAGGACTGTAAGTGCGGATGCCACGACCACGGGCACCATCACCACCATGCTGATGAGGTATTTTCAAGCTGGGGCAAGGAAACAGCTGTTAAATACACAGAAGATGAGATGAAAGAAATACTTGAAAAGCTTTCAGCTGAATCAGATGAATTTGGAATTATTCTGCGTGCCAAGGGAATTGTGCCTGACAAGGAGAATGAGTGGATATATTTTGACCTTGTACCGGGTGAATATGAGATTAGAAAAGGAAATCCTGATTATACAGGAAAACTTTGTGTGATAGGAAGCAATCTTAAAGAGGATAAGCTTGCAGAACTGTTCAGATTATAGATAGAAAGGAAAAATGCTATGGTTAAGGAAATACCGGTATATATTTTTATGGGATTTCTTGAGAGCGGAAAAACCACATTTGCAAAAGAAACACTTCTTGACAGGAATTTTACTGAAGGTGAAAAGACTCTGCTTCTTGTATTTGAAGAGGGTGAAGAAGAGTATGATGTAGAAGCTTTAAAGAAGAAAAACATTTTTGTGGAATATCTTGAGGAAGAAGACCTTAATACCGAAAACCTCATAGATTTGCAAAAAAAATATGAGCCAAAGCTCGTTATGATAGAGTATAACGGTACATGGAAGCTGGACAAAATATTTTCAATAAGAGTTCCTAAGGGCTGGACTGTTGTTCAGGTTATTTCATTTGTGGATGCTCAGACCTTCGACGTATATATTGCAAACATGAAATCCATAATGATGGAGCAGCTTAACAGTGCTGACATGATTATATTCAACAGATGCGATGAGAATACCAGAAGAAGTGAGTACAGAAGAAGTATAAGAGCCGTGAACAGAAGGGCTCAGGTTATATTTGAAAATAAGGACGGCGTTGCAGAAGTAGATGAAGATGAAGCAGACCTTCCTTATGAAATTGATAAACCGGTAATCGAGCTTGAAGATGAGGATTTTGGTATCTTCTATATAGATGCGGCTGATAATCCTGACAGATATGTAGATAAGAAGATTAAGTTTAGGGCTATGGTACACAGACCATCTAACTATGGTCAGAATTCATTTGTACCGGGCAGATTTGCCATGACCTGTTGCGCAGATGATATAGCATTTATAGGCTTTAAATGCTATTACGGAGGTGCGAAAAACTTAAGTGACAGGCAGTGGGTAATAGTTGAAGGAACAATTAAGAAGGAATATTATCCTGAATTTCAGGGTGAAGGTCCTGTGATTTATGCTGACAGTGTATCGCTTACTTCACCTGCTGAGGAAGACCTTGTTTATTTTAATTAGAATAAAAACACAGTAAAAAGAAAATATGCGTAATATATGTTTTAAAATCCAGTATGACGGCACAAGATACAGCGGCTGGCAGAGACAGGGGAATACCGGAAATACCATAGAAGAAAAACTGAAAAATATATTGGTAAAAATGACAGGTGACACTAGTATTGAACTTCATGGCTCGGGAAGAACAGATGCGGGAGTTCATGCAGAAGGCCAGGTTGCAAACTGTCACATGAATACTGATTTATCTGCGGATGAAATTTTACAGTATATGAATAAATATCTTCCTGAGGATATTTCAGTTAAGGAAGTCCGGGAGGCGGCTCCAAGATTTCACAGCAGGCTTAATGCAAAAGCTAAAACCTATACTTACACAATAGATACAGGAGTATTCTCTGATGTATTTATGAGAAAATATGCTTATCACCACCCTGAAAAACTTAATGCAGATGATATGCGTAAAGCAGCTTTTTATCTTTTGGGAGAGCATGACTTTAAAAGTTTTTCTGATTTAAAGAGTAATAAAAAATCTACCGTAAGAAGTATTTATTCGATTGATATTTCTGAAAATGAAAATTTTATAATTATTTCTTACAGAGGAAACGGATTTTTGTACCATATGGTAAGGCTGATTACGGGCTTTCTTATTCAGGTGGGAGAAGGAAAATATGCTCCTGAGACCGTAGAAGAAATCCTGGAAAGAAAAGAAAGACTAAAGGATATGATGCTTGCGCCGGCAAAGGGGCTCAAATTACTCAGTGTGGAGTATTGATATTAGAAATGGAGTGTGTAAATTCACTTTAAAACATTTTATTATTACCATTGGAGCATATATCACATATACTTTTAATAAAATGAATTGTATGCGTAAAATAATATCGGAAATGAGGTAGATATAATGGGAAAACAGATTTGGAAGCCGGGTAATATGCTTTATCCTGTACCTGTAGTTATGATAAGCTGCAAGAGGGAAAATGAAAAAGCAAATATTATAACCGTTGCATGGGCAGGAACAATTTCTTCATCACCTGCAATGCTTTCTGTTTCAATAAGACCTGAAAGACATTCATATAATATAATAAAGGAAACTGGTGAGTTTGTAGTAAACCTTGTAACAAAGGATTTGACTTATGCCACAGATTACTGTGGAGTTAAATCAGGAAAAAATATAGATAAATTTAAGGAAATGGGACTCACCGAGCTTCCTTCACAGGTTGTATCAGCACCGGGTATTGCTGAAAGTCCTGTAAACCTTGAATGTAAAGTAAAGGATATTATCAGCTTGGGAAGCCATGATATGTTTATTGCTGAAATAGTTAGTGTTACCGCAGATGATAAGTACATGGATGAAAACAATAAGTTTAATCTTAACAGTGCAGATTTAGTTGCTTATTCACATGGTGAATATTTTACTTTAGGTGAAAAAATTGGTAAATTCGGATATTCCGTAAAGAAGAAATAGAAGTTGATAATACAGTACAAAGGCAGTCAGAGATGGCTGCCTTTTTGTGCAACAAATCTGTGCAATTTATTTCTTGACCCAAAGTATAGTTTGCCTTAATATATTTATATAATTGTACATTGCTCCGGAGAGGTAAAAGGAGCAAAATATGTATAGTAAAATTTACAGCACAGCCGTCATGGGACTTGACGGTATCACTATATGTGTCGAAGCTGACGTAAGCAATGGTCTGCCAATGTTTACACTTGTCGGTTATCTTTCTTCTTCTGTGAAGGAGGCCGGTGAGAGGGTCAGGACGGCACTCAAAAATTCAGGCATAAATCTGCCGCCAAAACGCATAACAATAAATTTATCACCTGCCGATATCAGAAAAAACGGCTCTTATTTTGACCTTGCAATAGCAATAGCAGTGCGACTTGCATTAAGCGGTGTATATAAGACGGAAGTTAATTCACTAAGCGATACGGTTATAATAGGTGAACTCAGCTTAAACGGAGAGGTATTAAGGGTAAACGGAGTACTGCCAATGGTACATCATGCTAAAAACTCAGGATTTAAAAGAGTCATAGTGCCGTATACCAACAGAAACGAGGCATCTCTTATAAAAGGAATAAGCGTTATAGGGGTAAAGAGCCTTAATGAAGCATGGGGATATCTTACAAATTCACTTGATATCCCCGTTACTGAGAATGACGTGGAAAATCTGTACAATAAAGAAAAACTTTCTGCAGAATATGACTTTTCCGATGTAAAGGGACAGCATGCTTTAAAGAGAGGTCTTGAAATTGCCGCAGCCGGTTTTCACAATATTCTTATGACTGGTGCGGCGGGCTCAGGGAAGACCATGATGGCAAAGTGCCTTCCCGGAATCATGCCGGGCCTTACTTTTGAAGAATGTATAGAAATAACCAAGATTTACAGTATTGCAGGGCTTCTTACGGAGAGAAACTCGCTTATTACAAAGAGACCCTTCAGAAGTCCGCATCACACTATTTCGAGAGCCTCGCTAATCGGAGGAGGAGCATTTCCCGTTCCCGGTGAAATAAGTCTTGCCAATAAAGCTGTATTATTTCTGGATGAATTTCCGGAGTTTAACAAATTAGCCATTGAAGCCTTAAGACAGCCAATGGAGGAGAAAAAGGCAGTCATTTCAAGGCTTAATTCGGTTTATACATTTCCGGCTGACTTTATGCTGGTTGCCGCAATGAACATGTGTCCGTGCGGTAATTTCCCCGACAGGACAAGATGCTCCTGCAGTGAAATGCAGATTATAAGATATCAAAATAAAATAAGCCGTCCTATTATGGACAGAATAGACATAAGTATGGAAGTAAGACCTGTTACCTACGAGAATCTGTTTTCGGATAAAAAGGAGGAATCTTCGGAAAAAGTAAGAGAACGGGTGGAAGACGCAATAGAAATACAGAACAAAAGATATCGTTATGAAAATATCAGATATAATTCACAGCTAAAAAGCAGCAGAATAAAAAATTATATATTCTTAGGAGAAAGAGAAGAAGAGCTTTTAAAACGGTATTTTAATGAAAAGGAGCTTAGTGCAAGAGGAGTTCACAGAATTCTGAGGCTTTCAAGAACTATTGCGGATTTAGGAAAAAGAGAAAAGATTACATGTGATGATATTTCTGAAGCATTATTTTACAGAAATGCACATGACAGAAAGACATGGGGAGAAGGCTTATGACGGAAGGACAGTATTATTTATGGTTTTCAAGGATAAAAAATATCGGGATAAGAGAAAGAAAAATGCTTATGGATATATTTGGCTCGCCATACAATATCTATCATGCCGATAAAATAGAACTGGAAAGATATCTTTCATGCGATAAGGCAGAAGCAGTTTTAAATTCAAAAAATCCTGAAGAAACATTAAAGTTTGAAAATATGCTTTTCAGAAAAAATATAAATTATACATATTATTCGGATGACAGTTATCCGAATCTTTTAAAGGAAATATACGATATCCCATATGTACTTTATTACACAGGTGATATAGGACTGGCTGATACATTAAATACGGTGGGTGTAGTGGGAGCAAGAATACATTCCGTATACGGAGGAGAAATTGCAGAATATTTTGCAAGATGTCTGGCAGAGGCAGGAATAACCGTTGTAAGCGGTATGGCGGCGGGAATTGATTCCTGTGCCCACAGAGGTGCGCTTCAGGCGGGAGGGAAAACCATAGCCGTGCTTGGAAGCGGAATTGATGTGATATATCCGAGAGAAAACTATGGGCTTTATAATGATATTTCTGAAAAGGGGCTTGTTATTTCTGAAAATCCTCCGGGTGAAAAACCGCTTAAATATTATTTTCCACTTAGGAACAGAATAATAAGCGGAATATCAAGAGGTATACTGGTCGTAGAGGCAAAGAAAAAGAGTGGCTCACTTATTACGGCAGACACGGCACTTGAGCAGGGAAGGGAGGTCTTTGCGATACCCGGAAGAATATTTGACCCGTTAAGTGAGGGAACAAATAATCTTATTAAAATGGGAGCAACCCCGGTTATGAGCCCTCAGGAAATAATAGATTTTGTATATAATATAAATAATAAAAAAAGCCAGGATAAATGTATCAGAGAATCAGTAGAGCAGGACACGGTAAAGCTTTCGGATGATGAAATGAAAATTATGGATAGTTTAAGCCTTGAGCCGAAATACATAGATGAAATTATCAGTGAATGTAAAGTGAGTACGACAAAAGCAATAAACTTACTTTTTTCTCTGGAAAATAAAAAACTGATAAAGCAGCCTGTTAAGGGATATTATATCATCTTACTGTAAATAAAATACTTTTATATAGTCATAATTAAAACCTGAAGATAAGTTCACGGAAAAATCGGGAAAAATTTCTTGCGCACATTTCTAAAATGGTGTATAGTTGTTTGAAGTTTGAATGATAAAAGATTTATATTATTTAATGGTTATTTAGTTTAGAAGGGAGAGCATTTATGGCTAAGAACCTTGTTATAGTTGAGTCTCCGGCAAAGGCAAAGACAATAAAAAAGTTTTTGGGAGCAGGCTACGAGGTCGTTGCATCAAACGGTCACGTTAGGGATTTACCTAAGAGCCAGATGGGGATTGATATAGAGAATGATTTTGAGCCGAAATATATTACCATAAGAGGGAAGGGCGACATTTTATCCATGCTTCGTAAGGAAGTAAAGAAGGCAGATAAAATATATCTTGCAACTGACCCTGACCGTGAAGGAGAGGCTATTTCTTATCATTTATCTGTAGCACTTAAATTAGAGAATAAAAACTATAAGAGAATAACCTTTAATGAAATAACTAAAAACGCAGTTAAATCCTCTATTAAGAATGCCCGTGAAATTGATATGAATCTTGTGGATGCACAGCAGGCAAGAAGAGTTTTAGACAGACTGGTGGGATATGAAATCAGTCCGGTTTTATGGGCAAAGATAAAAAGAGGACTTAGTGCAGGCCGTGTGCAGTCAGCGGCATTAAAAATGATAAGTGACAGGGAAAATGAGATTAATGCCTTTATACCTGAGGAATACTGGACACTTGATGCCATGCTTAATGTTCCCCATTCTAAAAAGAAGGCGGCTTTTCATTATGCAGGTGAAATAAAATCAGAAGACGAGGCACTCAGTATACAAAATGAGATTAAAAATGAGTGTTTTACTGTTGCAACTGTTAAAAAGAGTGAGAGAATAAAGAAATCTCCAAATCCTTTTACTACAAGTACGCTTCAGCAGGAGGCGTCAAAAAAACTTAATTTTGCTACAAGCAAGACCATGAGACTTGCACAGCAGCTCTATGAAGGTGTGGATATTAAAGGCAGAGGCTCAGTAGGACTTATAACCTATCTTAGAACTGATTCCATTCGTGTATCAGAGGAGGCAGACAGAAGTGCAAGGGAATATATAGCAGAGACATTTGGTGAAAATTATGTGGGTGACTCTGACAAAAAGGAAAATAATTCCAGACGTATTCAGGATGCACATGAAGCGATAAGACCTACGGATATTTCGCTCACTCCTGTAAAAATAAAAGAGCAGCTTGGCAGGGATTTATTCAGACTCTATCAACTCATATATAACAGATTCCTTGCAAGCAGGATGAAACCTGCGGTTTTTGAAACAACAACCGCAACAGTAAGAGCGGGAAAGAGGGATTTTAAGGCATCAGTTTCTTCTCCTGTTTTTATGGGATTTATGAATGTATATACTTCAGATGATGAAAAAGAGACTGAAAACGCAAAGCTGGGAGATTTGAAAGAAGGAGATTTGCTTGGTGAGGCAGAGTTTTTGGCAAAGCAGCATTTTACACAGCCTACGGCTCACTATACAGAAGCTTCACTTGTAAAGAGCATGGAAGAACTGGGAATAGGAAGACCTTCAACCTATGCGCCTACCATTTCAACTCTTCTTAACAGAAGGTATATAGTTAAGGAAAATAAGAATTTATATATAACTGAACTTGGAGAAGCAGTAAATAATATAATGGTTACGGCATTTTCCGTTATTGTGGACTTAAATTTTACTGCAAACATGGAATCTCTTCTTGATAAAATAGAAGAAGGTGTAATAAACTGGAAAGTAGTTGTAAGAAATTTTTATCCTGATTTGGACGAGGCTGTAAAGGCTGCAAATAAGGAGCTGGAATCAGTAAAAATAGAGGATGAGGTATCGGATGTCCAGTGCGACCTGTGCGGAAGAATGATGGTTATAAAATATGGTCCTCATGGTAAATTCCTTGCATGTCCGGGCTTTCCGGAGTGTAAAAACACCAAGCCTTATTATGAAAAAATTGGTGTACCTTGTCCTAAATGCGGTAAGGACGTTGTGATGAAAAAGACTAAAAAGGGCAGAAGGTATTTCGGATGCATAGATAATCCTGAATGTGATTTTATGTCATGGGTTAAGCCTGTAAATGAAAAATGTCCTGAATGCGGAAGCTACATGGTTGAAAAAGGAAATAAATATTTATGTGCTAATGAAACCTGTGGCTATGTTATGGAAAAACAGAAATCTGTAGAGGTATGATATGAGTGTTCAACTGTTGGACAAAACAAGAAAAATTAATAAGCTTCTGCATAATAACACGTCATATAAGGTAGTTTTTAATGACATATGTGAGGTGGCAGGCTCCGTTTTGGGAGTAAATGTAATGGTAATAAGCAAAAAGGGAAAAATCCTTGGAATTTATAATGAAAAAAACACCCCATGCATTAAAGAGCTTTTGAATGATAAAGTGGGAGATGTGATTGACAGTGAGCTTAATGAGAGGTTTCTTTCCGTGCTTTCCACCAAGGAAAACGTGAATATGTTTACCCTCGGATTTGAGGGGGCAGATGTGCTTAAATATTCTGCCATTATTATGCCTATTGCATTTGCGGGAGAACGTCTGGGAACAACATTTATGTACAGGCTGAGCAATCAGTTTGATGTAGACGACATTATATTGGGCGAGTATGTAAATACAGTAATAGCCCTTGAAATGATGAGGTCCATTTATGAGGAAAATGCCGAAGAAATAAGAAAAGAAGCAATTATAAAGTCTGCAGTAAGCTCCATGTCTTTATCGGAAAAAGAAGCGGTACAGTATGTTTTTACCGAGCTTAACGGAAAAGATGGACTGCTTGTGGCAAGCCGTGTTGCAGAAAAATATCATATAACCCGTTCTATTATAGTTAATGCAATAAAAAAGCTGGAAGGTGCCGGAATAATTGAATCCAGGTCTTCCGGTATGAAGGGGACCCATATCAAAGTTTTGAATGACGCAATATTTAAAGAAATTAAATGATAAAAAGAATTCTTTTTTAAGGATTCTTTTTTTTAATTTATTGTTGCGGTTATCTGCTTTAAGTGATATTCTGAATAGAGGAAAATACATTATATTGTTGAAATATAAATATGATATATACAATATATAGGAAATGAAGGAGAAAAGTAAATGCCCGCAACAACCATAATTTTAATAATAATAGGAATAATCTGTATATTTACGAGCTGTTTTGCAGTCTCTAAATCAGACAAAAATGAGGAGAAGATTACAGACGGTGTAAAGGATGAGCTCTCTGAAAAGGATAAGGAGCATATAAGGGAGCTTGTAGACAGTTACATGCATGAATATATAGAATCCAAACTTCCTGAAATTGAAGAGAGAATAAATCAGTTTCTTGATAATAAGACAAATATCCTCAGTGAATATGTTGATGCCATAAAAGAGGATTTAAAACAAAACAGCAATGAAGTAAGTATCATGTATAACATGATAAATGATAAACAGAAGGAAATCAAACTTACGGCAACTCTTGTAGACGAATATAAAAAAGGTGTGGAAAAAATGATTTCCGATAATAGAAAAGAAAAGGATGCACCTGATAAATCAGTTGTAAATGATAAGGAAAATGCCCCGACAGAATCAGATATTGAACGGGAGACAGATTTTAAACAGGAAACAGAATTTCAGGAAAAAGAGGATTCCAAGGCAGAAGATGAAACTCAGGCTGAAATAAATGAATCAGGATTTAAAGATGAAACTGATGAAGAAAATGTAAATAAAAATCATGATATTGATAATGACGATAAGTATGATGAGTACGCTGATGAATTTGCTGAAAATTATGATGAAGGTATAGATGCGGGCGATAATGTAGAAGAAAGCGTTATGAATATGTATAAATCAGGATTAAGTATTCTGGAGATAGGAAGAACTCTTGGACTCGGCGTAGGTGAAGTAAAGAAAATTGTTGACGCAAAACACGGAGAATAGTGAAAAATGAAACAGAAATATTTATTAAGAGGAATAGGGATAGGTATAATTATCGGCGCATTAATAATGTTTGCCGCAGTACAGACCACAGAAAATAATTCTGAAAAGAGTAATTCAGATGTAAAGGCTACACAGACAAATGCATCATATTCTGATGCAGAGACGGAAGAAAATCATTCTGAAGAAACTCAGGAGCAGACTGTTGAGGTACAGATTAACACAGATACAGAAAGTGATACAAGCTCAGAAGATGCAGAAAGTACCGAAGATGTTTCGGTTAATACCCCGGTTACAATAGAAGTAACAAGCGGGATGCATTCTGAAGCCGTTGCAGCACTACTAGAAGAAAACGGAATTATTTCAGACAGCGGGGATTTTGATAACTGGCTTGTTGCAAACGACTATGCCACGAAAATCAGGGTTAATACATATACATTTACTAAGGGTATGACTTATGAAGAAATAGCTGATATACTGGTAAATACACCACAGGAATAGATATATTTTTGTATATTATCCTATAAATATGTAAATATATAAAATATTAGAAAAAAGTGCTTGATTGCACTTTTTTTCTATGTTATACTTTGCTTTGTGTGAAAATTTCACACAGAAATAAAAAATCATGCAGATTTCGTGTATGGAAGGTGCCGGAAAACGCTATGGTCTCCATGCTTAGGTCTGCAGAAGTTAAAAACCAGGAGGTAAATTATGAGCGTTATTTCAATGAAACAGTTACTTGAAGCAGGTGTTCATTTTGGACATCAGACCAGAAGATGGAATCCTAAAATGGCTGAGTATATTTATACTGAGCGTAACGGAATTTACATCATCGACTTACAGAAGTCAGTAGGCAAGGTTGATGAGGCTTACAAGGCAATCTTTGACTGTGTTGCTGAAGGCGGTAAGATTTTATTTGTAGGTACAAAGAAGCAGGCTCAGGATTCTATTAAGTCAGAAGCAGAGCGTTGCGGAATGTATTATGTAAACCAGAGATGGCTTGGCGGTATGCTTACAAACTTTAAGACAATTCAGACAAGAATTGAAACTCTTAAGAAGTATGAGAAGATGGAAGAAGACGGAATATTTGAAGTTCTTCCTAAGAAAGAAGTAATTAATATTAAGAAGGAAATGGATAAGCTTCAGAAAAACCTTGGAGGTATCAAGGAAATGAAGGAAATTCCTGATATGATTTTCGTTGTAGACCCACGCAAGGAAAGAATCTGCATTCAGGAAGCTCATTCACTTGGAATTCCTCTTGTAGGTATTGCAGATACAAACTGTGACCCTGAAGAACTTGATTATGTAATCCCTGGAAATGATGATGCAATCCGTGCAGTTAAGCTTATTGTTTCTAAGATGGCTGATGCTGTTATAGAGGCTAATCAGGGTGCTGATGCAGACGAGGCAGAATCAGCAGAGGCTGATGCAGAGGTTTCAGCAGAAGAGACAGCTGCAGTTGAAGAGTAAGATAATCATTTCTAGGAGGATTAAAAAATGGCTATTACAGCAAGCATGGTAAAAGAATTAAGAGAAATGTCAGGCGCCGGAATGATGGACTGTAAGAAAGCTCTTACAGAGACAGACGGTGATTTCGATAAAGCTATGGAGTTCCTTAGAGAAAAGGGACTTGCAACTGCTCAGAAGAAGGCAGGAAGAATTGCAGCGGAAGGAATTATTGCAACAGTAATTTCTGATGATAACAAGACTGCAACTATCCTTGAGGTAAATGCAGAGACTGACTTCGTTGCAAAGAACGAAGTGTTCAGAGAGTATGTTATGCAGATTGCAGAGCAGATTAACACTTCAGATGTTAAGGATGTAGAAGAGCTCAAAAACCAGAAGTGGGCTGCTGACCCATCCATGACAGTAGAAGAAAAGCACACAGCTATGATTGCAAAAATCGGTGAAAACATGTCAATCAGAAGATTTGAGAAGATTGTTACTGATGGCTGTGTAGTATCATACATTCATGCAGGCGGAAAGATTGGTGTTCTTGTAGAGGCTGACACAGACTCAACAAGTGATGCAGTTAAGGAATGCTTAAAGAATGTTGCAATGCAGGTTGCAGCTTTAAATCCTAAGTATATTTCAACAGAAGACGTATCAGAGGAATATAAGGCACACGAGATGGAAATCCTTGTAGCTCAGGCAAAGAATGACCCTAAGAATGCAAACAAGCCTGATAATATCATTGAGAAGATGGTAACAGGACGTCTCAACAAGGAGTTAAAGGAAGTTTGTCTTCTTGAGCAGGAGTATGTTAAGGCTGAAAATAAGGAATCTGTTGCAAAGTATGTTGAGCAGGTTGCTAAGGAAAACGGAATCAAGCTTGCAGTTAAGAAGTTTGTAAGATTTGAGACCGGTGAAGGCCTTGAGAAGAAAAACGAAGATTTTGCAGCTGAGGTTGCAAAGCAGATGGGAATGTAATATTCCGCCGACTAAATAGTATTTGATTTTATAAGGGTATATTGCGAAAGCGATATACCCTTAATTAAATATTAGGAAAAAATAAAAATTTTTATGAAAAATCTGTAACGAAACTATCTTTTCTTCGACTAACCTATGAAAAGAAGGAGGTGAGCAGTTCTGGATTACGAAAAATTATATCATTCATACTATTTGCAAGTATATTCTTATGTCATGACAATTATAAAAAATCAGTCGCAGGCTGAAGAAATAACTCAGAATACTTTTTTTAAGGCTATGACAGCAAAAAGGAAGTATGAAGGAAATTCCAGTGAATTGACATGGCTGTGCGGTATTGCAAAGCACCTTGCAATAGATGAATGCAGAAAAAATACAAAATTTTCAGAATTAGATGATGATGTATCAACATCTAATGTTGATATAGAAAAATCCACGGAAGACAAAGATACTGCTCTTCGGATTCATCTTATTCTTCATGAACTGCAGGAACCCTATAAAGAAGTATTCCAGCTAAGGGTGTTCGGGGAATTACCTTTTTCGCAGATAGGATTAATTTTCGGAAAAACGGAAAACTGGGCAAGAGTTACTTATCATAGGGCGAGATTAAAGATTCAGGAAAGGATGGTAGAAAATGAATAAGAATAATATTCAGGAATGTGATATTGTACAGGATTTACTTCCTCTCTATTATGATGATGCCTGTACCAAGGCAAGTAGAGCGATGGTTGAAAATCATTTATTAACTTGTGAAAAGTGCAAAAAAACTTACGAAGAATTGAAAAATAGTACGGTTGATTCAGTTATCAAAAAGGAGTCTGCCGGTGTTTTGGAAAGACACGCAAAAAAAGAAAGAAATGCAGCATATAAAGCAGGGCTTGTTATTGCTATTTTACTGCTCATTCCTATTGTTATTACGTTTATTGTGTCAATGAGCAGTGGGGGCGGTCTGGGAGTTTTTTCGGTAGTAACAGCTTCCATGCTGCTTGTGGCAGCATTAACGGTAGTTCCGCTCATGTCAAATCAGAAAAGAATTGTTAAGAGTATTTTGCTTGGTGTGGTAGCTTTACTTCTTATATTATTTTTTGTAGACCGTATGAATGGTGGCGGAGAATTTATTTTGTGGTCAATACCCACAGTTTTCGGACTGTCAGTTGTATTCTTCCCTTTTGTAATCAGAAACATAACATTACCGCCCATACTATCGGATAAAAAGGCATTAATTACAATGGCGTGGGATACTTTGTGGCTTTTCCTTACAATTTTTGAAGTATGCAATCATACGGGAAATATAGAAGGAATGAAATCCGGTTATACGGTTGCGCTTATTCTTATGACAGGAGTGTGGCTTATCTTTCTTGTGGTAAGATATCTTCCGGTCAATGCATGGATGAAAGCAGGAATTATCACAGCTATATGCAGTATCTGGGCAGTGTTTACAAATGATGTTTATGCATATTTTGCTGAACATAAAAGACAACTGACAATTCTTTCTGCTGATTTTTCAAACTGGTCTAATCAGATTTGCTTAAACGCCAATATTTATGCTTTAATTTTGATTTCAGGAGGTATATTAAGTGTTATTCTGATAATGTGTGGTATTTTGAAAATGAAGCGGAATAAAAAGCAGGACGGTCATATGTAAATAATAAATAATCAGCAACAAATGCTGTCAAAAGAATTCTTGAAAAAGAAATAGTATTAAGGTATCATAGAATCAGGATTACCAAGAGAAATATTTTATTATCGAGTATATAAATACTGGAAAGGAAGATATTTTATGGCTGTTGTAGAAAAATATGATTATCAAAAAGCATTAGACGAGCAAAAAAAAGAAGTTCGCAGTCTTATAATGGATGGATTAAAACAAATAAAAGAAGGCAAAACCAAGGATTTTAATACTGAATGTGACAGACTGGAGAAAAAATACGCAAAATGAAGCAATATCGAATAAAAATCACTGAGTTAGCAGAGCAAGATTTGGAAAACGCAGGTGATTACATTGCTTTGGAACTTAAAAATCCAACTGCCGCTTTAAATACAGTAAAAGGAATTAGGCTGCAAATTAATTCTTTATCTGTCTTTCCGGAGAGAAATGAATTGGATGAAGATTATATGCTTGCTGAGTTAGGTGTTCGTAAAGACTATTACAAAAATTATAAGATTTACTATGTAATTGATGCGGACACAATATACATAGTGAGAATCCTTCATATGTTGGTTGACAGCAGAGCAAGGTTATATCGTACATTTGATTTGTAAATTTTTTATATCTTATGACATAACTGTAACATATAGACTTAATACTGTATAAATAAAATATTGTGTGTGAGGGTATATTGCAAAAGCAATATACCCTTAATCTATATACTCTTATATATTTGTCTTGACAAAAAATTGACTTTTATATGTTATAAATCTTGTTATAATGGCATTATAGGAGGATTAGGAATTAGAATTTAGAAAATTAAATAAAATAAGCAACAGTTTTCCCTGTACGATATATTATATATTGAGAAATATTATATATTAAAAAGGTAAAATATGACTGATTATATAAAAGCTTCACTGGAAACACATTTGTTTTTTGCAAGAATTATGAAGGAACATTCTTTGTTCCTGCAGGCAGGTTTTATGCCCCCGGGAGAATTTTACAAGAGAAAAGCCGACTGGTATCGCAGGAAGTGGGAAGATTTTTTAAGAAGAGTAGTAAACGTAAGTAATGGAATGGTAGCTGAAGACGTGCTCTGCTCGGGAGAAATTGTAACGGAATTTACGGAAAAAGCGGAGAGACAAACAAGCAGATTGACGGGAATCTCCATTGACAGTGCAATTACCGAAGCGGAGCACAGGCTTAGAGCAGGCTGCTTCAGACAGGAAAATGCCCAAATGATGCACAGGGTGCGTCAATTAAACGATGAGGCATTGCAGCTTGTCTGTGGACTTATTGAACTTAAAGAGGAGATATTAAAGGAAGTGGACAGCTGCCGGCTTTTCACTGCAAATTATCCACTGTTAATAGAACACATTATAAGAGAGGCAAAATTATATTACGCAACCATTGATGAGTTAAATCAAAGCGGAGAACTGTCTAAGCAATGTCAGAAAACCATGGAAGCCTTCTGGGACCGTATTATGATGGAGCATGCATTGTTCATAAGAGGTCTTTTGGACCCGTCTGAAGAAAAACTTATTGAGACGGCAGATGGGTTTGCCAAAGATTATAAGAAATTACTGGAGCTTGCAAGAAAGAAGGATTCATGCACAATGGATGAGATGACAAGAAAGACACTTGAAGAAACAATAAAATACAGGGACTTTAAGGCGGCAGGAACGGAAGGAATTACAGATTGTAAAATTTCATCATTGATTCTTCCTCTTCTGGCGGACCATGTACTCAGGGAAGCAAATCATTATTTAAGATTACTGACACCTGAATCTGACTGTACGAGAGGGAGATAGGCAGCCTGTATATAAATTGACATAAAGAAGCATTTATGCTATATTGAACGCGGCACATAAAAATCGCTTTATGGTGGTGCCACTTATATATCAAAATAAATATCTCTTGCCGCCGGGTAAGTTTTTATGAGCATTGAATTTGTATCGTTAGGCCTTTGAAGATACAAATCTCAATGCTCTTTTGTTTTAAGGAGGATATAATGACAAACTTAAAAATTTTTAAGGAATTTATTAAATACTCATCTCTTAATGTACTGGGTATGATTGGACTTTCGTGTTACATTCTGGCAGATACGTTTTTTGTGTCAAAAGGACTTGGGACAAACGGACTGGCCGCACTTAATCTTGCGATTCCGGTTTACAGTATGATTAACGGAAGCGGGCTTATGATAGGAATGGGCGGAGGAACGAAGTATTCCATACAGAAGGGGCATAATGATAAGAAAGAGGCCGACCGCACATTTACAAACGCTGTATTTCTGGCTTTGATATTTGCCTCGGTTTTTGTATTGACTGGAATATTTTTATCAGAAAATATAGCTGTGGTTTTGGGAGCGGACAATACTACCTTAAATATGACAAGGATATATCTGAAGGTATTGCTTTTATTCTCACCTGCATTTCTTATGAATAATGTTCTGCTTTGTTTTGTAAGAAATGACGGAGCCCCTCAGCTTGCAATGGCAGGAATGATTGGCGGAAGCCTGTCAAATATTATTTTGGATTACATATTTATCTTTCCTTGCGGTATGGGAATGTTTGGTGCGGTTTTTGCTACGGGACTTGCTCCTGTTATAAGCATTATCATACTTTCACCATATTTTATAAGAAAAAGAAATAATTTTCATTTTGTAAAAACTAAGCTTTCAGGAAGAATAGCAGGAGGAATATTTTCAAGCGGAGTGCCGTCTCTTATTACGGAGGTTTCATCAGGTATTGTAATTATAGTATTTAACTCAATTATCCTGGAGCTGGAAGGAAATACGGGCGTTGCGGCATATGGTATTATTGCAAATATATCGCTTGTAATAATTGCAATTTATACGGGAATTGCCCAGGGAATACAGCCGATTATAAGCACAAATTACGGCAGGGGAAATATTAAAAACGTAGGAGCCATACTTAAATATGCTTTAACGGCAATGATAATTATTTCCATAGCTGTATATCTTACGGTATATTTTGGTGCGGAATGGATAGCAGATATATTTAACAGTGAAAATGATAAAGTGTTAAAGGATATTGCAGTTTTGGGAATGAAATTATACTTTATAGGGTGCCCGTTTGCAGGACTGAATATTATAATTTCAATTTACTTTACGTCTACCGAATATCCTCGTCCTGCACATCTGATTTCATTACTCAGAGGTTTTATAGTAATTATTCCCATGGCATATATTTTATCAAAT
The DNA here is from genome assembly GCA_944383545.1 of uncultured Lachnospiraceae bacterium. GTDB lineage: Bacteria > Bacillota > Clostridia > Lachnospirales > Lachnospiraceae > CALWPY01. The sequence continues at coordinate 71,047 of CALWPY010000007.1, read as the reverse complement.
GCGGCAAAAATAATCGGAGTATGGTGTGCATTTCCGTGCACGGAATTTATTGTGGCGGTTATTGGAATTATATTTTATATTACCCACAAAAAGCGTTATAGTGAATTAGTGAAAAATAAAGCATAAGGTTGACTTTTCTTAATATAACGGATAAAATTTGAGATATATAATTTATTTTTTGTGCATAAAAATAATGGAGGTAATTTATATGGGCAAATATACGAGAGAAGATGTTTTGAGAATAATAGATGAGGAAGATGTAGAGTTTATACGTCTTCAGTTTACCGATATCTTCGGAACTTTAAAAAATGTAGCAATCACAAGAAAGCAGCTTGAAAAGGCTCTTGATAATAAATGTATGTTTGACGGCTCATCAATAGAAGGCTTTGTAAGAATAGAAGAGTCTGACATGTATCTTTATCCTGATTTGGACAGCCTTATGATATTCCCGTGGAGACCAAAGCCGGGAAAGGTTGCAAGACTTATCTGTGACGTTTATACACCTGAACGTAAACCATTTGAAGGCGACCCGAGATATATTTTGAGGAAGGTCATACAGGAAGCAGCGGATATGGGTTATACCTTTAATGTAGGACCTGAATGTGAATTTTTCCTCTTCCACACAGATGAAATGGGAAGACCTACGACAATTACACATGAGCAGGCAGGATATTTTGATTTGGGTCCTACGGACTTAGGTGAAAATATAAGAAGAGACATGGTGCTTACACTTGAAGATATGGGCTTTGAAATCGAAGCATCACATCACGAGGTTGGACCGGCACAGCATGAAATTGACTTTAAATATGACGAGGCTCTGGCTGCGGCAGACGATATAATGACTTTTAAGCTGGCAGTTAAGACGGTAGCAAAAAGATATGGACTTTATGCAACATTTCTTCCTAAGCCTGCATACGGAAAGGCCGGCTCAGGAATGCATGTAAATATGTCGCTTTCCAAGGACGGCAAAAATATATTTGCAGATAAAAATGATAAAAACGGATTATCTGAAACAGCTTATAATTTTATAGCAGGAATTTTAGAGCATATTAAGGGAATGACAATAATTACGAATCCTATTGTTAATTCTTATAAGAGACTTGTTGAAGGTTACGAAGCACCTGTTTATATTGCGTGGTCGGCAAAAAACAGAAGTCCGCTTATAAGAGTACCTGTGGCAAGAGGCTCAAGCACCAGAATTGAATTAAGAAGTCCTGACCCTTCATGTAACCCTTATCTTGCACTGGCAGTATGCCTTGCAGCAGGACTTGACGGAATCAAGAGAAAACTTACACCTCCTGAAAGCGTGGACTGCAATATATATGCAATGTCAGAAGAGGAAAAAGCTGCAAACAACATTGGCAAACTTCCTAAAAACTTAAGTGAAGCTCTTGAGGAATTTAAGAAAGATAAATTTATTCAGGACGTTTTAGGCAAACATCTTTCATCAAAATACATTGAGGCAAAAGAAAAAGAATGGAGTCAGTTCAGCTCTTATGTTACCGACTGGGAGATTGATAAGTATTTAGCTAAATATTAAATAATAATGTCATGCAGAGAGGTACAAAATGACTAGCATAATAGTGGCATTTTCAAAAATAGAGGATGCGCGCAGCATTAAAAGCGTTTTGGTAAGACATGGATTTAATGTTGCTTCAACCTGTCAGTCAGGCGCATTTGCTTTAAATGCAGCGGAGCATATGGATGGCGGAATTGTAATTTGCGGATATAGATTATCTGATATGCTGTATACAGAACTAAAAGAAAATCTGCCTGATGAATTTCAAATGCTTCTCGTTACTTCTCCAATGAACTGGCATGAAAGAGAAGAGTCGGACATAGTTTTTGAGGCTGCGCCTTTAAATGTCAAAACCCTTGTTGATACTCTTAATATGATGATTAATACGGGTTATGAGAAGAGAAAGAAAAAGAATACATCTGCGACAAGAAGTCAGAATGAAAAGGATTTAATTTCGAGAGCAAAAATTTTATTAATGGAAAGAAACAAAATGTCGGAAAATGAAGCACACAGGTATCTGCAGAAAAGAAGCATGGAAAGCGGTAATTCACTTACGGAGACCGCAGAAATGGTACTTCTTGTTTATTCACAGTAGTATATAAAATATGAAGTCATGGTTCGGGTATCAGGGAGATGACATAATGAAAAAATATAATTTGGATTTTGATAAATTAAATACTGATGCAGTTCTGGTGACTGATGAGTATAACATCAGATATTTAAGCGGTTTCAGAGGTGGTGAGGCGGTACTTTTTATATCGCCTCAAAATAATGTTTTGATTACTGATTCCAGATATACAGAGGAGGCAGAAAATGAATCTGATTTTACCGTATGCGAATGGAACAGAAATAACAGAATTACTGATATATTAAATGAATATATAAAAAATGAAGGCATAGAAAAATTAGGATATGAGGATAAAGCACTTCTTTGCAGTGATTATTTTAAATATCGTGAAAAACTTACAGGAATAAAGGAATGGATACCTCTTGGAGAATCTCTGAATGTCTTAAGGCAGATAAAAACAGATAAGGAGCTGGAATTTTTAAGAAAGGCAGAGGAAATAGGTGACATTGCCTTTGGCAAAGTGCTTGAGATACTTAAACCCAAAATGACGGAGCTTGAGGTTGCGGCGGAGCTGGAATATCAGATGAAAAAGAACGGAGCAGAAGGATTATCTTTTGATACCATAGCCGCATCGGGAATAAATTCTTCCATGCCTCATGCAATTCCTTCAAATAAAAAGCTGGAAAACGGAGACTTTCTGACACTGGATTTCGGTTGCCGTTATAACGGCTACTGTTCGGATATGACGAGAACTGTCGTTATCGGAAAAGCAAGCGAAAAGCAGAAGGAAATATATAATATTGTCCTTAAGGCAAATCTTGAGGCAGAAAAAATAATCCGTGCAGGACTTATGTGCCGGGAAGTGGATAAGGCAGCCAGAGACATCATAACAAAAGCAGGTTACGGAAGCTGTTTTGGACATGGTTTGGGACACAGTGTAGGACTATTTATTCACGAGTCTCCTGCACTCAATACATCGGACAAGACAATACTTATGCCAAACATGATTGAAACCATTGAGCCGGGCATTTATATTAAAGGTTTTGGCGGAGTAAGGATTGAGGATATGGTGATAGTTACAAAAGACAGACATGAAAATCTTTCACATTCTCCTAAGGAACTTATTGAAGTTTAATATTTCTATTAACAGGATAAAATTATTATATAAAAACAGACTGTTTTGAATCAGGTTAAATTAAGATTTAAAACAGTCTGTTTTTTTGTTTGTTTTATCAAATTTAAATGTATGTTAAAACTCCGTAACTTTGTAGAAACGGGATAAACAGTGCGTTAAAATAACAGCATAAGCTCTGATACTGATTCTATAGTTGAATCATATGTTTAATTTCAGATGTAAGAAGGAGTAAACTAAAATGAAATGTGCAGTATGTGGCAGCGAAATCGGTAACAAAAAGTTTTGTAATATGTGTGGAGCTGAGGCACCTCAGGGAAATTCAGGCGAACTGCCTGAAAAGAGAGGACAGTCAGAACAGCTTAATTTAGTATATACGGAAAGCGGAGTATATCAGGATAAAAATGTTTTAAGAGCAGAAAATAATCAAAAAGATATGTCAGGAACGACAATACTTACAGATGATACCCTGTTAGGTATGTATTCAGGAACTGCCTATCAGAATAATGAGGTTGGCAATGACATTATACGTCAATATGAAAAGCCAAAGACCAGGAAGGAAATTAGAAGAGAAAAAAAAGAACAGAAAAAGAAGGAACAGGGATATGTCAACAAAGTTCCTTACATCGTTACTATAATTATTCTTTCAATTTTTACGGCAGGTCTTACGGCAGCTACAATATACTTTGCTTTGTTTGCAGACAAGGTATATCTGGAGGTGTTACAGGAAGTAGATGCGTCAGTATATTTTTATGATGAGAAAAATGATGATATGGCATTATATGGCGGTGGCAAATTAAGCGACATAAGTACGGCGATAGCCATTTCTGATGACCATACTGCCGCCTTATATATGGATGAAAACGGAGAACTGGAAATTAAGTATATAAATGGTAATGAGTATTCGTTAGGCATCGTGGATGCATATTATACAAACAGCTCTCTTTCAACGGTAGTCTATGTAAGACACGTTAATGGCGGCCTTAACATAGGCTTTTTTAATGAAGGCAGTAACATAATGGAAGAAGAAAATATTAATAATGTAAGAGACATAGTTGTAAGTGATTCGGGAGGGTATTTTGCATTTATAACTGACTACACGGAATCGCGCTGGGAAGAACATTCCAACATGCCCGAAGGAGGAGAGTATGTAAAGGTAAAAATGAATGATGTATATATAGTCAATTATAATGGGGAAAGTACGAAGGTAATTACCTCCGAATCTAAATTGACACTGGAATATATAAATACTAAAGGAATTCTTTTTTATACTGATACAGAGGACGGCACCCTGTATACATATAATGATGGCGAGTCGGATGAGGTTTTAAAAAATGCAAAAAATATAATTTATTATGAAAATACAGATGAATTTATTGTGAGAACAGTAAATGATGAGCTTTGGTATGGAAGTGTTAAGCTGAGGGAAGAGCCATACTGCTTAGCAACTGATATTGATGGTCTTTATATAATAGGTGGAAATCTTAATAAAAGAGAATACAGAAATATTAAAGGTACGGTCCAGGTGATAGGCGACAGAGCTTCTTATGATGATTGTACGACGGTAATTTATACAAAAAACGGAACAGCCTATTTGAATGAGCCGGAGCTAAATACAGAATCGATAAAGCTTAATGCAGGAAAAAGAGAGGACATAGAAACATTTCTTATGTTTGGTAACACAGCGTATTATAAAGCAGGTGGCGTATTGTATGAACTTAAGAAAGATGTACTTTTCTCAACGGAAGAAAATGTAAGAACTGGGGAAATAACGAATACATACAACTGGTCATCTTCCGGAAATGAAATAGCGTCTATTGGCGATAATAAATTTGGAATATTAAATAATGGAGCTGTTATTTATACCAATAACAAAAATCTTTATATTTATGAATCCGGGAAAAGCACGATGTATGAAGAAAATATAACGGATTTTACCGTAAATGATTCCAGCCACGGATTTTTTTATGTCATGAATGATAAGCTTTATTATTCAATGGGATATGAAACAGGGGAAGATACGGAGCTTTGTGATGCTTTAGATTTGGAACAGCTTACGGCTTCAAATGAAAGAGCATATTTTAAAGATACGGGTACAGGAAAGATTATGACTGTAAGCACGGAAGATAAAACATTAAGTGAAGCCGCATCTTATGCAGGTGAGATTATACTTGTCAGAAATGTTACATATGATATCCCGGAGGAGGAAGAATAATGCAGGGGACTTATTTAAATTATACGGAAACAGACGGAGTTGGGTATATAACCTGTTATATTTCTGATGAAAAAACAATGGACGAGGCTGCATTAAATTATCTTTTATATAGTAATAAAAAGATTATTAAATATAGCATGGGAAAGACGGATGGTTATATGGTTTTCTATTACAGACCGCCGGATGAACAGACATTATATGAATATCTTTCGGAAAAGCTCACAAAAAGCAAGACGGTAAATATTATAAATCAGCTTTGCAGTTTTGAAAAAAGGCTGAGGGAAAATAATATAGATACTTCTTATGTTGTATGGGATTGGAATTACATATATGTGAGCAGAAAGCAGGAGGAACTTTCTTTTATTATGGTGCCTTCATCCGGGGTTTCAGGAGAAAAAGACGAATTTGTCAATCTGCTTAGATTTGTCATGTCGTATGCATCTTATGATTTGTCCGAAAACTGCACTTATGCCGCGCAGATACTGACAATCATTAATTCTTGTGATTATGAAAGTATTTCACGGGAGCTTATGAGGAGCTGCGACAGGCTATCAGAAGAAATTGTTATGAGAAAAAGAAAACCGGAAGCAAAAACAATTAATATAAGCGGATATGAAAAGCTCGCCGGAGAAAAATTGTTAAAGCGTGGATTAAATAGCACGTTGGAAAAAGAAAAAACGGGTACTCTTGAAGACAGACCTCCTGTACCATGTCTTATAAGATTAAAGACAAATGAAAGCATTCAGATATGCAAGGAGCGTTTCCTTATAGGAAAAGATGAGGAAAAAGTTGATTATGTCATAAAGGATAATTCTGCAGTTTCAAGAATACATGCAATATTTGAAAAGAAAAACGGAGTTTACTACCTTAGAGATAATAAATCAAGCAATAAGACCTTTGTAAATGGTATATCGTTAAAGGAGGATGAAAGTATACTTCTTTTAAGCGGAATGATTATAAGTATGGCAAACGAGGAATTTGTTTACAAAATAATGTGAGGTGAGGGCTATGAATGAATTTTTGTGCAGTGCTTTTGCTGATGAGATAGACAGTGAGTATTATACGGCATTTCTTATAAAAGATAACAGCTATTTTTATAACACGGTTTATCAGATTGTAAAAAGAAATGCATCAGACAGATATGTAAAAGTTTATAAGGTGATTATGAATGGAAATATAAAGCTTGTTTATGATACGGAGGGACTTACAAGCCTGATAAAGTTTGCGATGTCTGCAAAAACAAAGGATTTTATGGAGGTTATTGAAAAGATTATTAACGAGCTTGTAAAAATAAGGACCGACAGTTTTGTACAGCTTGAAACTGTTGATATAAGACCTGACAGGATATTTCTGGATGAGGAACGAAATCCGAAATTCATATGTCTGCCCGTCTCCATAATGAGTGGCATTGATACTCTTGCAATGTTTGAAGCAAATCTGCGGGCACTTATTACAAATATTCTTTATCAGTCGGAATGTATGGATAACGCTTACATAAAAATTTTATTTGATGATTGTATGAACATGGAGGCTTCAATAGATGACCTTGTAAACGGATTTAAGGAAAAGAAGTACGGTATATTTAATGATACTTCAGAAACGGACGTAAGCAGGGGAAGAGAGAGTATATATGGATACTTCTGGTTAAAGGCTGAGGATAGTGAAAATGTATCTGATATCATTGTGACGAAACAGAATTTTGTCATAGGAAAAAGTGAAACTGAAACAGATTACACCATAAAAGAATCAACGGCTGTAAGCAGACGTCATTTGGAATTTGTAATATCCGAAAGAAAAATATTTATACTCGATTTGGGAAGTACAAACGGTACATATGTAAATGGCAATCTTCTTACTCCTGACTCGTATGTACCTGTAAATTACGGAGATATAATTGATATAGCAGATTTGAGATATACAGTTCTTAGCAGTATGGGAGAATGATTTTATGAACAGGTTTTCAATGGTAATTTGTGTGTTTGATGAAATATATCTTTCATCTTTGGAAATAGGTCTTTTAAAAGGGCTTGGAGATAAATCGGAAATAATGCTTATTACAAACAGGGAGTATTTTGACTGGTTTTTTGGAAAACCACAGAAGATAGATGTGCTTATTATTGAAGAAGAATTGTATGAAGAAACAATTCAAAGACACAATATCGGTACGGTTTTTATATTACAGGAAGAAGCAGAAAGCAGACAATTTAAGGATGGTGCAGTAAGCCTTTTCAAATATTCCAGTGTAAAGGAAATATACTATAAAATCTTAGGGAGACTGGGAGAAAAGATAAAGGATAATGATGAAAATACTGATAAAACAGAAATAATACTTGTTTACTCACCTGTCGGGGGCAGCGGAAAGACAACAACAGCCTTAAATATATGCAGTGAGCTTGCAGACTATAATAAAAAAGTTCTGTACCTTAATATAGAGTCCGTTCAGAGCTTTCACTGGTTTTTAAGGAACAGGGAGTATGTGGATGAGATGTTCATGCAGGAGCTTTCCGTACAGGGAAAAGGAATACTTTCTAATCTCATCAATTATACGGGTAATGAAGAATTTGATTATATTAAACCGGTACAGGGAGCACTTATTACATATGGAGTAGAAAAAAACGATTATGTTAATTTTATAAAGATTCTTGCAGAGGAAAAAATATATGAATATATAGTTGTTGATACAGGAGGAGAACTGGACGAGTCAAATCTTATGATTATGGGTATGTGCGATAAGGTACTCATGGTGCTGAATCAGGATGCTTTATCGGTATGGAAATGTGAAAGTGTTCTGGAAAATCTTGATTATTCAGATGAGGGAAAGTTTTTATTTATATGTAACAGATTTGAGGCTACAGACAGAAATTACATTATAGAGAGTGAATTCCTTTCCAACGCAATGGTTACTCAATATGTTGAAGAAAATCAGGAATGTTTGAATCAAAAGCAGATTTCTCAAATGAGAGGCTTACATATTTTTAAGGACACTGCAATGCTGATTTTGTAAAGGAGAATAAATATGGCAGAAAAAATAATAATGGTGCTAAATATCCCGAAAAGAAATGAAGTTCATGATATTGAAGTACCGCTTGACATAACCGTAAATGATTTGATTATGGCACTTAATACAGCATACGACTTAAAAATTGATATGGAAGACATTACAAAAAGATATCTTAAAACAGAAAATCCCATAAAACTTCTAAAGGGAAGCAGAAAGCTTGCAGATTACAAACTGAAGAATGGTACATTTATAAACATTGAATAGGAGGGAATATGGAATATAATTATAAACTTGTAATTTACGGAAGCGGGTTTTATTATGAAGTCCCGCTTGAGGAAACTGAATCAGGCATATTCAGGGTTGGTACATATAAATATTGTAATTTCAGATTTGACAGAGATAGGCTTTTTGATGATATTCTTTTGGATTTCTCAAAAGATGAAAACGGATGGAAGCTCTCATGCAGTAAAAATATTTATATAGCCTCTGACGGAATTATGATGATGAGGACAACCAGACTTTCTCATGGAGATGACATTACCCTGAAATATAAGGAAAGTAAATCTCTGCTCTTTAAAATTTCGTTTCTTATAGATTTTGATGAGCAGGATTACAATTATGACAGGGTTATAAGTCTTGCCGGAAAAGAACGCATCGTAATAGGCGGCAGGGAACACTGTGATATTTATATTCCCAATGATTTGATTGAGGGTGATACGGTTACACTGATAAGTGAAAACGGCATATATAGAATAATAGACAATGACTGTAAAAACGGAGTTTATATTAACGGCTCAAAAATGCCTGAAAAAGAAGGATATGTTAAGAACAGTGATTTTTTTATGCTGGATGGAGTGGGTTTTTACCTTAAAGACGGTTGTCTTTACACATCAAAACATGATTTTAAAAGGATAAACGGACTTTCTTATATAGATTTAACTGATAAAAAAAGTTTCCACGAATTCCCCAAATTTATGAGAAACGTAAGAATAAGGAGAAGCGTAAAGGAAGAAGGAATAGAGATTCTTCCGCCGAGACCGGCACCGAAAAAAGATAAGAAAAATATATTTATGAGCATTATTCCTACATTTGTCAGCATGATTTTAATGATAACGATAAGAGGCCAGATGTCTTCAAATAAAATGTTCCTTATATACAGCGGTGCAATGATGGGAATGGGAATAGTGACCTCTCTTATTACTTATTTTATGACTAAGAGAGAATATGTTAAGGAGATGCAGGAGAGGGAAGAGGAATATACGGTATATATTAATGAAAAAGAAGCTCTGATAAAGGAGAAACGTGCAAGAGAGCTGGAAATAATGAGGAGCAATTTTTATACACCTGAAGAAGAACTTCAGGAGGTATTTGACTTTGACACCAGGCTTTTTGAAAAAACAAAAAGTGATACGGATTTTCTTACGGTAAGGCTCGGGACAGGGCGTGTAAGGTCCTTGCAGCAGGTACAGTATAATAAGCAGGAATTTAAGGATGCATCCGATAAAATTCTGGACTATCCTGAAAAGCTTGCTGAATCTTATGAGTACATAGATAATGCTCCGATTATTCTTAAGCTTAAGGAGTGTAATGCGGCAGGTTTTGTGGGAAATCATGAAGCCTTAATAAATATGATAATATCCATAACAACTGACATATCGGTAACTCATTTCTATGATGACGTAAAATTTTATTATGTATTTGATAAAAAAGATATAAATACATTTTATGGCATGAGATGGCTTAAAAATGTTACACAGGGGAATGAGGGCATAAGGAATTTTATCTATGATGAGGAATCCGTCAAATATATATTTGAAAAAATATATAAAGAGCTTTTAAGACGTGAAAGTATGGTTGAAAAAAGTGAAAATTCAGAGCTGGATGCCCAATGGCTTATCATCTTTATTTTATCATCCGGGGAAATAAATAATCACCCTATTTCAAGATATTACGATAAGGGCAGGAGGCTGAAATGCACTTTCATATTCTTTGAAGAACACAGAGAATTTATACCGCTGGAGTGTGATACCGTAGTTACTTTAGGGGAAAATTCAGATGGACTTATGGTTGATGCCCATGACGGGGATAACAGGGCTGTATTTAATTATATGCCGGTGGACAGAGTTAAATTTAATCAGGCGGCATTGAAGCTCGGGTCTGTATTTGTGGACCAGGTAAGTATCGAAAGTACACTTCATAATATTACCCTGTTTGAAATGCTTGACATTATGAAGGTGGATGATTTGGATTTAAAGGAAAGATGGGCTTCGTCACAGGTTTATAAATCAATGGCGGCGCCGCTTGGTATCAGGGGAAATGAAACTCTGGTATATCTGGATTTAAGTGATAAGAAACATGGTCCGCATGGACTTGTAGCAGGTACCACGGGCTCAGGAAAATCAGAAATTATCCAGACTTATATTTTATCAATGGCGACGCTTTTTCATCCATATGATGTAGGCTTTATGATAATAGACTTTAAGGGTGGCGGAATGGCTAATCAGTTTAAGGAACTGCCGCATCTTATAGGAACAATTACTAATATTGACGGCAGGGAGATAAACCGTTCTCTGCTTTCCATAAAAGCCGAGCTCATTAAAAGACAGGAAATTTTTGCCGGGGCAGGAGTAAATAATATCAGTGATTATATAAAGAAATTTAAAAGGGGTGAGGTTGATATACCAATGCCTCATCTTATCATGGTATGTGATGAATTTGCAGAGCTTAAAGCAGAATATCCGGACTTTATGAAAGAAATAGTAAGTGCCGCCCGTATAGGAAGAACTCTGGGAGTTCATCTTATTCTTGCCACACAGAAACCGGCAGGCGTGGTCGATAACCAGATATGGTCAAATTCAAAATTTAAATTATGCCTCAAGGTCCAGACCAAGGAGGATTCCAATGAAGTTATAAAGTCCCCTCTTGCCGCAGAAATAAAGGAGCCGGGCAGGGCATATTTCCAGGTAGGAAATAATGAGATATTTGAACTCTTTCAGTCGGCATACAGCGGTGCAAAGGCATCAAATGTCGTGGGCGACGAAAAAACATTTGAATTAAACGAATTAAATTTGTGGGGAAGCAGAAAGGTAGTCTTTTCAAACAAAACAAAAAATGAAGATGATAAGGCGCTGACACAGCTGGAGGCAATAGTAAATTATACACGGGATTACTGTGAGAGGGAGAATATTAAAAGATTACCCGGTATATGCCAGCCTCCGTTAAAGGATATTCTTTATATGAAAGAAATAAAAAAGGCTGATAAAAACAAAGAACAGGGCATACTCGTAAACATAGGTATTTATGATGACCCGGGACAGCAGCTTCAGGAAGAGCTTACCATTAATTTGTCTGAAAATAATGTCTACATTGCAGGAGCATCTCAAATGGGTAAAACCACCATGCTGCAGACGATTTTATATAACATTATGGACAGGTATTCACCTGATGAGGTAAATATCTATATTATAGACTGCGGAAATATGGCTTTAAAAGTATTTGAGGAATCGGGACATGTCGGGGGAGTTGTACTCGGACAGGAGGAAGAAAAGCTTGTAAATCTGTTTAAAATGCTCCAGACAATTATAGAAGGCAGAAAAGAAATATTTTCAAAAAAGGGTCTGGGTACATTCAGCTCATATGTAGAAGCAGGCTTTAAAGATGTTCCGCAAATTATTGTGGTTTTGGATAATGTTGCGGTTTTCAGGGAACAGTTTGCGGATTGTTTTGACACTCTGCTCAGTCTTTCAAGAGTGGGAATAAGCGTAGGTATTAATTTTATAGTTACGGGTACACAGGCAAATTCCTTTGGATTTAAAGCTCTGGCTAATTATGGTACGCGTCTTGCACTGTTCTGTACGGAAAAAGCCGAATATGCAAATATCTTCGGACGGTGCAGGATTGAGCCTAAAGAAACACCGGGCAGGGGTCTCTGCGTAATTGACAAGCAGGTTAAGGAGTTTCAGACGGCACTGGCATTTGAGGGAACAAAGGAAATAGAGCGAGTTGAAAACATGAAAAAGTTTATTGCCTCAAACAGTGCAAAATATCACGGAAAAAGGGCAAGGGTTATTCCGGTAGTTCCAAAGATAATTCATGAAAATGTGACACTGAATAATAATAGAGAGCTTTATTCCGAGCCTTCCAGAATGCCGTATGCCATAGATTACACAAATGTAGATTTTAAATTTATTGACTTTATGAATGATAATTATATGGTAATTACCGGTGGAGAAGGAAAGGGTAAGACAAATCTTACAAAGCTTATTTTAAATCATTTTGAGAGAAATATTTTTGAATACCCGTCAAACATATATATTATGGATAATGATAATAATGAGCTTGAAGGTTATGAAAATAATGCAACGGTAAAGGGTTATACCACGAAACCGGAGGATATAAAGCTTTATATGGAAAAAATGGAAGAGGAGCTTATTAAACGGCAGGAGGAAATTTCCATAGCAGGAAAGAATAACTTTGACTATACATCAATTCCTTATTTTATTCTTGTAATAAATGATAAAAACGTAATGGCTGAAATTGCGAAGAAAAAGGAGTTACAGCCTGTACTGGCAAGACTTGTTAAGGAGTATAAAAAGCTTAAAAGCATGGTTATTTTTGCTGACTTTGACAATGCACAGATTCCGTTTAATGCATATGATGCACTTAAATATATTAAAGGACAGAAAAAATATTATGTATTTGAGGATATGGCAAACATTAAAATAGCAGATATTACTCCTAAGCTGGCAAGAGCATATTCAAAGAATCTTATTCCCGGGGATGCTTATGTATTTGACGGAAATGAAATTGTTAAGATTAAAACAATATATGCGGGCTGATTTAAAGATAAAATTAAGGAAAAGTAAAAAGAATGTAAGACATGAAAATAAACACGCCGAATGTAAAATTTTCGGTGTGTTTATTTTACTTTTCTTTAATAAAACCCTTTATTTCAGGGAAATTTTTAACAAGGATTTTGTTTGAATTTATAAGATTCCTCCCGTATCATTATAATTACAAAAGGAAGTTACAGATAACTTAAAAGCTGCCTGAGATTTAATAAAATTATGCCGGCAGCAGTATTATGAAAGGGCAGGAAAAGAATATGGGTGGTACAGTACAAAGAATTGATACCGGCGGAATGGATGAGGCAATAAGTGCTCTTGAGAGTGCGGTAACTCAGTTTGCTGAAATAAGAAGCAGTCTTGAAAGTCAGACAGATAAATTGATTGGTGATTGGAAGGGAAAGTCTTCGGATGAATTTGAGAAAGCTTATGACACCCTTAAACTTTATATGTCGCATCAATATGATTTATTAGAGGTAATGGCCGAGGATTTAAAGAGTATAAAACAAAGTTACATGGATTGGGATTCGGCAACGGGTCAGGAGCTTATCAGCCAGGAGGGTATTTAAATGTATGATTACAGTATGGAAATTAACTGCATAAGGAGCAGTCTGGAACAGGGAGACGGTGAAGTAAGGAGAATCAGAAATAAGCTTGGTGATTTGGAAAGCGATATCATAGGTGCAGTTAAATCTGACAATATGAGATTTCATAGTGGAGATTTGGATAAAATGGAAATTAAATCACCTTATAATGATTATGAGTTAAGTGCCGCTGATGATGACTTATATCGTGAACTGGACAGACTGGTGGCAGCCATTATAGAGGAACAGATGAAGGAAATGGAAGATTTGGTATAGCGGGAGGTCAATATGAGTGAAATCATTATTAATTTCGGAGCATGGGAAGATGCAATAAATGATATTGATTCCAATATATTGGGAATATATGACAGCAGGATGAATCATTTGGAGGGAATAAAAAATAATATTGCAAATTTGTATGGAGATTACGGATATAAATGGCCAGCTCATGCCCATGTTGAGAGTGCCAGAGCAGATGTACAAAGTAAAAAAGAAGCATTGGAAAGCTTCAAAAAAATACTGGAAGAAGTATATGAATATGTACTGGAACATGAGGATGAACTGGCAGAAAGACTTTACTGTGATTCAAATAGTTTTATGAATGAAAACGGTATAACACCTGAATATGAAAAGGGAATATTTGAAAAATTATGGGAAGCAATTGCAACAGGCTACAGAGATATCGGAGAAATACTCTGGGAAGGCATAGTATGGCTGTGGGACAGCGGTATTATTCAGCTTGTAGGTGAAGTAATTATAGCAGTTGCCGCAGTTGCAACATTTATAGCATGTTTCCCTGTGTCAGGTTTTCTCGGAGTTATGACGGCGATAGGTCTGGGATGGGGAGCTTCAAAAGCAATAGCTGACGTTGTTGCAGATTCTGTTTCCGTAGTCTGCTATATGGACGGTGATAAAGAAGCTGCTGAAGAATGGGCAGACAGAAATATGCAGGATGCTTTTAATGCAGGTGCAGAATGGCTGAATGATGCAACAGGAGCGGAATTTTTTGATGAGGCAGCAGATGTACTTTACATAGCTCTTGATGTAACTGAATTTGCCACAGGTGGAACGGAATTTGGCAACTGGAAAAATAATTTAAATAATTATACAAATTTAAATACGCTTGGTGTTGTAGCAGATTCAAATAATACGATACATCAAAGCAACAGGGTAATTAAATTCTTAACAGGCGGAAATGATGTTATAGATTATACCGATTTTAAAAATTTAAAGAAATATGGAAAAATGATAGCAGAATTTCCTGATAAAGGTCCGGCTGCGTTAACAAATATACTTAAAGATGATTGTCTTTGCCCTCAGTTCAAAAATTTAGATAAATTAATCAATTTCGCAGAGGACCCGCTTTCTATAATTACAAATGACCTGCTTGCAGATAATGGTTATATTACAAACAGTACGGCGGCTAGTGTGAACAACAGCTACAGTGATATTAAGACTGTTAAAGACACTGTAAAAAATATGTGGATTAGTATAAAAAGCGGCGGAACTATAGGTAATAATACGTTTAATCCAATGTTTGGCGGCTCCACAAGTTTAGGATATACTCCGACACTGGGAGATGTGATAGGTTTTGATTCATTATTTGACGGTCTGGGAAAATTAGCAAATTAGTGAAAGGAATTTCTGCATATGTTATGTGACAGTGAACTGACAAGAAAAGCTTTGGAAGAAAATGAAGATGAAATAAGGGAATATCTCAATGGAATAATATCATGCATTAATGAAGATGATTTGGAAACTGCAAAAGTATTTTTAAGTAAAGCAGAAAATCTGGCAAAAGATGCGGCAGTTATATATTTTTATAAAGGCGTATTGAGTTTTGCTGAAGGGGATTTTGAATCTGCAGAGGACTTTTACAAAGCTGCTATAAAAAGAGGCTATGTAACGGAAAGTTCACTTTATCATCTTGGATGTATACTTATGTTTTTAAATAAGCCTGTTGAAGCATTGGAATTTTTTTCAAGGGCAGAAAATATGGCGCCGGAGCTTTCCAGGTCAATAGAGAAAAAAGCTGAAATTTATCTTGCCCTTGGCAGATACAGAACATTGCTTATAGATGCTTCAAAGCTTATAAGAATGTTTCCTGAAGAAGTTTCAGGCTATCATTATAAATTCCTGGGAATGCTTTTACAGAATCATATAGAGGCGGCGTCGGACATAATCAGTTATGCGCTCGTTCGCTTCCCGGATGAAGACATAATAAAAATGGATTTAATAGAATATTATGATTACATCGGTGATTATGAGACGGCACTAAAATATCTTATGGAATACTGCGAAATGGATGAAAAATTCAGCACAAAATATGAAGTAAGAGAAGCTAAAATAAAACTGTTATATAAGCTGGAAAGATATGAAGAAGTAGACATAGAGGGAACAGAACTTTTCAAAGAAAATTATACAAATGAAACAGCTTTATATATGCTGATAAGTCTTATTTACATAAATAACCACAGAAAGGCGTTACAGTGTGTGGGTCTTATAAAGCAAAGCATAGTAAATCCTGAAGAATCGGATGATTATTTATATTATTGTCTGGCAATTTATTATGAAGCACTCATATATAAGAAAATTGGAAATGAGGGAAAAGCAGAAGAACTTTTTCATGAGGCGGCAGAAGTATACAGAAAAATGTGTTTGAATCATACAAGTGATATGGAGCTTTATATATTCAGATGTCTTGTCCTTTATGAAACAGGAGAGTATGAAGAAGCGATAAAATCTGCTGACTTTATTGAAACAATGTGTGGCAGCAACCTTCCGGAAATATATTATATAAAATCCCTTATTTATCAGAAGACAGGTGATAAAGAAAATCAGGATAAATATATAAGTTTATTTAAGGAAACAGGGAAAAAACCGGGAAAGCAGTTTATTTTATAGGAGGGAATTATAATGGCCAAGAAGCTGGAAATCAATTTAGATGAACTGAGTACTACATATAATCTTTATGTTGATAAATATGATGAGCTGAGTACCACTTTTACAAACTTAAAAACAGCAATAAACAATCTCCGATATACAGACTGGAAGTCGGCAGCAAGTACACAGTATTTTTCTAATTTCGATAATTCATGGGTAAATGATATGCAGAAACAGTTAGATATAGTGGGAGAGGTAAGGGACCTTTTGAAGGATGCCTCTGATACATATGAAAATATTGAAAATAAAATATCGGAAATAAGAGCATAATTTCAGTCGCTTTAAGACAGCTACAAATTACAGCAAAGCTGTATTTTGATAGAGTAACTAAAAAATTATAAAAGAGGAGGACAAAAAGATGGCAGATAGAATTACTATCACACCGGAAGAGTTAAGAGACTCTTCAACAATGTTCAACAACAAGGCAGAGGAAATTACACAGATTTTAAACGACCTTCGTTCAGAGGTTGACAGCCTTGAAGCTACATGGGATGGAGCAGCACAGGATGCATTTTTCCAGAGCTATGAGGAGATGCAGAGCACACTTGAGCAGTTCCCGGTAATACTTGAAGGAATTGCTTCTCAGCTTACTTCGGTTGCAGATACACTTGAAGATACTGATGAGCAGTTAAGCCAGTCACTTGCAGGTGGAGTTTAGAATCGAAAAAAACATATTAATAAGCATGAATGCCATAATGACGAGGGGGATTACCCGTTGTTGTGGTATTTTTGCAGTTGTTGACGGAGGGGAATATGACACACACAGCTAATACCAATATTTCAATAGAAGTACAGGAGCTGATTAGACAGGCTGAGGCTATTGTAGGTACGGGACAATTTAAAGAGGCTATTAATAAGCTGGATGAGGCAGAAAAAATAGATAAAAAAATTACAAGAATATATCTGGACAGGGCGGCAATATATATCCTGATATCAGATTTGGACATGGCTTCAAAGGAAATAGAGAAAGCTAAGATAATTGATGATACAGATGGTGCAATATATTTTCATGAAGGAAATATAGCATATATAAATAAAGATATAGACAAGGCAAAGGCTTGTTATTCAAAAGCAATAGAAATGGGTTTTGAAACAAATAACATATATTTTCATATGGCTAATTGTCTGGCTGAACAAAACGAAACAGATGCTGCGTTATATTACTATGGAAAAGCGGAAACACTTGCGCCTTACGAAGGAAGGACTACCATAAAGAAAATACAATTACTTATCAAGAATAATGATTATCAGAAAGCTCTGTTAAATGCAAAAAAACTGATTGAAATAAAGCCGGAGGCCTTTGAAGGATATCATTTTAAAATATTAAGTCTGCTTGCACTTGAAAGATGTGATGAGGCAAAGCAGGAATTAGACAGGGCTGTTTCAATGTTTCCTGATGATTTGGGATTTAAATATGATTATATTATATATTGTGAGCATACTAAAAAATATGATGAAGCGGTAGAAATTATAGATACGTATTTTCTTTCTGATAATGATAATGGAAGATGGGATTATCTTATTGCAGAAAAGGCAAAGCTTCTTTTTAAGGCTGAAAAGTATGATGAGGCAGAAGAAATCGCGCTTTCGGTATTGAAATTAAAACATGATGATGAAATGGCTTATTATGTAATGTTTAAAAGACTTACACATGCTGATTATGACAGGGCAATATATTATGCTCTTGAGATTATAAGAAACAGAGAAAATGCAAAAAATCAGGATGCATATTATGCAGCGGTTTATTATGAGGCACTGGCATATATGAAAAAAGGAGACAGTGAAAAAGCAGAGGCTTTATTCAGAAATGCAATAATAGAGTTTCGTTCAGAATGTGTAAAACATCCGGGAAATATAAATTTATATGTCTATAGAACTTTAGCATACAAAGCCGTAGGTGAATTACAAAAGGCTCTGGAATCGGCAAATTATATCATTACCCTGACAAATGGACAATTTGTAGAAGGTTATTATTTAAGAGCCATGATATATGATGATTTGAACGAAAAGGATAAGGCAGAGCAGGACAGAAAAATTGTGGAGGCATCCGGCAGTCCGGTCATAAATATTCTGTCGTAAAAATGAAAATATAATTGTAAAAGAAAAGAGTGGTTATAATTGAATTCTGAAACAATCGGTAACATAGTTGCATTTTTTATAGTTGGAACTATGATATTTTCATTATTTTTACATAAACATATCAGGT
Source organism: uncultured Lachnospiraceae bacterium (assembly GCA_944383545.1). Classification (GTDB taxonomy): domain Bacteria; phylum Bacillota; class Clostridia; order Lachnospirales; family Lachnospiraceae; genus CALWPY01. The sequence continues at coordinate 52,035 of CALWPY010000007.1, read as the reverse complement.
TAAAGAGAATAAAGTCAGGTATGGATAATAAAGAAAGATTTTTTTCTGACGTTATAGAAAAAAGGTATGGGTTTACCTATAAACAGAAAGGAATTTTCATGTATCCTGCACTGAAAGAAGCCGGTATATACTATAATCCGTTGGCAGAACACGCAGGGCGTATTCCTTTTCATTCATCTTATGATTATATTTCGGGAAACTATAAAGGAATATATATTCTTGGAAGCAGTATAAGACTTTATGACTATTATGATTGTGACGGTATATTACCCGGATATTGCCCGTCTAGGGGCGGAAAAAATAAGCAGCTTAATGAATTTGATGCAATATTTTATTTTTGCGGATATATGGTAAAGTACAGGGTGAACGAAAAATATTGCGGAAACCTTACCATGTATAGGAAAAATATGAAATATCAGGAAAATAAATACAGGGTATATACAAGAAAAACTGTTATCGATGATGTTTTTGAAACATATACAGACAAAACAGAAATGCTAAACCGGCTTCCGTATGCCATGCTTATTTTTTTATGTGATAATGACGATATAAGGGCAATAAGCTTCAAGGATAATCATATTACAATACTTATAAATTCAATGAAAACAAAATATCCGATTGCAAAAAATAATAAAATCAATATAGATTATTTCCCTAAAAATATTAAAAATGATGATAAAGAAGGAGAAATGTTTATTTTGCAAAGATTTGAATATCTTTTAAGGATTGCAGATTTTTTGATAACAACATAAGATTATATAAAAAAAATAAAAAATAATTTGTATGATTGTAGTTCAAAATACAGTCTGATATAATCTTTTTATAATCGGCGTTTACATATAAGAAGGAGTGCTTATGGAAAATTATAAATATTTTAAAAATGATAAATGCGAATATTTTCCATGTCACAAGACAGATTCAGAAGCTTTCTTTAACTGTATGTTTTGTTATTGTCCGCTGTATTTCATGGACGAAAAATGCGGAGGCGGCTTTTATTATACAGAAAATGATATTAAATGCTGTGATAAATGTCTCATTCCACATAAGGAAGACGGATACGATTATATAATGAATAAGATAAGGACTTATTTTGATAATGAACGATAAAATAATAGAACTCCCATTAAGCTTTATCCATGAAAAATGTATCAGGCAGATGAAAAAAATGTCGGGTACGGAAGAGGGAAGAGCTGAAGTAATCGGAGAAAAGAGACTTACCATAGAAAACAGAAAAAACTTAAATATATATACAAGGTATTTTGCAGGAAAAAAGTTATCAATAATCATAAGACCCATATATGAAATAAAAAACAAACTATGTGAAGACGGTTTTATGCCGGACGGAGAGAATTTCATAAAATGTGAAGTTATGAAAAAAATAGATGCCTCCTCAATTTGCGGAGGCTGTGTTTTTTTGCTTAAGGCTCCTGAAATAAAAGAAGATGAGAACTCTGCAAACGATATTCTAAGAATAAATATGTGGCAGACGGCAATACTTGATGCCGGACGTGACTGGTTAAAGGAATATCTGGAAAAAGAAGAGTCTGATGAAGAGCACGGTGCAGATGAATTTTCAGAAGCCGAAAACGGCAGAAAAATATATGTCACGGATTCATTCGGTCCGGGTTTTTACGGAATGGATATAGATTCCATGAAATATTTATATGAATTTGTACAAGGAGAAAAGATAGGTGTAATTATATCTGAATCAGGTTTTCTCATGCCCGAAAAATGTGTGATAGGAATTCATCTTTATCTGACTGAAAAAAATATGCTGCCGCCCCGTGACTGCCAGTTCTGTAAGGCAGAATCAGGAGGTTGTGAGTTTTGTAAAAATTATTGACGTAAAAGATACTCTTTGTTATGATTATAAAGTTAAAATTAAATATCCCGTTATAAAATTCTTGGTCGGGTCAACGCCCGTTAAAAGGAATGTGGTGAGAAGCCACGCTGTTATCCCAGCTGTGAAGGGGATGAAAGAAGCAATTTATGTCACTGGGGAATTTATTCCCTGGGAAGGCGCTTTGAGTAAAGTGAACCTAAGTCAGAACACAAAACTTGAATAAGGGATTAATTAAGGAAATATCTTTAGGCAAGAAGATGTTTATTTAGTTTACTCTTTTTTTGATATTTCCAATGACTTTCGCTTTGGCACATAAATTCATATGTGCATTACATATATCTTATAGGGAAAAATTTTGCCCTGAAATAAAATGATAAAAATTCAAGGAAGGGAAATATTAAATGAACAACAGAGTTTTAAAAAGAATAGTTGCAATAATTCTTGTTACTGCAATGATTATGGGATTTGTGCCTGCTGATACCATCAGTAATGCCGAAGATTACAGCGGCAGGGTGCATGTAGTTATTGAAAACACAACCTATGCTGAGGGCGCATGGTCGGGCACACTTGTTGATACATGGGTTACCATTGATTCAAATTCGACAATGATGAATACCGTAGTTAAAGCGCTTAATGAAAAGGGTTATACCCAACAGGGTGCGGAGTCAAATTACATAACAGAGATAAACGGGCTCAGCGCCTATGACGGCGGAGAATCAAGCGGTTGGATGGTAACTCTGAACGACTGGTTTACAAATGAAGGAGCAGGAAGTTATACCGTGGCTTTAGGAACTCTCGAAGAGGGTGATGAAATAAGAGTTTCATACAGCTTAAACTGGGGAGCTGATTTGGGCAGTGACTGGAGTTCAAATGATAAAACTCTTAAAGGTATTACTGCCAGTACGGGTACTTTTGACACTGATTTTTCTTCAACAGACAGGGAATACATTCTGACAGTCTCTGAGAATACTGAAAAGCTTACAATAGTACCTACTGCAAATAACAAAAATTTTCAGGTGAGAACATATGTGGGAGATACTCTTTATAAGAGAACTGCTGAAATACCCGTTTCAGACGGTACGGAAATCATTATAAAATGCGGTGACCCATCATGGCCGAGTATGAATCAGACAGATTCAGGTGCAGAAATATATAAGATTACAGTAAAAAAAGAGGGTACGCAAATAATACCTCCTGAATTTGAAAGTCTCAATTTTCTGAAATCTGCATTATCAAATTGGAGTGATGATACTTTTTCATCTGATACATATGAATATAATTTGCAGATAAAAAATTATTCCACCAGCACTTTAACATTAACAGGCGGAACGGTATATGATACCGATAAGTATACAGCATATGCCGAATATACGGATATAAACGGGATAAAGCAGAATATTGGGATAAACAGCTCAAAAATTACATATTTGCAAAATATTCCGTTTGGAAATACAAAACTTACCATAACGGTTGCAGATAAAACAAATGATACAAATAAAACGGTATATACATTTAATATAAACAGACCATATGATACAACTCAGGGTGATGATTCATATGAAAATGATATGGAGGCAGTATATAACATTTATACCAAAGTGGGAGAAAAATTATCTTCTCAGAATGTACCGGGAGTAGGCACTTCAAACGGGGAATGGCAGATACTCGGGCTTGCAAGAGCAGGAAAGCTTTCTGATACATACAGGGAAGGCTATATAGCTAATGTTGAAAAATATGTTCAGGAAAACGGCAGTGCTAAATTAAGTTCTTCCAAATCAACTGAAAATTCACGTGTAATAATAGCTTTGACAGCCCTTAACTATGATGTTACAAATGTAAAAGGCTATAATTTGCTTGAGCCTCTTTCTGACTTTACTTATGTGAAGAGACAGGGAATTAACGGTGCAGTATATGCTCTTATAGCATTTGATACCGCAGATTACGAAATACCCGAGGCAGAAGAAGGTATGGTGCAGACAACAAGAGAGGGGCTTGTTGATTATATTCTTGGAAGACAGCTTGAAGACGGCGGATGGAACTTATCCCAAAGCAGCAAAATATCTGATTTGGATATGACGGCAATAGCAATTCAGTCGCTTGCACCTTATTATGATAATGATGAAAAAGTAAAGAATGCAGTTACAAAAGCACTAAATTATATATCCGAAAATCAGAAGGATAACGGCAGTGTAGCGGTAAATTCATCACAGGCAAACTCAGAAACTCAGGCGCAGGTGATTGTGGCAATTACGGAATTGGGTATAGACCCTATGTCGGACGGAAGATTCATTAAAAACGGAAATACGTTATTGGATGCATTGACATTATTTTATTTAGAGGAAGGGGAAGGCTTCAGCCATTTTCTTGGTGGCTCATATAATCAGATGTCAACGGAGCAGGCTTATTATGCACTTACGGCATATTACAGATTTGCAGACGGACAAACATCACTCTTTGACATGAGTGATGTCATTTCAAATGAAAACGAGTCTTCTGACAATACAGAGAACAACACGGACAGCAACACTGAAAACAGCACGACTGACAGTACGGACAGCAATACAGATATCCAGGCAGGTGTTGAAGCAGGTACAGAAAGTGAAAACACTTCGGTTAAGACCGGAGATGATGCAGGGATTACTCTTTATGCATCACTGCTTATTGCGGCATTATCAGGAATGGCTGTAATAAAAAGAAAGAGTAAAAAGGGAGAACAGCAGTAATTAAAAGGAGTCTGATTATGTTTGAATGGTTAAAGAAACACAAGGTAAAAATAATTTGTGCACTTTTTGTCATAGTGTTTATGACAGCTATATTCTTCCTTACGGGAAACAGTTCAGGAAACGGAGGAGAAAACGGAAGCTTAGAAACTGCAACGTCAGGTGATGCAGAATATGAATATGCTTCGGACATAAATGCGGACACGGAATATGTTTTTTATGCTTCGGAGGAGGAAACTGAACAAGATATACCAAAAGATAATGATATTAAAACTGACATACAGCCGGTGACAGAGTCCGAAGTACAGTCAGAATCAAATGTCACTACGCAGGAAATAAAATCAGAAACCACGCAGGAAAGTACTCAGAGTAATTCAGATAACAATACTGAAGTACCGGCTGATACATCTTATGAAAACACTGAAGAAAAAAGTGAGAAGCATACCTGCACCATATCCATATCCTGTGCCACAATATTAAATAATAAGGATAAACTGGACCCTGCAAAAGAAGGTCTGGTACCTTCAAACGGTGTTATTCTTTCTTCCAGAGAAGTTACCTTTGAAGAAGGAGAAACCGTGTATGATGTACTTGAACGTGTCTGCATGGAAAACGGAATCCATATGGAACAGAGTGGCGGTTATGTTGAGGGAATAAATAATATTTATGAATTTGACTGTGGGGAACTTTCAGGGTGGATATACAGCGTGAACGGCTGGTTTCCAAACTATGGAAGCAACAGTTATACATTAAAGGATAATGATGTGATAAATTGGGTATATACCTGCGATTTGGGATATGACGTGGGTGGCGGTAATTAACATCTGATAAGAGGTAAATATAAATTATGGACAGTTTTTCAAGGTTTCATCCTTTTGTCAATTTTATATATTTTGTGGCTGTAATAGGCTTTACAATGTTTAATATGCATCCTGTGTGTCTTATTACGTCACTTGCCTCTGCGACGATTTATTCAATATATTTAAACGGCAGAAAGGCAGTGAAATTTTCACTGCTTTTCATGCTGCCTGTTTTAATTCTTACCGCTCTTATAAACCCTGCCTTTAATCATGAAGGTGTAACAATTCTTACTTATAATTTCAGCGATAATCCAATCACACTTGAATCAATTATATATGGTATATTTTCTGCCTGTATGCTTGCGGCAGTTATACAGTGGTTTTCGTGTTGGAACAAAATTATGACTTCGGATAAAATCATATATCTTTTCGGAAAAATCATACCCAAATTAAGTTTGCTTCTTACGATGTCTCTCGGAGTTGTACCACGTTTTAAAAATAAATTTTATGAAATAAGGGACGCACAGCGATGTGTGGGAAATGATATGAGCTCGGGGAAAATAACGGAACGTCTGAAAAAGGGTATTAAAATTCTGTCACTTATGCTGTCATGGGCTTTAGATGATGCCGTATATATTTCGGAATCCATGAAAAGCAGGGGGTACGGGCTAAGGAAAAGAACAAATTTTGCAATTTACAGAATAAAAAGAAGAGACTTTATAGCAATGGCTCTTATTATTATATTGTCAGTTATTCTTATTTACGGAATTTTGTCAGGCGGGCTTTACTGGCAGTATTTTCCATACATTTCAGGGGAAATTAACGGAATTAATACATGCTTTCTTTATGTTTCTTATATTTTTTTATGTTTCATGCCACTTATAACAGATATAAAAGAAGGAGTCAGTTATGGAAATATTTAATATTAAAAATATGAGCTTTGAATATTCAGGAAGTAATGTGAAAGCCATATCAGATATTAATTTACATATAAATAAGGGTGAATTTGTAACAATCTGCGGACAGTCGGGCTGTGGAAAAACCACGCTTTTAAGGCAGATGAAGCCTGCCCTTACTCCTAAGGGAATACGCACGGGAAGCATATTTTTTGAAGGAAAATCTTTAAAGGAAACTGATGAAAGAATAATATGTGAAAAAATCGGTTTTGTACAGCAGCAGCCTGAAAGACAGATAGTAACGGACAAGGTCTGGCATGAGCTGGCATTCGGACTTGAAAATCTTGGTACGGATAAAAATATAATAAGAAAGAGGGTTGCGGAGACAGCTTCTTTTTTTGGAATGGAAACATGGTTTCATAAAAATGTAAACATGTTGTCAGGAGGACAAAAACAACTGCTTAATCTTGCTTCTGTTATGGTGCTTATGCCGTCTGTGATAATACTGGATGAGCCGTCGAGTCAGCTGGACCCCATTGCGGCACATGAATTTACGGAAAATTTAAGCAGGGTAAACAGAGAACTCGGAACTACCGTAATCATTACCGAGCACAGACTGGAAGATGTGATACCCGTAAGTACAAGGCTTATTGTAATGGATAAGGGACATATAATAACGGACGGAGAGCCAAAAAAATCATGTGAATATCTCATAGAAAACAAACATCCCATGCTTTTTGCAATGCCGTCACCTGTAAGAATATATGCAGGAACAGAAAGAATATCATCTGCGGATTTATGCCCCGTAACCATAGGAGAGGGAAGAGCATGGATAGAAAACTATGTGGCAGAAAATAAAAACATACATAATATAATAAAAACTCCTTCCCGTAAAGATGATAAAAGGATTGGAGATAAAAACACGGCAGTAAGTTTAAGGGATGTATATTTCAGATATGAAAAAAATTCCGATGACGTTATAAAAGGCATAAACCTTAATATAAAAAGCGGAGAATTTGTATCAATCATAGGAGGAAACGGGGCAGGGAAAACCACACTTTTAAATCTCATAAGTGGACTTAAGAAACCATACAGCGGAAATATAAAAATATATGGTAATGACATAAAAAACATTAAGAATCCATATAAAGATATGATTGGAGTACTCCCCCAAAATCCACAGGCGCTGTCTTTGGGCGAAACCGTTTTGGAAATGCTCGGGGGTATTTCACACGAATCAGAAATAAAAAAACTGACAGAAAGCTTAAAGTTGAAAGAGCTCCTTTACAGGAATCCTTTTGATTTGTCAGGAGGTGAGATGCAGAGGGCCGCTCTTGCAAGGGTACTGATAAATAATCCTTCTATAATACTCATGGATGAGCCTACAAAAGGACTTGATGCAGATTTTAAAAGAGATTTTGCAAAAATAATAAATAAGCTGAAAGAGGAAGGAAAAACTATTATCATGGTAAGTCATGATATGGATTTTTGTGCAGAGTACTCGGATAGTGTATTTTATATTTTTGATGGAGATGTCATATCTTACGGAACTCCGCAGGAGATATTTTCTGAAAACCGCTTTTATACCACGGGAGCCTCCAGAATGGCAGGGCATGTTATAAAGGGGGCAGTAACAGTAGACGAAGTGGTAAATGCGCTTTCTCATAAGGATTCTTCACATGATGATGTGTCGTATGGCGATGTTTCAGCAGATGATGTTTCAGAAGGAAATATTTCTTCAGACAGTATGGACAGAGTAAGTATTCAAGATGAAAAAACGCATGTTGAAACATTTGATTATATTAAGGCACGCAGTACGGAAAAGGAAAGTTTTATTTTAAATCTTATTTCTTTTATCATGATATTTATCGCAGTGCCGATTACAATATATATAGGGGATTCATATTTAAATGACAGAAAGTATATATTTATATCATTTATGATACTTTTTGAATGTATATTTCCGTTTTTTCTGAAATTTGAAAAAAACAGTATGATGACGAGAGAACTGGTTATAATTGCTGTGCTTTCTGCCATAGCGGTAGCCGGAAGAGCAGCATTTTACATGCTTCCTGAATTTAAGCCGGTACTTTGTATAACAATAATTGCCGGAATTTCCATGGGTAAGGACGCGGGATTTATGGTTGGAGCGCTGTCAATGCTGGTTTCAAATGTGTTTTTCGGACAGGGACCCTGGACGCCGTGGCAGATGTTTGCATTGGGACTTTCTGGATTTCTTGCAGGAGTAATTTTTAATAAAACAAAAATCGGAAATAATAAGATTATTGTATGTATATATGGATTTTTATCAGCAGTTTTGATTTACGGAATAATCATGAATACTGCTTCAGCAGTTATGTCAGGAGTTGACTTAAGTATTGAGGCTGTAATTGCATATGAAATATCCGGTTTTCCGTTTGATATAATTCATGCATTTGCCACTGCAGTCTTTCTTTTTGCTTCAGAAAATTTACTTACAAAGAAGATAAAACACAGCTTAAATATTTAAAAATTTTCAAAAAAAAGATATTCTTTGTAGGTTTTTTAGTTGTATTTATTTACATTTTTAAAATCTGAAAATTCTGTGACAAAATTTGTTGACATTTTAAATAATTAGTGATAAAACACCATTTAAAGTAATGAACGCAGGATTTAGTATTCACAATTCATCAAAGTCCTGCAAATTCACGCACTTAATTTAATAATACTTCAGTGTGAAAGGGAGTGAATAATTTGGATGAGTTTGTTGAAGAGCTTATGGCACAGCTTAACTGCGAAACCGTCTTTACAATCCCGATTTTTGGCGGCATTAAAATTTATGAATCCATTGTGGTAACATGGATTATCATGGCAATTCTGGTCCTGATATCCATACTTGTCACAAGAAATCTCAAAGTTGAAAACCCCGGTAAGGGACAGCTTTTGTTGGAGAGCTGTGTGGAGGGAATTTATAATTTCTTCTTAGATATACTGGGAAACAAAGGAAAACGCTATATACCTTATCTTATAACGGTTGCGTTATATATCGGATTGTCGAACATGATAGGTATATTTGGTTTCAAGCCTCCTACAAAAGATATAAATGTGACAATAGCCCTTGCTCTTATGAGTATAGTCCTGATTGAAGCTTCGGGAATTAAACAGAGGGGTGTAAAAGGATGGCTTAAAAGTTATAAGGAGCCGACGGCACTTATTACTCCGATAAACATAATGGAGGTATTTATCAGACCGCTTTCGCTTTGTATGCGACTGTTCGGAAACATACTGGGTGCGTTTGTTATCATGGAGCTTATAAAGCTTCTCATTCCGGTAGGTCTTCCGGTAGTATTCAGCTTATATTTTGACTTTTTTGACGGCCTGATTCAGGCATATGTATTTGTATTTTTAACCAGTCTTTTCATGAGTGAAAAGATTGAAGAAGAATAAAAAAGATATAAAAAGGAGTGTTTATTATGTTATTAGCAATTGGAGCAGGAATAGCAGCTTTATCAGGAATCGGAGCAGGTATAGGTATTGGTATTGCAACATCAAAGGCATGTGATGCGATTGCAAGACAGCCTGAGGCAACAGGAAAGATAAGAAGTACATTACTTATCGGTGCAGCACTTGCAGAGGCAACTGCAGTTTACGGTTTTGTTATCGCTCTTCTTATTATAATTCTTTTAGGTTAATAAGCATTTAAATGCTTTGCGGAAATATTTTGGAAAGGCAGGCGGTAAAATGCTTAATATAGACTTTTGGAATATAGCATTTCTTATTATAAACATAATTATATTATATCTGCTTATGAAAAAATTTCTGGTTAAGCCTGTAATGGGTGTTATCGCAAAGAGGCAGGAGTTAATTGACAGCAAGATGAACGAAGCACTCATGACACAGGAGGAAGCGGATTCCAAGAAGGCAGAGTATGAAGAAAAGCTTGTCAATGCACATTCTGAGGCAAAAGAAATAATTGAAACTGCAAGGACTCAGGCACAGGCAGAAAAGAAGGAAATACTTGACGGCGCCAGACTTGAATCTGAGCAGATTAAGGAAAAGGCTAAGCAGGAAATTCAGATTGAAAGAGAAAAGGCTCAGCATGAGGTTGAAGCAGAGGTTACTCAGCTTGCAATGATAGCAGCCAGAAAAATTCTTAAAGCAGGTGGTGTAAATGACACAGACAGCAATAAATAATGCAGTGGTTTTATATATGCTTGGTCTGCCCCGGGTGAGTATAGAGGAAGCAGAAAAAGTGTTTTGTGCCACACCTTATTTAAAAAAGGTACTTTCTAATCCGGTAATAAAAAAAGAAGAGAAACATAAAGTTCTGGATGATATTTTTTCAGGTGAGTTAAAAAATTATTTTAAGCTTTTGTGTGATGAGGGCAGAATAAATATTCTGGATGATATTTTTAAAGCCTATTATAAATATTGGGATAAAAAGAATAATATTTTAAGGGTATATACAGAATATGCCGATAGCTTTACGGATAAAGATAAAGAAGAAATTATCTCTTTTCTTAAAGATAAATATCCGGGAATGGAAATCATACTTACGGCAGAAAAAAATCCTGAACTTATCGGTGGTTTTGTCATACATGCAGGAAACGACTTATATGACAAAAGTTATGATGGAATGCTCCGTCAGCTGGAAATGAAATTATGCATATAAGGAGGTGCTTTTTGTGAGTGCAATAAGTGCAACTGATATTATATCAATACTTAAGGCTGAAATTGAAAGCTACGAATGGAATAAAGAATGTCAGGAAACCGGCACTGTAATATGGGTTGGTGACGGCATTGCGACTATATATGGTATTGACCATGCGATGTATGGTGAAATTGTTGTATTTGAAAACGGTGTTAAAGGAATGGTACAGGATATCAGAAGAAATGAGATAGGCTGTATTCTTTTCGGTAAAGACACAGGAATTAAAGAAGGCACAAAGGTAACCCGTACAAAGAAAAAAGCAGGTATACCTGTAGGCGATGCATTTATAGGCAGAGTAATAAATGCACTCGGTGAGCCTATTGACGGTAAAGGTGAGATAAAATCCGAAGATTACCGTCCTATTGAAAATGATGCACCGGGTATAGTTGACAGAAAATCCGTTAATAAACCTCTGGAAACAGGAATTCTTTCAATAGATTCAATGTTCCCAATCGGTCGCGGACAGAGAGAGCTTATAATAGGTGACCGTCAGACAGGAAAAACTTCCATTGCGATTGATACCATGATAAATCAGAAGGGAAAAGACGTTATCTGTATTTATGTGGCAATAGGACAGAAGGCTTCAAGCGTGGCAAAGCTTGTTGGCAGGCTTGAAAATGCAGGAGCAATGGATTATTCAATAGTACTTACATCTACGGCAAGTGAGTCAGCGTCTTTACAATATATAGCACCTTATGCAGGTACGGCTTTGGCTGAGTATTTTATGTATAAGGGGAAAGACGTACTGATTATATATGATGATTTGTCAAAGCACGCAGTTGCATATCGTGCCCTGTCACTTCTTCTTGAACGTTCTCCGGGACGTGAGGCTTATCCTGGTGATGTATTCTATCTTCATTCAAGACTTTTGGAGAGGTCAAGCCGTCTTTCTGATGAACTCGGCGGAGGCTCGATTACGGCACTTCCTATAATTGAAACCCAGGCAGGAGATGTATCAGCATATATTCCGACAAATGTTATTTCCATAACGGACGGTCAGATATTTCTTGAAAGTGACCTCTTTTTTGCAGGTATGAGACCTGCAGTAAATGTAGGACTTTCGGTATCACGTGTCGGTGGAGCCGCACAGAGTAAGGCCATGAAGAAATCTTCAGGAAGTATTCGTATTGACCTTGCACAGTACAGAGAAATGGAAGTTTTCACACAGTTTTCTTCAGACCTTGATGACGCGACAAAAATGCAGCTTCTTCATGGTAAAGCTCTTATGGAGCTCTTAAAACAGCCTCTTAACAGTCCGCTCAGTATGCCGGAAGAGGTCATAACTCTTATTTCCGCAAACAATGGTATATTTGATATAGATTATCATAAGGTAAAAGAACTTCAGATGGAAATCCTTTCATTTATTAAGAGTAATCATCCTGATATTATAAATACACTTAATGAAAAGCAGTCTCTGGATGATGAGCTTACCAATAAGATTATAGAAGCAGCTAAGGAGTGTGCAGAAAATTATAAGCAGCGGGAAGGTGTTTGATAGATGGCAAATGCAAAAGAAATTCAAACAAGAATGAAGAGTATCAGGGATACCATGAAAATTACAAATGCCATGTATATGATTTCTTCTTCCAAGCTAAAAAGAGCCAGAAAAAATCTTGAGAATATTGAGCCTTATTTTTATGCAATACAGTCTTCAATAGGACGAATACTCAGGCATATTCCTGATATAAACAGTATTTATTTCAGGGACACGGAAAATATTCCTGAAAAGGACAAAAAAACAGGCTATATAGTTGTAACTGCCGATAAAGGTCTGGCAGGCGGATATAACCACAATGTTTTAAAGATGGCTGAAGAAAAGATAAGGAATTGTTCTAATCCAAGACTTTATGTTCTGGGTGAAATCGGACGTCATTATTTTGAAAGAAAAAATATCCCTATAGATATTCAGTTTCATTATACAGTTCAGAATCCTACATTGGGAAGAGCACGTCATATTACTACAACTATTATGGAAGATTATGTAAATCGTGAGATTGACGAGGTTTATGTAATATTTACCAAAATGGAAAGTGCAATGAAAGAGGAGGTAGATTTTATGAAACTTCTTCCTCTTAAAAAGAGCAGGTTTGATATTAATATACCTGCTGACGTAATGCTTGAAGAACTTGCTTTTGTACCGTCGCCTAAGGCGGTGATGGATATAATTGTTCCGAGTTATGTATCGGGATTTATATATGGAGCACTGGTAGAATCCTTTGCCAGTGAACAGAATGCCAGAATGATGGCAATGCAGACTGCAACAGAGAGTGCAAAAGAAATGCTGCATATTCTGGACGTGGAATATAACCGTGCCAGACAGGCGGCAATTACTCAGGAGATTACAGAGGTAATTGCGGGAGCAAAGGCACAAAAAAATAAAAAGTAATAGGAGGCTTCTTATAATGAATAAAGGTAAGATAGTACAGGTCCTGGGACCTGTTGTGGACGTCGAATTTGAAAACTGTGAACTGCCTGCAATAAAGGATGCCCTTGAAGTAATTAACAATGATAAAAAATGTGTAATGGAGGTTGCACAGCATATAGGAAATAATATTGTACGTTGTATTATGCTTTCCTCCAGCGAGGGACTTTACAGAGACTTGGAAGTTACCGCAACGGGAAGCCCGATAAAAGTGCCTGTGGGAGATAAAACTCTGGGACGATTATTTAATGTTTTAGGTGAGACACTTGACGGTAAGGAGCCGATAACAGATTCAGATAAATGGGTTATACACAGAGACCCGCCAAGCTTTGAAGAGCAGAGCCCAGTTGTTGAAATCCTTGAAACTGGAATAAAGGTAATTGACCTTCTTGCACCATATGCAAAGGGAGGAAAAATCGGACTGTTCGGAGGAGCAGGAGTAGGAAAAACAGTACTTATTCAGGAGCTTATAAGAAATATAGCAACAGAGCATGGCGGTTATTCCATATTTACCGGTGTCGGTGAGCGTTCAAGAGAAGGAAATGACCTCTGGTGCGAAATGAGCGAATCGGGAGTAATTGAAAAAACAGCATTGGTATTCGGACAGATGAATGAATCACCGGGTGCACGTATGAGGGTTGCCGAAACAGGTCTTACAATGGCAGAATATTTCCGTGATGAAAAACATCAGAACGTACTTCTTTTTATAGATAATATTTTCAGATTTACCCAGGCAGGCTCTGAGGTATCAGCCCTTTTAGGACGTATGCCTTCAGCAGTAGGTTATCAGCCTACTCTTGCTACTGAAATGGGGGAGCTCCAGGAGAGGATAACATCCACGAGGAGCGGCTCCATAACTTCGGTACAGGCGGTATATGTACCTGCTGATGACCTTACGGACCCTGCACCTGCAACTACATTCAGCCACCTGGATGCAACAACTGTTCTTTCCCGTAAAATAGTTGAGCAGGGTATATATCCTGCGGTAGACCCGCTGGAATCCACATCCAGAATACTTGAGCCTGACGTAGTCGGAGAAGAGCATTATAATGTGGCAAGACGGGTACAGGAAATTCTTCAGCAGTATAAGGAATTGCAGGATATTATAGCTATTCTCGGTATGGAAGAGCTTTCAGAAGAAGATAAAACCACTGTATACAGAGCCAGAAAGATACAGAAGTTCTTATCACAGCCATTCCATGTAGCAGAAACATTTACAGGTATAAAAGGTACTTACGTGCCTCTTGAAGAAACAATCAGAGGATTTAGCGCAATCATAAACGGTGAGATGGATGAATATCCTGAAAATGCATTTTTTAATGTAGGAACGATAGCAGATGTTAAAAAGAAGGCTGCCGGGATGATGAAGTAAGGTGAGGTGTTCATATGAATACATTTCAATTAAGAATAGTGGCAACCGACGGAATATTTTTTGAAGGACGTGCGCGTTCCATAATAATTCCTGCCATTGACGGAGAAGTTGAAATACTTGCAAACCACGAGGATATGGTAATAGCCGTAGATTCGGGGGAAGTGCGCTTTCAGGTAAAAGACGAGAACGAATGGCATGTTGCGGTTGTCGGCTCAGGATTTCTTCAGATTATAAATAACAGAGCACTTCTTCTTGTGCAGTCCTGTGAAAGACCTGAGGATATTGATGCCGTACGTGCCGAAGAAGCAAGGCTCAGGGCGGAAGAACAGATGAGGCAGAAGATGAGTATTCAGGAGTATTACAGAAACAAAGCTCTCCTGTCAAGAGCCATGTCAAGACTCAAGGTTGCAAGTAAGTATAAACATTAGGATATATAAGAAAATTATTTCATAACAGAAAACAGGAGGCGGATATTTCTAATCTGCCTCCTGTTTTCTGCTGCGTTATAAATATAAATAAAAGATATATTATAAACTGTTATTTTAAAAGAAATAATGGTATAATTACAAACTGTGATAAGATTTACAGGGGTAAGGATAAATGAAGACAATTAAGAAAGATTACGAAGAACTTTTGGACCGTCTTAAAGTGCTTATAAAATGGTGTGTTTTTGCAATAATAACCGGAATAATTGCAGGCGGTGCAGGACTTCTTTTTGTATATGCAATGAATTTTGTTACGGGTTTCAGAGAAGAAAATTCATGGACAAGGTTTCTGCTTCCTTTGTGCGGAATTCTGATTGTACTTATGTACAGGGCGTGCGGTACTGAGCATGACAAGGGTACAAACATGGTTATAACTGCAATAAGAACAGATGAAAGGATAAAGCTTTCTACAACACCTCTCATATTTATATCCACGATACTTACGCATCTTGCGGGAGGCTCGGCGGGACGTGAGGGAGCTGCGCTTCAGTTTGGCGGAAGTCTGGGTGAAGCAGTAGGAAGATTTTTCAGATTTGATGAAAAGGACAGGAAGATTATAATAATGTGTGGCATGAGTGCGGCATTTTCAGCGGTTTTCAGGACACCGCTTGCCGCAGTTATATTTCCCATGGAGGTAGTAAGTGTGGGAATTATGTATTATGCGGCACTTGTACCCTGCGTTATAGCATCTGTTACGGCACACTTAATTGCCTTGAGATTAGGAGTTATGCCTGAAAAATATGCTGTATTTGACATACCCGGATTTAATGTTCATTCAGCAGTAATAATGGTTGTTTTAGCAGTTTTTTGTGCTGTGATAAGTATAATTTTCTGTGAACTGCTTCATAAGTCACAGCTTTATTTCAGGGTATGGTTTCCAAACAGGATTTTAAGGATTACGATATTCAGTATAGTGCTTATAGCACTTATGTATATATTCGGAACAGATTATAACGGACTTGGAACAGATGTAATAGAGCGTTCCGTTAATATGGGCGAAGTGTATTATCCTGCATTTTTACTTAAAATACTCTTTACAGTGATTACACTGGGAGCAGGTTTTAAGGGTGGGGAAATTGTCCCTTCATTTTTCATCGGAGCAACTTTCGGATGTATGGCAGGAAACCTGCTCGGATTTTCACCATCTCTCTGCGCAGCAGCCGGAATGGCAGGAGTATTTTGCGGAGTGACAAATAGCCCTATGACATCACTCTTTATAAGCTTTGAGCTTTTCGGAATGGACGGAATTATGTATTACCTGATTGTGGTTGCAGTGACTTACATGCTCTCAGGATATTACAGCCTGTATAAGAGCCAGAAGATAGTATATTCAAAAACAGAGCCTACGTATGTGAATCAGGATACTGAATAATAAACCTGTATATACTTAGAAAGGATTTAAAATGAAAATATTTCATTTGTCAGACTTACATATAGGAAAACAGCTTCATTCATACAGCCTTGCCAAAGAGCAGATAAGGATTTTTGATATTATAAAAGAAAAGGCAATGGAAATAAGACCTGATGTTATAATAATTGCGGGAGATATATATGACAAGACTTCACCGTCAGGAGAGGCCTTCAGTATATTTGATAAATTTTTAAATTCGCTTTCATGTATTGAGCCTCATATTCCTGTGCTTATTATCGCAGGAAATCATGATTCGGCAGAAAGACTTAAGTTTGCAGGAGAATTTCTGGAGAGACACGGTATTTATATATCCGTAATGCCTCCTCAAAATGACGATGAACATCTGAAAAGGGTAGTGCTTGAGGATGAATTTGGAAGGGTTAATTTTTATATGCTTCCTTTTACAAAACCAGGATATGTGAGGGGACTATCAGGTGAAAGTGAGATAAAAACTTATAAGGATGCGGTAGAAACTGTATTAAAGCATGAAGAAATTGACTATTCGGAAAGAAATGTAATTATTTCACATCAGTTTTACATATCTGAGAAAGGGCTTCCTAAAACCTGTGATTCTGAAAATTCAGTTCTTATGGCAGGCGGCATTGAAAACATACCGGCAGAATTATTAAAAAATTTTGACTATGCTGCACTCGGACATATACACAGTGCGCAGAGTGTGGGATATAATCATATACGGTATAGTGGTACGCCGTTAAAGTATTCTGTAAGTGAAGAAAAACATATCAAGGGAATTACAATGATTACCTTAGGCAGAAAAAACACCGAGCCTGTAATAGAAAGAATACCGCTTTTGCCATTACATGATGTAAGAAAAATTTCGGGCACTTTGGAAGACATTATTCACGAGGCAGTAAATTATAAAGATGATTATGTCAGCATTACGGTAACAGATGAAAATGAGCCTTCAAATTTAAAGGATATTCTTATGCAGTACTATGAAAGAATACTGGAAATAAGGATTGATAACAGCAGGACAAGAAGTCTGTTAAATAATGATTCGGATGATACGGAAGAAATAAACCCGCTTTCTCTTTTTATGGATTTTTATCAGGAAATGAATGGGATTACTATGTCGGAAGCAGAGGAGAAGGTTATAAAAGAAGTACTTGACGTTATAGGAGAAGGTGAAAAAATATGAAACCCGTGACTTTGGTTATGTCTGATTTCGGCTCATATATGGGAAGACATGAGATTGATTTTAGTGGTCTGGAAAACGGAATATTTCTTATATCAGGAAATACGGGGGCAGGAAAAACCAGTATTTTTGATGCTGTTACATATGCTCTTTACGGCAGGACAAGCGGGGGCAGAAGAAGCGGAGATATGATGGTGAGCCATTATTCTGATGAGACGGACTCTTATGTGGAATTTGAATTTAAAATACGTGGTATAAACGGAGGCATATATAAAATAAGAAGAACGCCCAAACAGATGAGGCGTTCCAAAAGGAAGAACAGGAATGGTGAATATTCTCTAATGGAAATTCCTGCATCGGTAAGTCTTTATATGCCTGACGGAAGTGAATATGCGGGGAAAAAGAATGAGACAGACCGTAAAATAGCAGAGATTGTAGGTCTTGATGCAGAGCAGTTTTCTCAGACTGCCATGCTTGCACAGGGTGATTTTATGGAGCTTCTGCAGGCAGATTCGGCGTCCAGAAAAAGAATATTTCAAAAAATATTTAATACGGGAATATACGGAAAGATTGAAGAAGAGCTTAAGAAAAAATCAAATATGCTATACAGAGAATGTGAGAATAAGGAAGACATATGCATACATGAGATGAAAGGGGTAAAGGTTTTTCCCGAAAGTCCTGTTTATGATACTTGGGAAAATCTTAAAAAGAGTTCAGAGAACACAAAAGGTTTTCTGGATGTAAACGGAGAAAATATGCTTTCATTACTTCAGAACATTAAAGATGAGTATGATGAAGCTATTAAAAATGTGGAAAGTAAACTTTCAGAGCTTTTAAATAAGCTGGAGGAATTAAAGGAAAGAGACAGATTTTATGAAAAGATAAAAAATCTTACGGCGGAAAAGAAAGTTCTGGAAAAGGATATAGAGGTACAGCGCAAATCTTTAAAGGATGAAATTGTAAATTATGAAACTGTCAGAAATGAAAAATCAGAATTTGAAAAGGAACGCAATAATGAACTCCCTGTTTTAAATAAAAGAATCCATGATATGGAGGAAGCCCTTAAAAAATATCAGGAATTGAAAGAAGTTCAAAAAAAATACAAGGAGGCTTTTAATAAATATAAAAGTCTCGAGATTGCCGTAAACTATAAAATGCTTTTAGAAAAACGGGACAGTATTAAAGGTGAAAAGAATGAATACATTTCTCTGGAGAATGAATTCAAAAAAATCCTTAAGCTTAGGGATAATACAGAAAAATTAAAGAAAAACAGTGAAGATGCTTTGATTAAATTTAAAGATTTATATCATGAGTATCAGGAATATAACAGCAGACTTCTTATGGAACAGGCAGGAATTCTTGCGGGAAATTTAGAGGAGGGAAAACCATGCCCTGTTTGCGGCTCAGTGCATCATCCTCGACCTGCTAAAACGCCTGAATATGAGATTAGTGAAGAACTTGTAAAGGAGAAGCAGAGATTAAGCAGTGAGGCAGAAAAGAACAAAGATGAAAAAAAAGAAATATTTATAGAAGCAAGCGGAAGACTTGAAGCTGATAAGAAGGTATTTTCTGATAAGTTTGAAAGAATTACAGGGCGTAATATAGAAAATGAAGATATAGACAATCCTGGTGACAGTATTTTGAAAATAATTTCTGACAGAAAACAGGAATTATTAAAATCAGAGAAAGAAAAAGAAAATGAAATCAGAATAATTCTTTCTTCGGCAAAGGAAGAGTATGGCGCGTATAATATGGAAATCATCACGAAAAAGAAAGAATTATCTGAACTTACGGAAGATATCAGTAAATATAAAAAGGATTATGATATTCTATCTTATAAGGTGGATGAACTAAAAAAATCACTGCCTTCTGATTCTTATGAAAGTGCACTTAATGAATATGATAAAATTAAAAGAAAGGCTGATAATTTTGAAAGAATTATGAATTCCCTGACTGAAAGGCTGAACAGTTCTGATAAAAAGATTTCCGAGTATAAAGGAAGAATATCGGAGGGAGAAAAGCAACTTAAAAGGTATGATGCCGAATCAGAAAAGCTTATTTCCGGTTATAGGGATATGTATGGCGTAAACATTGATTTTTCTTTTTTGGATAAAGAAAAGAAAAAACTGGAAGATGAAAAATTAATGCTTTATACATACAGAAATGCAAATGAAAAAGCCTTTTTTAATATATCAGAAAATTTAAATCTATATAAGGGATTAAGAGGAAAATTTGAAATTGTAAACAGACTTTACAATACAGCAGGAGGAAGGCTTTCAGGCTCTAAAAAGCTGGACTTTGAAACCTATATTCAGAGAAGATATTTTAAACGTGTAGTTGATATGGCAAACAGACGGCTTATGGCGATGACCGAAGGGCAGTTTATACTGAAATGCAGAGACATAGAGAGACTTTCCAATAAAGGAGAATCAGGCCTTGACCTTGATGTATACAGTTTCATTACTGACAGGGAAAGGGAGGTAAGCACTCTTTCAGGGGGAGAGTCCTTCATGGCGGCACTTGCCATGGCGCTTGGAATGACGGATATAGTGAGGAATACCACAGGGCGTATAAACATTGATACAATGTTTATTGATGAGGGCTTTGGAAGCCTTGATGACGAGGCAAGAAACCAGGCGGTAAGGATACTTAATTCCCTTGCGGGAGACAGCCGGCTGATAGGAATAATTTCCCATGTATCGGAACTTAAGGAGCAGATAGAAAGAAAACTTATAGTGAGAAAAAGCGATAAGGGAAGCTTTGCAGAATGGGAGAATTAGCAGATATTATTTCCATTGACAAAAGAATTATTTATATATAAAATTATTTTGGCTTTAAACTAATGATAATAAGGAGACGTGAGATGAACTATTTTTTACCGGAAGAAATTGTTGAAAATAATATTAAGAGTGGAGTAAAAAAGACCGGGCTTCCTATCTATAAAATGATACTTTTGGGAATACTTTCAGGTATGTTTATAGGCTTTGGCTCAGAAGCATCAAGTCTTGCAGTACATAATATCAGTGATGTAGGACTTTCCCGGACGCTTATGGGTGTGATTTTCCCTGTGGGGCTCATGATGATAGTCATAATGGGATGTGAGCTCTTTACCGGAAACTGTACCATATTTATGGCAGTTATGGATAAAAAGGTAAAATTAAGGGCAATGCTTAAAAACCTTATAGTTGTATATATAAGTAATCTTTTTGGCTCTGTTCTTATTGCATTTATGGTTTATATGTCAGGACAGTGGAATTATTCAGATAATGCACTTGGTGCATTTACAATAAAGGTAGCTTATGGCAAGGTCAATCTGTCA
Organism: uncultured Lachnospiraceae bacterium; assembly: GCA_944383545.1. Taxonomy (GTDB): domain Bacteria; phylum Bacillota; class Clostridia; order Lachnospirales; family Lachnospiraceae; genus CALWPY01. The sequence continues at coordinate 30,921 of CALWPY010000007.1, read as the reverse complement.
TTTTCACAGACTGTTTTTTCTGCAATTCTCTGTAACATCCTTGTGTGTATGGCAGTGCTTATGGCGGCTTCTGCAAAAGACATAGTCGGTAAATGCATAACTATTTTCTTTGCCATTATGGCATTTGTAGTATCGGGATTTGAACACTGTGTTGCAAATATGTATTACCTTTCTGCAGGTTTTATTGCTTCAAAAAATTCGGACTATCTTGAAAAGGCGGCTGAGCTTTATGGTATGAATTCCGATAAGATTTCCGATTCACTTAGCATAGGGAATCTGTTTACTGCAAATCTTCTTCCGGTTACACTTGGAAATTTAATAGGTGGTATAGTGTTTATAAGCGTACCTTTATATCTTGTATATATGAAAGGAAAAAAGGGTGAATAACATTGAAGAGTAAAATCAGGTCATGGAAAAAAAGAATAATGGCACTTATGATTGCTTTATTTATGGCATTATCTGCTGTTATGGTGACTGATGTAAAAAGTGGTGTACAGGCATCAGATTATTCTGAGAAAAGGGCATGCTGGATAGCATATCTGGATATACAAAAGTATCTTCGTGATAAGTCGGAGTCGGATTTCCGAAGGCTTTTTACCAATATGTGCAATAATGTAATAAGTAATAATATGAATACAGTTATTGTTCAGGTAAGACCCATGAGTGATGCCATTTATCCGTCGGCTTATTTTCCATGGTCAGAATATATTAATTCCAATGGACAGAATCCGGGGTATGACCCTCTTAAAATAATGATTGAAATTGCCCATAGTAAGGGACTGAAAATTGAAGCATGGATAAATCCTTACAGGGTTTCTAATTCAACATCACATACAAATGCGGTTAAGAATACGGAATTTTACAATGCACATTCAGGTTACATGATAGAATATACTTCAGGAGAACATATCTGCCTGGCACTGGACCCTTCAAGACAGGAAGCAAGAAATCTCATAATAAACGGTGTGAAGGAAATTGTAAGTAATTATTCCGTGGATGGAATTCATCTGGATGATTATTTTTATGTTACCGGAATGTCTGATTTAGATGTGGCATCTAAGAAGGCAAATGTTAATGCTCTTGTTAAAGAACTTTATTCTTCTATAAAATCCATAAAACCTTCTGTTGAATTTGGCATCAGTCCTGCAGGAAATCTTGAAAATGCAAGAAGTGCCGGTGCTGATGTGGACACATGGATGTCTCAGAGTGGGTATATAGATTATATTATGCCACAGATTTACTGGACAGATAATTATTTGTCAGGCGGGCAGTATACAACGCTTTTTACTAACAGGGCAAATGAATGGGCAGGGCTTAATAAATCAGGAGTTAAGATGTATGTAGGACTGGCGCTTTACCGTGTTGGAGAAAATTCAGAAACGGATAAGGGCTGGTCTCAGCAGAGTACAAACCTCATGCAGCAGTATATTACGGCAAAATCTCTGGGATACAGCGGATACGCATTGTTCAGGTATGCGTGGCTTGATGAGGATAAAGCAAAGACTGAACTGGCAAATCTTAATAATGTGGTATCATCACTCCAACCTACGATAAACTATACTACTCATATACAGAATATCGGGTGGGCGCAGACGGTTAAAGACGGTGAAGTATCGGGAACTTCAGGACAGTCCAAGAGACTGGAAGGTATAAAAATAAATCTGAATAATATATCAGGTGGAGTTACCTACCGTACTCATGTACAGACCTATGGCTGGCAGGGCTGGGTATCTGACGGAGAGCTTTCAGGAACATCCGGGCAGTCTAAGCGACTTGAGGCAATAGAGATTAAGCTTACAGGCGAAGCTGAAAAAAGATATGATATATATTACAGAGTACACGCACAGACGTATGGCTGGCTTGGATGGGCAAAAAACGGAGAGACGGCAGGTACTTCGGGACTTTCCAGAAGACTTGAGGCAATACAAATCGTCCTTGTTCCGAAAGGAGGTACGGCACCCGGAGATACTTCAAAGCCTTATATAAAATATGATGTAAGATATGCAACTCATGTACAGACTTACGGCTGGCAGGATGAAGTATATGACGGACAGTCAAGCGGAACTGTAGGAAGCTCAAAGAGACTTGAGGCAATTACGATAAGGAACACATCGGGTATTTCAGGAAGTATTCAGTACCGTACCCATGTACAGACTTATGGCTGGCAGGGCTGGGTATCTGACGGAGCGGTTTCGGGAACTTCGGGACAGTCCAAGAGACTTGAAGCAATAGAAATAAAGCTAACTGGAGCATTGGCAGACACATATGATGTGTATTACAGGGTGCACTGCCAGACCTACGGCTGGCTCGGATGGGCGAAGAACGGTGAGTCTGCAGGAACATCAGGGCTTTCAAGGCGAATGGAGGCAATTCAGATTGTATTTGTTCCAAAAGGAGGAGCAGCACCGGGAAGTACGGTAAATCATTATATACAAAACTGACATAAGAAAAAAGTGCTTGCAATTTATGTAAACAATGCTATAATATAGTAAGACATTATAGTGGATTACTGGAGTGGGTTTCAAAAACCCACTCTTTCTATGTTGTAGAAATTTCTTCATCAATTTGCTTCGCAAATTGGTGAAGATAGAAAAAGGGGTGATTGTTTGAAAAAAGCTGAAATTGAAGAAAAATGCACTCAACTTGTAATACCGATAATTGAAGCAGGAAATTATGAGCTGGTTGACGTGGAATATGTAAAAGAAGGTGCAGATTATTATTTAAGGGTATATGCAGATAAAGACGGTGGCATAAACATTGACGACTGTGTTGAAATCAGCAGGGCTCTTGAAAAAAAACTTGATGAAGAAGACTTTATAAGTGATGCATATATTCTGGAGGTCAGTTCTCCCGGACTTACAAGACCGCTTAAGAAAGAAAAGGATTTTGAAAGAAGCATAGGCAAAAAAATTGAGATTAAGTTATATAAAGGAATAGACGGACTTAAAGAATTTGAAGGGATATTAAAGGATTTTGATAAAGACAGTGTAACTGTTTTGACAGATGACGAAGAAATGAAATTAAGCAGGACAGAAATATCAATGATAAGACTTGCATTTGAGTAAATGAATTTTTTAGGAGGAGAAAAAAATGTCAGAGATAATTGACGCATTAAATCAGTTGGAGAAGGAGAAAAACATCAGCAAGGATGTTATTATGGAGGCTATTGAAAAATCTCTTTACTCCGCATGTGAGAAGGATTTTGGTAAAGATGCAAATGTATCCATTTCGATGGACAGAGAAACCGGGGACATAAAGGTTTTTGCGGATAAGCTGGTTGTTGATGAGGTTTTAGATGACAAAACTGAAATCTCACTTGCAGATGCAAAAATGATTGATGTTAATTACAAGCTGGATGATGAAGTCCCTGTTGAGGTGACTACAAAGGATTTCGGACGTATTGCCGCTCAGAAGGCAAGAAGCATAATTGTTCAGGCTATTAAAGAAGGCGAAAGAAATGCCGTATTTGACCATTTCGCCTGCAAGGAAAAGGATATTATTACCGGCGTTGTCCAGAGATATGTAGGTAATAATTTAAGCATCAGTCTGGATGAAAAAACAGATACACTTCTTAATGAAAAGGAAATGGTACCGGGAGAGGTATATAAAAGAGGGGACAGAATAAAACTTTATATAGTAGAAGTTAAGAAAAATACCAAAGGCTTTAAAATTCTTGTTTCAAGAACACATCCTGAGCTTGTTAAAAGACTGTTTGAAAAAGAGGTTACGGAGGTTGCTGACGGAACTGTTGAAATCAAAAGTATTTCCAGAGAAGCAGGCTCGAGAACAAAGATTGCAGTTTATTCAAATGATGAAAATGTTGATGCAGTAGGTGCATGTGTAGGACTTAACGGTACAAGAGTAAATAATATCGTAAATGACCTTAAGGGTGAGAAGATTGATATTATTGAATGGAATGAGGACCCGGCAGTATTTATTGAAAATGCACTCAGTCCTTCAAAGGTTATTTCAGTTGAGGTTAATCCTGAAGAAAAGACGGCAAGGGTAATAGTGCCTGATTACCAGCTTTCACTTGCCATAGGTAAAGAAGGACAGAATGCAAGACTTGCAGCAAGACTTACGGGTTATAAGATTGATATTAAGAGTGAGTCACAGGCTGTGCAGCTTGGACTTCTTACAAAAAAAGAGAATGCGGATTATGAGGAATCTGAAGATAGTGAATATGATGATTATGAAGATGAAAACTATGAAGATTCCGAAAATAATTAATATTAAGCATTGGAGTTGATAAAATGGGGAAAAATATACCATTAAGACAATGTGTAGGATGTCGTGAAAAGAAGCCTAAAAAAGAGATGGTGCGTGTTATAAAAACTCCTGATAATATAATATGTATTGATAAAACAGGAAAAATGAACGGAAGAGGAGCATATATCTGTATGTCAGGTGAATGTCTTGCCAAAGCGGTAAAATCCAAAGGGCTGGAGCGTTCGCTCAAGGCAGAAATATCAGAGGATATATACAATAATTTAAGCAGGGAGCTGATAACTGATGAATCAAAATAATAATCTGGCAATGCTTTCACTTGCTGCACGTGCAGGTAAGGTAGTGAGCGGAGGTTTTATGACCGAAAAGGCCGTGCAGGAGGGTAGTGCATATCTTGTTATTATTGCAGAGGATGCTTCGGCTAATACGAAGAAGAAATTTATAAATAAATGCAAATATTATAATGTGCCGTGTGTGATTTGTGAAACGATGGACAGACTCGGACATATGATAGGAAAAGAAAGCCGGACCAGTGTAGCGGTTACGGAACAACATTTTGCAGAACAGTTGATTAAGAAACTTGAGGTTAAGAAAGATTTGGAGGTGTAACATATGAGAGTACACGAATTTGCTAAACAATTATCTAATGAAACAGGAAGAACTATTACAAGCAGTGATATTCTTATGATTCTTAGTAAGAAAAAAGAAGGCATTAAGCCAATGAGCAATATAGATGAAGAGATGATGAAATTTGTAAGGTCCAAGTACGTTCATGAGGACGAAAAAAAGCCGGCCGGAGAAGTAAAAGAAAATAAGCCTAAGGTAAAGACCGGAAATCCTAAAAAGCAGGAAACCAAAAAGCCTGTACAGGAAAATACACCTCAGTCTGAAAAGAAGCCTCAGCCTGAAAGAAAACCTCAGCCTGAAAAAAGACCTCAGCAAAATACTTCATCAAATGAGGAATTTAAGGGTAAAAACCGTACAAATCAAAAGCCTCAGAAAAATCAGGATACACAGAAAAAGAATGAGGTAAAGAAAAATAATCAGCCAAAACAGGAAGCTAAGAAGAAAAACCAGCCTGCACCGGAGCCAAAGAAACAGGAGCCAAAGGCACCTGAAGAGCCTACAATCAAGCAGATTGTACTTCCTGAATCACTTACCGTAAAGGAACTTGCCGATAAGCTTAAAGTGCCTGTAAATGCGATGATTAAGAAGCTTTTCCTGGAAGGAAAAATGGTTACCGTAAATTCAGACCTTACATTTGACCAGGCTGCTGAGATTGCATTGGAATATAATTATATTGCTGATGAAGAGGAAAAAATAGATATAATAGAAGAATTGTTAAAAGATGAAGATGACCCTGAGGAGACTCTTACACCAAGACCTCCTGTGGTATGTGTAATGGGCCATGTTGACCACGGAAAAACTTCACTTCTGGACGCAATAAGAAAAACCTCAGTCATCGAAGGCGAGGCAGGCGGTATCACACAGCATATAGGTGCTTCTGTGGTTAAAGTGGGAGACCAGAAGATAACATTTCTTGATACACCCGGACATGAGGCATTTACTGCAATGCGTTTAAGAGGTGCAAAATCTACAGATATTGCAATTCTTGTAGTAGCTGCAGATGACGGTGTTATGCCTCAGACTATTGAAGCTATTAACCATGCCAAGGCAGCGGGAATTGAAATAATAGTTGCAATTAATAAGATAGATAAAGAGAGTGCAAACGTAGACAGAGTTAAGCAGGAGCTTATAGAATATGGTCTTGTACCTGAGGACTGGGGCGGCTCTACGGTATTCTGCCCTGTTTCCGCACATACAAAGGAAGGTATAGATAATCTTTTGGAAATGATTATTCTCACTGCCGAAATTCTTGAGCTTAAGGCAAACAAGAACAGAAGGGCAAGAGGCCTTGTACTTGAGGCAAGACTTGATAAAGGAAGCGGTCCTGTAGCAACTCTTCTTGTACAGAAGGGAACACTTCATGTAGGTGACTGTATCGCCATAGGAAAGACACATGGCAAGGTAAGAGCCATGGTGGATGACAAGAAGAGAAGGGTTAAAGAAGCTTATCCTTCTACTCCTGTTGAAATACTCGGACTTGACGGTGTTCCAAATTCAGGTGAGATATTTATATCTACCGAAACTGAAAAGGAAGCAAGACAGATATCAGAAGCATTTATAACAAGAGGAAAAGAAAACCTGATTGCGGAAACTAAGTCAAAGATGTCACTGGATGACCTCTTTAACAAGATGCAGGAGGGCAATGTAAAAGAATTAAACCTTATTATAAAAGCAGATGTTCAGGGCTCAGTAGAGGCCGTAAAACAAAGCCTGCTTAAGCTTTCAAATGAAGAAATAGTAATTAAGTGTATACACTCAGGCGTTGGTGCCATTACGGAATCCGACGTATCACTTGCAGCAGCCTCAGAGGCAATTATTATAGGATTTAACATAAGACCTGATGCACAGGCGAAAGCACTTGCAGACCGTGAAAAAGTAGACGTAAGACTTTACAGGGTAATCTATAATGCCATTGAAGACATTGAATCTGCCATGAAGGGTATGCTTGACCCTGTATATGAAGAAAAGGTCATCGGTCACGCAGAGGTACGTCAGACTTATAAGGCATCAGGGGTCGGCACGATTGCAGGCTCTTATGTAACTGACGGAGTAGTACAGAGAAACTGTTCAGCAAGAATAACCCGTGAAGGTGAGCAGATATTTGAAGGAAAACTGGCATCACTTAAGAGGTTTAAGGATGATGTTAAGGAAGTTAAATCAGGTTTTGAGTGTGGACTTGTATTTGAAAACTTTAATGACATTAAAGAGGGAGACATTATTGAAGCTTATACCATGGTAGAGGTGCCGAGATAAAAGCTTTCAATATAAGGAGAGAATAATGAGAAAAAACAGTCATAAAAATTCAAGGATTAACAGTGAAGTGCAGAGGGAGCTCAGTCATATAATCAGTCATGAGATTAAAGACCCGAGAATTAATTCCATGACATCGGTTGTAGACTGTATAGTTGCACCTGATTTAAAGACATGTAAGGTTTATATAAGTGTTCTGGGAGATGAGGAATCTTCGGAAAAGACCATGCAGGGACTTAATTCAGCATCGGGATATATCAGAAAACAGCTTGCACAGACTCTTAATTTAAGAAATACCCCGGAGATTAATTTCATACTTGACCGCTCTATTCAGTACGGTGTGGAAATGTCAAAGAAGATAGAAGAAATAACAGCGGATTTGCATGAGGAGCAGGAAGAAACAGATAATGAATAATTCAAATGAACTTATAAAACTTATTGAGGAATCAGATAAAATAGGCATAGTCGGACATATAAGACCTGACGGGGATTGTGTGGGCTCAACTCTTGGCTTTTATAACTATATAAGAGACAATTATCCTGAAAAAAAGGTATGTGTCTATCTTGAAGAATTTTCAAAAGACTTCATGTTTCTTAGTGGTGCAGACAAGGTAAAACATGAGCCGGATGGTGAAGTTTATGACCTTGGAGTTTCCATAGACTGTGCTGATACGGAGCGTCACGGAAGAAACGGTGAAATATTTAAGAAAGCAAAGAAGACGGTATGTATTGACCATCATATAAGTAATAAGGGATTTGGAGATTTCTGCTATATAGAAGCTAAAGCTTCATCTGCATCAGAAGTTCTTACGACACTACTTGATACGGATAAATTCAGTAAGAATACCGCAGAGTGCATATATCTGGGGATTGTGCATGATACAGGAGTATTTAAATATGATTCCACAAGCAGAAGGACAATGGAAATTGCCGGTAAGATGATAGAGTTGGGGGCAAAACCTAATTTTATTATTGACTATACATTTTATAAGAAAACTTACAGTCAGAATATACTTATGGCAAATGCGCTTCTTAATTCAAAACTGCATTGCGGAGGAAGGATAATATCATCTCTTGTAACTGAAGAAATGTTTGCTGAAACCGGTACAAACAGAATGGATACCGACGGAATTGTAGACCAGCTTAGAATTACTGAAGGAATAGAAGTCGCAATATTTGTATATCAGACAGGAAATAACAGATATAAATTCAGTCTGCGTTCAAACAATATTGCAGATGTAAGTAAGATAGCTGCGGAATTTGGCGGCGGCGGACATGTCAGAGCTGCAGGTTTTGATACGGAAGGAGATTATTCTGAACTTCTGGAAAAGATAATTTCAATGCTGAGCGCTCAGATAGAAGGGTGAGGTATTATGTATAACGGTGTAATTAATATCCGCAAAGAAAAAGATTATACCTCATTTGATGTGGTTGCAAAACTGAGGGGAATACTGAAGCAGAAAAAAATCGGGCATACAGGTACGCTTGACCCTCTTGCAGAAGGAGTACTTCTTGTATGTCTGGGTAACGCAACAAAGCTTGCAGACCTTCTAACCTGTAGCGATAAGGAATATGAAACTGTTATGCTTCTTGGTAAAACTACGGATACAGAGGACATAACGGGAAATCTTTTAAGCGAAAACAGTATAAATGTTTCTGAGGATGAAGTTATAAGTGCAGTTATGTCATTTGTTGGGGACTATATGCAGATTCCTCCAATGTATTCAGCAATAAAAAAGAATGGGAAAAAGCTCTATGAGTATGCAAGGGAAGGCATAGAGATTGAAAGAGAAGCAAGAAAAGTAAGCATATTTTCAATTAATATTCTTGATGTGAGTCTGCCGGAGGTGACGTTTAAAGTTCACTGTTCAAAAGGTACATACATAAGAAGCCTGTGTCGTGACATTGGCGAAAAACTCGGTACAGGAGCAGTAATGAAATCTCTGACCAGAAGAGAAGTAAATGGATTTAATATATCTGACAGCCTTACACTGGATAAAGTTCAGGAGTTAATGGACAAGGGAGAGATTGAAACCAAAATTCTGCCTACCGACAGTCTTCTTAATGACTATCCTGAGGCTCATATTAAAGAAGGTTTTGAAAAAGCTCTCCTGAATGGAAATAAATTAAAAAAAGAGCTTCTGATTTTAAAGGATAAAACAGATTTTACTAAACTTGAAGAAGGTTTATATGTAAGAGTTTATCTTGGGGATGAATTCAAGGCGTTATATTTATATGACAAAGAAAACGGATGTTATAAGCCTTATAAAATGTTTTTGGAGAAATAGATGATTTGTATTAATGATACTGCAGAATTAAAATTAAATAACTGTGCCGTGGCTTTAGGGAAATTTGACGGTCTGCACAGGGGGCATATGCTTTTAATAAATAAGCTTGCTGAACTTAAAAATCAGGGTTTTACAAGCGCTGTATATGCCATAGACATGGGAAAAAGCAGTATTTATACATATGATGAAAGAGCGGAAATACTTGATGAATGCAGAGTGGATTATCTTATTAACAGCCGTTTTACAAAGGAATTTGCAGATATAAAACCAAAAAAATTTGTAGAAGATATTCTTGTAAAAAGACTTGGTGTAAGGCACATTGTGGTAGGCAGCGATTTTCATTTTGGAAGTAAGCGGCAGGGAGATGTAAATACTCTTATTGAGCTGGGTAAAATATATAGGTATGAAGTTACGGTTATGGACAAACTCAGATACGGAAACAGTGTGATAAGCTCTACCGCAATAAAAGAATTTCTTTCAGAAGGAAATATAGAAAGAGTAAATAATTTTCTCGGACGTGAATATAAAATAACTGGAGAGATAGTACACGGAAATCATTTTGGGAGAACGATAAATTATCCTACAATAAACATAACACCCGATAAAAATAAAATTCTTCCATGTAATGGTGTTTATAAAGTGAGGGTGATTATTGACGGAAAAATATACTCAGGCGTTTCAAATGTAGGGAAAAAACCTACCGTTCAAAAAGACGGGCCTGTAAATGTGGAAACCTATATTTTTGATTTTAATTGTGATGTATACGGAAAAAAAGCAGAAATTTTATTTGAAGGCTTTATAAGAAAGGAAATGAAGTTCGAGAATATAGAAGTTCTTAAAAATCAAATGGCACAGGATGTTCTTGTTGCAAAAAGAGATTTTTGAAGTTATATTAATTAAAGATGAAATATTTGAGCATCAGTAGCTCAGTGGATAGAGCAATGGCCTCCGGAGCCATGTGCGGAGGTTCGATTCCTCTCTGGTGCAGTATACGTCGTAAGGAGGGGCCCGCTAGCGGGAGGATGCCCTTATGACCTACGTCGTAAGGAGGGACCCATGTGAAGCATGGGAGGATGTCCTTACGACCTGCGCGAAGCCCATTCGAACGAAGTTCGAATTTAGGATGGCTTTGCTACCCACGTCGTAAGGAGGGACCCATGTGAAGCATGGGAGGATGCCCTTACGACCCACCCGTGTAAGAAGGGGCACACGCAAAGGAGAAAATATATGGAAAAAGGTAATAAGAAATTAAATCTTAAGGCTGTTATTATAGCGGGCTGGATTGTATTTATTCTTATGGCAGTGATTTATTTCATGTTTTTTTATAAAAAACTGCCTGTTCCGGGAAATGATGCAGATGTGGACAGCAAGTATATATACGAAACAAATGAAAATCTGGATATAAACGTGCTTATTATTTCATATCTGGATGCTTTGGAGCAGTGTGACCAGGCGACATTACAGTCACTTGTTACAGACCCTTCTGAATTTGATGATATGACATCTTATCAGAAAAAGGCAGAAATGATACTGGAATACAGTAATACGGATTGCTATACGGTAGAAGGAAATACTGAAGATACTTTTATAGTATATGCTGTGTTTAGGACGGTGATTGCAAATGTGGAAAGCACTCCGATGGATATTTTGGAATTTTATGTGGTAAAAACGGACAGTGGTTATCTTATAGACAATACAGAACATGATGCGGAAACGCAGGCATATATAGAAGAGATAAGATATCATGAAGATATACAAAAACTCTATGAAACTGTTTATGAAGATGAAAAAAGATGTCTTGAAGAAGATGAAACATATTATGAATTCTATCAGAAAATATGGGAACAGCAGTAAAAGAAAAAGCCTCGATTCGCCCCATTCATATAGGAAGGTGTCGGGGAAGAGGGCAGCTCTTTAAACAAATTGCGGTATAGTCGTTATGGCTATACCGTTTTTTTGTTCTTTGTAGGTAATATAAATTGCACTGTCTTTTTAGTAAATCTTTGTATAAATCAGCTTAATGGCACAAGCTAAAAGTAATTGAATAGCTGCCGTAGCAATTAAAGTAATAAAAATCAGTTCATTAAAATAACCTATTATGATACCAACTACAATCATAATAATCGAAAATACCAAATATATAGGGATACCTGCTTTAGCCCTTATTGCTTTTATACGCTCATCATTTTCTTTGATGTACTGCTCTTGAAGTTTTTTGTTATTTCGCAGTGCTTTACTGTATCGAATGATACAAACAAGTGCCAATGTTCCTAATGCAATAGTTAAGCCACATTGAAAGCTAAAAACATTGTTTGATTTTATTTCGGCAGTTGCAAAGAACGCATCATATGTTCCAAACCCAACTGCAAATAGTGCCAACACCGACAACAGAATTATTCTTGTAATAATTGTTTTCTTGTACGATTTCATATTCATTCAATCCTCTCAATCTAATTATTCTGAAAAATCAAAAACTTCTTCAATCGTTAAACCGAAATAATGTGATATCTTATATGCCAAAGGCAAAGACGCTACATATTTGCCGGTTTCAATGGAAGTAATTGTTTGCCTTGTGGTCCCTACGGCTAACGCCAATTCTTCTTGTGATAGTTTTTTCTCTTTTCGGAGTTCTTTGATTTTTGTTTTCAAATAATGCACCTCCATATGCAAAGTTAACTTTGCGAAATAAGCATAGCACACTTTGCAGAAAATAGCAAGTGTACTTTGCAATTATCTGCAAACGTCAAAAGGGACACTTCCTTATGAGAAGTGTCCCTTTTGAGGCTTTTTATATTATTTAATCAATAAAGTCATCATTGTCATCTGAATCATTGTCATCTGTATTATCAACGGCATTAATATCAACGCCTCTCGGAAGAACAGGAGTTGAAAAAACAATCTGTGTTTCTGTATTTCCAAACTTCTGAAGTTTTCCGATAAATGAGTCAAGCTCAAGTGTACTTGGAAAGCATACTTTTATAAGCATTGAATATGCTCCGGTAACACAGTCACATTCCAAAACATTAGGACATGCATCAATAAAAGGATAGAATTCCGGCTTCTGCTTTGGGTCAAGAGCCATATGTATAAAAGCTGTGATATGAAAGCCAAGAGAAATAGGGTCGATTGAAGCATGATAACCTGAAATTATGCCATTTCTTTCAAGACGTTCAATTCTTGCAGAAACCGCAGGGGATGAAAGAAATACCTTACTTGCCAGATATTTCAGCGGATACCGTGCATTTTCCTGTAATAAATTTAAAATTCTTTTGTCAATCTTATCCATAATCTATATACCTCTGAAGTTATTCTTGAGGCTCATGAAAGCCATGGAATTATTATATAAGAATAATTAAGTTATTTCAACCCTAAATTTAAAATAATAAATTTTTTGGCATGGTTGACCTGCCATTTGTAAGATTTTAATTAATATTGATAACTTTTCTTAATCAAATCACAATAGTTAATTGCATTTAAGAAAGCATGATGATATAGTCTTTATATGCTTTAAAACACAGGAGGAAGTAACTTTCGTGGAAGGTATAAGAATAAATAAATATCTTAGTGAGGCGGGTATTCTCTCAAGACGGAAAGCCGATTCTGAAATCGAAGCCGGAAGAGTAAAAATAAACGGAATTTCCGCAAAGCCGGGAGAAAAGGTTTATGACAAAGATATAGTTGAATATAATGGTAAGCCTGTTAAAATAACAGATAAAAAAGTAATAATCGCATATAATAAACCATTGGGACTTGTATGTACTTCGGCTGAGGCTGATAAAGACAGTATTTTCAACAAATTAAGTTATCCTGTAAGGCTTAATTATGTGGGAAGGCTGGATAAGGATTCCCAGGGGCTTCTCCTTCTTACAAATGACGGAGAGCTTTCAAATGCAATACAAAAATCCGTAAATAATCATGAAAAAGAATATGTTGTAAGAGTAAATGACAAAATTACGGAAGAATTTCTTTCAGGTATGAGAAACGGTGTACCGCTCGATGATGTTGTGACAAAAAAATGCAAGGTGACAAAAACAGGAGAAAGAACATTTAAAATTATTCTTACACAGGGTTTAAACAGGCAGATAAGACGAATGTGTGATTATTTTGGGTACAGGGTAGTCTTTTTAAAGAGAATAAGGGTAATGAACATAAGACTTGGGAATTTAAAACCTGGTGAATACCGGGAACTCAGCCGTGAAGAAGAAAAGACTTTAAGAAATATGGCGGGAAGGTAATAAATTAAATCAGGAGTGTGTCAGAATGGACAAGACAAACAGAATAAAGGAATTAGTAAAGCTTTTAAATGAAGCATCAAAGGCTTATTATCAGGAAGACACGGAAATAATGAGCAACTTAGAATATGATACTTTATATGATGAGCTGCTTTTACTTGAGAAGGAGACGGGCTTTGTAATGTCAAACAGTCCGACTTTAAATGTAGGATATGAAATTTTAAGTGAACTGCCTAAGGAAGCTCACGCTTCGCCTATGCTTTCTCTGGATAAAACAAAGGAGACAGATGTTCTTAAAGACTGGTTAAAGGATAAAGACGGAATACTTTCATGGAAGATGGACGGACTTACTGTTGTGCTCACATATTCTGACGGTGTGTTAAGTAAAGCGGTCACAAGAGGGAATGGTGAAGTGGGAGAAGTTATCACAAACAACGCAAAGGTATTTGCAAATATTCCCAGAAGCATAAGCTATAAAGGCACTCTTATAATAAGAGGAGAAGCAGTTATCAAATACAGTGATTTTGAAAAGATAAATTCTGAAATAGAAGATGTTGATGCAAAGTATAAAAATCCCAGAAATTTATGCAGTGGCTCTGTAAGACAGCTGAATAATGAAATTACAGCAAATAGAAATGTGCATTTCTTTGCATTTTCCATGTCAGAGCCGGAGGACAGGGAGCTTTATGCTACATTTGATGATTCATTTGAAAAGGAATTTCTGTTTTTAAAGGATTTGGGCTTTGACATTGTGGAGTACAAGCGTGTAAATGCAGGAAATATAGAAGAAAATGTTATGAAATTTGCAGAAAAAATTGCAGATAATGATTTTCCTTCCGACGGGCTGGTGCTTACGTTTGATGATTTGGAATACGGAAAAAGTCTGGGAAGGACAGCAAAGTTTCCAAGAAATTCAATAGCGTTTAAATGGGCGGATGAACAGGCTGATACAACATTGAGAAGGGTGGAATGGAGTCCGTCAAGGACAGGTCTTATAAATCCGATAGCCGTATTTGACCCTGTAAGCCTGGAGGGAACTACGGTTTCCCGTGCAAGCCTGCATAACGTAAGTATAGTTAAGAGCTTAGAGCTTGGAATAGGTGATACGGTTTCCGTATATAAGGCAAATATGATTATTCCGCAGATTTCCGAGAACAAGACCAGAAGCAATAATCTGAAAATTCCAAATAAATGCCCTTCGTGCGGTGAGGGTACTGTTTTAAAAAATGATAATGGTGTGGAAACATTGGTATGTCCAAATAAAAGCTGCCCTGCAAAAAACATTAAGCTTTTTACACATTTCGTATCAAGAAATGCAATGAATATAGACGGAATGTCTGAAGCTACACTGGAAAAATTTATAGATGCAGGATTTATAAAAAAGCTGTATGATATATACAGACTCAGCCGTTATGCCGAAGAAATTACTGCAATGGAAGGCTTTGGTGAAAAGTCATATAAAAATCTTATGGAGGCAGTGGATAAATCCAGAAATGCAGGTATGGACAGCTTTATATATGGTCTGGGAATACCTAATGTGGGATTTTCCAATGCAAAGGTAATATGCAGACATTTTAATTATGACTGGAACAGGATAGTTAATGCACTTCCTGAAGAGTATACGGACATTGACGGAATTGGTGATGTTATAGCGCAGTCTATGACAGGATATTTTGCAAATGAAGAGAATATGGAAGTGATAAATGAGCTCTTAAAGGAAATAACCTTTGTCATAGATACGGAAGAAAATGAACAGGATTTAGAGGGGCTTACATTTGTAATTACCGGCTCTCTTAATTCCTTTTCCAATCGTGATGAGCTTAAAAAATTAATAGAATCAAGAGGAGGAAAGGTTACGGGAAGCGTAACCGGAAAGACCTCATACCTTATAAATAATGATATTACTTCGCAGTCATCTAAAAATAAGAAGGCTAAAAGTCTTAACATTCCGATTATCACGGAAGAGGATTTTTTAAAGCTTAACAGAAAGGGGTATTAAAAATGCCTATAAAAATTGATAATGACTTACCTGTGAAAAAAATACTTGAACAGGAAAATATATTTGTAATGGATGAAAACAGAGCGCTTAGTCAGGATATAAGACCTCTGGACATACTTATATTAAACCTCATGCCATTAAAGGAGGATACGGAGCTTCAGTTACTCAGAAGCCTTTCAAATACTCCTCTTCAGGTAAATATAACATTTATAAGAACAATGTCATATGAATCAAAGCATACGTCACTTGCTCATCTGGAAAGGTTTTATTCTGACTTTGATGCAGTAAAAAACAGAAGATGGGACGGGCTTATAATTACAGGAGCACCTGTTGAAAAAATGGAATTTGAAGAAGTTGAATACTGGGAAGAACTCACTCATATCATGGACTGGTCGGAAAAAAATGTAACTTCGACCATACATATATGCTGGGGAGCGCAGGCAGGACTATATTACAGGTACGGTGTGCCTAAATATGACCTTCCTAAAAAACTTTCGGGAGTGTATAAGCATTATACCTTTCATAAAAGAACACCGCTTGTAAGAGGTTTTGATGATTCCTTCCTTGTGCCTCATTCCAGATATACCGGAGTAGATAAGGAGTCTATTGTAAACAATCCGAGACTTGAAATTGTATCGGAGTCTAAGATTACAGGTCCTTATCTCATAATAGGAGACGGAGGTAAAAATATATTTGTAACAGGTCATCCTGAGTATGATACACTTACTCTTGACCAGGAATATAAGAGAGATATCGGAAGAGGATTAAATCCTGAAATTCCGGTAAATTATTATCCTGATGATAATCCTGAAGAAGCGCCGATAAAGTCATGGAGGTGTCATGCAAACACGCTCTATACGAATTGGCTTAATTACTATGTATATCAGGTAACTCCGTATGTATTGTAATAAAAAAGGGAAGCGTTAAAATTCGCTTCCCTTTTTTAATTAATACATTTAAACCTATTTTAGTTTTCTGCTGATACTGATAAGTATGCAGGCGGTAAGAATACAGTAGCTTATAAAAATTCCAAAAGTATATGCGGATATTCCGTAGTAAGGTACTAAAAAGATAATAAAGACTATACGTATGATTATTGAAATTATATGATATATAAGATTACTCACTACCATATCCATTCCGTTTAATATAGATGACATTGTTGTGGACACATACATTAAAGGACATAAGAAGGCCGTGTTACGGAGCATGATTCCGGATTCGTGACTGTCAAATATAAAACTTCCTAAGAATTCTCCCAAAACCAGAAATCCTAAAAAGGCCGCAATGCCCATAAAAAGGCAGAAATACAGACTTCCTTTGTAGGCTTTTTTCATGGCATTTTTGTTACCCTTTGCCTTTGCATATGAAACTTCAGGAAGAAGTACCGTGGAAAGTGAATTTGTAATTGTGGCAGGAAAGAGAAGAAACGGCATTACAACTCCCGTAACCATACCGAATACTTCCATTGCCCTTGTATTATCCCTGTAATAAATAAACAGCATGGATGGCATCATAACTGCCTCAAGACTGGAAAGCAGTGTAAGAGCAGTTTTATTAACGGTAAGTGGAACGGCATCTTTAAAGAGTTTTCCGGCAACCTGAAACGAATCTTTAAATCCGGTAAAACAAATATTTTTCTCGGAAATAAAGTATATTATTACAGATACTATGCAGGCACAGGCTTCTCCTGCAGTAAGGGTAATGGTAGCAAGTGTTGCATCAATAAACTGTTCTGAAAGTGTATATGAAAGAAGAATTGTAACAGCAAGTCGGACTACCTGCTCAAAAACAAGAGAAATTGCATTATACTGAGGCTTCTGAACACCCAGAAAATATCCGTTTAAGCAGCCCTTAAAGGATACAAAGGGTATGGCAGGAGCCATTATTTTTATAAGCAGGGTGCAGTCTGAATTTTTAAGTATATTAACAGCAAGCCAGTCAGCATTATAAAACACCAATAAGCCTATAAGTATACTGAGTGCCAGACAGTAAAATGAGGCAATCTGAAGAGCTCTTTTGGCATGACAAAATTTGCCCGTTCCGAAATAATGTGAGACAAGCTTGGTAAGTGCCGTCTGGGTGCCATGACAGCATATGGCAAAGGCAAGAAGATATATCGGATATATAAGCTGATAAACTCCAAGTTCGGCAACACCAATCAGGCGGGTAAGGAATATTCTATTATAGAATCCTATGAGCTTTACTATGATGCCTGCGGCTGTAAGAATGAGGGTACCCTTAATAATTCCGCTTTTTGACAATTTTTTTACCTTAAAAAGTTCTTTGTTTTTATTATATTATGCGTTTTGCTTAATATGACTTATGCTTTACGGCCGTTTAGCTGAAAAAATAATGGAAGGAGTAAAAAATGAAAGATTTAATATATCTGGACCATGCTGCTACAACTGCCGTAAGTCCAGCAGTAATGTCGGAAATGATTCCTTATTTTAATGAAAAATTTGGTAATCCGTCGAGTATATATGAATTTGCATCAAATAATAAAGAAGCAATTAACAGGGCAAGAATATCGGTGGCAGATTTAATAAATGCAAACCCGGAAGATATTTATTTTACGGCGGGAGGCTCTGAAGCGGATAACTGGGCTGTTAAGGAGACCGTAAGAGCATTAAGGAAGAAAGGTAATCATGTAATAACAACACAGATAGAACATCATGCGGTTTTAAATACATGTAAGTTTCTGGAAAGGGAGGGTGTTGAGGTGACTTATCTGCCTGTAGATGAAAACGGTATGATAAGTATTGCTGATTTGGAAAGTGCAATTACTGACAGAACAATTCTTATATCAGTTATGTTTGCAAACAATGAAATAGGGACTATTCAGCCTGTTAAAGAAATCGGTAAAATTGCAGAAAAACATAATATTATTTTTCATACCGATGCAGTACAGGCATATGGACAGATTCCCATAGACGTGAAAGCAATGAAGATTGATATGCTGAGTGCGAGCGGTCATAAGTTTAACGGACCTAAGGGGATAGGCTTTTTATATATAAAAGAGGGAATAGAGATAGGAAGCTTTATTCATGGAGGACATCAGGAAAAAGGAAAAAGAGCAGGTACGGAAAATGTACCGGGAATTATCGGAATGGGAAAGGCTGCTGAGCTTGCAATGGAAAATATGGAAGAAAGAATAAAGAAAGAAACAGAGTTAAGAGACCGTCTTATTGACAGAGTACTTTCTGAAATTCCCTATGTAAGATTAAACGGACACAGATTTAAAAGACTTCCAAATAATGCAAATTTCAGCTTTCAGTTTGTAGAAGGTGAATCACTTCTTATAATGCTTGATAT
This sequence comes from uncultured Lachnospiraceae bacterium, assembly GCA_944383545.1. Taxonomy (GTDB): domain Bacteria; phylum Bacillota; class Clostridia; order Lachnospirales; family Lachnospiraceae; genus CALWPY01. Next base: position 11,983 of record CALWPY010000007.1, on the reverse strand, counting down.
GAACGGAATATGTGCTTCAAGTGGCTCAGCGTGTACATCGGGCTCGCTTGACCCGTCCCATGTTCTTAAAGCAATGGGACTTCCGGATGATATATGTCATGGCTCATTAAGGCTTACTCTCGGAGAAGAAAATACAAAAGAGGAAATTGATTATACGATAGACTGTCTGAAGGATATAGTTGAAAAGCTGAGAAGTATGTCGCCTTTATATGAAGATATGATTTTAAAAAGAAAACAAGTGTAAAATAAACGGCTCATACAGTATTAATACTGAATGAGCCGATATATTTTTAAGGTATTTCATGAAATTCAGGTACAAGCTTATTGTATGTGCAGTAATATTTAAAGCCGAGTGATTTTGCTAGAAGGGCAGCATTGGAAAAGTCATATGCAATATGCTCCGGTGAATGTGCGTCACTTCCGAAGGTGAGGATTTCTCCACCCATTTCTTTATAAAGTTTCAGAATGTCTTTATGCGGATGTGGTACATCCAGACCTCTGTAAAGACTGCCTGTATTTATCTCAATTCCCTTTCCTTTAGGAATTATTATTTTAAAAGCGGCCTCAAATATCTCCTTGTAATCATTTATGTCAAAGTATTTATTTTTATTAGGACCATACCTTACACAGTAATCTAAATGTCCATATACGCTGAAATCGTCAAATTTTGAAACATTTAAAAGCATGGTTTCAAAATATCTGCCATAAGCTTCTTTTTCGGAGCGCCCTTCGTAAAAATACGGATAATACGGGTCTTCATTGTCAACAATATGTGTAGAAGCGATAACAAAATCAATACCCGGATGTTCGCTTGTGAAGCTGTTTAAGCCTTCGGCAGTAGAAGGCATGACTCCGAGCTCTATACCTATACGCATGTCAAACGTCGGCTCAAGCTCTTTCTTTATTTTAAGCATGTCCATCATATAAGATTTGGTGTCAAGGTCAAAAATAAAATCATCAGGATAGTGGGCGGGGTAGTCTCTGTCATAATGGTCTGTTATACAGAATGATGTGAGTCCCTTTTCCTGAGCCGACTTTACCATATCATATATATCTGCTTCTGAGTCATCAGAATAAGATGAATGAAGATGATAATCTGGAATCATGTTACTTTGTCTCCTTTTTAATCTGCTTTTTCATGATATGTCTGTTTACAAGAGAAATTTTAGCATAAATACCGGGCGTTTGTTAAGCTAAATGTTGTATAAAAGTATAAAATGAGGAAAAAATTAGTAAAAATAAACTTTTAGGCTTGAATTTTAACACGAAAAAAGTTATTATATTTTCAGGTCATTGCTGTGTAAAAACAGTATATATAAATTAATTCAAAATTCAGGAGGAATTAAAAATGGCAGTAAAAGTAGCAATTAATGGATTTGGACGTATCGGACGTCTTGCATTCAGACAGATGTTTGATGCAGAGGGATATGAGGTTGTAGCAATTAACGACCTTACAAAGCCTTCTATGCTTGCTCACTTATTAAAGTACGATTCATCACAGGGTAAGTACAAGTATGCAGACCAGGTTTCAGCAGATGATGAAGCAGGTACAATCACTGTATGTGGAAAGACTTTAAAGATTTATGCAATGGCTAATGCAGCTGAGCTTCCTTGGGGAGAACTTGACGTAGACGTTGTTCTTGAGTGTACAGGCTTCTATGTTTCAAAGGCTAAGTCACAGGCTCATATCGATGCAGGTGCTAAGAAGGTAGTTATTTCCGCTCCTGCAGGAAATGATCTTCCTACTATAGTATTCAGCGTAAATGAAAATACATTAACACCTGATGACAAGATTATTTCAGCAGCTTCATGTACAACAAACTGCCTTGCACCTATGGCTAAGGCACTTAATGATTATGCACCAATCCAGTCAGGTATCATGTCAACAATCCATGCATACACAGGAGACCAGATGGTACTCGACGGACCACATAGAAAGGGTGACTTAAGAAGAGCTCGTGCTGCTGCAGTTAATATCGTTCCTAACTCAACAGGAGCTGCAAAGGCAATCGGACTTGTTATTCCTGAGTTAAACGGAAAGCTCATCGGCTCTGCACAGAGAGTTCCTGTACCAACAGGCTCAACAACAATCTTAACAGCAGTAGTTAAGGGTGAGAACGTAACTAAGGAAGGAATCAACGCTGCTATGAAGGCTGCTGCTTCAGAGTCATATGGCTACAATGAGGAGCAGATTGTTTCTTCAGATATCGTTGGTATGACTTATGGCTCACTCTTCGATGCAACACAGACAATGGTTGCTCCAATCGCTGATGACCTTTATGAAGTACAGGTTGTTTCATGGTATGACAATGAGAATTCATACACAAGCCAGATGGTTAGAACAATCAAGTATTTCGCTGAATTAGGTTAATTAATGCCGCCGACCGAAGGGAAGGGGGCCAACCGCGGCACCTCGCGAAGCGACTATAATGTGCCGCGTCCAAATACCGCTTTAGTAAAGACCTAAAAAGGTCCGGTCTTATTAGGACCGGACCTTTATTTTATAGCACCAGTGTCAAAAGGCCAGCATCCGTCTGGTGTTAGTTTAATGTATATTAATGAAAGGAGCATAAAATAATGCTTAATAAAAAATCAGTTGATGATATTAATGTAAAAGGCTTAAGAGTTCTTGTAAGATGCGATTTTAACGTACCTTTAAAGGAAGGAAAAATTACTGATGAGAACAGACTTGTAGCAGCACTTCCTACAATTAAAAAGTTAATTGCTGACGGAGGAAAGGTTATCCTTTGCTCACATTTAGGAAAGCCAAAGGGAGAGCCAAAGCCTGAGCTTTCACTTGCACCTGTTGCAGTAAGACTTTCAGAGCTTCTCGGACAGGAAGTAAAATTTGCAGCAGACCCTGAAGTAGTAGGCCCTAATGCTAAGGCGGCTGTAGAGGCTATGAAAGACGGAGATGTAGTTCTTCTTGAAAATACACGTTACAGAGCAGAAGAGACAAAGAACGGAGAAGCTTTCAGCAAAGAGCTTGCAAGCCTCTGCGATGTTTATGTAAATGATGCATTCGGTACTGCTCACAGAGCTCATTGCTCAAACGTAGGTGTTACACAGTATGTTGACACAGCAGTTGTAGGATATTTAATGCAGAAGGAAATTGATTTCCTTGGAAACGCTGTAAATAATCCTGTAAGACCTTTCGTAGCAATCCTTGGCGGTGCAAAGGTTGCTGACAAGCTTAATGTTATTTCAAACCTTCTTGAGAAGTGTGATACCCTTATCATCGGTGGTGGTATGGCTTATACATTCCTTAAGGCTCAGGGTAAGGAAGTAGGAAAGTCTCTTGTAGATGATACAAAGATTGACTACTGTAAGGAAATGATGGAGAAGGCTGAAAAGCTCGGAAAGAAGCTCCTTCTTCCTATCGATACAACAATAGCAAAAGAGTTCCCAAATCCTATCGACGCACCTATTGATGTAGAAGTTGTTCCTGCTGATGCAATTCCTGCTGATATGGAAGGTCTTGACATCGGTACAAAGACTGCTGAGTTATTTGCAGATGCTGTTAAGTCAGCTAAGACAGTTGTTTGGAACGGACCTATGGGAGTATTTGAAAATCCTACACTTGCAGCAGGTACTATTGCAGTAGCTAAGGCACTTGCCGAGACAGAAGCAACAACCATTATCGGTGGCGGAGATTCTGCGGCTGCAGTTAACCAACTTGGATTTGGTGATAAGATGACTCATATCTCAACAGGCGGCGGTGCTTCTCTTGAATTCCTTGAAGGTAAGGAGCTTCCAGGAGTAGCAGCAGCAAACGATAAATAAATTTAATAAGGAGATTTTTGATCATGTCAAGAAGAAAGATTATAGCAGGAAACTGGAAGATGAACATGACTCCAAGCGAGGCTGTTAAATTATGTGAGGAATTAAAGCCACTCGTTGTAAATGATGAAGTTGATGTAGTTTATTGTGTTCCTGCCATTGACATTATTCCTGTAGTAGAAGCAGTAAAAGGCACTAATGTACAGGTTGGTGCTGAAAATATGTACTATGAGGATAAGGGAGCTTACACGGGAGAGATTTCTGCTGCAATGCTCGTAGATGCAGGCGTAAAGTATGTTATCATAGGCCATTCAGAGCGTCGTGATTACTTTAAGGAATGTGACTGCGTATTAAATAAGAAGGTTAAAAAGGCATTTGAAGCAGGTCTTACACCTATTCTTTGCTGTGGTGAATCGCTTGAGCAGAGAGAAATGGGTATAACCATTGACTTTATCCGTATGCAGATTAAGAGTGACTTAAAGGACGTAACTGCAGACCAGGTTAAGAAGCTTGTCATTGCATATGAGCCTATCTGGGCTATTGGTACGGGAAAGACCGCTACATCAGACCAGGCACAGGAAGTATGCAAGGCTATTCGTGACTGCATTGCCGAAATGTATGACGATGCTACGGCAGAGGCTGTTCGTATCCAGTACGGCGGCTCCATGAATGCAGGTAATGCTGCAGAGCTTATGGCAAAGCCTGACATTGACGGAGGTCTTGTGGGAGGAGCTTCATTAAAGGCAGACTTCGGAAAGATTGTAAATTATAATAAGTAATATGAAATTATAATAAGTAATATGAAATTATAATAACTAATATAAAAACCTCATATATGTAAATTCATATATGAGGTTTTTTTACAGCACGAGCGACTTAAAAAATAATGATTTACATTTAAAACGGGGGTATTTATGAGAGAAAAACAACCAGGAACACATAAGAGAATCAATATTAATAGAATTATTGCATACATTTTGCTTATTTCAATAGTTATAACGGATGCTTTTCCTGCAAATGCAGAAGCATTTACAAATACTCAAATTTTAAATTATCAGAACAGTGAAAAACCGACAGATACGGACGAGCTGTCGTATTCACTGTTTTCTTCTGAAAAGGATTATACATTAAATTGTTACAAGGGGAAAATAACAGGAAATTTATATTCTGCCGGAAATATAAAACTGTCTGGGTCTGAAATAACAATACCGGGAGAATTATATGCAGCAGGCAGTATAGAGGCTTACGGATGGAGAATAAGTCTCGGAGAAAGAAATGAAAATCAGGTAAAAATTGAAATGCCTGATATATCAGATAAAATAGATGCGGCGATAAGTGATGAGGAAGCAGAAAATTATATAAGTATATATAATAATACCATAAGTCTGTCAGGAAATCTTATATCGGACAGTGATATTAATGCAGGCTGTACATATATCACAGGAAGCGGAATCATAAAGGCTGAAAATAACATTACAATTAATACCAATGGTTATCAGTCAGGAAACGGTAATGAAACAAACATTATATATTCAAAATCCGGAGACATAACAATAAGCGGAAATGAAATTAATCTGGAGGGACTTATATATGCACCTTCAGGAAAAGTAAGTATAAATGTAAATAAATTTAATTTAACAGGAAGAATATATGCAGAGGAAATAATATTTAGCGGAAGCGAAATTAATATAACAGAGGGAGACAGCTATAACTCCCTGATAGGTGATAAGGAGGAGACAAGCACAGAAGAGCCGGTTACGGAGGAGCCAGATACAGAAGAGCCAAGTACGGAGGAGCCGGTAGTAGAGGAAAAAACGGGGATAATTAAGCTTTATGACAGTGAAGATGATTTTGCAGAAGGAAAAACTGAAGACACTGTATATACAGGAGGGGACCTTTGTATTTCCGGAAGTTATGAAGCAGGAGAAAAAAACCAGAGTTATACTGTTGAAAACGGAAATGTAACAGTAAATTCAGAACTTGCAGGTGAACTTACGGACGAAGGTAAATTCGGTGGAAGCATTGTTTTTAATATCAGTGATGAAAGAACAGGAAACATTGGAGAAATAAATATCTCACAAGGACATTCATATATGGTGTCCGGTGATATGTTGACGTGGAAGGAAGCAGAAGCATATTGTGAAAGTATAGGAGGTTATCTGGCTGTAATAGGAAGTCAGGAAGAAAATTCATACATAAACTCTCTGATAAGAGCGCAGAATGCCGGAAATTATACGGCTTTCGGTTATACGGACGAAGAGAATGAAGGACAGTGGAGATGGATTAACGGCGAGGCAAATGTATATGAAAACTGGAACGGAGGAGAGCCAAATGACGGTCTCAGCCTCTATCCACATCAAAACTACGGATATATGTATGCGTCAGGAAGATGGGATGACGGAGACGGAAAAGCAAAGAACAGATATGTATGTGAATGGGATGAAATATCAGATATAAAAAACAGTGACTCGCATACTGTACTACTTCAGGTTACTATATATAATAAAGAGTATATTGATGAGGATAAATTAAGCACTGCACCATATAAGATAACCTATGGTGAAGATAACAGTGCTGTAATTGAGTGGATACTGGACACAAGGAAAAACGAAACAGTTGAGCTTCCTGTAGATATTGAAAGGTGTAACTCTACAGGTGATACATATATAATGTATAACAGTAAGCTTGTATATACCGAAAACGGGGAGCTGTGTGTTACCGACCTTTCCGATTTCATACTTCCGAGAGAAAACAGTACGGAAAGCGGTACATGGGAAACAGTATATGACAGTGGTGAAGACGGCTGTACATGGACGTGGCTCAATGCAAAAAAATATCTTGTAGAAGATTCTGAAATTATACTTTATGCGGCAGCGTCAGACAGCAGTGAAGACATATATGAAAAAGAACTTATAAAAATTGCAGATAACAGTACGGATGGTGCAGAAAACGGGTTGATAAACTTAAATGGTATGGAAGGCAGGTATATCAGGGTTTATGCCGAATTAAAGGCATCTGAAACAGGCTTTACACCTGTAGTGGACAGTATAGAGATAAGAGGAAATACTGATACTGCACCGGAAATAAACGATACAGGATTACAGGTAGTAATTAACGGACTTACAAAAATTACAGAAGGAAAGGAAACCGTTTACAGAGCGACGGCTCTTACATCTTCACCTGAAAATATAAAATACAGATGGTTTTTGGACGGTGAGGAAAAGGAGATAAGCGGTAATACTTTTGAAACAGCATTTGAAACAGCAGGGAGCCACACCGTTAAGGTAACGGCATACATACAAGATGAAAACACCGAAGAAATACAGGCTGAACAAAGCTTTGAGCTTGAAGTTGAGGTTTACCCGAAAGAGACTTATGAGGGTGATTATACTTTCAAAGGTGAATATCCGATGTTTAATATTTCACTTGACAAGTCTGCATATAAGCCGGGAGAAATGGTGAAGGTAAGTACCGATATAAATACTGAAATATACAGTTATATAGTGCGGTATGACAGTGTAAATTTAAGTGTAGAGGATATAACGGAATTTACCATAGAAAATGTAACAGAGGGAAGTCATACCATATATGTAGAGGCAGAGAATGAGTACGGAAATACGCTTTCAAGAGAAATAAGCTTTATCGTATATGAAGAACAGGAAAATATAAAGGTAAGCCTTGACAAGGAAACATATTATTGTGGAGATGATATTGAACTTGTGGTGGATTCTGATTATACAGTCATATCCTGTACATCAGATAAGACATATGAAGAAATATCAATAGATGAAAACAGCATATTAATCAAAAAGCCCGCCGAAGGTGTGCATGGAATCAGCATTACTGTTAAAGATAAAGAAGAAAAGGAACATGATGTTTTCCTTTATGTATTCGTAAATCCTAAAAAAGAAGAAATTATTATCCCGTCTGAGGTGACGGAAACCATTGTTGTATCTCCTGATACAGAGATAGAAAATGAGGAAATAGTAGAAGAAATACCTGATGTAGGTACGGAAGAGCCTGATACGGAGGAGCCAAGTACGGAGGAGCCAAGCACGGAAGAGCCTGATACAGAGGAGCCAAGTACAGAAGAGCCAAGTACAGAAGAGCCGAGTACAGAGGGGCCAAGTACAGAAGAGCCGAGTACAGAGGAGCCAAGTACGGAGGAGCCGAGTACAGAGAAGCCAAGTACGGAAGAGCCGGAAGAGGAAGACCCATATGCAGATATATGCCCTTCTGCTGAGCTTTCCATAGACTTAGACGGAGCTGTGATAACAGGACCTACGGATATAACAGGAAGTGTGGGAAAGGAAGGACTTGTAAATTATACACTTTCATATTCCAGTGATGGAAAAAACTATATGGTATTTGCAGAAGGAACTGAATCCGTTACAAACGGAGTATTGGGAAGCTTTGACCCTACCATGCTTACAAACGGACAGTATAAGATAAGACTTACTGCAAACGGAAAAAAATTAAGAAGAATGACGGAAGTAACGGTTACTGTGGAAGGAAACCTTAAAGTAGGAAATTATGCAGTATCGTTTCAGGATTTAAACATTGTTACAAACGGAATATCTCTGGAGGTAATAAGAAGCTATGACAGCAGGAAAAGAAGTGAAAACGGAGATTTCGGATATGGCTGGAATCTTTCAATAAGCGGTGGAAAAATTTATTCCAGTGGTATTATGGGAGAAGGCTGGACACAGGATATATACCGTGGAGCCTACGGAATGGCTAAATATGTATTAGCCGAAACAGAAAGACATGAAATTACGGTTGTATGGGAAAACGGAGAGACAGAAAAATTCAGCCTTAAGTTCAGTCCTTCAAGTCAGAATTTTTATCCGATAGAATTCGGAATAACTGCATCTTTCTCAGCGGAAGGTGACAGCTCCTCAGAACTTTATGTAATGGATGCAGACACCACAGGGCTTATATATGTCGACGGAGTTGTGCTTGATGAAAGTACCCTTGAGCCGTTTAATCCACAGAAATTCAGGCTGGTAAGGGCTGACGGAACTGAATATGTATTTACACTCACTGACGGAATAAGGGAAATAAAGGATGTTGAGGGAAATAAAATCACCATAACGGAAGATGGGATAGAACATTCCGACGGAAAGAGCATAACATTTGTAAGAAATGAAAATGACAATATAACAGAAATAAAGGGAAGCGACGGAAGGACCATAAAATACACCTACGATGAGGCAGGAGACCTTGTCATGGTAACTGACTACGCAGAAAAAACAGCCGGATTTACCTATGACGAAAGCCACAACATGGTCGAAATGATAAACGAAACAGGCATAGTGGCAGCCGTTTTAAGCTATGATGATGAAGGACGTTTAATAAGCATAACCGATGCGGAAGGAAATGTTACAGAATACAGCCACGACATAGAAGGACGGACAGAGGTAATTACAGACAGAAGAGGCTATTCAACCGTATATGTGTATGACACAAGAGGAAATGTAATTAAGGAGACAGACCCTTACGGAAATTCAATAAGCTATGAATATGACGCTAATGACAACTGCATAAAGAAAACCGATGCAAATGGCAACGTAACGGGCTATACCTATGACGCTTACGGAAATTTAACGGAGGTCATATCACCAAATGGAGATTCTGTAAAGAACAGTTACAATCAGTCTAATTACATAACATCCGTAACCGCAGAAAACCTTCGGGTTATGGCAACAGACTATGACAGGTATAACAGAATTGTAAAATTAACGGACGGAAACGGAAATGAGACAGAATATACATATGATACAAGGGGGAATCTAACAGGCATAACCGATGAAATAGGAGTATATGAAACCGTAACCTATAACAGCGACGGAAAGCCTGTAACAATATCAAACGGTGAAGGAGAGACGGTAAGCTACACATACGATGAATACGGAAGGTGCATATCATCATCAAGGGAAATATCAGGCAGAGAATACACAGCTTACTACTCATATGACGCATCAGGAAACGTCATACAGACTGTCGACAACATGAATTCCGTGATATACTACAGTTATGATATTGCAGGAAATCTGATAAGCAGTACGGACGAGACGGGAGTACAGACACTTTATGAATATGACACATTAAACCGTCTGGTAAAAATCCTGTATGCGGACGGAACAAGCGAAGCCTTTACCTATGATGCAGAGGGAAACTGCACGGAAATAACAGACAGATATGGGCTTAAAGCTGAAATAAAGTATGACAGACTTAACAGGACGGAAAAAATAACATACGCGGATGGAACAAGCGAGAGCTACACATATGATGAGACAGGAAACGTAAAGACACATACACAGATTACGGGTGCCGTTACCACATATGAGTATGACAGCCTGGGAAGAAACATTTCCGTAACTGACGGACTGGGAAACGTAAGTTATTATGAGTATGATACATATTCAAGGCTTACAGCCTTTACCGATGCAAACGGAAACGTGACCCGTTATGAATACGACGCAAACGGAAACCTGATAAAGACCACATATCCTGACGGCGGATGTGTAACAGCCGAATATGACGCAAGGGACAGAATAACATCCCAGAAGGATGTAAGCGGATCCAGGACAAAATATACCTATGACCTCTGCAACAGGCTGACCTCCGTAACTGATGCCGAAGGAAGTACCTACAGCTATACCTACGATGAGGCAGGAAACCTTGCAAGCGTTTCAGACCCTGAAAATAATACAGTCCGTTATGAATATGACGCCTGCGGACAGCTTGTAAAGACAACCAATGCGGCGGGAATGTCATGCAGCTTTACCTATGATGAAGCAGGAAGACTGACCGGATATACGGACTACGGAAACATTCAGACTGAGTATTTCTATGACAGCGTGGGAAGACTTGTAAAAACCGTATGCGGAAGTACAGTAACCGAGTATACATACGATGAAAAAGGAAGGCTGATTCAGGCAGGAGATGTAAAGTACATCTATGATTTATGCGGAAGAATAAAAGAGACAGACTGCGGAGGAAAAATCACAGGATATGTATATAATGAACTCGGACAGACAGAGGAAATATATACAGAATACGGAAGCACAGACTATTCATATGATATTCTCGGAAGACTGACCGGTGCAGAAGATAAGGACGGAAACAGGACGGAATATACTTATGATGCCTGCGGAAACCTTAAGGAAAAGAAAATCATAACAAAAGAAGGAGAACTCTTTACCACCGTATATACCTATGATACCTGCAACAGGCTGATACAGCAGGAAACTGTAGGAAGAGACGGAGAAAAGACAGCCGTATACAGCTATACCTTAAATGAAGCAGGCTTAAGAACAGCCATACATGAAGAAGTAAACGGCTATGTAACAGATAAGGCATATGAGTATGACATCTTAGGAAGACTGGTAAAAGAGAGAGTAAGCGGAGAAAACGGAGAAGAGCTTGTAAACATTTATACATATGATAAACTTGGAAACAGGATATCAAAATATACGGAGTATAAAGAAGGTGAGGCAGAAGAAACAGAGGTACCAGAGACAACAGAGACTTATGGTGCAGATGAGAATGCTTCTGAAAACAGTACGGACAGTGCGGGAGCAGAAAATGCTTCTGAAAACAGTACAGACAGTACAGGGGCAGAAAGTAATAGCAGTGAAGCAGGAGAAGCTTCAGGGTATGCAACGGCTACTCCTACGGATGCTGACACCGCTACTGTAACAGATGCTTCAGAGGAAAATGTACATGATAACAGCCAGACAGGAGAAGCAGAACAGGAGACAGCCGATAATTCAGATATAGAAATCGACTTAGAATCTGAAGAAGACAACATGCCTATTGTCCAGACCTCACTTTTAGATGATGAATGTGAGTTAATACTCGGCACAACTTATTATGAGTATAACTGCTTAAACCAGTTAATCAGCGAAAAGAGACCGAATGATACACTTACTTATACATATGATTCAAACGGAAATCTGATAAGTGTATCAGGCTCTTACGAAAGCACAGAATATGCTTATAACGACGAAGGAAGACTTGTTTCCGTAACAGTGACAAAGGACGGAGAAAAAACCGTAACCACATATGAATATGACAGCATGGGTAACAGAACGGCAAAGACGGTTGATTCCGTAAGAACGGAGTATGTAAATGACATAACGGGAAGTCTGACAATGGTACTCTGCGAGATAACAGAGGGAAGTGTAACCACATATAC
>CALWPY010000006.1 GCA_944383545.1 uncultured Lachnospiraceae bacterium | reverse complement strand
TAGATAGGCATGAGGTGTAAGTACGGCAACGTACTTAGCTGACATGTACTAATAGGTCGAGGGCTTAACCAAGGAAAGGGTTATGAAGAAACGGGAAAGAGTTTGAGAGATATTTGGCAGGATTATTTCTGTATGAGGTTTTGAAGGTATACTTCATAAATAAGGTATCAAGAAAAAAGAACATCATTAAGATGTTCTTTTTTTGCATATATGGTAAAATGAGCATTGCGACGGATTGCGCTTGCGGAATCCGGCATAATGCGAAAAACACATGGAGCCGACAGGCGACATGGTAAAATGAGCATTGCGACGGATTACGCAAGCGCAATCCGGCATAATGCGAAAACGGACACGGAGACACCAGTCGACGTGGTGTATTAAGGTGTTGCTACTATTGGTTGCTGCTTTCGCAACTGAATATAGCTTGAAATATTACGGTATTTTTCTTATTATCATACCGTGCCATGTACAAACTTAAAGGCAGATGATGTAAATTTTAACGTACATATATTCAAATGTTGATTAAATTGCATCATCTAATGCATTGCATAATTTAACATTTAATAAAATTATATTAAAAAGGAGTTATCTGATATGGAAGAATTTAATTCATTAGACAAGATAGTTTATTTATTTAGAAGTGTAAACTGTATGGGCAATGAAAACTGCTATTTTATCTGTTACAAGGATACAACAGCGGAAGGAATGAAAGCCGGTGTAATAGGAGGAGCTATTGGTGGAGCAGGATTAATAGGAGGAGCCATTGCAAGTGCAGTTATGTCGGCTAATTCAGGCAATGTTAGTATTTTGGAAAAATTTGATGGATATTTAATCAACTGGACCGATTTCGGAGTCGGTATTATTCCATTAAAGTGCCAGGGAAAATTGGTGACTCTTAATCCGTCTAAGATGCATCCTCAGATGGACAGTTTTACCTATATACCAAACGAAAATTTAGAGAGCGTGGTTGTGAAGAATTTCAATATATTCAATTCTAAGGTAAAGAAGATAAAAATTAAAATAGCCGGTATCGATTCCAAATTGGAATTAATGGCAAACGTAAAGGAAAAATTAATACCTTATCAGGAAAGCAATTTTGCTAAATTTTTAGATATGTATAACCGTACATATGCAACGAAAAAGCAATAAATAGTTTTATAGAATAATAAACTTGGAGACCTTTTAGAAAACGTACGGAGCTGTTATTAAAATAAATCTTGACAATTTTAAAAAAGTCTGTATAATATACTTTGTGCTTTGAAAAGCCATGTATATAGGGGATTGGTCAAATGGTATGATAGGGGTCTCCAAAACCTTTGGCGGGAGTTCGATTCTCTCATCCCCTGCTACGAAAAACGATGGAAGATGATAATTAAAAGCTTCCATCGTTTTTTATATTATAAAAAAGGCTTTTCCTAATGAAAATAGCAAATTTTTGTTGGTACTGTTTTAAGGAAAATAAATTAGTAAAGTACTTCATTTAACGAGAACAGCCTTTTTCTTAGGTGTAGGAGATTAAAAAAGTATTATCCGATAATCTCTTTTTGATTTTTGATGTTTTTTTTCTTTTTTCTTATAACAATATAAGTAATAATTGTTATAAGCAATTCAATAATATGAGGCAAAATACAAAATGTAAATATTCCGCTATTATAATTTTTAGGAATGTTAGCTATTTCTGCAACTCCTGATGCTATTATAATAGTTGCAAATATGGATAGTAAAATGGTATCGATTTTTTTATTTGAGTTTTTGTGCATTGCAATAAGCGCAAGGATTATTAAATACAATCCTATGAGGTAGGGGAAAACACAAAACCATATCGGAATCTTTCCCTCGTAAGTTCTAGTAATGCCAATTCCTGCTTTTATACCAGATATTAAAATATATATTCCTAAAACTATCAAAAGACATGTTAATATTTTTTTGAAATGTTCTTTCAATATTAATACCTCCTAGAAATATGTCGGACCTGTATCGAATGAATCTGCTCAATACAAAAATATTATAATATACTTGAATTTTTGTAGGAATAGGACAGACTTTTTAATTTTTGATATTTTTTTTCTTTTTTCTTATAATAATATAAGTAATAATTGTTATAAGCAATTCAATAATATGAGGAAAAATATATAATATGATTACTCCTCTTCCATAATCTTTAGGAATACTGGCTATTTCTGCAATTATTAATGCTAATATAATAGCTGCAAATATAGATAGTAAAACTGTATCTATTTTTTTATTTGAGTTCTTATGCATTGCAATAAGCGCAAGGATTATGAAATACAATCCTATGACATAGGGGAAAACACTAAAATATATCGGAATTTTTCCTTCGTAGATATTAACAAGTCCAATTCCTGCTCTTATACAGGCTATTAAAAAATATATTCCTAAAATTATCAAAATACATGTTAATATTTTTTTAAAATGTTCTTTCAATATTAATTACCTCCTAGAAATATGTGGGACCTATATCAAATGGCTCCATCCAATACCAAATAACATTATAAAATATTTCTAATCTGTCGCCTTTTCCGACATCAGCAATTTCACCGCATTCAATAATTCCTTGAATTAATTCGCTATTAAATCCAAAACTCTGTAAAGCAGAAGCAGCATAATAACCTAAAGCATGTGCATATATTTCTTTTGCTATTCTTCTTGTACCCATATTGTTACATTCTTTGCCATCTCCATGTTCGTTCATTATTCTTTTTGCCATTTCCATACAGTATTCTTTATAAAGAAATTCAGAACACATAGGAACGCGTATGTTATCTTCACTATAGCTGTATTCTATTGTAGCAACATAATCTTCTGGCGAAACATAGTCTTCAGAGGGTGTTGCATCTGTAGGACATGCAAGGGGAATATCTTCATTATCTTCATTTTTGCATAGTTCCCCATTAGTAATAGTTATTTCAGAATCTGTATGCTCATACAACATTGCAATTTCAATTATTGTATCTCCTAGCTGTTTGATTTCTTTATTTGCTTTTGTGAGTTTCTCGTTAATACTTCTGAAATGATTGTCCAAATCTATAGAATTTAGACTTAAGTCGTGATATATGTTTTTTACTTCATTTATCACATTGGGTATGATAATTTGATGAATATCAAGAATTTTCTCTTCCTGTTGTTTTAGTGTATTTGGTACAACCATAAATTTATTCATTTTTTACCTCTAAATAATATTAATATATAGACTTAACTAATTATATATTATAAAATTAGTTAAGTCTATATATTTAAAATATTTTTATCTGTATACATAAAAAATATATTTTGCTATAATTGTTTAATAAAAAGCAGATATTTATTGTAAATAAAATAAACAAATTGATAACGGTAGGTGAATTATCATGCTTCTTATAGGTGCAAGAATTTCAGAATACAGAAAGGCATTAAAGCTCAGCCAGGAGGAATTTGCAGAGAAAATCGGTGTGAGCAGACAGGCTGTGTCAAAATGGGAGCTTGACAAGGCGTACCCCGATTTGGATAAGCTTTTATGCATATGTGGTATATTTGACATAAGCCTTGATGAGCTTGTACATGGAAAAAATGAGAGTGAGTCCGAGAATTCTGATGATGTAGATTTAGAAATGAAGAAGGCACACTCGGCAAATAATATTCTGCATATTAAAAATATGCGTGGCAGACACAGCAGGATACGCTTAAAGACAGTATTTATCATATCAGGAATACTGTTTCTTTTCTGCTTTACTGTTTTCCTTACACTGATTTTTAGAAATGCATGGAGCAGTAATGATGATTATATTGAAAATGCAAGAGTCGAAAAGGTATACCGGCAGTATACTAAGGCGGACCTTTGTTATTATGACGATAATGGAAGAAAGATTATGAAGACCGTCTGGACAGATATTTCAGGAATAAGGGACGGAGATTACATAGAATGTTATACGGGTACAAATAATGATAATCTATACATAAATTATCATGTTACGACGATTATAGTTCCGGGAATATTAGTGCTTATATTCCTTATTCTGATTATTCTTACCGGTTTGGAAATAATGCGAATGAAAAAGGAAGATAAATGGCAAATCATTCTGGAAGAGGAAGGTGGAGAGAGTCTTGAAGAAGTGGAAAACTAGGGCTTTTTTGATTTTACTGGTTTGTGTTTTTGTATTGACCGTTTTTTCGGCACTTTGGTTTATGGGTGTGATTTCATTCGATTCATCCCAGAATAAGTTGTCTGATGAAACTCTTAATGATAATTATACCTCTGGAATTCATAATGACACTCAGAATAACGGGGTACAGAATGAGTCTCAGGGAGCCGAAAACCGCAATGAAAATACATGGGATATTGTATTTAAAGGAATGAAGCTTTCTGTTAAACAAAAAGGTACCGTTATTGTTCATGAGAGCGGGTGTCTTAATATAAGGCAGTGTGATGAATATCTAATTCAGATAGATGTTGATGATGAAACTACGGATTATTTCTGGGATAACAGGGATGAAAAAGTAAAAAATATAACGGCTGCCGGATATAATATGGAGCTTGAGCCTGAGAAAATAGTAGTAGACGGGCGTGAGTATATCAGGTATATTGTAAGTCTGGAAAATGAAAGAGGCTCAGATTATGAAACATCATACTTTTATTTACTGATGACACCTGCTGATGATGGCAGAAGATTTTTTGTTTCCGTAAGATATGATGGTGTCGATATGGCAGGGCTCGGCGAGGCTGAGAGAGAAAAGCTTTATGATGAAGCCATGGATATAATTAATCCTATTATGTGCAGTGCAAAACAGACAGACGAGCCTGATGATGAGACAGGATCTTACTGGAAAGAAGAAACGCCGCTTCAATCAGAAAATAAAGAAGATTCATATATTTTAGAAGATACCCTGGAAGGCGAAGACTTTATGGTTTCATATAATCTGCCGGAAACCTATTATCTTATTTCAGATAATATATCAGGAAAAACATATTATTCTGATGAAGAAGATGTATATATTAATCTTTCCGTTATAAATTATTCATGGTTAACCGCCGAAGACATGGCAGAAAGTCATAAATCAGCAGGTATTTCAAGTATAATTTCTGAGGGTGAAACAGAGATTAACGATGTTACCTTCCATTATTATACATATTCTGTTTTACAGGTCTCAGGTGAGGAGAAAATCTATAATTATAATTTTCATGCATATGCGGATATGAAAAATGGAGATATATTTGCAATTTACGGATATACATATTCCAACCCGGAAGTTTTAAACGAGGAATACTTTCATGATGTAATGAATATAAAGGAAGAGTAATAATCTAATGACTTTAAAATTGTGTAAAAATACGAAAATACGGCGCGTTGCCACTGTTGGTTGCATGAATTGCAACTAAATATAGCTTGATAAAATAACTTTATTTTCATAATAATGTGTATCTCTTTCCTTCCTGGACGGACCACTTTATTCAATTGAAATTATAAATGCGGAATAGTCAGTATGTTTATGCTAAAAAGCCCTGAAAACAATTTGTTTTCAGGGCTTTTTACATGTGGTGCCATCAATTATGAATTTTGAATATTATAGGTTGCTAAGCTCTTCCCATTTTTCATACATGGAAAGCAGGCTTTCTTCAAGACTTTCTTTCTCAGCTGATAATTCGGTTAGTTTGACAGCATTAGTTGCATTTTCAGGAAGATTTATTTCTTCATCTATTTCAGATATTCTGTTTTCGGAATCCTCTATGCTTTTTTCGAGCTTTTTAATGTCATTTTCAATTTTTCTTATGCGGGCTTTGTCAGCCTTGTTTTTAAGGTATTCATCCTTTCCTGATGCCTGCGGAGTAAGACTGCTATTCTGAGCATTGAATACATCTGTATCAGAATCAGTAGTATCTGCACCACCCGATGAAATCTGAGAAAAACCATACCTTGATGTTGTTTCATTAACTGATGCATTTACATTCCCGGAATTCTGTATATTATACAGCTCTTCCTTATGGGCAAGGTAGTAATCATAATTTCCTTTATAATTTGTTATTACCTTATTTCTGAGCTCCAGAATTCTTGTGGCAGTCTGATTTATGAAATATCTGTCATGACTTACGAAAAGAACAGTTCCCGTATAATTTTTAAGAGCCTGTTCAAGTATTTCCTTGGACTGGACATCTAAATGGTTTGTAGGCTCATCGAGTATCAGAAAGTTGGCGGGAGAAAGCATAAGTTTTGCCAGAGACACACGGCCTCTTTCTCCACCGCTTAAATTCTCTATTTTCTTAAATACATCATCTCCTGTAAAAAGAAATGCCGCAAGAACATTTCTTATTCTGGTATTTCCGAGTTCGGGATAGGCATCTGAAATTTCCTCAAATATTGTTTTATTTAAAGAAAGTACCTGATGGTCCTGGTCATAATATCCGATTTTTACGCGTGAGCCTAAGTTTATAGTGCCCGAATCCTTTGGAATAAGGCGGTTAATCATTTTTAAAATAGTGGTTTTTCCCGTTCCGTTTCCGCCGATAAGGGCAACGTGCTCACCACGCTTAATATCAATGCTCAAATTCCTGAATAAAAGATTATCGCCAAAGGCTTTTGTCAGACCCTCTATATATAATACATCTTCGCCCGTTTCAGTGGACGGTGTCAGGGAAAGGCGCATTTCTGAAGGTACATCATAAGGCTTTTCCAGAACATCAATTTTGGCAAGCATTTTTTCACGGCTTTCAGCACGCTTTATGGATTTTTCCCTGTTAAAGGATTTAAGCTTGGTTATAACTTCTTCCTGATGCCTGATTTCTCTCTGTTGGTTAAGATAGGCCTTCATTTTGTCTGCGCGGATTTTAGCACGCTTTTCAGAATAGTATGAGTAATTTCCATTATATACGGTTGATGTACCGTTATCGATTTCGACTATTTTACTTGTTACTTTATCGATAAAATATCTGTCGTGGCTTACCACAATAACACTTCCCTTATATGAAGAAAGGAAGTTTTCCAACCATGAAATAGAGCTTACGTCGAGGTGGTTGGTAGGCTCGTCCAGAATTAATATGTCAGGTTTTGTAAGAAGAAGCCTTCCAAGGGCAATTCTCATTTTCTGACCGCCGGAAAGAGTATTTATATGTCTGTCATAGTCTGACTCAGTAAATCCGAGTCCTTTAAGGACTCCGTTTATTTCACTTTTATAGGCATAACCGTTTTCGTGTTCAAACTTTGTTGTAAGGCGGTTGTAAGTTTCAAGGATATCCTGCAGTTTTTCACCCTCTGCATGCTGCATATCATTTTCAAGTGCACTTATACGCTCGCTTAATTCAATTATATGTCTCTTTGTTTCAAGCATCTCGCCATACACGGTGTTGTCAAAAGAAATGTCCTGATGCTGTGAAAGATAACCGAC
This sequence comes from uncultured Lachnospiraceae bacterium, assembly GCA_944383545.1. GTDB lineage: Bacteria > Bacillota > Clostridia > Lachnospirales > Lachnospiraceae > CALWPY01. The sequence continues at coordinate 134,049 of CALWPY010000006.1, read as the reverse complement.
TTCGGTATCTTTTGCAATTATAACCTGTCCTGAATCGGCGGTTTCAATCCCGATTATAATCTTTAAAAGTGTGGTTTTTCCCGCACCGTTTATGCCTAAAATGGCAACTTTTTCGCCTGCCTCTATATGAAAAGAAACATTTTTAAGTATTTCATCTGTTCCGTATGATTTACTTATATTCTGACATGCAAGTATCATATGAATGTCCTCCGACTGTTCGTTAGTAAAACTTCATACATTTTATCAAAGATATATTCATGTTGCAAGAAAAAGCATTATAAAGGCTTTGCATATATGCATGATTTGTGTTAATCTACTTGTGTATGATTAGTTAAGGAGATATTTTAATATGGATAAGAAAGACCTAAATGAAATAAAAGCAGCCATTAAATACATGGATTATAAACCGCTTCTTCTGTCAAAGTTCTATGACGTGAAGAGCCTGCTCTTTAAAGAAATACAGGAGGATGAAGAATTTTATAAGGCATCGACTGTTCTTCCTAATCCTCTTAATGATAATAAGATTATTAAATGCATAAACATTCTGGATGCAAAATACACAAAAAACAAGGAACATTATGATTGTGTAAGAACTCCGGTGGGACTTCCTGAAAAAGCAGTGGAAATTTTAAAGACCATGGCGGTTACGGAAGACGGAGGCTCAGTAAATATCAGTGTAGGCACTGAACTTACGGCAGATATCTATATAAATATTCCAAGAGGAAATTCCATGGAAATTACTAATGTAAAGCTTGGACAGGATGTACGGTTTGAAGTGATGAATACTTTTAATCCTTACGTTTCAGAGAGCTTTATCTTTGCAATAAGAACTGAGGATTTAAGTATTTCAGTAGAGCCTTCTTCCCTGGAAGGAATTAAGGGACAGGGAGATGTCTTTGTTTATGTAATGAACGAAAATGCCATTTATAAGGACGAAGCAGACAAGTACTTTGATGTATCGGAAATATTAAAAATATTCAGAGGATGATTTTTAAGCTCTGTAAAACCTTTAAAATTTAATGGTTTACAGGGCTTTTAGCTTTGGAGGGATAATGAAAAGAAATATTATCAGCATCACGGCTTTAATTTTTGCCACTGTATGTCTTCTTATTATAGCTATATATGTTAAAAAAAGTTCTGATACAGATGAAGGCGGAAGTAATAATTATATTGCCGGGGAATATACGCAGTATGATTTTGTGATGGGAACATATATGACACAGACCATTTACGGAGATGATTCGCAGGAAAACTTAAATGAAACTGCCGAAAAAATTGCTTCGGAAATATCAGCTTTGGATGAAGACTGTCTCTCATGGAGAAGTGATACTTCCACTGTGGCAAAGCTTAATAATGAATATATTGCAGGTGAAAACTATGACTTGGACTTAAGAACAGGCAATGTAATTAAGAAGGCTTTGGATATATGTAAAACTTCAGAAGGTGCTCTGGATATAACCATGAGGCCTCTTATTGCCTGTTGGGGCATAGAACAGTATGATTTGGCATCGGGTGAAGAATTTACCGTGCCGTCTTTTGAGGAACTGGAAGAGGCAAAAAGCCATACCGGATATGAAAAGGTAAACCTTATTACTGAAGAAGATGCAGGAAACATAAAATATTATATTAACATATCTGAATCAGGATTAGGTATAGATTTGGGTGCGGTAGGAAAAGGCGCTGCTCTTGATATGGCTTATGAAACACTTGAGGAAGAGGGCATAAGCGGGGCACTGATAAGTGTGGGCGGAAGCATTATGGCATACGGGGAAAAGGGTGACGGCTCGGATTTTCGTATAGGGATAAGAAATCCTGAAGGAGATGCAAATGATGTCATGGGCTATGTGGAAATAGCAGGAAATGACGGACAGAAGGTATGTGTTTCCACATCGGGCGGCTATGAAAAATATGTTGAAGCAGATGGAGAAGTTTATCATCACATTCTGGACAGGGAAACCATGTATCCTTCTGATTCAGGACTTATTTCAGTAACTGTAATATGCAGTGACGGACTGACAAGCGACGGACTATCTACGGCATGCTTTGTTCTGGGTTATGAAAAGTCACTGGAGCTTCTGCCTGAATATGATGCAGAAGCGATATTTATTGATGATAATCATAACGTATATGTAACGGACGGCATATATGATAATTTTGTCCTTACAGATGACACATATAATATTAAGAATTAGAAGAGGTAGTTATGTCTGAAGAAAGCAGTAAAAAAAGACTGATAAATAAATTTGATATAATTCTTTTTATTTTGCTTATTATTCTGGGTGCCTGTGCATTTCTGATTATTAAATTTACACGTGCAGAGGGGAAAACCGTAAACATATACAGTGACGGAGAACTCACGGAAAGCTTTTCTCTGGATGATGATACGGAATATGTATATATATGGGAAGACGGGAATAATGTGATAGTAATTGAAAACGGTTATGTTTATGTTTCCCATGCGGACTGTCCTGACAAAGTATGTGTAAATCAGGGAGAAATAAAAAATGACGGAGAAACCATAGTCTGTATTCCACACAGACTGGTAATAGAGGTAGATGAATAGATGAGAAACAACAGAAAAATTGCACTCATGGGTGCGTTTATTGCGCTTGCAATGGTACTTTCATATTTTGAGAGCTTTATTCCTGTATTTATAGCAGTTCCGGGAGTGAAACCGGGACTGGCAAATATTGTGACAATAATAGCGTTAAAAGAGCTGGGATTAAAGGATGCATTTGTAATCAGCATAGCCAGAATAATTCTTTCGGGTATTTTGTTTGGAAACATTACGGTTATTTTATATAGTCTGGCAGGTGCAATCCTCAGTATTCTTGCAATGTCTTTTTTATCTAAAATAAAAATATTTTCCGTTACGGGAATAAGCATTATTGGCGGTGTTATGCATAATCTGGGACAGGTCATCATGGCTTCTCTTTTACTGGATTCAGGAAGCATCATGTATTATATGGCAGTGCTTACTGTAACGGGTACGGTTTCGGGAGCTTTGGTTGGAATACTGGCAGGAATAATAATTACAAGAATAGATTTTAGTGGAAAGAACTGAAAAAAATCTTCCAATTTTAAAATGGGTAATGAAAAAAATTCTTAAGTGATATATAATGATACAAGAGTTAAAAAACAAAATTTTGAATAAAAAATATTAAATAGATTGTGAGGAAATGTTATGGCGATTTTTACGTTTAAAGGCGGAGTACATCCGGATGACGGAAAAAAACTCACTATGAATAAAGAAATAGAAGAATATATACCAAAAGGAGATATGGTTTATCCATTAAACCAGCATATTGGAGCACCTGCAGTACCTGTTGTAAAAAGGGGTGACAGGGTGCTGGTAGGTGAAAAAATTGCAGAAGCAGGCGGATTTATTTCAGCAAACATTCATTCTTCGGTATCAGGAAAGGTAATTGCAATAGAGCCAAGACTTACCGTAAACGGAAATAAAGTGGAATCCATTGTAATAGAAAATGACAATCTTTATGAGGAGATTGATTATAGTCTTAATACAAAGCCTCTGGAAGAAATGTACAGAGAAGATGTAATTGAGGTTATAAAGGAAGCCGGAATTGTAGGTATGGGAGGTGCCGGATTCCCTACACATGTAAAGCTTTCTCCGAAAAATGAGCAGGATATAGATACGATTATAGTAAACGGTGCTGAATGTGAGCCTTATCTTACTTCGGATTACAGAAGAATGATTGAGGAGCCGGAGAAGATAATCGTAGGATTAAAGATTATAATAAATCTGTTTGAAAATGCCAGGGGTATAATTGCCGTGGAAGATAATAAGCCAAAGGCAATAAAAAAGCTTAGGGAAATGCTTAAAAATGAGGAAAACATAACGCTTAATGTAATGAAGACTAAATATCCTCAGGGCGCAGAGCGTCAGCTCATATATGCAAATACAGGACGTTATATTAATTCAAAAATGCTTCCTGCCGATGCAGGATGCATAGTTCAAAATGTAGATACGGTAATTTCCATATATGAGGCAGTTATAATGGGAAGACCTCTTATTTCAAGAGTTGTAACCGTAAGCGGAGACTGTATTCAGGAGCCTAAAAATTACATTGTAAGAATAGGGACCAATATGAGAGAACTTGTGGAAGCATCAGGCGGTTTTTCAGTGGACCCGGGAAAAACGATTGCCGGAGGTCCTATGATGGGAAAAGCCCTTTATTCTCTGGAGGTACCTGTAACAAAGGGAACTTCTGCACTTATTGCATTTAAAAATGATGAAGTTTCTGAAAATGAAATAGGGAATTGTATAAAATGCGGACGGTGTATAAATACCTGTCCAAGTCATGTTATGCCATATAAACTTATGAATCTTGCATATGCAGGAAAAATGGAAGAGTTTGTGAAAAATGACGGCATGGAGTGTTGTGAGTGCGGATGCTGTTCATACATATGTCCTGCCAAGAGGCCACTTACACAGACTATTGCTTCTGCAAGAAAATCTATACTCGCAAAAGGAAAGAAATAGGAGGGGAAGACATTGAACGAAAATCTTACAAGAATATCAGCAGCCCCTCATATAAGGGATAAGCACAGTACTACAGGCATTATGGGCGACGTAATAATAGCCTTAATGCCGGCTGCAATCTTTGGAATATATAACTTTGGAATTCATGCATATCTACTTATAATTGTATGTATGCTTTCATGTATGTTTTTTGAAGCAATTACACAGAGAATTTTTAAAAAGCCCGTCACGGTGAGAGACCTTAGTGCGGCACTTACGGGACTTCTTCTGGCCCTCAATCTGCCGCCGGAATTTCCTGTCTGGATGGCAATACTCGGAAGTGCATTTGCGATAATTGTGGTTAAGCAGATGTTCGGAGGACTGGGACATAACTTTATGAATCCTGCACTTGCGGCAAGATGCTTCCTCATGATGTCATTTGTCGGACCTATGACAAGATTTACATATGACGGAATTACATCTGCCACTCCGCTTGCTGTACTTAAAAACGGTGGAGAGGTTGACTTACTTACCATGTTTCTGGGTACACACGGAGGAACTATAGGAGAGACTTCTGCGGCGGCACTTTTAATCGGAGCATTATATCTTTTATTTAAAAGAGTTATAGACATAAGAATTCCGTTTGTTTATATCGGTACATTCTTTGTATGCATCCTTGTATATGCACTTACTGCAGGAGAAATGAATATAAATGATGCTCTTTATTTCTCCGGCGCACATATATGCGGAGGCGGTCTCATTTTAGGTGCCTTTTTCATGGCTACCGATTATGTTACATCCCCGATAACAAACGGCGGAAAGATAATCTATGGAATTATTCTGGGAGCTTTGACATTTATATTAAGGATATACGGAGGAAGCGCTGAGGGTGTATCTTATGCCATTATAATTTCAAACCTTCTGGTCCCTCTTATTGAAACTGTTACCGTTCCTAAAACCTTTGGTAAGGGGGCTGAGAAGCTTTCTCTTTCAGATAACATGGGGCGTCTCAGGAAGAAGGATAAAAAAGATAAAGAGAGTATCGGAAAGGTCGTATTTGCGATATTCGTTATATGTATTATATCAGGGCTCTTACTCGGTGCGGTTTATAAAATAACCAAGGCTCCTATTGATGAGGCTGCCCAAAGAGAGAGGGAGGCATCTTATAACGTGGTATTTCCGGAAGCTGCTTCTTATGAGATGATTGATGATGTGTCAATGGATGATATCAATTTAAAGATTAGTGAACTGGGATATTCCGGCTCTGAGGTAGATGAACTTTTATATGCCTTAGATGAAAATAAAAATATAATGGGATATGTGTTTATAATTACTAATTCGGAAGGATATTCAGGAGATATCCAGATGGCAGTGGGTGTTGATAAGGACGGCACAGTTACAGGACTATCAATGCTTGCCATAAGTGAGACAAAGGGACTTGGCATGGAGGCTAAAGACGACCCTTCATTCGCGGAACAGTATATAGGTAAGAATGTAGAAAGCTTTGAAGTTATTAAGCAGGGTGAGACTGAGGAAAATCAGATACTTGCCATATCGGGAGCAACCATTACTACAAATGCCATAACAAATGCCGTAAATGCAGCGCTCGGAATTGCAGAATATCTGACGGGAGGTGGTGCACATGAATAGAAATCTGGAAAGGCTTTATAATGGTCTGGTTAAAGAAAATCCTACATTTGTTCAGATGCTCGGAATGTGTCCTACGCTTGCAGTTACAACCTCTGCAATAAACGGTATCGGAATGGGAATTGCAACCTGTGCAGTGCTTATAATGAGCAATTTTATGATTTCGATGCTTAGAAAGGTTATTCCTGAAAAGGTAAGAATTCCGGCATATATAGTAATAATTGCCTCATTTGTAACGATTGTGGGACTTATCATGCAGGCATATGTGCCCGCACTTTATGAAAGTCTGGGTGTGTTTATACCACTTATTGTTGTAAACTGCATAATACTTGGAAGAGCAGAGGCATATGCTTCAAAAAATCCGATTATTCCTTCAATTTTTGACGGACTCGGAATGGGACTTGGTTTTACGGCAGGTCTTACAATAATAGGAATTATAAGAGAATTAATCGGCTCGGGAACAGTATTCGGATTTACGGTTACGGCAGAGCTTTTTGAACCTGTTGCAATATTTGCGGCAAATCCGGGAGCATTTTTTGTACTCGCCTTTATTGTGGCTTTCATAAACTGGAGAGGAATCAGAAAAGCAAAAAAGACTGGAGAAAAACCAAAAACAGATACCATTCTTGACTGTGCACACTGTGGAAATCTGATGTGCAAGGGAAGACTTAATACAGAAAATGCTTTGCAGAGTGAGGAAGAAACTGAAAAACTTGCCGTAAAGAATAGTGAAGAAAATGCATCAGATAATCCGGCAGAATTTGAAAGCTCTGAGAATGAAAGTGAGGTGCAGGATTAATGAATATATTTTTATTTGCAGTATCTGCGGCACTTGTTAATAATGTAGTTCTGGTACAGTTTCAGGGTATATGTCCTTTTCTCGGAGTTTCCAAGAATACAAAAACTGCAGCAGGTATGGGCGGTGCCGTTATATTTGTAATGACACTTTCATCACTTGTAACAAGTCTTATTTATTATTATGTGCTTGTACCGCTTGGACTTGAATATCTTAACACAATAGCATTTATACTTGTAATTGCAGGACTTGTGCAGTTTGTTGAAATGTTTTTAAAGAAGAAGATGAGAGCACTTTATAAGGCTTTAGGTGTATATCTTCCTCTAATTACCACAAACTGTGCCGTGCTTGGAATAGCAATAACCAATATTCAAAGTGATTATTCTGTGGGATACTGTGTATTAAACGGAACATTTTCGGCTGTAGGCTTTGCAGTTGCAATAGTTCTTCTGGCAGGAATAAGGGAAAAAATGGATGAAACAAGCATTCCTGAAAGCTTTAAGGGTGGTCCGATAGTGCTTATTGCGGCAGGTCTTATGGCTATGGCATTTAACGGATTTTCGGGACTTTTGTAAGGAGGCTGTTATATGGATATTACATCAATTTTGATTGCGGCAGCAGTTATAGGCGTAGTCGGAATACTGGTCGGAATACTTCTCGGTAAGGCCAGTGAAATATTTAAAGTGCAGGTGAATGAAAAGGCACTTGAGGTAAGAGATGTGCTTCCGGGTAACAACTGCGGCGCATGCGGATTTCCAGGCTGTGACGGTCTTGCTGAGGCTATAGCAAACGGAACTGCACCTGTAAATGCCTGTCCTGTGGGCGGAAGCATTGTTGCAGATAAAGTTTCTGAAATTGTCGGAGGAACAGCAGAGGAAATAGTCAGGAAGATTGCAGTGGTAAAATGCGGGGGTGACTGTGAAAAAGCGGCTGACCTATATAATTATACGGGACCTCGCTCATGTATGGCTGCATCATCCGCTCCTAACGGAGGACCAAAAGCATGTACATTCGGATGTCTGGGGTTTGGAGACTGTATCAGGGCTTGTGAATTTGATGCAATAAGCATAATAAACGGAATAGCTTATATTGATAAAGAAAAATGCGTTTCATGCGGTAAGTGTATAGATACCTGTCCGAGAAACATTATTAAATTTGTACCTTATGATAAGAATCATATTATAAAATGTAACTCAAAGGACCGGGGACCTGCAGTAAAAAGCGTATGTGAAACAGGCTGTATAAGCTGTACTTTGTGTGTGAAAAACTGTCCTGAAGCTGCAATTACAATGGAGAATAATCTTCCGGTAATTGATTATGAAAAATGTACGGACTGCGGAACCTGTAAGGAAAAGTGTCCTATGAAAACTATATCATAAACGAGTGAAAAGGAGTGGGAGTTATGAAGAACGATAAGTATGTTGTAATATGTGACAATACTCTTGACATGCCTGAGGAATTCATAAAGGAAAACGGTTTGGATATGGTTTCTCTTTATTTTGAAATTGACGGAGAAATCCATAAGAACAATGAGGGATTAAGCAATCAGGACTTCTATAATAAGATGAGAGAGGGTGCCTCTACAAAGACAATGGCGGCAAATCCCGATGACCTTGTGGCACTTTATAAAAAATATGTAAGCGAAGGTCTTGCTGTTATCATGATTTCTCTTTCTTCGGGAATAAGCGGTTCATATACTAATTGTGAGCTTGCAAAATCCTATGTTCTGGAGGAATATCCGAATGCAGAAATATATGTCATAGATTCTTTATGTGCATCAGGAGGATTCGGAATGCTGGTTTACCGTGCTAAACAGAATATGGAAGCCGGTTTAAGCGCAAAAGAAAATTATGAAAACCTTGAAAAGATTAAACACAATATAGTGCACAAGTTTACCGTGGAGGATTTGAAATATCTCATGAGGGGTGGAAGAATTTCAAAAGCCTCTGCCATTATAGGAACTTTGATAAACATAAAGCCCGTACTCCATGTTGATGAAGAAGGAAAACTGGTTGCGCTGGGAAAAGTAAGAGGCAGAAAAAAATCCATAAACGAAATGGTAGATGATATGGAAAACTGCATGGGAAGCTGGAAGGATAAGGAAGACCTGGTCATTATAACCCACGGTGACTGTGAGGAAGATGCCATATATGCAAAAGAGCTTATCGAGAAAAAATATGGAATTAAAAATTTTATGATAGCATATGTTTCTCCTACAATAGGAGCACATTCGGGTCCGGGAACTCTCGCTATCTTTTTCATGGGCGATAAAAGATAAAAGACACACTGAAAAACTTTTGGAATATAATAGTATAAAAAGTAAAGTGTGATTATAATGCGATTCCTTGAGCTGAGAGAAAAAGAAGTAATTAACTGCAAAAACTGTAAGAGACTTGGTTTTGTGGCAGATATTGAATTTAATCATTGTAACGGTCAGATAGAAGCAATAATTGTTCCGGGACCGGGAAAATTATTTTCGTGCTTTGGCTCCTGTACCGAATTTTGTATAAAATTTTGTAATATTGTAAGAATAGGCCCTGATATTATATTGGTGGATATTGACGACAGAGATTTTCATAAAGCATATGAGAAATAAAAAGTATTCTGAGAGGAGAAATAGAAGATGAAATGCCCATATTGCGGTGATGACAATACCAGAGTAATTGATTCAAGACCGGCAGATGACAATTCTTCCATAAGAAGAAGGAGACAGTGTGATGTGTGCGGAAAAAGATTTACCACATACGAAAAGGTGGAAACGCTTCCGCTTATTGTAATTAAAAAGGACAAGAACAGAGAGGCATATGACAGGTCTAAGATTGAAGCAGGGCTTGTAAAATCCTGCCACAAGAGACCGGTATCCCTCGCTCAGATTGAAAAATGTCTGGATGAAATAGAAAATGAAATCTTTAACATGGAAGTTCGTGAAATAGAAAGCACCCGAATAGGTGAAATCGTAATGGATAAGATTAAGGAACTGGATGCCGTGGCATATGTACGTTTTGCATCTGTATACCGTGAATTTAAAGACGTTGAGACTTTTATGGACGAGCTGAAAAAACTGCTTGGAAATAACTAGGGGGCCTTTATGTCAGACAGCTATATCATACTTAAAAAATGCGGCACAGGAGAAGTAATAGAAAAAAAGTCCAGATTTATAGGGCAGGTTGCGTCCTGCAGTACGGAGGAAGAGGCATACGGCTTTATCGAAAAGATAAAGAAGGAGCATTATGCTGCAAGGCATAACTGCTTTGCCTTTTCCGTGGGCAGAGACATGCCGGTCTTAAGATTTTCAGACGACGGAGAGCCACAGGGTACGGCAGGAAAGCCTATACTTGAAGTAATTAAAAATTCAGGAATAACCAATATCTGCATAGTTGTAACCAGATATTTTGGTGGAACTCTGCTTGGTACCGGAGGCTTAATCAGAGCCTACACGGATGCCTCCAAGGAAGCACTTTCAAACTGCGAAACGGGTTTAATCCAAAAACTTGCAGTATGTCGTATAATCTGCTCGTATAATGACATGGGGAAAGTACAATATATATTAAATTCACAAAATATGGATATAGCAGAATCTGAGTTTACGGACAGTGTAACGTATATTGTAAATATTCCATCAGAACAAAAAGACAGAATCATTAAAGAAATTACTGATGCAACTTCTGCAAGAGCCGAAATTAAGGTTGAAGCAGAAGTATATGGTTAATTGTCAAAAATAATACGGCAAAAACAACCTCCCGATTATGCGAAAACTCTGTGAATACTCCGACAAATCAAAGAATGTTCCGGAGAATATCACGGTCAGTACGAGAAATACCGGAAGCACCCTGTAAAAAGAGGTGCTTTTTTTAAATATAAGACTTACAAGAAAGGCAAAAAGTATTACTGCCACAGAATAAACTATTGTATGGAGAGCGGTATAAAGTATGGAATTTTCATGTATTATAAACAGACAAATCATTCCTATTACTGTAATGGGAATTACGCCCGACATAATTTCAATAATTCTGAAATTAAGCTGTGTCTTCCTGTCAGCTGCATAATATGCTCCGTTTTCTGCATTTGTAATATATGAGCCTGCCAGAATCAGCGAGGCAACAAATATAAAAAGTCCCGTAAGCTTTGCTACAGGTATTTCCAGCTTATAATTCTGGACAATTTCATTGTATGAGCCATTTGAATAATCTTCAAGTTTAAAAATATTATCACTGTTCATATATGACTGAAAAAAGGTGTCAGCATCTTCATATACAGAAGGAAGCAAAGATTCGTCAAAAAGCAAAGAATCCGCAAGCTGTACCTTTAATATTTCGATTGCGTAAATATTAAAAATACAGGAATATATTATCTCATTTATTACAGGCGTAAGTGTGGATGAGCCGTTTAAATAGATGTTTATGAGAGGTGCATCCATACCGCTGTTATAAGCATCAAAAAATCCTTCAGGAATATAATATCCGTATGACGTATTTCCTGAAGCAAGCTCTTTGTAAAGAGAATCTTTACTGTCTGTGAGATAAAAGGTGAAAACAGAATTAAGGCTGTTAAGTTTTTCTTTAAATGTGTCAGAGCTTAAGCTTTCGTCTGCACAAAAGACAGCTACGGGAATATATGCACTTTTTTCCTTTTCGGGTATATTTACATAGACTATGGTCAGGACAGGGAGCGACAAAAGCATAAGAAGATATACCGGCTGCTTAAGTGTGCGCTTTATCATGATATTCAGTCTGGTCATAAAAAACTTCATGCGAATTCTCCTTTAATATCAGCCTATCGGGTACAATGAATATGATACATATTTTATAAGAAATGTCATTGGATTATATTCATATATCCTTCCTATAAATGCAGGTAATTGCTCAATAGGAAGAATGCCTCCCGCAAGGTAAATCATAATTGCAGTAATTATAAATATCGTGAGGTTTGCCGTTGCGGAATTTTTAATAAGTAAGGAAAATATAACAATTACACACGATATAATAAAAACTGCCGGAATCATATAAATTAAGCTTGAAAATCCTGCCTTAAGCTCTGTAAATGAAAGTGCGGCGAGAATTACCAAAAGAACAGAGTAAAGTGAGACGGATACTGATATGGTTTTGCTTAATGCAAATCTAACTTTCCCAATTCCCTTAAGTTTAAGCTGCATCATATATGAAGGCGAGCTTTCTTTAAGAAACTGCATCAGGATGAAGCTCATTAAAAAAAGTATAAAAATAATAAAAGATGAAACAAGAGTCTCATTTAGAGAATGTGATGCCAGCTCATCAAATGAGTTAGTGCTGAAAAGCTCCTGCCTTAAAAGTACCTTTGTCAGATATTCTGTATCAAGTTGTACCTGCATACTGTGATTTATCTCATCATCAATATTATATTTTACACATATATCATTTATTGTATAAACTCCGGCCTGTTCCGTGCCCAGAGGAACTGCGGAATAAAGAAAAAGGTCATTTATCAGATACTCTTCAAATGTATTGTTTCTGTTAAAAATTATTCTTATCGGAGTGTTGGTGCCGTTCATAAAATCTCTGATAAATCCGTCAGGGACAATTATAGAGGCATAAACATTGCCAGCTTCCAGCATACGGAGACATTCATCTTCAGAATTAACCATAATAAGATTCACGGAATTCTGATAACTTTCCATTTCCTGAACCAGAGAAAAACCCATTATGTCATATTCTGAATCATCATTAATATATATGGCGATGTCTAAACGGGAAAAATCCGTATTCTCATACATTATTTCTGTAGAATATTTGATTATGAAAAAGGCAGCAGTCATAAAAAGCAGCGCAGCAATAAAAAGCTGCGGGAAAAGTTTCATGCAGCGTCTTAAGTCGGTTTTTATGAGCCTAAAAAACATAGAATTATTTTTCATTTGATTTCCTCAATATATCTAAATATGAAAGTCCGTCAGAAATTTCGTGGGTGTCAGTAAGAGTCCCGTTATTTAAAAGGTATACCTTGTCACAGAAATTAAAGATTGCTTCTTCGTGAGAGGCACAGATAACAAGACCTCCGTTTTCCCTGAAATATTTTATATACTCAAGAATGTCATATCTTGCAGGAATATCAAGGGCGGTAAAAGGCTCATCCAAAAGCAGAACTTTAGGATTATTGAGAAGAACAGATGCGAGCGCAAGTCTTTTTTTCATTCCTCCCGACATTTTTTTCACAGTAAGGTTTATAAATTTATCAACTCCAAGATATGAGAGGGGAGATTTTGTCAGCCTGTTCAAAATTTCCTTTTTGGAATAAGGTGTCCATAGCCTTAAATTATCCATGGCGGTAAGTTCAGGAATGAGAGGATTATCCTGTGTTACATAGCCTGTAAGTTTCCTTAAGTCCGATGGATTGGATGAAAAATTTTTATCATCCAAAATGATGTCTCCTGATACAGGTTTTATAACTCCCGCAATTATAGATAAAAGTGTGGATTTTCCTGCTCCGTTAGTGCCAATAAGGCCTATGCATGTACCGTAGTCCGCAGAAAGGGAGACACCATTTAAAATGTTATTTTTATTGTAGCTCATATAAATTTCTTTTATTTCCAGCATTATATTTCTCCAATTTATCAGATAAATTTTAGATATTAAATATCAGGATAATATTAATATTCTTCTTCAATAACCTGAAAATCCAGATAATCAAAATCTATCTGCTCTATAAAATTGTCCTGGGTAAATCTTGTTCTGGCATGACAGATAAATTCATTCTGATTTTTTTTAAACCATGCAGGTTTAGCCAGGTCAAATTCATAGCAGATATCTTCAAGTGCTTTATATACCTTCGCTGTTCTGGACATTGAAGTATCATCAATACAGATAACTGTGTCCTTTATCAGGCGGTTATTTTTCATAAGTTTTCCCCATATTCTGAACATAAGTATCACCTCAGTAATAATTTATCAGAAATCTTTTATAAAGTATAGTATAATTCAAAAAAAAGCAACATTCATAACACAAATAAGTCACAAAACGGTGTTAAATTATAAGCATATTAAAGAAAGAAAAGATTTACAGAAAGGAGAAATCTTTATGGATATGAATGAGAAGAAATTTAATGAAAATTATGACAGTGAAGGAATGACGGGCGAACTGAAAGGTACTGATGAAAATGTTTCAAATGAGCCTGTTTCAGATGATATGGGAACTTATCAGTATGGTTATGATAATCCGTACTATGAAGGAAGGGTACTTCCGCAATATATGAATCAGAGTCAGTATACAGGACAGAATCAGTACTCTGAACAAAATCCATATAACGGAATGAATAAAGAGACAGGACAAAAGCAAAACACAGAACAAAATAATGCTCCGGTACAAAAGAAGAACGGTAAGAAAAATAAAAATAAGAAAAGAAGCGGAGCCGGTAAATTTGCAAGACTCGTTGCTTCAGCACTGGTATTCGGACTTGTGGCAGGAGCTGCGTTTCAGGGATTTAATTATGGTGTAGACAGAATTCAGGGAACTAAAACTGAAAAAACCGCACAGGAAAAGTCTGAGAACGTGGAAACCCAGCAGCTGGCAAATACCGATGATACAACAAATTCCACTTTGGTTTATGATGTATCAGATATTGCTGAAAAGGTTATGCCTTCGATTGTATCCATAACATCTACTTATACAACCACATATCAGTATTGGTTTCAGGAGTATGAACAGCAGTCTACAGGGGCAGGCTCCGGAATTATATTAGATAAGGATAATGAAAATCTTATGATTGTAACAAATTATCATGTAGTAGAGGATGCTGAGGAAATTAATGTAGGCTTTGTAGATGGTGAGGTTGTAAAGGCAACACTCAGAGGTTACGACGAAGATGCTGATATAGCGGTACTTTTCGTAAGCTTTGATGATATGAAAGACAGTACGGTAGATGCTATTTCAATAGCAGCAGTAGGAGATTCTGATTCTCTTCAGGTTGGTGAGCCTGCGATTGCAATCGGTAATGCTTTAGGATATGGACAGTCTGTGACAGTAGGATATATAAGTGCACTTGACAGGACCATATCAGATAGCGAGGGTGAATTTATCCAGACTGACGCAGCCATAAACCCGGGAAACAGCGGAGGAGCACTTATTAATATAAGCGGTGAAGTTATCGGTATAAACTCGGTTAAATATGTTGACAGCAGTGTAGAAGGAATGGGATATGCAATACCTATTTCAGATGCATATCCTATAATTGAAAGTATTATAAAAGGTACAAATAGCGGTTATCAGGGACTTGGTATTACAGGAGTTGAAATATCAAAAGAATATTCACAGATTTACGGTTTCCCTGAAGGAATATATGTAAAGGAAGTTGAGGAAAATTCTCCTGCAGATGAAGCAGGTATTAATGCAGGTGATATTATAGTTGAATTTGACGGCGAGGAAGTATATACTATTGAAGAGCTTCAAAATCTGATTAAGGAAAAGGCAGCCGGAGACTCAGCAAAAATAGTATTATACCGTCTGGATTCTCATGGAAGATATCAGCAGGTGGAGATAGATGTGGTTTTTGACTGACATCCAATGCCGTGGTAATAATGAATGTATAAACTTATTTGTAAAGACGGGAATGCAAAAAGAGCTGACTTTTATACACCACATGGTGTTATTCACACTCCTGTATTCATGAATGTAGGAACTGCCGCAGCGATTAAAGGCGCTGTGGCTTCCTCTGATTTAGAGGAAATAAAAACACAGGTTGAACTGTCAAATACATATCATCTGCATGTAAGACCGGGAGATGAGGTCGTTAAAAAAATGGGCGGACTGCAGAGGTTTATGTCTTGGGACAAGCCCATACTTACCGATTCAGGCGGATTCCAGGTGTTTTCCCTCGCGGGATTAAGAAGAATAAAAGAAGAGGGTGTTTATTTTAATTCCCATGTCGATGGCAGGAAGATTTTTATGGGACCTGAAGAGAGTATGCAGATTCAGTCCAATCTTGCTTCCACAATAGCAATGGCATTTGATGAATGTCCGCCTTCCAAGGCTGATGAAAGTTACATCAGACAGTCAGTTGCAAGAACTACAAGATGGCTTGAGCGTTGTGCAAAAAAAATGAAGGAGCTTAATTCAAGAGAAGATACCATAAACAAGGAGCAGATGCTCTTCGGTATAAATCAGGGCGGTGTGCTTACGGATGTTAGGATTGAGCATGCCAAAAGAATAAGCGAGATGGATTTGGACGGCTATGCATTGGGAGGACTTGCAGTAGGTGAGTCACATGAAGAGATGTACAGAGTTATCGAAGAAACCGTTCCATATCTTCCTGAAAATAAACCTGTTTATCTTATGGGTGTCGGCACTCCGGCAAATATTTTAGAGGCAGTTGACAGAGGAGTGGATTTCTTTGACTGTGTATATCCTTCCAGAAACGGGCGTCATGGGCATGTATATACTAATCACGGAAAGATGAATCTTTTTAATGCAAAATATGAAACGGACGAAAGACCGATAGATGAAAGTTGTGGCTGCCCCGTGTGTAAAAGATATTCCAGAGGTTATATCAGGCATCTCTTGAAGGCAAAGGAAATGCTCGGAATGAGATTTTGTGTATTGCATAATTTGTATTTTTATAATAATATGATGGAAGAGATTAGAGAGGCCATTGAAAATAAACGCTATAAGGAATATAAGCGCGAAAAACTGGAAGGCTTTAATAATAATGAAGAATAATATAATGGAGGAACATGATGACAAACTTTATAACTTTACTTGACGGAGCAACAGCGACAACTAACAGTGGCGGCGGTGGAAGCAGCATATTGATTCTTGTGGTTTACATTGTATTTTTCCTTGGACTTATGTATTTTATAATTATAAGACCACAGAAAAAGCAGGCTAAACAGCAGCAGGACCTGCAGAATTCAATAGAGCCGGGTGATAATATTATGACTACCAGCGGTTTTTACGGAACAATACTCGATGTGGTTGATGAGACAACTGTAATTGTTGAATTTGGAAACAATAAGAACTGCAGAATTCCGATGCATAAAAAGGCAATAGCTGAGGTAGAAAAGGCTGGTACTGCCGAAATTACCGAGGATGAAGAGGAAGATAAATCGGAAGATAAAAAGGAAACTAAGAAAAAATAGATAAATAAAAAGAGGAAATAAGCTTTTAAGCCTGTTTCCTCTTTTTTGATATATAGTTTTCCATTTCTAAAAGAAGACTGTCAGGAATATGGAGATGCCCCCTGCCTGTCCCTATGTTTATGTCGGGCTTGTTTTTACCGTGAAAGTCTGAGCCGCCTGATACAAGAAGATTATGTCTTTCTGCAATTTTTCTTAGTTTTTCACTTTCAAAATAATTATTTGAGGAATGATAACATTCAAGACCGGTAAGACCTGAATTTTTTAGCTTATCAAGTAGTATATCAAGCTCAGCATATCCGAGTTTGTAAAGAAGAGGGTGTGCCAATACTGAGATTTCTGAATACCTGTTTAAAATATCCATTGCCTGTTCATAAGTAACCTCTTCCTTTGGAAGATAGTATTTACATCCTATTCCGATATATTTTTTAAATGCCTGTTCTTTATTTTTGCATATGCCTGCCTCAATGAGATATCTGGCAAAATGAGCTCTCGTTATAACACTGTCAGGGTTACCGAAAAGAAGTTTTTCAAGGCTTACATCAATGCCGTCATTATTCATAAGCTCTATCATCTTAAGATTTCTCTTAAGCCTTAAATTTTTAAGACTGTTTAATTCATTTATAAGTCCGGGATTTTCATAATCCACAAAGAGCCCCAGAATATGTATTTCTCTTTTGTTATAGTAACAGGAGAGTTCAATTCCGGGTATTACCTTAAGACAGGTATTTAAAGAGGCATGAGACATTATTTCGGGTATTCCGTCTATGGTGTCGTGGTCTGTCAGAGCTATTGCCTTAAGTCCTGCCTCAGATGCGGCGTTTAAAACTTCTGTAGGAGAAAGCGTACCGTCTGATGCATTTGAATGTACGTGTAAATCTATCATATACTGCCTCCATATCATTTAGAAGATATAAAAAAGTATAACATTTAGGGCAAAATGAGTAAATAATAAACTACTGTTTTATAGCTATTTGCATAAAAATATTTGTAAGATTTTAACATATTCAATAGTGTTGACAATGGTTTATATATGATATACAATTTCCTTTGTGATTTTTGGCATTTTATAATTTCCTAAAATCAATTATTTTATTTTAAAGGAGAGAGAAAATTATGAGAAAGAAATTAGCACTTCTTCTTGCAACAGTAATGCTGGCAGGATGCCTTACTGCATGCGGAGATGAGGAAACATCAGAGCCAACATCGGAAGCAACACCGGAAGTTACATCTGAAGTTACATCTGAAGACACAGTAGAGATAATTGAAGATGATACAAATGATGCATTAGGAGAGGTAGAAGGTGAAACTAATGATATTCCTTCAGGTGATATGTCTATAGGAACTGTATCAGGCAATGTATATACTGATGAAAATGCAGGAGTACAGATAGCTGTTCCGGACGGTTGGGCATTTGTTACTGACGCTGCACAGATGTCTCAGTTAACAGGTGAGTCAGAAGAAGATATTCAGGCACTTTGGAATGGTGAAGTATCACCACTTGATCAGGAATTATCATATGTTGCAATAGCATATAATGAGACTACTGGTACAAATATTATTGTAAGCTATCATAATATTGAAAAGGCCGGATATGATGAGCCTCTTGACGTTGACACCTATATAGAGATGGCATCTTCAGGAATGGATGGTACAACAGGTACATTAGAAGCAGGTGGAAAGACATGGTCTTCATTTGAAGTTGAACAAGATGAGGAGTATGAGCAAATGATGCTCGTTGATACTGCTGAAGGAAATGATATGGTTATGGTTCTCCTTACATTTACTGTAATGTCAGGTCAGGATGAAAGTATGGATTCAATCGTGTCATATATTCAGCCGATAGAGTAATCAGCAGGATTAACCTAAAAATGAATTATAAAAATGAGGGTGTTTCAAAAGTATGGTCACTTTTGAGACCACCCTCATTTTTGTGACTAAACATAATCAGAAAATTAAAAAAATTGGCGGATTTTGTAAAAAAATGTTGATATTTTGAGAATGATGTTATAAAATATAATAAGCGGCGTCTGATTATACAAACACAGCAAAGGTATAACAAGGAGAAAGAAATAATGAATATTATAACTAATATGTTTGGAATCTTATTTCTTACAACCGTATCCGGAAGTATATTGTTATGTGTATGCAGATTATTCCGGACGGTTATTGACGAATATGGAAGTGCAGGTTTTATATATCATATTTTGAGGATAGCTTCATTGATGTACCTGATTCCCATAGTACCTATTTTGATATCTGTAGTTTCTTATCTGAGAAATCGAGGAGCTTATGTTTTATTTTTGGGAAACGAAAATATCAATATTGTAATATGTATTGTTGTTTTTGTCTGGCTTGTCGGGTTTGTTGTAAAACTGATAATGTTTCTGAAAAACCTTTATACTATTAATAAGGTTATAAAGGACGCTTACCCCAGTGACATGAGAGTAGATGGCATATTTAATGTTGTAAGAGCAAATCTGAAGTTAAAAAGACGCAGGATAGGTATAAAGATAGTAGATAATCTGGCATCTCCGGCAGTGGCGGGGATGTTTAGGCCGACTATCCTCATACCTTCAGACATTGAATTTAACGACAGACAACTTGAGATTGCACTTACACATGAATGTTATCACATAAAGTATAATGACAATATGATAAAACTTCTTACAATTCTTGCCATGGCAATTAACTGGTTTAATCCGTTAGTAAAAAAGCTGGTAAATGAACTGGATGAATGGCATGAGTATCATTGTGACAGCTGTACTTGTAAAAAAATGGGTATATTTAAGGAATATCTGGAGCTTATTCTGAAAATCATCATGTCAAAGGATGATAATAATAAGATGGATATGTCAAAGGCTGCCGGGAAAAAGGAATCATTAATAGTAAGGAGGATAGAACATTTGGTAAAATATTCTGAGATTAAAAAGAAAAAAATACTTGCTGCGGTATTAATGATTTTAGTTCTTGTACTAAGTACATCTGGAATCGCTTTTGCCAGTGATTTGGCAATGAAGAGTGGAAATATGATTTCATGGGAAACCGCAGAAAATTATGATATCACTGAGGACGCATATGAGGCGGCGGAAAATATTACAGTATTTGAAGAAATGCCTGATGATGCTGTGACAGAGGTGGAAGGTGAGGTAATAGATTTATATACATCATCTACATCAAGTTTTAACTGGCAGGTGCCGGTGGGTTACAGATATGTGACAAAACAGTATTCCATGACAGCGGGGGACAGTATATATCTCACAGTAGTTGCATCACCTTCAGATAAGGCGATAAGAACCGGTTTGGTAAACCCTGATGGAAGTTATACATATATGGTAATATCAGGAAGCGGAAGTTATAACTTCCCTATAAAAACTACCGGAAACTACAGAATCTTTGTAACTAATATAAGTGATGCTCAGGTTTCGGTTACAGGAACATTTATCAGAACTTATAATTAGATAATTATCTAATCAGCGCTGCACATTAGGTTTTAAGTAATGAAAATGGGAGGGCAGTCTGAAGCTCGTAAAAAACGGGTTTTGGATTGCCCTTTTTTATTTTAAATCTTATGAATTAAGGAAAGTATGGTTTACCATGATAAAAATTGCTGTTATAATTTATAAATGAATATGTAGTAAAAGGAAATTTCAGGTATGACCGGTGAAAAAAGAAAAAAGATTGAAATACTTGCCGAAAAGGTCTTAAAGCTTTCAACAGACACAATAATAATAAATTTAAGCTTTATGGGAATGACAGTGGCAGGATTTTCGTATAAGGCTGTATATGATTTAAACGGAATCGGAACAGATGGGGAAATAATATACTATGACCCCGTTTTTGTACTTAAAGCTTATGGTGAGGGAAATTATGTAACCAGGGTCCTGCTTCACTGTATGCTGCACTGTCTTTTTAATCATAATTTTATGTATGATTCCGTAAATAAAAAAATGTGGGATATGGCATCTGATATATCGGCAGAGGCTGCCATTCTGGAACTGGAGTTTAGCGGAGCGTTTATAAACCGGGATATTAAATTTAAGGAAAGCCTGATAAGATTTAAGGAAAAGTGCAGGGTACTCACTGCCGATAAAATTTACAGATACATGGAAGAAAATCCGAATGATGAAGAAGTCACTGCCCTCTATGAGATGGCAGAAAAGGATATTCATACACAGTGGGACAAAAATAAAGATAATAAAAATTCTAAAGAGAGATGGAGAAAAATTTCAGAACGTGTAAGAACTGAGCTTAAAAATTTTTCAAAAAGAAAAAATGTGGGCGAGGAGTTTTATAAAAACCTCGACGCGGCACTTGTTAAAAAACAGGATTACGGAGATTTTTTAAGGAGGTTTATGGTGCATGGAGAAGAAATTAAATTAAATGACGAGGAATTTGATTATGTATATTATGAGTACGGACTTAAAAATTACGGAAACATGCCGTTAATTGAGCCTCTGGAATATAAAGAGGAAAAGAAAATCAGTGAATTTGCCGTGGTCATTGATACTTCTGCTTCCTGCAGAAAAGAAAAAATAATTAAGTTTATAAAGAGAACATATGAAATATTAAGCGAAAGGGAAAACTTTTTTAATAAGGTAAATGTACACATCATACAGTGTGATGATAAAGTTCAAAGAGATGACAGGCTGACAAATCCGGCTGACATGGAAAAATATATAAAAAATATGAAAATTTCAGGCTTCGGGGGAACTGATTTCAGACCGGCATTTCAGTATATAGACAATCTTGTAAAAAGAGGGGAGTTTGAAAATCTTAAAGGAATAATTTATATGACTGACGGATATGGAATATATCCTGCCGTAAGACCTAAGTACGATACGGCTTTTGTATTTATTAAGGAAGACGGAGATTTGCCGGAGGTACCTGTGTGGAGTATGGGGATTGTCTGGTAACAGAAGGATAAGGGCAGATGACATCCGGCAGAACAGATAGAATAAAGAAAGGTTAAATCAGGTAACTTAATATGAATATTGAACAGGCAGAAAAATATATTAAAGATACCGTAAAAATTTATCTTAGCAAGGACAAATACGGTGAGTACGAAATACCGCTTGTGAGACAGCGTCCCATATTTCTTTTAGGTGCACCGGGAATAGGAAAAACGGCAATACTTGAGCAGACGGCACAGGATTTGGGGATAAATCTGGTGTCTTATTCCATGACACACCATACCAGACAGTCAGCTCTGGGGCTTCCCTTTATAGAAAAAAGAAGTTATGACGGTGAAGAATACAGTGTGACTGAATATACCATGAGTGAAATTATTTCTTCCATGTATGAGGTTATGGAGAAGAGTAAGATAAAAGAAGGAATCCTATTTTTAGATGAGATAAACTGTGTATCTGAAACTTTGGCACCTGCCATGCTGCAGTTTCTTCAGCAGAAGGTCTTCGGACGTCATAAAATACCTGACGGATGGGTAATTGTAACAGCAGGAAATCCTCCTGAATATAATAAATCCGTCCGTGAATTTGACATAGCCACAAAGGACAGGCTGAAGGTAATTGAAGTAGAAGCGGATTTTGATGTATGGAAGAGCTATGCATTAAAAAGAGACGTACATGGAGCCATAATTAATTTTCTTGAGGCAAACAGAAATTATTTTTATAAAATCGAAACTCTCGGAGGAAAGCAGACTTATGTAACGGCAAGAGGCTGGGAGGACCTTTCTTCTGTAATTAAACTTTATGAAAAAGAAAATATTTATGCAGACGAAACCTTAATAGGACAGTATATAAAAAATGACAGGATTGCGGGAGAATTTTCGGCATATTATGACTTATACATGAAATATAAGAAAAAATATAATACAGATGAAATCTTGTCAGGAAAGTGGAGTGAAGAATTAATCAGTAATGCAAAATCAGCTTCATTTGAGGAAAAGCTTTCGCTTACGGGAATTATTGCAGGAGAACTTGAAAAAGAAATGTCTGAAAATATGGAAAATACAGATGTACTTTCGGAGGTTGCAAAAGTTATAAAAGGCATAATTAATGAAAGCGCAGAAGAAATTCCTGAAAAGATTATTGCAAATGAAACTTATAAAAAAGAAATTAAGCTTAAAGGACTTGAAGCGGCGGGTGCACTTTCAGATGAAGAAAAGAGGAAACAGAAAAGAGTTATATATATTTTAAAGGAGATACAGGAGGCGTTGATTAATACGGATGATAAAGATTTTGAAACCGTAAAGAGAATGTTTAATGAAAGAATTGCTTCCGCAAAGACTGATAATGACCGGGTAAGAGATGCCGTTCATAATGCTTTTTTATTTATTGAAGAGACCTTTGGTACGGGAAATGAGCTTACCGTATTTGTTACAGAGCTCACCGTAAATCCGAAAAGTGCGGCATTTATAGGACGATTTGCAAGTGAGGATTATCAGAAGTACAGCAGTGAGCTTCTGATAAACGAAAGGCGTATCGAATTAAAGGAAGATATTGATAAAACTCTTGAGGAATGGAAGGAAACAGATGATTAAAGTATATGATTCAGGAAACGGTATATTGGAATATATTTCAGGAAAAAACGGAATAGAAATAACTTCCTGTAAAGATGCATATGGAGTATTAAATATTCCATCGGATATAGACGGGCAAAACATAAGCATAATAGGGAAAAAAGCATTTTTTAATCAAAAAGGAATTTCTGAGCTTTTTATATCTGAATCGGTTGAGGAGATAGAAGGCTGGGCTTTTTCTTCATGTGAAAATTTAAGGAAGATATATATTCCTATAAAGGCTAAGAATATAAAAAATGATACTTTTCTAAAAACTGAAAAACTTGAAAGGATTTATCTTTATTCAGGAAATTCAGTATGCATTGATGATATTGCGGCACTTCTTGCTGTATCTGTCACTGTCATCCGTGACTATTCCATGATTAGAAATTATGATGAGAAAAATATTTCTGATTGGTGCAGTGAATGGGATAATACTGCATTTAAAATGATGAATAAAAATGATTTGGACGGGTTTACGCCGTTTCCTGCCGGAGGAGAAGAGGATTATGTGGCAAATGATAATAATGAAAATTATCATTGCAGAAAGAAACGATTGGAAAAGGTAAGGACGGCTTTTTTAAGGCTAATACATGATTTCTGTCTTAAGGATGAATACAGGGTTAAGTATGAAAAATATCTTTTAGAACACAACATAGGATGTACCTCAGAGGAAACATGGGAGTATGTTGTAAATGAGGAAGGCATCACAAATGAGCTTTATAAAAAATTTGCTGAAATCGGTGGAATAACCGGAGAAAATATAGAAGCTCTGATAAGCTCCCTCGGTGGGGAGCATACAGAGCTTAAAGCATTTCTTTTAAGAAAGAAACAGGAAAATATGGGGGAAACAGACTTTTTTGACAATCTTTTTATTTAGTTTTATTTCCCAGAGCGTTATTTAACTTATCTATATAGCTGTTAAGATATTCATCAGATACTTCGGCGAAGCTTTTTATGGCATGGATAGGATTTCCGTTTATCTGCTCCTGAATCATCTTTTCATTCATACAGCCTGTGTCATTTCCTGCCGTAAAGGTATTAAGCATAGGAGTGGCAAGTTCATTCGCAAGGCTTCTTACAGTTTCGTCAGGATGGTAAAGCAGTTCGCCAAGAGTCGTATCACCGTCTACATAGATAGGAATTATCTTATCTGTTGTACGAAGTACGGTATCAGAAAGAACTATTTCACGGGAGGACTTTCCTATCATTATTTCATATTCACCGGTAGCTGCGTACCAGTCATTTAAATCTGTATTGTAGTACTCAAAGGCGCGAGGGGAGAGTGAAACGGAAACAGTTTTTGTCTCTCCCGGCATGAGGGAAACTTTAGTAAAGCCTTTAAGTTCTTTAACAGGTCTCATGGCTGTATTTGTTTTGTCCGAAACATAGATTTGAACAATTTCTTTTCCTGCCATTTTTCCGGTATTTGTGATATCAACTGAGACGGTTATCGTGTCCCTGTCATTTATTTCCTTCTTATCAAGCTTCATATTTTTGTATTCAAATGAAGTATATGAAAGACCATAACCGAATGGGAATAAAACATCTGTCTCCTTTTTGTCATAATATCTGTAGCCTACGAAAACTCCTTCATTATAATAAACTTTCTTTCCGTCACCAGGGAAGTTTAAGTATGCAGGGGTATCAGACAGCTTGAGAGGAAATGTCTCTGCAAGTTTACCGCTTGGATTTACGTCGCCGAAAAGTATGTCACAGCATGCTTCACCTACAGCTTCACCTCCGAGGTAGAGCTCTAATATTCCTTTTACACTGTCAATCCAAGGCATGGTTACGGGAGAGCCGTTGTGTAGTACAATGACAGTGTTTGGCTGTACGGAGGTAACTTTATTTATAAGCACGGTCTGGTTATAAGGAAGTTCCATATGCTCCCTGTCATAACCTTCAGATTCAAAGGAATCAGGCAGTCCCACAAAAAGAACTGCGGTATCACATTCTGTGGCTTTTTTCACGGCTTCACTTAAGAGAGCCTCGTCAATTTCAATGCTGTCTGTTTTATATCCCTGTGCATAGGAAATATCTGCATAATTAACTGCTGATGATAAAGCATCTGAAACGGTTTTAGTGTTTATATTTGAGCTTCCGCCACCCTGAAATCTCGGTTTCATGGCAAATTCACCAATAAACGCATATTTTCCGCCTTTTTTTAGTGGGAGGATGTCTTCTTCATTTTTAAGAAGCACAATGCTTTCACCTGCAATCTTTCTTGCAAGCTCATGGTCTTTTTGCTTGTCCCAGACTTCGGTTTTCCTGTTATCAGTATATTTAAATATAATATTTAAAATTGCTTCAACTCTTTTGTCAAGGTCTGATTCATCAAGTGCTCCGTTCTTTACTGCTTCAACAATCTGTTCATCCGTTACACCGTTTGATGAAGGCATCTCAAGGTCAAGCCCTGCCTTTATACCTTCAACTCTGTTTGCAACAGCACCCCAGTCGCTTACCACATATCCGTCAAATCCCCACTCATCACGGAGAATATCCGTAAGAAGGTATTTGTTTTCCGTGGCATAGGTGCCGTTTATTTTATTATAGGACGCCATTATGCTCCAAGGCTTTGCTTCTTTTACTGCAATTTCAAATCCCGCAAGATAAATTTCTCTTAGTGTTCTCTCATCAATTTCAGAGGAGCATGACATTCTTTTATATTCCTGATTATTTGCAGCAAAATGTTTTACTGATGTGCCTACATTCTGGCTCTGTACGCCCTTTATATATCCGGCAGACATCTTACCTGAAAGATAAGGGTCCTCTGATACATATTCAAAATTACGCCCGCACAGGGGAGAACGCTTTATGTTCATGGCAGGTCCGAGAAGTACGGAAATATCCTCTGCCTGACATGATTTACCTAAGGCAGTACCCATTTCCTCCATAAGTTCTGTATCAAAAGAGCAGGAAGTTGTGCTGGCGGCCGGGAAACATACTGCTACGATAGCGTCGTTTATTCCCAGATTGTCCTGAGACTGGTCCTGCTTTCTTAATCCGTAAGGACCATCGCAGACCATTGTCTGTGGTATTCCGAGACGTTCAACTGCCTTGGTATGCCAGAAGTCCTGTCCGGAACAAAGTGATGCTTTTTCTTCAAGTGTCATTTCTTTGATTAAAGCTTTTAAATCCCTCATAAGTTTCTCCTTCTTTAATGATTATCTGGCTTGATGATAACATTATAATATAATATAATAAATAACAATTAAATTTGATTATATAACTATTGTGAGATAAGGTGGTTTTATGGCAGTTACACATAACGAAGAAAAATTTCATATACCCAGAAATAAAGATTTGTTTGAAATTGTTCAATTTGAGGATAAGGCATTTCCTATAAGAGTTGAACTTCACAGACTGTCAAATTATTTTCTTAATTCCTTTGACTGCCACTGGCACAATGAGTTTGAGTTCCTGTTTGTGAAAAAAGGAAGCATGAGATGCTTTGTGGATGATAATGAGATTATGATTAAAGAGGAACAATGTATTCTTATAAACAGCAATCATTTTCATTATGCTTCGGGGATAGGTGACAAAGACTGTGAATACATAGTTATCTTAATGGCTCCTGATTTTATCGGCGGAAAAGAGAGCAGAATATATGAGAGATATGTTGCTCCGCTCGTTGCCGATAAAAGGATACCATATATCATGCCCGAAGGAGAAAGCAGGTTAAATACATTTGAAATTGCAGAAAAAATGCTTGATATTTATAATGATAAAAAATTCGGATATGAACTTCTAATGGGAATGGAAGTAAACAGACTGTGGAGAGAAATAATAAAAAATATACCTGAAGATTTGGAAGAGTGTTCTTCTGATATAAGATATGTAAAAAAGATGCTTTTCTTTATACATAACAATTATGCGGATGAATTCACTGTTAAGGACATTGCAGAAAATGTAAATTTAAGCTATGGAGAGGCGTGTCGTATTTTTAAGAGAAGTACAAATCAGACAATAATAAATTATCTTCAGGCATACCGGATAAAAAAGAGTCTCACCTACCTCATGTCCGGAGACATGAATATATCAGAGATAGCAGCAGCGGTAGGATTTAACGGAGCCAGTTATTATTCAGAGGTATTCAGAAAAGTTACCGGAATGTCACCTGTGGAATATAAAAAAGCAGAACTTGAGAGACGGAAAAGAGTAAATAATGAAGTTTAAGTTGCTTTTTCAGGTGTATTATAGTAAATTAATTCTGTGCTGATTTTTAAGCATATAAAGATAACTATGATAAGGAGAAGGATAAATGGAGCGTTATTTTCAGCCGGAAATTGAATGTGCCGACAGAGAAACAATTAAGGCGTGGCAGGACGAGCGCCTTGTAAAGCAGGTTAAATATGTATATGAAAACAATGCATATTACAGAAACCTGATGGATGAAAAGGGGGTTAAGCCTGAGGATATAAAATCCACTGAAGATTTACATAAACTGCCTTTCCTTACAAAGGCAGACTTAAGAGATGCATATCCGTACGGACTCTTAAGCAGACCACTTAAGGACTGCGTAAGAATCCAGTCTACCAGCGGAACTACAGGAAAGAGAGTAGTGGCTTTTTATACTCAGCATGATATTGATTTATGGGATGAATGCTGTGCGAGAGCAATAGTTGCAGCAGGAGGAAGTGATGAGGATGTAGTTCAGGTATGCTACGGCTACGGACTTTTCACGGGTGGTCCGGGACTTAACGGTGGCTCTCACAAGGTAGGCTCTCTTACACTTCCGATGTCATCGGGAAATACCGAAAGACAGATTCAGTTTATGAGAGACCTTGGCTCTACAATACTTTGCTGTACACCTTCATATGCGGCATTTATTGGAGAAACTCTTCATGATATGGGTTATACGACAGATGATATAAAGCTTAAGGCAGGAATTTTCGGAGCAGAGCCTTGGACTGAGGAAATGAGAAGAGATATCGAAAAATCCCTCGGAATTAAGGCATATGACATATATGGACTTACAGAGCTTTCGGGACCGGGAGTTTCATTTGAATGTTCTGCACAGACGGGAATGCATATAAATGAAGACCATTTCATAGCCGAAATAATAGACCCTGAAACAGGGGAAGTACTCCCTGAAGGTGAAAAAGGTGAGCTTGTATTTACAAGTATTACTAAGGAAGCATTTCCTCTTTTAAGATACAGAACAAGAGACATCTGTGTACTTACAAGAGAAAAATGCCCATGCGGAAGAACTCATGTAAAGATGAGTAAGCCTATGGGAAGAAGCGACGACATGCTTATTATAAGAGGAGTAAATGTATTTCCTTCACAGATAGAGACTGTTCTCTTAAATGAGGGTTACACTCCTAATTATCAGATACTTGTTGACAGAATAAATAATACCGATACTTTAGACATAAACGTAGAGCTTACCCAGGAACAGTTTGTGAAGTATGGTGAAGATGTATACTTATATGAAAAAGAACTTGCATCAGCCATAAAGACCATGCTGGGAATAAGACCAAGAGTACATCTTCTGGCACCGAAGAGTATTACCAGAAGTGAAGGTAAGGCAGTGAGAGTGGTGGACAAGCGTAAACTGCATGATTAATCTGAATTTGATTTAGGTATTGGCTTGGAGGGAGAAATGGTAATAGATAAATGTGATATATGTGGTGGAAAAATTGAAGAAGTTTTTGCATTGGATTTTAAAAGTCTCTTTGGATTAGAAGATGAATATACTCAGCATATAGGTATGTGTCCGGTATGTCAGAGTGTTTTTACAATGAATCCTTTTGATGGTGAAAAGCTTGCTAACAGATATAAGAATTTTTCAAAATATGAGTTTGATTCAGATGCTGATTTTATGGATGAGGATTATGATTATAAGATAAGAACTGCAAGACAAAAGCGTTTTATTGAAAGAATCATAGGACTTGATAATATTGAAAGTATGTTGGAAGTAGGTGCAGCATCAGGTTATAATCTCAGCTTGTATTCTGATATATGTAATGTTTATGGAATTGAGCCATCGCAGGTTAACTGTAAAAGTGCTAAAAAATATTATGGTGTTGACATGTTTTGTGGCATGTTTGATGAATATATAAAAACAAATCCTCAGGAAAAATTTGATTTGATTTTTCTTTCACATGTCCTCGAGCACATAGCTAATCCGTGTACTTTTATAAGACAGTGTTCTGAGATTAATTCAAAATACATATTTATTGAAGTGCCGACTTTAGATTATAAATTTGTAGACGAACCATTTGCAATGATGTTTGAAGAGCATATTAATATGTTTACAGTTGAGAATTTGGAAGTTTTAATGCGAGAGTGCGGATATAAACTGATTGATGTGGATATGGTTATGAGCATACAGCAAAAAATATCAACCGGATTTCCTGCTATTTCAACTGCGTGGGTTAAGTGCAATAAGGATGAAATTAAATTACATAAACCAAGCTTCAGCAGTTATGAGCTGTTTAGCAGATACATAGAAATGTCCCAAAAAGAAATGCAGAGAATTCAAAGCATAATAGATACTATTGAAAATGATAAAAAATTAGCTGTCTGGGGAACGGGACATCATGCATCAATTCTTATGGCTAATACAGATTTATGTGATAAAAACATTGTCAGAATTTACGATTCTGATTTAAAAAAACAGGGAGAATTATTTGCAGGCGTTAAAATACAACCTTTTACGGAAGATGATATCATAGAAAAAAATGTTGATGTAATTTTGCTTGCAACATATTCTTCTCAGGAAGCATTGGTCAGGGTGACAGAAAAATATGCTTCGGATGTAAGAATAGTAACATTATATGATTTATAAAAAATAATTAATATTGAATTAATAAAATATGGTATAATTGGCAGGGCATATTATAATTGCATTGCTTATTATATCATATTTTAATTTGGTTTTACGTTACGCAATGAAATCGTTTCGCGATGGTGCCGCAGTCCTATTATCAACCCTGCAGGTTGGTGACATCATGGTATAAGGAGGAAAAATATGCACGAAAAAATTCATACCCTTATGACTGAAATGATACGATATTACAGCAAAGACCCGAAAAGAATCCAGCATTTTACAAAGGTATATACATTTGCAGTGCTGATAGGTGAAAGTGAAAATATGAACGAGGATGATTTATTTGTGCTTTCTGCCGCTGCACTTGTGCATGATATAGGGATAAAAAATGCAGAGAAAAAATTTAATTCGTGCAGTGGAAAGCTGCAGGAGCAGGAGGGTCCTCCGGAAGCAGAAAAGCTCCTTAAATCACTTGGATTTTCAGATACAGTGACGGAAAGGGTAAGCTGTCTTGTGGCACATCACCACACTTATGATAATATAGATGCACTTGATTATCAGATACTTGTAGAGGCTGATTTTATAGTAAACATGTATGAGGATAACTGTACAAAGGAAGCATGTGAGACAGCCTGTCGAAAAATATTTAAAACATCATTAGGAACAGAAATATTTAAGACTATGTTTCTGTAATAAACATCTGTGATATAATTTGATTATATATTAAAAATAAGGGAAATATATTTTATATGGAACTGCAGGAAAAATCTGTGGTGTGAAAGATTATAGTGAAAGGGTGACAGGATTGCTTTACTTTCCTACCGGCAGCGAAATGGCTGCAATAGATGCTTATACGATAAATGAAATAGGAATACCTCAGATGGTTTTAATGGAAAAGGCATCGGAATGTCTTTATGAAGAGATAATAAGACATATAAAAAAGGACGACAGATGTCTTGTTGTGGTTGAAGGCGGAAACAACGGAGGCGATGGTGTAGCTCTGGCAAGAATACTTTGTCATAAGGGTTATCTGGCAGATATCTTATACCTGGAGGGAATTTCAAATGTAAGTGATGCCTTTAAACAGCAGTTGAAAATTGCAGAAAACTGCGGGGTAAAAATATACAGGGCAGATATGCTTGCCGCAGGTGAAAAGCTTCTCATGTACAATGCTGTTGTTGACGGGATTTTCGGCGTAGGATTAAAGCGTGAAGTTAAGGGAATTCAGGCAGATGCCATAAATATTTTAAATGCAATGGATGCACTGAAAATAGCAATAGATATGCCGTCGGGAGTAAGTTCGGATACGGGAAGAATACTTGGAACTGCTTTTGCGGCAGATATTACAATAACATTCGGATATAAAAAACTGGGTATGTTATATTCGCCGGGAAGCGGGCTCTGCGGAGAGATAGTTATAAAAGACATAGGATTTCCGAAACAGGCACTGGAATATGTAAACCCTGCGATTTATTCCTATACCGCAAAAGAAATTAATGATATGATTCCTGTCAGAAAACAGGATTCCCATAAAGGGTCTTACGGAAAGGTAGTAGTTGTGGCAGGCTCAAAAAACATGGCAGGAGCGTGTTATTTTTCTGCAGCGGCCGCATACAGAACGG
This sequence comes from uncultured Lachnospiraceae bacterium, assembly GCA_944383545.1. Lineage (GTDB taxonomy): Bacteria > Bacillota > Clostridia > Lachnospirales > Lachnospiraceae > CALWPY01. The sequence continues at coordinate 102,107 of CALWPY010000006.1, read as the reverse complement.
GCTGCGGACTTGTGAGAATATATACCGATGAGGTAAACAGGGAAATTTTACAGGAAAAGCTGCCGGAGGCAATGCTTACGACTTATAATGCAGAAAAGTATGAGGACGCGGACATTGAAAAGTTCAAGGGAGTAATTGAATGGGCTGATGTAATAATCATGGGTCCGGGTCTCGGAACAAAGAAAACGGCAGAACGCATAGTGCAAACAGTGATGACAAATGCAAAATGTCCTATAGTAATAGATGCAGATGCAATTAATATACTTGCTTCCCATAAAACATGGTTTGGAGGGGAAAGGGATATAATTATTACGCCTCATCTTATGGAAATGACAAGGTTTATGGGGATAAAACCTGATAATGAATACCCAAATCCTGTCTCATATGTAAAGAATAATATGACGGTATGTGCAAATGAAATTGCCGAAAAATATAAGGTTGTATGTGTGCTTAAAGATTCGCATACGGTTGTGGCATCAGGAAAAAGAGAAACATATATTAATGTAACAGGAAATAACGGAATGTCTACCGGCGGCTCAGGAGATGTTCTGTCAGGTGTAATTGGCGGACTTCTGGCTCAGGGCATGGACAGAGACAGTGCGGCAAAGGCAGGTGTATACATTCATGGAAGAGCAGGAGATATTGCGGCAGAAAATATAGGTGCGCACAGTATGCTTGCAGGAGATATAGTGGATAGTATAGCCACGGCACTTGGCAAAATAAAATAGAGGAGACATACGTAATGGGAAGATTTAACAGAGTACAGGCTGATATTGATGTTGATGCCGTAAGAGAAAATATTATGACCATGAAAAAAATAAATCCTGATGATAAAAAAGTACTGCTAGTACTTAAAGCAGATGCTTACGGACACGGAGCAGTACAGCTTGCAAAAATGACATATGACCTGAGTGACTATATCGGTGTAGCAGGAATAGACGAGGCGGTGGAACTTAGAAAAGCAGGGATAAATAAGCCTATACTCATACTTGGATATACAGATGAAGAAGATTTTGAAACATTAATAAATTATGATATTACACAGGCAGTATATGATGTTGAAAAGTGCAGATTGCTTTCGGAAAAGGCTTCGTCCCTTAATAAGAAAGCAAAGGTGCATATAAAGGCTGACAGCGGAATGAGCAGAATCGGATTCCAGTGTGACCCTGAAGGAGTAGAAGAGGCTGTAAAGTTGAAAGAACTCAAATGCCTTGATATAGAGGGTGTTTTTACTCATTATGCAAGAGCTGATGAATATGATAAATCATATGCAGAGAGCCAGCTTGAAAAGTTTAAATATTTTGTGGGAGAGCTTGAAAAGGAGGGCTTTCATTTTAAATATAAGCACATAGATAACAGTGCGGGAGCCATGGAAATGCATTCAGAAGGCTTTAACATGATGCGCCTTGGAATTGTGATTTACGGTCTTTATCCATCCTGCGAAATGGATAAGAGTGTGGTCCTGAAACCTGCAATGACCCTTAAATCCCACATTACACATATAAAGTGGCTTCCCGAAGGAAGAGGGGTAAGTTATGGCTGGACGTACATAACAAAAGATAAAATTAAGGTGGCAACTGTTGAGGCGGGTTATGCTGACGGTTACCCTAGAGCCCAGTCCAATATAGGAAGAGTAATAGTAAACGGAAGATATGCTCCGATAATCGGAAGAGTGTGTATGGACCAGTTTATGATAGATGTAACAGATATCCCGGATGTTCATGTGAGAGACGAAGTAATATTAATCGGCCGTTCAAATGATAAGAGTATATCTGTTGAGGAAGTGGCAGAGCCTGCAGCAAGTTTTAATTATGAGCTTGTATGTAATGTGGCAAGAAGGGTGCCAAGGATATATTACAAAAACGGAAAAGTAACTGATGAAGTTAACTATCTCATACAATAATATTTACGACATCAAAAATTACCGGAAACGGTGATATCATGATTTAAGATAAAGATTTGAATACACTCGGATAATAATGGAAATACTTATCTTTGTAAGAGGTTATTGGGAGTGTGATTCAAATTGATAATAAGACGCGGTGATATATATTATGCCGATTTAAGGCCGGTAGTCGGCTCGGAACAGGGCGGCGTAAGGCCGGTGCTCATAGTACAGAATGAAGCAGGCAACAGACACAGCTCCACGGTTATATGTGCGGCGATAACAAGTAAAATGAATAAAGCAAAGCTTCCCACACATATAGAACTTGATTCAAGGTATTGCGATATTGCCAAGGATTCTGTTATACTATTAGAGCAGATACGTACTATTGACAAACAAAGGCTTAAAGAAAAGGTGTGTCATATAGATAATGATATAATGAAAAAGGTTAATGAAGCACTTAAAATAAGCCTTGAGTTATAACATAATGTGCACAGCACATTTAAATCGCTCCGCGATAGCGCTGTGCGTGCATCATCAATCCTTCGGATTGGTGATAACAAATAATTACAATACAGGATAAAGGAGCTAATAAAATGTCAGGACATTCAAAATTTGCAAACATCAAACATAAGAAGGAAAAAAACGATGCCGCAAAGGGAAAGATATTTACGGTAATCGGAAGAGAAATAGCAGTTGCAGTTAAAGAAGGCGGACCGGACCCGAATAATAACAGCAAGCTCAGAGACGTTATTTCAAAGGCAAAAGCAAATAACATGCCAAATGATACGATTGAAAGAGGTATTAAAAGGGCGGCAGGTGATGCAAACTCAGTAGATTATGTTTATAATACATATGAAGGCTATGGCCCGGGCGGAACTGCAATAATTGTTGATACTCTTACAGACAACAAAAACAGAACGGCTTCAAATGTAAGAAATGCTTTTACAAAGGGTGGCGGAAATGTAGGAACAACAGGTTGTGTATCCTATATGTTTGATAAAAAGGGTCAGATAATAATTGACAAGGAAGAATGCAGTATGGATGCCGACGACCTTATGATGGCGGCACTTGATGCAGGCGCTGAAGACTTTGCAGAAGAAGAGGACAGCTATGAAATTATTACAGCTCCTGATAATTTTTCAGAAGTAAGAGAAGCTTTAGAAAAGCAGGATATTCCTATGGCTTCGGCAGAGGTTACAATGATTCCTCAGAACTATGTGAAGCTTACATCTGAAGAAGATATCAAGAAGATAAATAAAATTCTTGATTTACTTAATGAAGATGATGATGTACAGGCGGTGTATACAAACTACGAAGAGGAGTAGTCAGAGAAATTCATCAATTTGTCCTGCAAATTGGTGAAAAACCTGAAACATGCAAGGGGGCGATGCAAATGAATAACTATGTAATTACAATAGCCAGACAGTACGGCAGCGGTGGAAGAACTGTCGGAAAGATTCTTGCTGAAGAATTGGGTATAAACTATTATGACAGGGAGCTTTTAAGAATTGCTTCAGATGAAAGCGGAATAAACGAAAAGCTTTTTGCAAGTGCTGATGAAAAACTCAGCCAGACATCTTTATTTAAGGCGGCAAAAAAGGTATATGACGGCTCTGTGATACCTCCTGAAAGCGACGATTTTGTTTCCATGCAGAATCTCTTTAATTATCAGGCAAAAATAATCAGAGAGCTTGCAGAAACCGAGTCCTGTATAATAATAGGGCGTTGTGCTGACTATGTGCTTAAAGATTATGACAACGTACTCAGCGTATTTGTACATGCTCCTATGGATTTTAGAATGATGCGTGCGGCAAATGTACACAGCATGCCTCCTAAAGAGCTGGAAAGATACATAAATAAAATAGATAAAAGAAGAGCGGCATATTATAAATACTATACCGGCAGGGAATGGACTGACGGAAGGAATTATGATTTATGCTTAAACAGCTCAAAGCTTGGAATAGAAAAATGTGTGGATGAGATAAAGGCTTATAAAAAAATCAGGTTTGAGGAAGATTTATAAAATAAGTGAGAGGTGGTACGGAATCATGATTAGATGATACTTTACTGCCTCTCACTTCGTATTGGTAAAGAAAGGACTATTAAAATGAGCGAAACAAATGAAGAAAGGCTATTTGATAATAAAGGTCTTAAGAGACTTATTCTTCCGCTTATAGCTGAACAGTTTTTGACGACATTTATGGGAATGGCTGATACTCTTATGGTTTCTACGGTAGGAGAAGATGCTGTATCAGGAGTATCACTCGTAGATACAATAAATGTGCTGATTATAAACATATTTGCGGCGCTTGCAACGGGAGGTGCAGTTGTAGCAGGTCAAAGTCTTGGCTGCGGAGATAAAAAAGCTGCCGTGAAATCAGGAGAACAGCTCATATTTTTCGGGACTCTTTCTGCGTGCCTTGTTATGATTCTGATGTATGCAGGCAGGTGGTTTATACTGCATGTTCTTTTTGGAAAAATAACTCCTGAAGTAATGCATAATGCGGATACATATCTTATGATTGTTAATTTATCCATACCGTTTATAGCAGTATATAACTGCTGTGCGGCACTTTTCCGTACTATGGGAAATTCAAAAATAACAATGATTATTTCTCTTGCCATGAATTTCATTAATATATCGGGAAATGCAGTGCTTATATTTGGTTTTAAGATGGGAGTTGCAGGGGCGGCAATACCAACACTTTTGTCCAGAATATTTGCGGCTGTCACAATACTTATTCTGCTTAGAAATGAAAGACTGGATATACATGTAAAAAATATTTTCAAAGTAAGATTTGACTGGGGCATGACTAAAAAGATTCTTCACATCGGAATACCTAACGGTGTGGAAAACAGTATGTTCCAGTTGGGAAAGATACTTCTTTTAAGCCTTGTATCGACTTTTGGTACGGCTTCAATTACCGCAAATGCCATAAGTAATACAGTAGCAGGTTTTGAAGTCCTTCCGGGCATGGCAATCGGACTTGCAATGGTTACGGTTGTAAGCAGATGTGTAGGAAAAGGAGATTGTGAGCAGGCAAGATATTATGTTAGAAAACTCATGAAATATGCTATTTGTTCCATGTTTATTCTAAATATTATAATAACTGTTGCACTGCCTGTAATACTTGATATATTTAATCTTACTTCGGAGACAAAAGCTATTGCGCAGGAGATACTTACCCTTCACGGATTGCTTGCAATATTTATATGGCCGTTTTCATTTACACTTCCAAATGCATTAAGAGCGGCAAATGATGTGAATTTTACAATGATTGTGGGAATGTGCTCCATGTGGATAGTACGTATAGGTGCCGGATACCTTCTGGCTGAGTTTTTTGGTTTTGGCGTCCTCGGTGTATGGCTTGCAATGTTTTTGGACTGGGTGGTAAGAGGTATCTTTTTCACTCTCAGATACAGAGGCAATAAGTGGGAGGGTTTTCATTGAAATTAGATAGTAACTGTGGTAAAATAACAGGTATATAGGTGGTTAAGCATTTCAGGATTAATCACAACAGGAGGAAATTATATGAAGAAAATAGCATACATCGCTTCGGAATGTGTTCCTTTTATAAAAACAGGAGGTCTGGCTGACGTTGTAGGAACTCTGCCTAAAAAGTTTAATAAAAGGGAATATGATGTAAGGATAATTATTCCTAATTATATGTGCCTTCCGGCAAAATATAAAAATAAAATGAGATATATTACACATTTCCATATGGATATAGGATGGAAGCAGCAGTATGTCGGTGTTATGTATCTTGAATATGAAGGTGTACCGGTTTATTTTATAGATAATGAGTATTATTTTAACGGATTTAACATTTATGGAGACGTAAAGTGGGATATTGAAAAGTTCTGCTTTTTTTGCAAAGCGGCACTCTCCATACTTCCAAGTATAGGTTTTAAGCCTGATATATTACATTGTCATGACTGGCAGGCAGGTATGGTGCCTGTATATCTTAAAACGCTTTTTGCCGAAAATCCGTTTTACAGGGATATGAAGTCAATTATGACCATTCATAATCTGCAGTTTCAGGGCAGGTGGGACATAAAGACAATTCAGGAATATACAGGACTTCCAAGCTATGTGTTTACTCCTGACAAGCTGGAAATTAATAAGGATGCGAGCATGCTTAAGGGCGGACTGGTCTATGCCGATAAGATAACCACGGTATCAAATACTTATGCAAGAGAAATTCAGACTCCTTATTATGGAGAAGGTTTAGAAGGACTTTTAAGTGCGAGATGGCAGTCTCTCTGGGGCATAGTAAACGGAATAGATTATGACATCTATAATCCGGCAACGGACAATAAGATATTTGCCAATTATGATCTGAATAATTTCAGAATGGAAAAACATAAGAATAAAACCGCGCTCCAGAAGGAACTGGGACTTCCGGTAGATGAAAATGCATATATGATAGGAATTATCTCAAGGCTTACGGACCAGAAGGGGCTGGACCTTGTAGACAGGATTATGAATGATATATGCACTGACGGAACACAGTTTGTTGTACTGGGTACAGGAGACAGAAGGTATGAAGATATGTTCAGATTCTATCAGGGAATTCATCCTGCAAAGTTATCTGCAAACATATATTTCAGTGATGAACTTTCACATAAAATGTATGCAGCATGCGATTCCATACTTGTTCCTTCAAGATTTGAGCCTTGCGGACTTACACAGCTTATGGCTTTAAGATATGGCTCAGTGCCTATTGTAAGAGAAACAGGAGGACTTAAGGATACGGTTGTTCCTTATAATGAATATGACAGCACCGGTACGGGATTTTCATTCTCAAATTATGATGCATTTGAGCTTCTTAAAATAATAAACTACTCCAAGCAGATTTATTTTGACCGCAGGGAGGAATGGTACGGAATTCAGTACAGGGCTATGCAGCAAAACTATAGCTGGGATAATTCTGCCAAGATTTATGAAGACCTGTACAGGCAGATTTAGAATTATGCAGGTATAAAATTTATTATGTAATTTTGGATTGCGGAGCTTTAAGTTTCGCAATTCTTCTTTAAGTAATCGTTTTAAAGAGAGGTTTGTTATGGCATTTGACGGAGTTACCATAGCCGCGGTTGTAAGCGAGCTTAAAAATAAAATACTGGGCGGAAGAATATATAAGATTCATCAGCCTGAGACGGATGAGCTCTGCCTTATAATTAAAAATAATAAGGACAATATAAGACTCCTTATATCTGCAGATGCAGGGCTTCCCCTCGTATATATTACAGAAACGGCAAAGGAAAATCCCGCAACAGCTCCTAATTTCTGCATGCTTCTCAGAAAGCATATAGGAAATGGAAAAATCGTAAATATATCACAGCCTGATTTTGAGCGTATTGTGGAAATAGAGATAGAACATCTGGATGAAATGGGCGACCTCTGCAGAAAAAAGCTCATAACAGAAATTATGGGTAAACACAGTAATATAATATTTACTGATGAAAATAACATGATAATAGACAGCATAAAGCATATATCTTATCAGATAAGTTCTGTAAGAGAAGTGCTTCCGGGAAGACAGTATGAATATCCTCCGTCAAAGGATAAAGTAAGTCCTTATTTAGTGGACAGGGATTATTTTATGGAAGTTATCATGAAAAAACCTCTGGCTGTTACAAAGGCAATTTATACTTCGGTGAATGGATTTTCGCCTGTTATGGCAGGGGAAGTCTCTTACCGTGCGGGAATAGACGGCGCGGTATCTACTGATTCTCTGAATGAAGAAGACAGGGAAAGACTTTACGCTGTATTTACGGATATTACAGAACTTATTAAAGAAGAAAAATTCCTTCCGTGTATTGCATATAACGGATATAAGCCTGAGGAATTTGCTGCAATAGAGCTTACCATGTACGGTGACATGGAAATTAAAACCTTTGACAGTATCTCAAAGACACTGTATGAATATTACAGCAAAAAAAATGTATTTTTGCGTATCAGACAACGCTCTGCGGATTTGAGGAAAATTGTGGCAAATCTGGTGGAGAGAACTGCAAAAAAATATGACCTTCAGGCTGCACAGCTTAAAACCACGGAAAAAAGAGACAAATATAAGCTTTACGGAGAGCTTTTAAATGTATACGGTTATGATGTAAAGCCCGGAGAAAAGAGCCTGACCTGTATAAATTATTATGATGATAAGGAAATTACAATTCCCTTGGATGATACCATGTCGGCAGGAGAAAACAGTAAAAGATATTTTGCAAGATATAATAAGTTAAAAAGGACTTATGAAGCGCTTTCAGAGCTTATAAAGGAGACAAAAGAAGAGCTTGACTACCTGCTTTCCGTACAGAATTCTCTGGAAATTGCCTTGTCAGAAAATGACCTTACGGATATTAAAGAAGAGCTTGTTGTGTCGGGTTATATAAAGTCAAAAAATCTATACGGGAAAAATAAGAAGGGAGCTAAAAATACGGCAAAGAGCAGACCTTTGCATTATATATCTTCAGACGGATTTCATATCTATGTGGGAAAAAATAATCTTCAGAATGAGGAGATTTCATTTAAACTGGCTAACGGAAATGATATGTGGTTTCATGCAAAAAAAATTCCCGGCTCTCATGTGATAGTAAAGACTGAGGGAAAAGCGGAGCTTCCTGACACGACCTATGAGGAGGCGGCAAGACTTGCGGCATATTACTCATCAGGGAGAAAAAATCCAAAGGTTGAGATTGATTATACCGAAAAGAAAAACCTGAAAAAGCCGCCGGGGAAAAAACCTGGATTTGTAATTTACCATACAAATTATTCAATGGTGGCTGAGCCGGACATTCATGGAATTAAGGAAATTAATTGACATATTGAGGACTGTTATTGTATTATGGTAAATGGTTGCATTAATATAACAAATGAAGCAGGTGAATACCTTGATTAGAAGCATGACGGGCTTCGGAAGAAGCGAAATTATTACAGAAGAAAGAAAAGTTACTGTAGAATTAAAGTCAGTAAATCACAGATATTGTGATATGAATATAAAGATGCCGAAGAAACTCTTTTCCCTTGAGGCAGGAATAAGAAGCTGCCTTAAGAAATATATTGAGCGTGGCAAGGTGGATGTCTATATTACTTATGAAGACTATGGCAAGGGAGCCATGAATGTAAAGTATAATAAGGATATCGCCGGTGAATATGTGAGATATTTAAGGGAAATGGGTGAGGACTTTAATCTGGAAGGAAGCCTTAATCCTGTAGCAGTTGCAAGATTCCCTGAGGTCTTTACTCTCGTTGAAGAATCTGCAGATGAAGAAGAAATATGGAGTTATATTGAAAGGGCATTGGATATGGCAGGTGAAGCATTTGCCAAAGCCAGGGAAGCCGAAGGTGAAAATCTGAAAAAAGACCTTCTGTTAAAGCTTGACGGAATGCTTGTTTCTGTCAGTGAGATAGAAAAAATGTCACCGGAGCTTATTTCCGAATATAAATGCAAGCTTACCGGAAAAATTGAAGAACTTCTGGGAACTACAGAAATTGATGAATCAAGAATTGCCCAGGAGGTTACCATATATGCCGATAAAATATGTGTGGATGAAGAACTTGTACGCCTCAGAAGTCATATAGAAAGTACAAAGAAAATTTTAACCGAAGGCGGTGCCGTAGGAAGAAAATTGGATTTTATCATTCAGGAAATGAACAGGGAGGCAAATACAATACTTTCCAAATCAAATTCGCTTGCAGTATCAGATTTGGGAATAGGCCTTAAGACCGATATAGAAAAGGTAAGAGAACAGGTACAAAATATTGAATAAGTAAGGCAGGTGTGTATTACATGGACAGAAAAGGAACACTTATAGTGATTTCGGGCTTTTCCGGAGCAGGAAAAGGCACGGTCGTAAAAAGGCTTGTAGAAGAATACGGATACAGTCTGTCAATATCTGCCACTACAAGAGAGCCCAGAGAGGGTGAACAGGACGGAAGAGAGTATTATTTTAAATCTGTAAATGATTTTAGAAATATGATAGACTACAACGGATTTATAGAGTGGGCACAATATGTGGATAATTTCTACGGAACTCCGAGAAAATTCGTTGAAGATGAAATGGAAAAAGGACATGATGTCATTCTTGAAATAGAAGTACAGGGTGCCATGAATATAAAGTCGCAGTATAAGGATGCAATACTTATCTTTGTGACTACAAAGGATATACCTACACTTATGGAAAGACTAAACGGAAGAGGCACCGAGAGCAGTGATGTCATTGCAAAACGCTTGAAGAGAGCCTCAGAAGAGGCAGAGGACATTAATGAGTATGAATATATAGTAGTCAATGATGACCTTGAAGAATGTGTACATACTGTTCATTCAATAATATTAAGCAAAAAATGCATGAGAGAAAATAATTCTCAGTTTATTGAAAAAATAAAAAAAGATTTATCAGAAATTTAAGTGATATTAAGGAAGGAGGCATTATCATGTTACATCCGTCATATACTGACTTAATGGAAGTAGTAAACAGCGATGTGGAGCCGGGCGAACAGCCTGTGGTACAGAGCAGATATTCCATAGTTCTTGCTACTGCAAAGAGGGCAAGACAGATAATCGCAGGTGATGAGCCGCTTGTTGAGGCGGAGGGAAAGAAACCGCTTTCCATTGCCATTGATGAACTTTATAGCGGTAAAGTAAAAATCGTCGGAGATGAAGAGTAATACAGTTATTTACGAGTAGGCGGGCTATACAGACCGCCTGTTTCACTTTTTAAGGAGGCAAACCATGAAATTAAAAGAGCTTATATATGGTATTGAATATACATTACTTTGCGGCAGCGATGATACAGAAATAAGGAATATTACAAATGATTCACGTGAAGTGGGTGAAGGATATCTTTTCTTCTGCATATCGGGAGCAAAGGCAGACGGACATAAGTATGCGGAAGGTGCTGCCGAAAGCGGAGCTTGTGTTCTTGTGGTGGAAAAAGAAATTCCTCTGCCTGAAAACACTACTGTAGTAATGGTTAAAAATACCAGATATGCAATGGGAGTAATGAGCTCAAGATTTTACGGAGAGCCTTCTAAGAAACTGACTGTAATAGGTATTACCGGAACAAAGGGAAAGACTACAACCACATATATGATAAGGGAAATGCTTATTTCGTCAGGACATAAGACCGGACTTATAGGTACAATCGAAGTGCTGGACGGAAAAGAAAAGATACCTGCCAAAAATACTACTCCTGAATCGATAGTGCTTCACAGATACTTAAAAAATATGGTGGATAACGGTTTGGACAGTGTGGTTATGGAAGTCTCTTCACAGGGACTTATGATGGACAGAGTTGCAGGAGTTGATTTTGATTATGGTATATTTACAAATCTTTCTCCTGACCATATAGGACCAAATGAGCATTCGTCTTATGAAGAGTACAGAATGTGGAAGTCTGAACTTTTTAAATTATGTCAGACGGGAATATTTAATATAGATGACGAAAACGCTGAATTTATGATGAAAAATTCGGAGTGCAAAATAATTACTTATGGTAAAAAAGAAACTGCGGATTACAGGGCAGAAGGACATAAGTTATATAAAAAGGATGGTGTTTTGGGAATAAAATATCATCTTACGGGTGAGCTGTCGGGAGATATTGCAGTTGCACTTCCGGGAGATTTCAGTATTTATAATTCCCTTGCGGCAATATGCATTGCAGACCTTATGGGAGTACCATTTGATTCGATAAGAAAAATTCTCGAGGAAATAAAGGTCAGAGGGAGAGTTGAAATGATTCCTATATCCGATAAGTTTACGATTTTGATAGATTATGCTCATAATGATGTTTCGCTGAAATCTATTTTACTTGCCCTTCGTGAATATGAGCCTGAAAGGATAGTAACGCTTTTCGGATGTGGCGGAGACCGTTCAAAAGACAGAAGATTTACAATGGGAGAAGTATCGGGTGAACTTTCGGATTTTACAATAATAACAAGTGATAATCCGAGAACTGAAGACCCTCAGAAAATAATAGATGACATTGAAACAGGAATAAAGAAAACAAGCGGAAAATATATAGAAATCTGTGACCGTAAGGAAGCAATAAGGTATGCAATAATGAATGCCGAAGAAGGAGATATTATAGTACTTGCAGGAAAGGGACATGAGGATTATCAGGAAGTAAACGGTGTAAAACATCATATGGACGAAAGAGATTTGATACGGGAAATATTGGAGGAAGAAGATGTTACAAAAATATGCGGATATAATAATAGATATTTCGCATGAGGCAATAGACAGGGCTTTTCAATATAAAATTCCTGAGGAACTTATAAATAAAGTGGAAACGGGCTCATATGTTGAGGTACCGTTTGGAAAAGGAAACGCAATAAGAAAGGGATATGTTATAGGTATTTCCGATGTGCCTAAATGGGATGAGGATAAGATAAAGGAAATAAAGGGCGTGCCTGATGAAGGGATTCCGATAGAAGGAAAATTGATACGCCTTGCGGCATGGCTTAAAGATACCTATGGCTCAACAATGATAAATGCTTTAAAGACAGTAATGCCGGTAAAAGAAAGAGTGGCTAAGAAAAAACCGCAGAAAGATTTATCAGAATTTAAACTTGATATTGAAAAAGTGGTTTCATTAAACAGTGAACAGACAAAAATTACGGATGAATTTACTGAGAATCTTATTCACGGTGTAAACAGGGTTTATCTTTTAAAGGGTGTGACCGGAAGCGGTAAAACAGAGGTATATATTGAAACAATAAAGCAGACTGTAAAACAGGGCGGACAGGCTATTATGCTGGTACCTGAAATTGCGCTTACATATCAGACTGTATCCAGATTTAAAATGCATTTCGGAGACAGGGTTTCCGTCATCAATTCACAGATGAGCAAGGGGGAGAGATACAGGGAGCTTATGAAGGCAAGAAACGGTGAGACTGATGTAGTAATAGGTCCCCGCTCGGCTCTTTTTACACCTTTTACAAGGCTTAGGCTTATCATAATTGATGAAGAACATGATTCGGCATATAAAAGTGACAACTCACCTAAATATCATGCAAGAGATACTGCAATAGAAAGGGCAAGACTGGAAGGTGCTTCAGTAATACTTGGCTCTGCAACGCCTTCCATAGAAAGCTATGCCATGGCGAAGCTTGGAAAATACAGGCTTTGGGAACTTAAGGAAAGAGCAGGCGGCGGTCAGCTTTCCGATGTGAAAATGATTGACATGAGGGAAGAACTAAAACTCGGGAACAGAAGCATTATTTCACAGGAATTGTATGACAGAATGGACGAGGCGTTTAAAAATGGCGAACAGGTCATGCTTTTTATAAACAGAAGAGGTTATAACAGCTGTGTATCCTGCAGGAGCTGCGGACATGCAGTGAAATGCCCTAAATGTGATGTGGCGCTTTCTCTTCACAGAAATGGTTTTCTTATGTGTCATTACTGCGGACATATAGAAAGACAGCCTAAAAAATGCCCGGAGTGTGGCTCGAATCTGATAGGCGGCTACGGAACGGGAACGGAAAAGGTAAAGGAAGCAGTTGAAAAATTCTTTCCGAATGTAAAAACTTTAATAATGGATAGGGACACGACATTAAAAAAGGGTGCACATGGAGAAATAATAACCGCCTTTTCAAAAAAAGAGGCAGACTGCCTTGTGGGTACCCAGATGATAGTCAAGGGACATGATTTTCCTAATGTTACGGTAGTGGGAATTATGCTGGCAGATTTAACCCTTTTTGAAAACGATTACAGGGCGGCAGAAAGAACATTTGACCTGATTACCCAGGCGGCAGGAAGAGCAGGCAGGAGTGAAAAAAGAGGCTGTACCGTGATACAGACATATCAGCCTGAGCATTATGCCATAGCTGCCGCGGCAGAGCAGGATTATGAAAAGTTTTTTGAGATGGAAATGTCATACAGGCAGATACTTAAATATCCTCCCGTATATCATATGATGCTTGTGCTTATTACTTCCAAGGATGAAGAAACGGTAAATGAAGCCGCAAAATTTACGGCAGGTCTGCTCCGTGAAGTTATGAAGGACTCAGATACGGGAAGTGTAATAGGACCCGGTGAAGCTGCAATTTCAAAAATAAACGATGTTTACAGAAGGGTTGTTTATGTGAAAAATCTAAAGTATAATATATTAGTTAAGGCAAAGGAATATACAGAAAAGAAAGTACAGGAAAAATATCCTGTGGGAGATGTTTCTCTTTCATTTGATTTTAATCCTGTAAATATGTATTAAAACAGGAAAGGACGATATTATGGCAATTAGAAGAATAAGGCTTGACGGAGATGAAGTCTTAAGAAAAGTGTGTAAAGAGGTACCGGAAGTAACCCCGAGAATTAAAACACTTATAGAGGATATGTTTGACACCATGTATGAAGCAAACGGAGTAGGGCTTGCTGCTCCACAGGTAGGAATACTCAAGAGAATTGTTGTAATAGATATAGGTAATGGAGAGCCTCTCTGTCTTATAAATCCTAAAATAATAGAAAGTGACGGGGAACAGACCGGGGATGAGGGATGCTTAAGCCTTCCGGGACTTGTGGGAGAGGTTACAAGACCAAACCATGTAATTTGTGAAGCGTATGATATGGAAATGAAAAAAATTATCGTAGAAGGCACTGAGCTGCTTGCAAGAGCAATATGTCACGAACTGGACCATCTGGACGGTATATTATATAAGGATAAGACAAACGACGGACTTTACAGGACTGACATGCCTGAAGAAGATGAGTAAGGGGTGTAAATTTGAAGATTATATATATGGGGACACCTGATTTTGCTGTATGTGCACTGGAAAGTATAATAAAGGCAGGTCATGAGGTTTTGGCATGTTTTACCCAGCCTGACAGGCCTAAGGGAAGAGGAAAGTCTCTTAAGCCGACACCGGTTAAGGTAAAGGCTGAAGAATATAACATTCCGGTGTATCAGCCTGAAAAAATCAGAGAAGAGGAAAATGTAAATATAATAAGGAATTTAAATCCTGATGTAATAGTTGTGGCTGCGTTTGGTCAGTTGCTTCCCGAAAGTATTTTAAATATACCAAAATACGGATGTATAAACATCCATGCATCACTGCTTCCAAAGTACAGAGGTGCAGCCCCTATAGAATGGGCGATTATAGATGGTGAAAAAGAAACCGGTGTTACCACCATGTATATGGAAAAAGGACTTGATACCGGTGACATGCTGGATGTGAAAAAAGTAGAAATAGCGAAAGATGAAACAGGTGCCAGTCTGCATGACAAACTTGCAGAAGCAGGAGCAGAGCTTATTCTCGAGACACTTAAAAAACTGGAGTCGGGAACAAGTGTAAGAATAAAACAGGATGATTCAAAAAGTTCTTATGCCAAAATGCTTAAAAAAGAGATGGGTGAAATGGATTTTTCAAAGTCAGCTACCGAGCTTGAGAGACTTATAAGAGGACTTAATCCCTGGCCATGTGCTTATACAGAGATAAACGGTAAGATGATAAAGATATACAGTGCAGAAGTAGTGCAGGTAACGGGAAATCCAGGTGAAATACTTGACACTACAAATAAGAGCTTTACCATTGCATGTAAAGAGGGCGGGCTTAAAATAAAGAGTCTTCAGCCGGAAGGTAAGAAATGCATGGACACAGCGGCATATCTGAACGGAAATAAAATCTTAAATGGGATGTATGCAGGAAAAACTTCGGTTTAAGGAGCGTTATGTTAAATAATACAAGAGAAATAGCATATACGGTTTTGCTTGATATTGAAAAGAATAATACATTTTCCAATATAGCACTTTCAAAGGCACTCCGAATTAATCAGTTTGCCGAAAAAAAGGACAGGGCTTTTGTCACCCGACTTGTGGAAGGTGTGACAGAACTGAAAATAAGACTTGATTATGTTATAAATGATTATTCTAAGAGCAAAGTAAATAAATTAAAGCCGCCTATAAGAGTCATACTCAGAATGGGTGTGTATCAGCTTCTTTATATGAATTCCGTACCGGACAGTGCGGCAATAAATGAGTCTGTCAATCTGGCAAAACGTCATGGCTTTAAAACACTTGCAGGATTTGTAAACGGAGTTTTAAGGACTATAGGGAGAAATAAAGATATATGCCTTTTGAAGCTTCCAAATCCTGCAGCCGAGTATTCCGTGCCGGACTGGCTCTATGATTTTTTACATGAAACATATGGAGAAGATGCAGAAAAAATATTAAGTGCACAGTTCTTAGAAAGAGGGACCACAATCCGCTGTAATTCCACAAAGATTACAAGGGATGAGCTTATGGAAAAGCTTTTATCCGCAGGAATATCCGTAGAAAAAAGCGCATATGATGAAAATGCACTTATTATTTATGACTATGATTTTATAAGAAAAGTACCGGGATATAAAAAGGGAGAATTTTCAGTACAGGATGTAAGCTCAATGTGCGCCGTATCAGCGGCAGGGATAGCACCGGGGAGTCTTGTGCTGGATATGTGTGCCGCACCCGGAGGAAAAAGCCTTTATGCAGCAGAAATTCTTATTCGGGAAGGAATGAAAGAGGGATTTAAAGGCACCCCGGGTATGGTTATTTCCCGCGACATATCAAAAGAAAAGACGGACCTTATCAGGGAAAATGCTGAAAGACTGCGACTTGACAATATAATTGTAGAAGAATATGATGCACTTTCCATTGATAAAGATATGATAGAAAAGGCAGACACTGTTATAGCTGATGTGCCGTGTTCAGGTTTGGGAGTTATAGGAAAAAAGAATGATATTAAATATCGGATAAGCCGTGAGGATATGACGAATCTTTCTGTAAAGGCATTGGGAATTCTAAATAATGCGGCAATGTATGTGAAACCGGGAGGAACGCTTCTTTTTTCCACCTGTACCATTAATCCCGAAGAAAATAATATAAATTGTGAGAAGTTTTTAAAAACACATCCTGAATTTATAAAGGGAGAAGAAAAAACTTTTATACAGGGAATAGATGACTGCGACGGATTTTATTACTGTATAATGAAAAAAAGGATATAATAAATGGATATAAAATCAATGTTTCCGGATGAACTTAAAAAATATGTAAAGGAAATGGGAATGCCTGAATTTCGTGCGAAGCAGATTTTTAAATGGCTGCATGAAAAAAGAGTCTTATCAGCAGATGAGATGACAAACCTTCCTAAGGATTTGAGAGAGGTGGTAGGAAAATCACTTACAAAAGGACTTGAGGAAGAAAAGAGGCAGGTATCAAAAAAAGACGGAACAGTGAAGTTTTTATTTAAGCTTCATGACGGACAGATGATAGAAAGTGTTTTTATGCCATATAAACACGGAAATTCCATATGCATTTCCTCACAGGCGGGTTGCAGGATGGGGTGCAGCTTTTGCGCTTCCACGATAGGCGGTCTTGTAAGAAATCTTACTGCTTCGGAAATGCTCGAACAGGTCTACTCCGCCATGAGGATAACGGGCGAAAAGATATCAAATGTCGTAGTAATGGGGACCGGAGAGCCTTTGGATAACTATGATAATCTCATAAGATTTATAAAGCTTATTACTGATAAAGAGGGATTTAATCTCAGCATGAGAAACATAACTGTTTCAAGCTGCGGACTTGTGCCGCAGATTTATGCACTGGCGGATGAAGGGCTTACAATAACATTTGCACTTTCCCTGCATGCCCCAAATGATGAAAAAAGACGAAAGCTCATGCCTGTAGCAAACAGATATACAATCAGGGAAACGCTTGATGCCTGCAAATATTATTTTAATAAAACAGGAAGAAGAGTTACCCTGGAATATGCTCTTGTCAGTGGAGAAAATGACGGGGAAATTCAGGCAGAAGAACTGGCAAAACTTATAAAAGGTTATGGTTTTCACGTCAATTTAATCCCTGTAAATCCCATAAATGAAAGAAATTTCCAAAGAAGTGACAAAAATTCCGTGGAAAAGTTCAAATCTACACTTGAAAATTATCGAATAAATGTTACTATAAGAAGAGGTATGGGCAGTGATATTGATGCTGCCTGTGGACAGTTGAGGCGTAAGTACGAAACTTTAAAAAGCATCTGATAGGGGGATACTGATGGTATCTATTGGAAAAACAGACATAGGACAAAAGCGCAGCATGAATCAGGACAGTATTTTCTGTAGCGATACACCTGTCGGACCTCTGCCAAATCTGTATATTGTTGCAGACGGAATGGGAGGGCACGCAGCGGGTGATTTTGCATCCAGGTATGCCATTGAGGTAACTGTAGATTTTATTAAAAAGTCTACGTTGGAAAATCCCGTCTCCGTGCTTAAACGAGCCATGATATTTGCAAGCAACGAGGTATATAAAGCAGCACAAAAGGATTCTGCAAAAAGCGGTATGGGTACCACCATGGTGGCTGCCGTAATAGATGGAAATACCCTGTATGCTGCCAATATAGGTGACAGTCGTTTATATATTATTAATGATGAAATAAAGCAGATAACCATGGACCACTCGCTGGTTGAGGAGCTTATACGAAATGGTCAGCTGGATAGAAAAAAGGGAAGAAACCACCCCGAAAAAAATATAATTACAAGGGCTATGGGATCAAGAGATGAGGCCATGCCTGACTTTTTTGAAGTAGAAATAAAAAAGGATGACAGAATTCTTTTATGCTCAGACGGTCTAACCAATATGGTAGAAGATGATGAGCTTAGAGATATTGTAGGCGATAATGATGAACTTGAAAAGGCAGCCTGTGAATTAATAAACAGGGCTAATTACTACGGCGGAAATGATAACATTTCAGCTATCGTTATATCCCAATAGTGTGAGGTGCAAATATGTTAAAACCGGGAATGATTCTTGATGAAAGATATGAAATAGTTGATGTTGTGGGCTCCGGGGGGATGTCCATAGTATATAAAGCAAAAGACCACCGCTTGAAAAGATTTGTGGCAATAAAGGTGCTTAAGCCTGAATTCAGCAATGATATGAATTTTGTTTCAAAGTTCAGAGTTGAAGCGCAGGCATCGGCAGGTCTTGCGCATCCTAACATTGTAAATGTATATGATGTATGTGAGGATGACGGACTTTATTTTATAGTTATGGAACTTGTAGAGGGCATTACCTTAAAGGACTATATAGCTCAGGTCGGAAGACTGTCCATGGATATGGCTATTGATTTTTCAATACAGATAGCTTCGGGACTTGAGGCAGCACATGAGCATCATATAATACACAGGGATATTAAGCCGCAGAATATAATTGTATCAAAAAACGGAAATATAAAGGTTACGGATTTCGGAATAGCAAAGGCTGCAACCTCAAATACCATGTCTACAACAGGAATGGGAAGTGTACATTATATATCTCCTGAACAGGCAAGAGGAGGTTACAGTGATGAAAGAAGTGACATTTACTCATTAGGAATAACCATGTATGAAATGGTTACGGGACGCGTACCGTTTGAGGGCGATAATAATGTATCAGTAGCACTTATGCATATTCAAAATGATATTATTCCGCCAAGACAGTATTATCCTGACATATATTCAAGTCTTGAAAAAATAATATTAAAGGCTACTCAGAAAAAGCCTGAGCGCAGATATCTTACTGCAAATGCTCTTATAGCAGACCTTAAGAGAGTACAGGCAAATCCAAACATAGATATAGTTGTTGCTCCTTTGGGAGTTACAAATTCACCTACACAGAAGTGGTCAAAAGAAGAAATGAATGCCATAAAGACCGGAAGTGCTGCAAGGGATGCTTCATCCCTAAATACGTTTCCTGTTAATAATCAGGGTAATATGACAGGGGTATCAAGTGTTCAGCCGGGTACAAACAGCAGATTAAATCAGCTTCTTCAGGAGGATGATTACGATTTTGATGATGAGGATGAATATTCCGATAATCAAAGTTCTCAGAATGGCAAACGAGGCGGAATAAAGAAGGTCGATGATTATGAAGATGAGGATGATACAGATTATGATTCTTCAGATGATGACGGTGATGGTGTAGACCCAAAGCTTGAAAAGGTAGTAATGGTAGCCGGAGTTGCGGCAGCAGTTATCATTGCAGTTATAGTAATGGTAATAATAGGAAATATAATGGGCTGGTTCAGATTCGGTGACAGAGACGATACAACTGATGATACAAGTTCAGTTTCAGAAGAGACTACTGAAATTGAAATGATAGATGTAGTAGGCGTATCAAGAGATGCTGCGGCAAGTCTTTTAGATGATGCAGGATTTACAAATTATAAATTTGAGAGCCAGCATAACGAGGACTATGAAGAAGGTTATGTCTATGACCAGAGTGTGAAAAAGGGAGAAATGATAGCTCCTGATGCGGAAATTATTATTTATGTAAGTGCGGGAGCAGAAGATATTCAGATAGAAAATGTAGTAGGAATGGAAAATAATGAGGCTACTAAGATACTTGAAGATCAGGGATTTAAGGTAACACACAGCTTTGAAGCAAGTGATACGGTGGAAAAGGATAAAATTATTTCCATGACACCTTCAGGCGGCAGTATGGCTCCGTCAGGCTCGACGGTTAATATTGTTGTAAGTAACGGTCCTGATATTCAGGAGGTTTCAGTGCCTAATCTTCTTAATAAAAGTGAAGCAGATGCAAGATCCACTTTGGAGTCATTTAACCTTGAAATTGGAAACGTAACTCATGAAAACAGTGATACCTATGCAAGCGGTTATGTTATGAGACAGAGTATATCCGCAGGTACTACCGTAAATGAGGGAACATCAGTTGATATAGTAATAAGTGACGGACCAAGGACAGTTACTTATACAGCCTCTCTTTCAGGTGTTATAACCAATAACGGATATCCGTTTGTAGAAGGTGAAACAATAACAATTCAGATAAGTGCAAATATAGGAGGTACATCATACCCGATGTTTACAAGTTCGGCTTCAAGTGAGGATGCATTCCCTATGGATGTAAGCGGTGCATCAAGACTTGACGGACTTACCTCGGGAAGCGGTACGTTAAGTGTAAGGGTTACTGCCGGAGACGGAACTGATATATCTTCTTACTTCTCGTCAAACGGACTCAGCCTATCATTTACACAGAATTAATCTTTTAAGTGAGGAAAAATTTGACAGGTAAAATAATAAAAGGCATAGGCGGATTTTATTACGTCTATGCCGATGGTGTAATATATGAATGTAAGGCCAGAGGGGTATTCAGAAATAAAAAAATAAAACCTCTGGTTGGTGATAATGCAGAGATAGAAATAATAAGCAAAGACCCGGCAGTGGGGAATATTATTTCTATCTCTGCGCGTCATAATGAGCTGATTCGTCCTGCGGCAGCAAATGTGGATATTGCCGTGGTTATTTTTGCATTGTCGGACCCTAAGCCTAATTTTAATCTTTTGGACAGGTTTCTGATTATGATGGAGCAGCAGGAAATTAATACTGTAATTGCCCTGAATAAATCTGATTTGATTAGTCAGTCTGAAGCAGCAGATTATAAAAAAATATATAGTGACAGTGGATATGAGACTTTTATTGTATCGGCAAGTGAAAATACCGGTATAGACAGATTAAGAGAAACGATTAAGGGGAAAACAGCCATATTTGCAGGACCGTCAGGAGTGGGAAAGTCTTCAATTCTAAATAGGATATTTCCACAGGCATATGCAAAGACAGGAGAAATAAGTGAAAAAATAAAAAGAGGAAAGCATACCACAAGACATACTGAACTTAATTTTTTGGGAGAAGGTACATATATCATGGATACTCCCGGATTCAGTTCATTGGATGTTTTCGATATATCTGAGGAAAATCTTAAATATTATTTCAGGGAATTTGAGAATTATAATGACAAATGCAGATTTAACGGCTGTGTTCATATAGACGAGCCGGATTGTGCGGTAAAAAATGCACTTCAGAAAGGTCTTATCAGCAGCAAGCGCTATGATAATTACAGGCAGATTTACAAAGAAATAAAAAACAGGAGGAAATGGTAGCATGAATATTCTTTCACCTTCTCTACTTTCAGTAGATTTTAACAATATGGGAGAAAACCTTAAGATAATCAGTGATGCGGGAGCAGAGTATGTTCACGTAGACGTTATGGATGGAATGTTTGTGCCGAATATTTCCTTTGGACCTCCTGTTATAAAACACATAAGAAAGGCGACTGATAAGATTCTTGATGTTCATCTTATGATTGAGGAGCCGATAAGATATATAGATACATTTAAAAGCTGTGGCTCGGATATTCTGACCGTACATGCCGAGGCATGTAAAAATGTTCATAGTACAGTAATGGCTATAAAAAATGCAGGCATGAGGGCAGCAGTGGCGCTTAATCCTGCAACCCCTGTTTCATATCTTGAAAATATCATTGATGAACTGGATATGGTGCTTATAATGAGTGTGAATCCCGGATTTGGCGGACAGAAGTTTCTGGATTTGGCACTTAATAAAATATCTCAGACAAGGAAAATTATATCAGAAAGAGGACTTAAGACTGATATTGAGGTTGACGGTGGAATTAATTTTGATAATCTTTCTTCCGTACTTTCGGCAGGGGCAAACGTGATTGTGGCAGGAACATCTGTATTTAAAGGTAATATCAGAGAGAATATAAGCAAATTTCTTTGTGAAATGAATAAGGCATAAAGGTGAAGTATTGTATGAAAATTCTTATAGTGACCGGAGGATTTGTAAACACAGATTTACTTAAGAAGGTTGTAAGCTCAGAAGAATTCTATATCATAGGAGCTGATAAAGGATTAAAATATCTTGATGAAGCAGATATTACGCCGGACCTTGCAATAGGGGATTTTGATTCATTGGACAGCAGTACGGCAGAGTATTATAAAAAACTTGAAAAAACAGTTATTCTTAAACCTGAAAAAGATTTTACTGATACACATGCCGCACTTTATGAAGCATTTAAGCTGAATCCTGAAAAAATCATAATTTTGGGAGCAACAGGTACAAGACTGGACCATACAATGGCCAACATCAGTCTGCTGAAAAACTGTTGTGACCGGGATATTGAAGCTGAAATAATTGATGAAAATAACAGGATAAGGGTGGTAAAGGATAAATTAACTTTAAAAAAAGAAAATGCATTTGGTAATTATATATCCTTTATGCCGCTTGGAGACAAAGCATCTTCTGTCACTTTAAAGGGTTTTAAATATAATGTTTCAGACAAAACCTTTGAGCAGGGAAACAGCCTGGGTATAAGCAATGAAATAGAAGATGATTATGTCAGTGTAAGCATAAAAGAAGGCTGTCTTATAATGATGGAAACGAGGGACTAGAATGAAAAATACCTTTGATTTTTATATGGGCGGAAGAAAGACAAAAGGAATCTGTGCAGGTATTTCTGCGCAGACAGCCGGACTCGGTATGTGGCTTTTAATAATACTTCCCGGCTATGTTTATTTCTTTGGTGCAGGACAGGCATGGATTGCAATAGGTCTTTTTCTTGGAACTTATGTAAACTGGCATTTGATATCAGCAAGACTCAGACGTTATGCTGTTAAGGCAGGAAATGCAAAAACACTTCCTGAATATTTGAAAAACAGGTTTCATGATAAAAGCGGACTTCTCATGGGAATATCTTCTGTAATAATTATTTTCTTTTTACTGTTTTATATTATTGTAGCATTGGGAATCGGAGGAAGAGTACTTGAAAAAGCCATAGGAATGGATTACAGTATGGCCGTTCTGCTGATTTCTGTTTTTGTGTTTATTTATCTGAGTATAGGTGGGCTCAGGGCAACGGATATTGCAAATCTTGTACAGGGGATTCTTGTTTTGCTTGCTGCTTTCACTATACCGGTTATTATATCATTTACCATGAGTGCGGCAGAAATAATAAATAATATAATAAACAGTGGCGCAGAGGGAAGTGCCAGTATATATCTTAATATTTTCTATGAAAAAGGAGAGCGTATGAACATAATCCAGATTTTATCACAGCTGTCGTGGGGATTTGGAATATGTGGTTTTCCTAACATTATTGTAAAACTTATGTCTGTGGCTGATGAGAATGAGCTTAAAATTGCAAAGAGGACTGCAGTGATATGGTCACTTATTACCATAGTGGCTGTATGTGTACTTGGAGCTTTGGGACGTGCATATCTCTATCCTGAGGTGCTGGACATTGAAGAATTAAATAATATATTATTTATAGATTTAGTGGAAAAGCTTTTTAATGAAGGATATATACAGTTATTTACGGCAGGTATTTTAATATGCGGTATACTTTCTTCAATAATGTCTGCCGCAGATTCACAGCTGCTTTCAGTTTCTTCATCTGTTACCGAAGATTTACTAAGAGGAATTATATTTAAGAAAATGAGTGAAAAGAGTGCTGTGATTCTTGCGAGAGTTACTCTTTTTGCTGGTGTTGTAATTACATGTGCCGGAGCAATGATGGCAAGAAGCAGTCTTATACCCGGAATGAAAAATATATGGTCAGGTCTTGGCTCGGCATTTGCTCCTGTTATTATTATGTCTCTTTACTGGAAACGAATGAATAAATTCGGAGCTGCTGCGGGTATGCTTGGAGGTGTCATATCTGTGTTTATATGGGACAATCTTGAAATTATACAGATGACATCGGGAAAAGCCACATTATTTGAATGTACTCAGATTTCATCTGTTCTTGTAGGATTTCTTATCAGTTTTTCACTTATTATTCTTGTAAGTATTTTTACAGGTGATGTTAATCAGGATGTAAAAAAAGAATTTGATGAGGTAAAAAACAGAATAAATTAAAAAACAAACCACCTTTTCACGAACAGGTGGTTTGTTAATTTAATAAAGGTGAGAGAATTATGAAAAACTATATTTAAACTATATATTTAAAATATGAACAAAGTATGACATGAAAAATAACAATATGTAAATATTTACTCATATTTTGTCAGGAGAATAATATGAATTTAGCTTTGATATGTGTTGGAAAACTTAAAGAAGACTATATAAGAAGTATGGAATCAGATTTAAAAAGGGTGCTTAACAAAAACCATCGAATGGAAATAATTGAAGTGCCTGATGAAAGTATACCAAAAAAAGCAGGTGTGGCAGAAGAAGAAAAAGTAAAGGAAAAGGAAGGATGTGCCATACTTTCCCATATAAAAAATGATGATTATGTTATATCACTCTGTATTGACGGGAAAATGTTTACTTCTGAAAAATTAAGCAGCCTTTTAAGGAAAATACATTCAGATGAAAGATATAAAAGAATTGTATTTATTATAGGAGGCTCTCTGGGTTTAAATAAGGCGGTAATAAAAAAGTCCGACTGCTATTTAAGTTTTTCAAATATGACATTTCCGCACCAGCTCATGCGGATAATGCTTCTTGAAACCCTTTCAAAAATCTAATAAATTTATTTATGGTAAGTGATATTATTATTAATACATAAGGCACGGTAAATCTGTTCTGCCATTACTATGTCGGATAATTCATCAGAGAGTGTGAAGGATGAAAGGGAAATGGTATAATCATTTTCGCTTTTTTCTGCCATATCAGGGGCCATTAAAAAATTTATACTCGAATAACCTGAAAGAGTTATATTATTTATCATATCGGCAAACTGTACGGAAGAAGGAGAATTTGTATCACAGGAAACAAAAATATTGAATGAGTCTTTTTTTCTTTTAAGGACTGTCGTACTTTTATTTCTGTATATTACTTTAAGCTCTGCAAAGGCGGATATTCTTTTTATATATTCATTTAATGCTGCCTTATAATCTGAGGGGCATTTCTTTAGGTTTGAATAAATTGTAATCTTCATTTTATTCTTCCTGCCTTTCTTTGTATGATAATCAGTTTAAGTTTTTGGAAAGAGAGTGTCAACATAAATTTTCTTGACAGTATTTATGGCGTTAAGTAAAATTGTAGTTGTGATTAATAAAAATATTTAAGAAATGTTTTTTGTTTGGGGATTATAAAGGAGAAGGGTATGTTTAAAGACAGAGAAGACATTTCAAGCAAAGCGGACGTGCTTTCATATCTTAAAAATAAACTTCATACGGCATATGTAGAGGATATTTATATTGTAAGAGCTTCTGAATTTATTGAAAATCCTGACATGGTATCAAAAAATATTAAAGACTTTTATAATGGTGACAAAATAGTTGTAAGAAGCTCATCTTTAAATGAGGATTGTATGGAAACCTCAAATGCCGGACATTTTGACAGTATACTTGATATATCTTCAGACGATGCAGAGGAAATTGAGGATGCAGTAAAGAAGGTGCTGTTTTCTTATATTGATAATTACGACGGAAATTATAGCGATAAGATAGTTATAGAAAAAGACTATCTTTTTGACGGTAATAAAAAAATAAAACTGTATGAAAACTTTAAAAATGAACAGGTGCTTGTACAGAGACAGACAAATGATGTAGAGTATTCCGGTGTTGTTTTTACAAGGGAAATTGTAAAAAACAGGCCTTATTATATGGTTAATTATGATGACAACGGAAGTACCGATTCCGTAACAAGCGGAAGTGCGGGAAAAGGAATTTATATTTCTAAAAATACTGATATTCAAAGCATAGATAAGCCTTTTGACATGCTTATAAAGAGTGTGAAGGAAATAGAAAACCTATGCAGTATTCCGAATCTGGATATAGAATTTGCAATCAGAAAAAACGGTCAGGTGGTTATTTTTCAGACCAGACCTTTAGCTGCGGTTTCTGACATTGATATACAATTTGATGATGAGACGGTCTTTAAGGCAGAGGAGGAAGCAAAGAAGGCATATGAGGAGAGAGGTCATGTATTGTCCGATATGGCATTCTGGAATCCTTCTGAAATAATAGGAGACAATCCGTTTCCTCTTGACTACTCAATTTACAGGGAAATAATCACTTCATATATATGGAGTGCGGGAATATCCGATTTGGGCTATCATTACATAAATGACGAGCTTATGTACAAGATTGGAAATAAACCGTATATATCAGTAGATTATTCATTTGAAGGACTTATGCCTGAACTTATTCGTCCCGGTCTTAGAAGAAAACTTAAAAATTATTATATGAAACGTCTCAGAGAAGATAAGACGGCTCATGATAAGATAGAATTTGAAATAGTTTTCAGTGTTTATGATTTTTGCACTGATGAAAACATGGATATCCTTCTGGACTATGGCTTTACTAAAAACGAAATAAATGAAATTCAGAGAGCTCTGTTTTTTGTTACAAACATGTCAGTCAGGAAGTATCAGGACATATATGAGGAGGACATGCATTCATTAAAGCGTATGCAGGATTTAAGACATAAAATCAGGGCAGAAAAGCCTATGGCTGAGACTGACATTGGAATTATCAGAAATTACATAGGACAGCTTTTGTATTCCATAAAATCTGATGGAACTCCTCAGTTTTCCAGACAGGCAAGACTTGCATTTATGGCAAGGAGCTTTTGCAGAACTCTTGTTACAAAAGGTTATGTTGAAGAAGAGAATATGGATAAGTTTATGCAGTCCATAAATACGGTTGCTTCGGATTTCGAGAGAGATTTTGATGCTTACAGCCACGGGGAACTGTCCCGTGAAGAATTTAATATAAAATACGGACATTTAAGACTGGGAACCTATAATATCAGGACAGACTGTTATGCTAAGATGTATTTTGACGTGGGTAAGTCGGGTCTTAGAGGAAACAGTAAGAAAAAACCTGAATCATATGAACCTGATAAGGAAAGAATTTCCGCTGCCCTTATGGACTATGAAATGGATATGGATGCAGATGAGTTTATTGATTTCATAAGAAAAACCACGGAAAACAGGGAATATTTTAAATTTGAATTTACAAAATCCTTAAGTCTTATTCTGGAGCTTATAATAAGAATAGGTGAGCTTTTTGAAATACCGAGAAATGATTTGTCATATCTTGAGATAATGGATATTTTTGAGTTGGAAGAAAGAAAAGATTTTGTACATGCTATTTCTGAGAGAAAAAAAGTGCATGACATAAATTCATGCCTCGTACTTCCTGAGGTTATTTTTGAAAAAAAGGACATTGATGTTATATACGTAAATGAGTCCAGACCGAACTTTATCACTTCAAAATGCGTAGAGGGAGATATAGTAAAGCTGGATGAAATTAAGGATAAGCAGGATATAAACGGAAAAATAGTTGTGATTACCAAGGCTGACCCGGGTTATGACTGGATATTTACCGAAAATATTAAAGGCTTTATAACAAAGTACGGCGGTGCTGCATCGCATATGGCTATAAGATGTGCAGAGTTTGACATTCCGGCTGCCATAGGATGCGGGGAAAAGATATACAGTGATATTTTAAGAAAAAACAGCATATGTCTTGACTGCCAGAACAGAAAGATTTCATAACGTGAAATAACTTTGAACGCCTTTTCAGTTTTGGTGCTTTATGGTATAATAACTTCACCAATTTGCGCAGCAAATTGATGAACTGCTCACGCGCCATCGCACGAAGTGCGATTTTATTGCGCGTGATTCCCGTAAACCTTGAGCCGACAGGCGACATGGTATAATGAGCAAATAATAAAATACAGGGAGGATAAAAATGGGCTTTTTTAGGGATTTTAAAAGAGACTTTGCGCAGGCTGTAAACGAGCTTATGCCCGAACCCGATGATAATAAGGGAAAAAATGCACCTGAAGAGTACGAAGAAGAAAATGTTCAGGAAGTTTCAGAGGCCGCAGAATCAGATGATGTAAATTCTGAAGATTATGAAGAAAGCATTGAAGAAAATCCTGGGAATAATTCTTATGATGAGTCTGACACTGAAGCTGATATAAATATTTCTGATGAAGTACAGAAAGAAATCATGAAAGATGAAATGCAGGAAGCGGAAGAAGCGGATTTTGAAGAAGGGGAAGCTTCAGGAGATATGGAAGGTACTGATGATATTTCTGAAAATGATATGGAATCTGAAAATGATATGGAATCTGAAAATACAGAAACTGTAGAAACTGAAGAAGCAGTAGAATCAGAAGATGAAACTGAAGATACGGATATGGAAGAAAATACTAACGAAGATGAAGAAGTAAATAAATACAATGCTTATGATGATATAAATTCAGAAGATAAGCAGGCAGAAGAAAGCGAGGAAGATAACGTGGCAGAGCTTGAAGCAGAACTTACTCATGACGACGAAATTTCTGACAGCTTTATGGATGACACGACATATATTACAAAAAATACTAAGATTACCGGAGATGTTGAGACTGACGGAAATATTGACCTCATCGGGTCAGTAGAGGGTAATGTAATTTGTCAGGGAAAACTGATTGTCGGAGGCACCATAAAAGGTAATGTGGTAACAGGAGAACTCTATGCCAATCAGGCAAAGGTAGAGGGTGAAATTACCTCTGACGGAGCGGTTAAAATAGGAGTAGGGACTGTAGTGGTAGGAAACATCACGGCAGCTTCTGCCGTAATTGCAGGAGCCGTAAAGGGCGACATAGATGTAAAGGGACCTGTAATAGTTGATTCCACAGCAGTAATTATAGGAAATATCAAGTCACGTTCGGTACAGATAAATAACGGGGCCGTAATTGAAGGACTCTGCTCACAGTGCTATGCCGAGGTTGATGTGAACAGCTATTTTAACTAGATTATCTGGAGGACTTAAAGATGGAAATGAAGAGGATTTTACTTAAATTAAGCGGGGAAGCACTTGCAGGAGATAAAAAGTCGGGATTTGATGAGACAACTGTAAGAAATGTGGCATCTCAGGTAAAACAGCTTACTGATAAAGGAATTGAAGTGAGTATCGTAATAGGCGGAGGAAACTTCTGGAGAGGAAGGACCTCTGACACAATGGACAGAGTGAAAGCTGACCAGATAGGTATGCTTGCTACAGTTATGAACTGTATATATGCGGCGGACATGTTCAGGCAGGAAGGTATGGAAACCCATATAATGACACCTTTTTCATGCGGAAGCATGACAGAGCTTTTTAATAAGGATAAGGCAATATCATATATGGAAAATAAGAGCGTGGTATTTTTTGCAGGAGGGACCGGACATCCGTATTTTTCAACCGATATGGCAACAGTACTTATGGCGATAGAGACGGAGGCGGATGTAATTCTTTCTGCAAAGGCAATAGACGGAGTATATGACAGCGACCCTAAGCTTAATCCTGATGCCGTAAAATATGACAGAATGGATATGAAGGACATTGTAGATAAAAAGCTGGGAGTAATTGACCTTGCTTCAGCAGTACTTGCCATGGAAAACCATATGCCAATGATGCTTTTTGGACTTAATTCAGAAAACAGTATAGTAAAGTCAGTGACCGGAGAATTTACCGGAACGTATATAACTGCATAGTTAATTTAATGAATAAATAAATTTCAGGAGGAAAATAAAATGTTATCACAGTATGAAGAGAAGATGGAGAAGACCATAAGTAATCTGGTTGAGGAATATTCCACCATAAGGGCAGGAAGGGCAAATCCGCATATTCTTGACAAGATTAAAGTGGATTATTACGGAATGCCTACAAATTTACAGGGTGTTGCAAATATATCAGTACCTGAGGCAAGAACAATTATGATTCAGCCTTGGGAAAGCAAAATGATTAAAGAAATAGAAAAAGCAATACTTAATTCCGACCTCGGAGTTACTCCTAATAACGATGGAAAGAGCGTTATAATTACTTTCCCTGAGCTTACGGAGGACAGAAGAAAAGAACTTGCCAAGGATATAAAGAAAAAGGGAGAAAATGCAAAAGTTGCAGTAAGAAACATAAGACGTGATGCAAATGATGCATTAAAGAAGCAGAATAAGGCAGGAGAGATTTCTGATGATGAGCTTAAATCAAATGAAGATAAAGTTCAGAAAATGACTGACAGGTATATTGCCGAGGTAGATAAGGAAATAGAAAAGAAAACCAAAGAAATAATGACGGTATAATCAGGTGAAGAAACATGGAAAGAGAAATTGACGGTGAAATTCTTACCATACCTCAGCATGTTGCAATTATTCTGGATGGAAACGGCAGATGGGCTAAAAAAAGAATGATGCCCAGAAGCTACGGACATAAAGCAGGAGCGCAGACTGTTGAAGATGTATGTGAATTTGCAGGCGAGTTGGGAATAAGGTATCTTACGGTTTATGCATTTTCCACTGAAAACTGGAAACGCTCAACTGAGGAAGTTTCATTTATCATGAATCTTCTGAGAAACCATTTAAAAAATTCCCTTGAAAGAGCGGCAAAAAACAATATGCAGATAAGGGTAATAGGCGATAAGTCCGCACTTGATAAAGATATTATAGATGTAATTACGGATTTAGAGGAAAAAACTAGGGGAAACACAAGGCTCACATTTACAATAGCACTTAATTACGGAGGAAGAGATGAAATAAGACGTGCCGTACAGCATATTGTAAGGGATGCCGAAGACGGAAAAATAGTGGCAGAGGATATAAGTGAAAACACTATAGCTTCATATCTGGATACTCATGACATGCCGGACCCTGATTTGCTGATTCGTACAAGCGGAGAACAGAGAATAT
Organism: uncultured Lachnospiraceae bacterium; assembly: GCA_944383545.1. Taxonomy (GTDB): domain Bacteria; phylum Bacillota; class Clostridia; order Lachnospirales; family Lachnospiraceae; genus CALWPY01. The sequence goes on along the minus strand of CALWPY010000006.1, from coordinate 70,780 downwards.
CAAATTATCTTTTATGGCAGATAGCATATTCGGAGTTTTATTTTACTCCTGTTTTATGGCCTGATTTCGGAAAAGAAGATTTGATAGATGCCATAAAGTATTATAACAGCAGAGACAGGAGATTTGGCGGGGTAAAATAGTATGTTTTGGACGAGACTCGGAAGTGGAATAGTTTTAGTAATAGCTGCAATTCTGGTCCTCTATTTAGGAGGATCGGTTACGGCGGCATGCATGTGTATACTTTCAGTAATAGGAATTTTTGAGCTTATGAGAGTATATAAGCTTCATAACAGGCTGATTGGTTTTATTGCATATGCGGCAACAATTATCTATTATCTGCTTCTTTATTTTGATGTAAATAAGGCATTAATGCCTATGATACTGGCATATTTATTAATAATACTTGCTGTGTATGTTATTACATATCCAAAGTATAATGACAGGGACATAATGTCTGTCTTTATGTCATTTTTTTATGTCAGCGTAATGCTTTCGTATGTGTATCAGCTTCGTGAAATTGAATACGGTGGATATTTTGTAATCCTCATATTTTTATGCTCGTGGGGAAATGATACACTTGCTTACTGCGCCGGAGTGACACTTGGAAAGCACAAGATGACTCCACTGCTCAGTCCCAAGAAAAGCGTTGAGGGACTTATAGGAGGAATACTGGGTGCAGGAATACTGGGTGCAGTATTTGGAATATTATTTAATAATTATGTATATGCAGTAGAAAATGCACCTCTTCTTTTCGGAATTGTGTGCATGGTGGGAGCCATACCTGCCGTAATAGGAGATTTGGCGGCTTCTGCAATAAAAAGAAATAACGATATAAAAGATTACGGAAAACTTATACCGGGACACGGAGGAGTACTGGACAGATTTGACAGCATGATATTTACTGCTCCGATAATTTATTATGCAGTCCTGTTTTTTGTGCAGGGTTAGTGCATATAATATATACGAGGTAACGATGAAAAGCATAGCAATTATTGGCTCTACCGGCTCTATAGGCACACAGACACTGGAAGTAGTAAGAGAAAATAAAGATATTACAGTGAGAGCCCTGGCTGCCGGAAGAAATACAGAGCTTTTGGAAAAACAGGCAAGGGAATTTAAGCCTGACATAGTAGGGATATGGAGTGAGAAAGATGCAGAATCCCTTAAGATATCCTTGGCAGATACGAATATACAGGTGGTTTCGGGAATGGAAGGGCTTATCTGTATTTCTGAATATGAGCCTGTGGAAATACTTGTAACTGCCATAGTGGGAATGATAGGGTTAATACCTACAGTGAGAGCTATAGAAAGTGGAAAGGACATAGCTCTCGCAAATAAGGAGACGCTTGTTACGGCAGGTCATTTAATAATGCCTCTCGCTAAGAAAAATAATGTAAAGATACTTCCGGTAGACAGTGAACATTCTGCAATATTTCAGGCTCTTAACGGTGAAAGAAAAAATGAAATATCAAGAATTCTTCTTACAGCTTCAGGCGGTCCGTTCAGGGGAAAAAGCAGGGAATATCTGGAAAACGTAACTGTGGAGGATGCACTTAAGCATCCTAACTGGTCTATGGGAAAAAAGATTACAGTGGACAGTGCAACTCTGGTAAATAAAGGACTGGAAGTGATTGAAGCAAAGCATCTGTTTGATGTGGAGCCTGAAAAAATCGAGGTTTTGGTACAGCCTCAGAGCATCATTCATTCCATGGTTGAGTTTAATGATGGTGCTGTGATAGCGCAGCTTGGAACTCCCGATATGAAGCTTCCTATCCAGTATGCACTTTATTATCCTGAAAGAAGATATCTTCCGGGAGACAGGCTGGACTTTGCAAAACTTAGGGAAATAACATTTGAAAAACCTGACAGAGTTGTCTTTAAGGGGCTAGATTTTGCATATGAAGCTTTAAAATCAGGCGGTACTATGCCTACTGTATTTAATGCTGCAAATGAATATGCTGTAGCCGGATTTTTGGGTAAAAAGATAAAATTTACGGATATTTATGAGATTATAGATTTTTGCATGAAATCTCATAAAGTGAAGGAAAATCCTTCCATAGAGGAAATATTGGAAGCACAAAAGGAAACAGAAGATTTGATAAGGAGAAAATATAATATATGAATATTGCCGTAAATATCGTCATAATAATTCTAGTATTTGGCGTGATAGTTTTCATACACGAATTTGGACATTTCCTTTTTGCAAAATTAAATAAAATAGGAGTTGAGGAATTTGCCATAGGAATGGGTCCTGCAATAGCTTCATTTGAAAAAAAGGGTACCAAGTATTCCATCAGAATTCTGCCGATTGGCGGATATTGTCTTATGGTGGGCGAAAATGAAGAGTCAGAGGAAGAAAATGCGTTTAACAACAAATCCGTATTGGCGCGTATTTCTGTAGTTCTCGCCGGTCCGTTTTTTAACTTTATTCTGGCATTTATACTTTCCATAGTACTGTGTCATTATTGTGGAATTGACCCTCCTAATGTTTATGTTTCTGAAGACGGTGCAGCAAAGGAAGCAGGACTTAGGGACGGAGACCTTATCACTGAAATAGACGGAGGTAATATATATAACTACCGTGAGCTGCTTGTATATATGCAGATTAACAACAATTCTTCTCCTGTAGAAATTACCTATGAGAGGGACGGGAATGAATATACTACAGTTGTTACTCCGAAGCAGGGTGAAGACGGAGTTTACAGGATAGGAGTAGCCAGTGGTTATGTGGAAGCAGAAAATTTTCTTGAAGAAGTAAAATACGGAGCTTATGAGGTTAGATATTGGATTAAGTCAGTATTTATTTCTCTCAGAATGCTTGTTACAGGGCAGGCCGGTGCAGATGACCTTATGGGACCTGTAGGCGTCGGAAATATGATGAATGACGTAATTGAAGAGGCAAATGAAAATGGAGGTATGGTGGATGTCATACTTAATGTAATTAATTTCTGTGTGCTTATCAGTGCAAACCTCGGTGTCATGAATTTACTTCCAATCCCTGCATTGGACGGGGGAAGACTTTTATTTCTTATAATAGAGGCGATTACAAGAAAAAGGATACCGGAGGACAAAGAAGCGATAGTAAACGGAATAGGTTTTGTACTTGTAATGCTGCTTATGGTGTTTGTTTTATTTAATGACATAAGTAATGTATTTTTTAAATAAAAGGTGTGTATATGTACAGAGATAATACTAAAAAGATAAAAATAGGAAATGTATATATAGGTGGGGGAAACCCTGTTGCCATCCAGTCCATGACAAATGTTCCCACAGAGGATGTAAAATCCGTAACTGAACAGATTTTAAGACTGGAAAAAGCAGGATGCGAAATAGTGAGGGCTACGGCAAATAATGAGGCGGCTGCCCGTGCCTTTTATAAGATAAAAGAAAATATACACATTCCCATAGTTGCAGATATACATTTTGATTACAGACTTGCCATACTTGCTATGGAGTGTGGGGCTGACAAAATAAGAATAAATCCCGGAAATATCGGTGGAAGGGAAAATCTGAAAAAAGTGGTTTCCGAAGCTAAAAAGAGAAACATTCCAATCAGAGTGGGCGTAAACAGCGGCTCTCTTGAAAAAAATCTGATTGAAAAATACGGTGGAGTGACAGCCGAAGGGATAGTTGAAAGTGCTCTTGACAAAGTTAAAATGATAGAAGAAGAGGATTATGACAATATAGTTATAAGCATAAAATCCTCTGATGTCATGATGTGCGTAAAGGCGCATGAGCTTATCTGCGAGAGAATAAATTATCCGCTTCACGTGGGAATTACCGAGGCGGGCACTGTATACAGAGGAAACATAAAATCTGCCGTGGGACTTGGTATTATCTTAAATAAAGGTATAGGAGATACAATAAGAGTATCTCTTACAGGAGAGCCCGAGGAAGAAATCATTTCTGCAAAGCTGATTCTTAAGACATTGGGATTAAGACAGGGTGGAATAGAGCTTGTATCATGTCCTACCTGCGGAAGGACCAATATAGATTTAATAGGTCTTGCAAATTCCGTGGAAAAGCTCATTTTAGAATATGAGCATTTAAATATTAAGCTCGCCGTAATGGGCTGTGTGGTAAACGGACCGGGAGAAGCCAGGGAAGCTGACCTTGGAATAGCAGGAGGAAACGGAGAAGGGCTTTTATTCAGAAAGGGCGAGATTATAAAAAAAGTACCTCAGGAAGAAATACTTTCCGAGCTTCGCCGTGAACTTGACAACTGGAGGGATTAATTTGGAAAAGAACGCATTTTATGATGTTTTTCCGGGTATAGAATTAAGCAAAGGCATAGCGGACCTTTTCAAAGATGTATTTATAGAAAGAATAGTTTTTTGCAAATCAAAAAAGCTTTTAAGCGTATATACAAATTCAAGACATCTTATTGCAAAGGAAAATATAGTACGTGCAGAAGAGGAAATAAAAAACTTCGTATTTGGTGCCAACACAAAGAATACAGTAAAAATAGTTGAACACTATGAACTTTCGGAACAATATAATTTAAAGAGCCTGTCCCATATATATGCGGACAGCTTTTTATATGAAATAAAAACAATCAGTAATGTTTCATACAGTATTTTAAAACGGGCAGAATGGTATTATGACGGAAATATCATAACGCTTGCAATGCCTGATACAAATCTTGCCAGAGAACATGCGCCGAAGATAAAAGAATACCTTGAAGAAGTTTTTAAAGAGCGCTTCGGCATGGATGCAGAAATAGGATTTGACTTTACGGAAGAACAGAAGCAGAGTCTGAGAAAGGCAAACATGCATAAGCTTGATTTGGAGGTAAAGGCTGTTTTAGACAGACTTCCGGAAAATGAAGTCAAAAGTCATAATGGTGAAGAAGCACCATCCATGTTTGACATGCCTGAGGATGAACTTGTAAAGAATATTTCGGACAAAGCAGTGGATGATACAAAAAATAAAAGTGATTCAGCACCTAAAAAACCGGATAAAAATAATGGTGGGAAAGCAGGAAAATACGGAAAAAAGAGAGTTCCTGATGACCCGGATGTATTTTACGGCAGAAATACGGAAGGTGATACTGTTGAAATAAGCGAGCTTTTTGATGGTATAGGAGAGGTATGCATAAGGGGACAGGTCATATTTATTGAGGACAGGGAACTTAGAAGCGGAAAATTTTTAATTACTGCAAACATTACTGACTTTCATGATACCATCGGTTTTAAGCTTTTTGTAAACCCGGATGACAGAGGACCGCTTTTGGAAGAACTTAAAAAAGGAAAGTTCTATAAGGTAAAAGGTGTTCCTGTGTATGATACTTATGCAAAAGAACTCATGATTTCTTCGGTAATGGGTATTAAGGAAATACCTGATTACAGGGAAAAGAGAATGGATACTGCAATAGAAAAAAGAGTAGAGCTTCATCTGCATACCGTAATGAGTGAAATGGACAGTGTTGTAGATATTGAAAAGGTTATTCAGCGCGCTAAAGATTGGGGACATAAGGCTCTTGCGATAACCGACCACGGAGTGGTACAGGCGTTTCCTATAGCCAATCATCACGTTTCAAAGGATGAGGACTTTAAAATCATATATGGTGTTGAGGGATATTTTGTTGATGACCTCAAAGATTTGGTAATGAACGGCAAGGGTCAGAGCCTGGAGTCAGAATATGTGGTATTTGATATAGAGACCACAGGTTTAAGTGCAAAACATAATAAGATAATAGAAATCGGAGCGGTAAGACTTGACAAATATGGAAAAGAAATCGGAAGATTTTCTGAATTCGTAAATCCTGAAGTGCCAATTCCTTATAATATTCAAAGGCTTACTTCCATAAATGATGATATGGTAATAAATGCTCCGGTAATAGATGTTATACTTCCTCAGTTTTTTAAATTCTGTGAGGGGGCAGTACTGGTTGCGCACAATGCTTCATTTGATACGGGATTTATAAAGGCATTTGCAAAAAAACTGGGCCTTACATATGATTTTTCTGCATTAGATACCATGACACTTTCACATGTCCTTTTGCCTGAGCTTGGAAAGTATACTCTGGACAGGCTGTGCAAGCATTTTAATTTTAAAAATGAGCATCACCACAGGGCATGTGACGATGCGGACGTAACGGCAAAAATTTTCATTGAGCTTCTTAAGATGCTTAAGAAAAGGGGCTGTGAAAACTTTGATGACCTGAATAAGCTGGGTGCTGATTCCCCTGATGCCGTTAAAAAGGGAAGGACATATCACGGAATTATTCTGGTTAAAAATGATATAGGACGTGTAAATCTTTACAGGCTTATTTCAGAGTCGCATATTAATTACTTTAACAGAAGACCGAGGATGCCAAAGAGCCTGATAAGTAAATACAGGGAAGGGCTTATACTCGGCTCTGCCTGTGAGGCGGGAGAGCTTTACAGGGCAATACTTAATGATGCTCCTGATGATGAAATTGCAAGAATTGTTAAATTTTATGACTATCTGGAAATTCAGCCCGTGGGAAATAATCTTTTTATGATTGATAAAGAGGATAATCCCGTAAAATCCGTAGAAGATATTCAAAATATCAACAGACGTATAATTCAGCTCGGAAAGGAATTCGGAAAGCCTGTGGTTGCAACCTGTGATGTGCATTTCCTGGACCCTGAGGACGAGATATACAGAAGAATCATAATGGCAGGAAAGGGATTTGCTGATGCAGACAGACAGCCTCCTCTCTACTTCAGGACTACTGAGGAAATGCTGGATGAGTTTGAATATCTGGGAAGTGACCTTGCTAAAGAGGTAGTAATTACAAATACTAATAAGATAGCAGACATGATAGAAAAAATATCACCTGTGCGTCCTGATAAGCAGCCTCCTGTAATAGAAAATTCAGATGAGACGCTTACTAAAATCTGCTATGATAAGGCGCATGAGATATACGGACCAAATCTCCCGGATATAGTTGTGGACAGACTTGAAAGAGAACTTCATTCCATTATAACAAACGGATTTGCTGTTATGTACATAATTGCGCAGAAACTTGTGTGGAAGTCCAATGAAGACGGTTATCTGGTAGGCTCGAGAGGCTCTGTCGGCTCATCGTTTGTGGCGACTATGGCGGGTATTACGGAGGTTAATCCTCTGCCTGCACACTACATATGTCCTGACTGCCACTTTGTGGATTTTGATTCGGATTTTGTGAAAGAGCATGTAGGAATTTCCGGATGCGATATGCCTGACAGAAAATGTCCGAATTGCGGCAGAGATTTACTTAAAGAAGGTCATGATATTCCTTTTGAAACATTTCTGGGATTTAAAGGTGATAAAGAGCCTGATATAGACCTTAACTTTTCGGGTGAATATCAGCCAAAAGCACATGCCTATACTGAAGAGCTTTTTGGAAAGGGAAAGGCATTCAGGGCAGGTACAATCGGTACGCTTGCGGAAAAGACTGCCTTTGGATATGTATATAAATACTATGAAGAAAGAGGCATAGTAAAAAGAAGAGCGGAAATGGAGAGGATTGCTGAGGGATGTACCGGTGTAAAGAGAACTACGGGACAGCATCCGGGTGGAATGATTGTACTTCCAAGACATGAGGAAATATATAGTTTTACACCGATTCAGAAACCTGCAAACGACATGACAACGGACACCATAACCACACATTTTGAATATCATTCCATAGACCATAACCTTCTTAAGCTTGATATTCTGGGACATGATGACCCTACAATGGTAAGGCGTCTTGAGGACCTGACGGGATTTAAGGCAACAGATGTTCCTCTGGATGATAAAGAGGTCATGACTCTTTTTCAGGATACTTCTGCACTGGGTATTATGCCGGAGGATATTGACGGAGTACCGCTCGGCTCCCTTGGTACACCTGAATTTGGAACTGATTTTGCCATGCAGATGCTTATAGATGCAAAGCCTAAATGTTTTTCAGACCTTGTGCGTATTGCTGGACTGTCACATGGAACAGATGTATGGCTCGGAAATGCGAAGACTCTTATTGAAGAAGGAAAGTGCGAGCTTTCATCTGCCATATGCTGCCGTGATGATATTATGATTTATCTTATCGGCATGGGGCTTGATAAAGGACTTTCATTTACCATAATGGAAAGCGTAAGAAAGGGAAAAGGACTTAAGGATGAATGGATAGATGAGATGAAGGCTCATGGTGTGCCCGACTGGTATATCTGGTCATGTAAAAAGATTAAGTATATGTTCCCGAAGGCTCATGCGGCTGCTTATGTCATGATGGGATGGCGTATAGCTTATTATAAGATTAATTTCCCGCTTGCTTACTATGCGGCATTTTTCAGTATAAGGGCAACTGCCTTTAACTATGAACTAATGTGTATGGGAAAGGAAAGACTTTTGTATCATATGAATGAGCTGAAAAAGAAGCCAGACCAGAAGGCTAAAGACCAGGATACCTTAAGGGATATGAGAATAGTACTTGAGATGTATGCAAGAGGATTTGAATTTATGCCGATTGATATTTACAGGGCAGATGCCGACAGATTTCAGATAATAGACGGAAAAATAATGCCGTCTCTTGCATCCATTGACGGTATGGGTGAAAAGGCTGCACAGCAGTTAAAGGAAGCTGCGGCTCAGGGTGAATTTTTATCAAAGGATGAAATCAGGCAGAGGGCAAAAATATCTAAAACAGTTGTTGATAAAATGTCAGAATTGGGAATACTGGGAGACCTGCCTGAAGACAACCAGCTTACATTATCTGCTTTTTTATAAGGTATGAGTCATATAGATTTGACGGCAGCCTCGCCCAAGTATATATAAAGGTTGATATTTTTTCGGATTTATATTAAAATACACTTATATGTGTGTAAGGACGTGATTAAATGAATAACCAAAATACTCAAGATATTAACATTGTAAAAGAAACCATGATTGAAGTTCCTGATATAATTGCTCAGGTTTATGAAGCACTTTCGGAAAAAGGATATAATCCCGTAAATCAGATTGTGGGTTATATTATGAGCGGGGACCCTACCTATATCACAAGCTATAAAAATGCAAGAAGTCTTATTATGAAGGCGGAGCGTGATGAAATTATTGAAGTGCTGATGGAAAATTATATTGAGACAAAGCTCAGATAACTATTAGAGGTATACTATGAGAATTATGGGACTGGATTACGGAACTAAGACTGTAGGGGTGGCTTTAAGTGATGAGCTGCTTATTACGGCACAGCCTTTTATTACCATAGAAAGAAATAAACCAAATAAATTAAGACAGACTTATGCACAGTTGGAAAGTATTGTGGCTGAATACGGTGTTTCCGAAATTGCTCTGGGGTATCCCAAAAATATGAATAATTCCCTTGGGGAAAGAGCTCTTGAGACAGAAGAGTTTAAGAAAAATCTTGAGAGAAGGACGGGCTTGCCCGTTATCCTTATTGATGAGAGACTCACAACCAGGGAAGCTGACAGAATCCTTGCAGAGACAGGTGTTGCAGGGAGCGGGCGCAAGGAGCATATTGATAAGATGGCTGCTGCAATCATATTGCAGACTTGGCTGGACTTCAGGAATAATGAAGGCGAAGAAGGGTAAAATTATGAAAATGGAGAGCATAATATTTGAAACTGATGAAGGAGAAGTAGAGTTTTATGTACTTGAACAGACAACTCTCGGCGGAAAAAATTATATTCTGGTTACGGATGATGTAGAAAGTGAGGAGGGAACTTTTCTTATACTGAAGGATGTATCGGGCAGTGAAGAAGAGGTCGCTTCTTACGAAATTGTTGAAGAAAAGGACGAATTGGAATCAGTTGCAAAAATATTTAATGAACTGATTGATGACTTTGATTTGGAGGTATAGTTTTGAAAATTACAAACAATAAGCCGGTAAAGATTATTCCTCTCGGCGGCCTGGAGCAGATAGGAATGAACATTACCGCAATAGAGTATGAAGACAGTATTGTGGTTATTGACTGCGGACTGTCATTTCCTGAAGATGAGATGCTGGGCATAGACCTGGTAATACCGGACGTGACTTATCTGAAGGAAAATGCCGATAAGATTAAGGGACTTGTAATTACCCACGGACACGAGGACCATATCGGAGCGATTCCTTATGTGGAGAAAGAGCTTAACATGCCGATTTATGCAACAAAGCTTACTATGGGAATTATAGATAATAAACTCAGGGAGCATAACATTATTCAGAATGTAAAGCGTAAGGTTGTAAGGCATGGACAGATTATTAATCTGGGATGCTTCAGAATAGAATTTATCAGGACAAACCATTCCATAGCAGATGCGGCGGCACTTGCCATATATACACCTGCGGGAATAATAGTCCACACGGGAGATTTTAAAATTGATTATACACCTGTATTCGGTGAAGTTATAGACCTGCAGAGGTTTGCGGAAATTGGAAAAAAAGGCGTTCTGGCGCTTATGGCAGATTCCACAAATGTGGAAAGACCGGGTTATACCCAGTCAGAGAAAACAGTAGGACGTACTTTTGACCATTTATTTGATGATAATAAGGACAGAAGAATTATAATTGCTACTTTTGCTTCAAATGTCGACAGAGTTCAGCAGATAATAAATTCTGCATATAAGTATGGAAGAAAAGTGGTTGTTGAAGGCAGAAGCATGGTGAACATCATACAGACTGCCATGGAGCTTGGTTATATTAATATTCCTGACAACACACTGATAGATATAGACAGTATAAAAAATTATCCTGATGAAAAGGTGGTACTTATTACCACGGGAAGTCAGGGTGAAAATATGGCGGCGCTTTCAAGAATTGCCGCTTCCATTCACCAGAAAATATCAATTAAACCGGGAGATGTGGTAATATTCAGTTCTAATCCTATTCCGGGAAATGAAAAAGCGGTATTTAAAGTAATAAATGAGCTCGAAATGAAAGGTGCCCATGTGATTTTTCAGGATACACATGTATCGGGACATGCTTGTCAGGAGGAGTTAAAGCTCATGTATGCTTTGACAAAACCTAAGTATTCGATACCCGTACATGGAGAATACAGACATTTAAAGAGACATGCAGAGCTTGCCGTAGAGATGGGTATACCAAAGGAAAATGTAAAAATACTCACCACAGGTGATGTACTTGAGATATCAGAAAACAGATTTAAAGTGGTCGGAAGAGTTCCGGCACAGGGAATACTGGTAGACGGACTTGGAGTTGGAGATGTAGGAAACATTGTACTTCGTGACAGACAGCATCTTTCACAGAATGGTCTCATAATAGTAGTAGTAACCTTAGAAAAGCATAGTAACCAGATACTTGCAGGACCTGATATAGTATCCAGAGGTTTTGTATATGTAAGGGAGTCGGAGTCGCTTCTTGATGACTGCCGTCTTGTAGTAAGCGAAGCACTGGATGAGTGTCTGAGAAGAAACACTACAGACTGGGGAAGAATAAAGGGCAGTATAAAGGATGCTTTAAGTGAGTTTTTATGGAAGAGGACAAAGAGAAGTCCTATGATACTTCCAATTATTTCAGAGGTATGATTATGAATGAATTTTTAATCGGAGGAAAAGAACTGAATGAGCGTATAAAAAATTCCGAAGAATATAAGCAATATATTGCTGCAAAAAATATTCTTAAGCAGGATGAAGAGCTCTATAACAGGGTAAACGAATTCCGAAGAAGAAATTATCACATTCAATATGCTACGGGAGAAAATCAATATGATGAAGCAATGCAGCTTACAAAGGAGTTTTCAGACATGCTTCATCTGACACCCGTAAGCAGTTTTCTTGTGGCAGAGGCAAAACTGTTTAAGAATATTAGAGAGATGTTTTCTGTCATAACTGAAGATATCGATATAGACTATATCTAAGGAGATTAAAAATGGCCGTAAGGAAAAAGAAGCAAAGCAGCAATGTTAAAGGAATAAAGAGAATATTGAGGTTTATGATAAACCTGCTTGTTGATGTTATTATTCTCTTTATTTTTGTTAAGGTATTTACATATGCTTTTAATTTTTCATATGATGTTTTTGCTGATTCAGCAAAAGATCCTTCCTCACAGGAGTATGTGGTTGTAGAGATACAGCCTGATTCTTCTGCTTCGGACATTGCAGATGCCTTATATGACAGTGGAGTTATTGAAAATAAATATGTAATGCTTGCCAAGATGAAAATAGGCGGATATTCATCACAGATTCAGGCAAATAAATATGGACTTTCTCCTTCCATGACATACGACGAGATACTTGATATTTTGTGCGGCATCTCCGAAGAGGAGGATGAGTGATGACATATGATTATGACAGGGTTGCATCGTTCATAAATTCCTTTGGAAAAGACGATGAAGGTCTCTTAGGTGAGATATATGAAAAAGCGGTATCCGAAAAGATTCCGGTTATAAGAAGGGAAACAAGAGAGTTTTTAAAAGTACTGATTACAGAAAAAAAGCCTATGCATGTGCTTGAAATAGGCACGGCAGTAGGCTATTCTTCTTTATATATGAGTAATTATCTTCCTGAGAAAGCCCATATTACCACAATCGAGCTGGACAAGGCTCGTGCAGAAGAAGCTAAGGAAAACATAAAAAGGCTTGAAAAGTCAGACAGGATTACAGTGCTTACGGGAGATGCGTCAGAAGTTTTAAAGACGTTAAAAAAAGGTTTTGATTTTATTTTTATTGATGCGGCTAAAGCCCAGTATATAAATTATTATGAAGAGGTCATAAAAATAATTAATGATGGTGGGATGATTTTGTCCGATAATGTGCTTCAGGAGGGGGAGATACTGGAATCGCATTATCTGGTGGCAAAGAGAAACCGTACCATACATGACAGGATGAGAGAATATTTATACAGGATAAAGAATGATGACAGGATGGAAACGGCAATTATCCCTATAGGCGACGGAGTGGCTCTTTCCTGTATGAAATAACATATATGATATTAAAAACAGAGGAAATAAACATGAATTACAGAAAACCTGAATTACTTATTCCGGCAGGCGGGCTGTCTACACTTAAGGTTGCAGTCGATTACGGCGCCGATGCGGTATATATAGGCGGACAGCAGTACGGACTTCGGGCAAAGGCAGGAAACTTTACAAAGGAAGAGATGACAGAGGGTATTGAATATGCCCATAAAAGAAATGTAAAGGTATATGTCACGGTAAATATTTTTGCTCATAATGGTGATATTGAAGGTATAAAAAAATATTTTTCGGAAATTAAGGATATGGGAATTGATGCTCTTATTATTTCGGACCCCGGAGTTTTTATGCTTGCAAAAGAAATGCTGCCCGGCATGGAAATTCATATAAGTACCCAGGCTAACAATACAAATTATATGACCTATAATTTCTGGCATAAAATGGGCGCAAAGAGAGTTGTGGCTGCGAGGGAGCTTTCACTTAAGGAAATAAAGGAAATAAGGGAAAAAGCAGATTCTGAAATGGATATAGAGGCATTTGTACATGGGGCAATGTGTATTTCTTATTCGGGAAGATGTCTTCTCAGCAGTTATTTTACCGGACGAGACGGAAACAGAGGTGCATGTACACATCCGTGCAGGTGGAAATATGCAATTACGGAAGAAACCCGCCAGGGTGAATATCTTCCTATTGAAGAAGATGACAGAGGAACGTATATATTTAATTCCAAGGATTTATGTATGATTGAATATATTCCGGAACTCATAGACTCAGGTATATATTCATTTAAAATAGAAGGAAGGATGAAAACGGCCCTTTACGTTGCAGCGGCAACCAGAACATACAGACAGGCGATAGATGACTGCCTTTTTTCCGAGGAACTTTACAGAAGCAGGATGGATTATTATAAACAGGAAATATCTGCATGTACTTTCCGCCAGTTTACAACAGGATTTTATTTCAGCAAGCCTACACATGAGTCACAGATATATGACAATAATACCTATGTAAAAAATTATACATTTTTAGGTATTATTGAAGAAGTGACAGAAGAAGGAAGAATTGTCATTACCCAGAAAAATAAATTTTCAGTGGGAGAAAAAATCAGTGTCATGGGATTTTCCGGAACTGATAAAGAATTTACCGTAAAGGCAATATATGATGAGGAAATGAAACCTATGGAATCAGCTCCTCATCCAAAGCAAAAGCTTTATATTGAATTCAAAGAAAATTTCTCCGAATTTTTGCCTGAAAAGGGAATGGTTATCAGAACAAAGCACTGCGAAGCTTAAGCAGTGCTTTTTTTTCTATTCGTGATACATATGACCTTGATATGCCAAGCATATCGGCAACCTCTCTTTGTGTCAGTTCTTTTTCTCCCGTGAGGCCGTATCTTAAAGTAATAACTGCTTTTTCTCTTTCATCCAGAGTCACGGGGATAAGCTCCTGCACATTTTTTATCCGGTCTTTGGTTATCATTTCAGAGAGAATTCCTTCGTCATCACTGCCGATTATGTCCATTAAGCTGATTTCGTTACCTTCCTTGTCGGTGCCAATGGGCTCATATAAGGAAACTTCTCTGCTTTTTTTTCTTTCCTGTCTCAGCTTCATAAGAAGCTCGTTTTCTATACATCTTGAGGCGTAGGTAACCAGCCGGTTCCCTTTAGAACTATCATATGTGTTTATAGCTTTTATAAGTCCTATTGTTCCGATGGAAATAAGGTCCTCTGCATCATGGCATGACATGGAATATTTCTTAACTATGTGGGCAACAAGTCTCAGATTATATTCTACAAGGATGTTACGGGCTTCGGTATCTCCTTTACGCACGCGGGACAGATAATGAGCTTCTTCATCATATGACAGAGGCTTTTTAAAGGTCTGCATGTCATACCTCATTTCAGATGTTTATATATTTTATGTTTTATCTGTGAAAAAAGTGCTTATCCATACGGTGTTGTGCAATTTGCACAAAATAAACCCGAATATTTGGCGAGAACTGGAAAATATTTTTTGCAAAAATGCTGAAAAGCATATATTTCTTTAATTATAAGCTGCGATATGATATAATTTCATATATATGTGTTATTAAAACAAAAATGATGAGAGGTAATGTGGGATGCGTATAACAGGAGCCAGAAAAAAAATACGTGTAGGTGATTTGCTTGTTGCTGCAGGTGCAATCACTGAAGAACAGCTTCAGGAAGCTCTTGCCAAACAGAAGGAAGAGGGCGGACGTATTGGTAATATCATCATGGAGATGGGCTTTATCAGTAAGGAACTTCTTATAACTGTTCTTACTACACAGATGGGTATTGAATTTGTCGAGCTTAAAGCATGTAAAATCGATGATGAAGTCTTAAGGCTTGTACCTGAAAACATAGTTAATAAATACAAACTCATACCACTGGGATATGATGAAAATAATCCGAATATCATAAAGGTTGCAATGGCGGACCCGATGGATATAGTGGCTGTTGATGATGTAAGTATTATGACGGGACTTCAGGTAGAGCCATATCTTGCGTTTGAAGAAGATATTGAGGAAGCTATAGGAAAGTATTACGGAAGCCAGCAGGCCATGGAGGCTGCGGAGCAGTATCGTAAGGAGCGTGAATCCCAGGAGCTTACTGATGAAGAAGCAGATATGATGAACGAGGATATTGAGAACTCGCCTATCGTACTTCTGGTAAACCAGATAATGGAAGGCGGAGTAAGACAGAGAGCCTCGGATATACATATAGAGCCGATGGAAACAAACGTAAGAGTAAGGTACAGAATAGACGGTTCCTTAAAGCAGGTAATGACCTATGATTACAGTCTGCTTTCGGCAATTTGTGCACGTATAAAAATTATAGGAGGCATGGATATAGCAGAGAAGAGAAAGCCTCAGGACGGTCGTATCTCCATAATGGTGGACAGAAGGGAATATGATGTCCGTGTTTCCATGCTGCCTACTGTTTACGGAGAAAAAACAGTTATGAGACTTACCTCCAAGGAAGGTCTTACAAAACCAAAGAGCGGACTTGGACTTACCGAAGATGAAATAAAGGTGTTTGACGGGTTACTCAGTAATCCTCACGGAATTATACTTGTTACGGGACCTACGGGCTCAGGTAAATCTACTACGCTTTATACCGCACTCAGTGAGCTTAATACAGAAGATGTTAATATTATTACGGTTGAGGACCCTGTAGAGGCAAATATAGACGGAATTAATCAGGTGCAGGTAAATGTAAAGGCAGAAATGACATTTGCTGCCGCACTTCGTTCCATACTTCGTCAGGACCCTGATATAATAATGATAGGAGAGATTCGAGACGGTGAGACTGCGCAGATTGCCGTTCAGGCTGCTATCACCGGACACCTTGTGGTTTCCACACTGCATACAAACTCTGCGGCATCAACGGTAACCCGTATAATCGATATGGGTATTGAGCCTTACATTATAGGTGATGCCCTTGTAGGCGTTATAGCACAGAGACTTGTAAGACGTCTTTGTACGGCGTGCAGAGAAGCAAGACTTGCGGAGCCGGAAGAAAAAGAAGTTCTCGGAGTTGCTGATGAGGAAGATGTGGTTATTTATGAGCCGGTCGGATGTCCTCTGTGTAACGAAACCGGATTTTCAGGACGAATCGGTGTATATGAGATGATGCCTGTATCGAAAAAACTTCAGGCGGTCATATCAAGGGGGTCTACGGCAGATGTAATTGAAAAGCAGGCTTTGGAAGAAGGAATGCTTACTCTTAAGATGGGTGCTGCCAAACATGTATTAAACGGAATAACTTCCATAGGCGAGATGAAGAAAATCGTTTATGAAGCAGGAGATGAATATTAAGGTATTTTAATGAAAGGGCGTGAATTTTAAATGACTGACATGAGAGAACTGCTCAGGCTGGCTGTGGAAAAGAATGCATCTGACGTGCATATTGCTGTAGGAGTACCGCCAAAGCTTCGTATAAACGGAGCTCTGATAGATGTGGATATTCCGCCGCTTACACCTCAGGAGGCTGCCGAGAGTATAGGAATGACTATGAATGAAAGGCAGAAAGCCATACTTAAGGACAGAGGTGAGGTTGACTATGCATATTCAGTACAGGATGCGGCACGTTTTCGTGTTAATGTATATATGGACAGAGGAAATATGGCGGCTGCATTCAGAAAGATTGACACAATAATTCCAAGACCTGAAGCATTGGGACTTACACCTGCGGTTGTAGATTTATATAAGAAGAGAAGAGGACTGGTACTTGTTACCGGACCTACAGGCTCAGGTAAATCAACAACACTTGCGGCTGTTATAAATAAAGCTAATGAAAATCTTACAGAGCACATAATAACTCTGGAGGACCCTATAGAGTACATACATAAGCATAAAAAATCTCTTGTAAATCAGAGAGAGCTGGGTATGGATACCCTGAGCTTTGATAATGCGCTTAGAGCTGCACTCCGTGAGGACCCGGATATAATCCTCGTAGGAGAGATGCGTGACCCTGAGACAATTCAGATAGCCATTACGGCGGCTGAAACAGGACACCTTGTATTTTCAACACTGCATACAATCGGAGCGGCGGCTACCATTGACCGTATTGTAGACGTTTTCCCTCCTCATCAGCAGCAGCAGATTAAAACACAGGTGGCTATGGTAATAGAAGGTGTTATATCTCAGCAGCTTGTTCCGACGGCAGACGGAAAAGGAAGAGTTGCAGCGTTTGAAGTCATGCTTGCAACGCCCGCAATAAGAAGTCTTATCCGTGAAGGAAAAACACACCAGATTCAGTCTACGGTACAGACCAGCAGAAATGTAGGTATGATAACCATGGATGATTCACTGCTTGATTTATATAAAAATGGTGTTATTACAAGGGAAAATGCGCTGATTTATGCTCAGGACCCTGTGAACATGAGGAAAAACATGTAAAAATTGCACGATAGAAAATGTGCGAGGAAAAAAATTGTATAATATTAATAAAAAATTAATAATTTTTGTTATATTTATTGCAATATTTAATAAAATGATGTAATATAAGGTATATCACTATAGAAAGTTATGTAAATCTTCAGTTGTTTTTTGGTGAATATATTGTGAAATATTTAAATATATGCTGTAAAAATAAACGAAGGAATCAGAAAAATTTAATGGGTCGGAGGAATGGTAATGGCACAGTACACTTATAAGGTTCTGGACAAGAATGGAAAGCCTAAAAAAGGCACCGTTGAAGCTCAAAATCAAGACAAAGCCAGAGAAAAGCTTAAAAGTGAGGGTTACAACGTACTTGAGATTGGTGAAAAAGCTGCCAAAGGGTCAGGCAGAGGAAAGAAAGTAAAAACAAGAGATTTGGCTGTGTTCTGTAAGCAGTTTGCTTCAGTTCTAAAAGCGGGTGTTCCTATTATATCGGCACTTGATATGATGTCGGATCAGATGGATAACAAAACATTAAGAAATGCACTTAAAGAGGCGCAGGCATATGTTCAAAAGGGAGGGACCCTTGCGGATGCATTTAAATTAAATCCGAAAGTATTCCCGCCGATGCTCTGCAACATGGTTGCTGCAGGTGAGCAGTCAGGTAGTATGGAAATTGCATTTGAAAGACTGTCAACGCAGTTTGAAAAGGATGGACATATCCAGTCAAAAATAAAAGGTGCCATGACATACCCTATAGTAATACTCGTTGTAGTTATTGCCGTTGTTGTACTTATGCTTGTCATGGTTATTCCTACATTTGCAGATATGTTTGCGGATATGGGTACAGAGCTTCCGACAGCGACGCAGATTTTGGTAAACTTCAGTAATTTTCTGGTGGCGAGGTGGTACATAGTTCTTGCGATAGTTGCAGTTATTGTTATTGCCGTAAGGGCATTTAAGAAAACTCCTACCGGCGAAACACTATTTGCAAACATATCGTTAAAAGCACCTATTTTCGGAAATCTAACGGTAAAGACGGCTGCGGCTACTTTTTCAAGGACCTTTGCAACACTTCTTTCTGCGGGTATTCCTATAATTGATGCCGTTGAGCAGACTGCAAGAGTCATGAAAAACAAAATAATAAGAGAACAGCTTCTTGATTGTAAGGTGCAGGTGGCAAAAGGTGTACCTCTTTCAAAACCGATTAAGGATATGGAAATATTCCCTGTAATGCTTCCTCAGATGATGCATATCGGTGAGGAAACGGGTAATATAGAAGAAATGATGAGTAAGGTTGCCGATTATTATGAGGATGAGGTAGATGTTGCGGTTGATGCACTTACGTCAATGCTTGAGCCTCTTATAATAGTGGTTATGGCTACTGTAGTAGGTGCTATGGTACTTGCGATTTACTCACCTATTCTCAACATGTACGATGCGGTTGACAACTATTAAAAATACCGGAAATAATACCGGAAAGTATCATATATTATAATGAATATACTCTGCCGGACGAGGGGGCAGGATATATATAAATTTAATAAAAAGGAGAGAAAAATTATGAAGAAAATGAACAACAAAGGTTTCTCACTCGTAGAACTTATCATCGTTATTGCCATTATGGCTATCCTTGCAGCAGCTATCGCTCCTGCGCTTATCAGATACATTGATAAGTCAAGAAAGTCAAATGACGTAACAGCAGCAAAGACAATCAAGACAGCTGTTGATACAGCTATGGCAAATGAAACGGCTAATGCCGAAATCGCAGGACTTTCTACAGGCGCTACACTTTTAAGAATTTCAAACAAGTCTATAGTGGAAGCAGCCGGAACTGTATTTTCACAGGAAGTTGCAAGTAACTTAAGCACAAAGCCTTCAGTAAGCTATACAAAAGATGGTGCAAGAGAATTTCTTGTAACTCTTGGCTCTAACGGTGAAATTCAGGTAGCTGTTTCTGGAAATGGCAATTCATGGATATTACAGCCTGAAATTGATGCATCTTACAAGTAAAATTTTATTTGTCTAATGTCTACCTATCCGCCTGAAAAGTTTGTTCGGGCGGATAGATATGATTTATAATCATCAGCTTATTTTGGAAGGTCAGTTCAAATGGTATTTAAGTTTTGCTTGGTATTTTTCTTATACGGTATATTTATAGGCAGTCTGCTTAATGTTCTTATTATAAGAGTTCCGGAAAAAGAAAGAAAACTTTTTGCACCGTCGATATGTATGAGCTGCAAAACGAAACTTAAGTGGTATGAAATGATACCGATAATAAGCTACATAATTTTAGGTGGAAAGTGCAGACATTGTAAAGAAAAAATTTCACTTCAGTATCCTCTGGTGGAATTTCTGAATGGATTATTATACGTCCTGTTATACCTCGTTAAGGGCGTCACTGTTGAAACTTTTCTTTACTGTCTGTGTACTTCTGCCTTGATATGCATAAGCGTCATAGACTGGCGCACATATGAAATTCCTGTGGGATTCAATATATTTATTTTATTCTTAGGACTGATTAGACTTGTTACCGATTTGGGTAACTGGAGTCAGTATGTAATCGGTTTGTTTGCAGTCAGCGGTTTTTTATATCTCCTGTTAATTGTAACTAATGGCAGGGGCATAGGAGGCGGCGACGTTAAACTTATGGCAGCAACCGGCTTACTATTGGGCTGGCAGCTCAATGTTGTAGCACTTATGATGGGATGTATACTGGGCTCGGTAATTCATCTCTCCATAATGGCAATTAAAAAGACAGACAAAGTTCTGGCTTTCGGTCCGTATTTATCTGCGGGCGTTTTCATAGCAATGATATGGGGTGAGCAGCTTGTAAGCTGGTACCTGGGTATAGTGGGCATTTGGTCCTAAACAAAATAAAAAACTACTGATTAGCGAGGGAGGCTATAGGATGGCAAAGAGTAATAAGGTCTTATCAATAGACATTGCGAATGAAAGTATAACTATTATTGAAATTACAGCTTCACAGAAGAAGCAGACTTATATTCACAGAGTTCTTATATTTGAGACTCCTGAGGACTCATATGAAGACGGAGTGATTAAGGATTCGGAAAGAATTGCGGCGGAAATAAAAAATCAGCTTGCCGCTGCGGGAATATCAAACAAAAATGCAATACTTGTTATGAATTCTACAAAGATTGTAACAAGAGAGGTTGTTATACCTTTTGTAAAAGAGAATAAAATCAGAGGAATCATAAATGCTAATTCATCAGATTATTTCCCTGTAAATATAGAGGATTATGTGGTTTCTCATACGCTGCTTGAAACAACGACAGATGCAGAAGGCGCAAAACAGATGAGAGTTCTTGCGGTTGCCGCACCTGCACAGATGGTTAAGTCGTATTATGAGTTAGGAGCTGCCTGCGGACTTAAGGTGCAGAATCTTGATTATATCGGAAACAGTATGCTTCAGTTAATCAAGACACAGACCGTGGCAAATGCTACCACAATGGTAATCCAGTTAGGAAGTGAGTCAACCGTACTTAATATAGTATGCGGTGACAAGCTTCTTCTTCAAAGAACAGTACCTTATG
This sequence comes from uncultured Lachnospiraceae bacterium, assembly GCA_944383545.1. Classification (GTDB taxonomy): domain Bacteria; phylum Bacillota; class Clostridia; order Lachnospirales; family Lachnospiraceae; genus CALWPY01. The sequence goes on along the minus strand of CALWPY010000006.1, from coordinate 49,465 downwards.
GTACAAACTCTGTAGTAAATGTTGTAATGGATGAAAAAGGAGTGGATGCTACCACTGCCATGACAATGCTTCAGAATGACAGAATAATTACCGTAGACTTTGATGATAATGAGGCTACGGGAGCTTTCAGATACCTTATTAACAATATCGGACGTGTAATGGATTATTATGCAAGCAAAAATCCTGATAATCCTATTGATGATGTATTCCTTACAGGAGACGGTGCGTTAATCAGAGGAATAGACGGACTCTTTAAGATACAGCTCAATGTATCTGCAAGAATTATGGACAGCTTGTATAATGTTAAATTTGACCCAAGCATCGACCTTAAGGTATACAGCCCTGTATATCTTGTAACTCCTATCGGTGCTGCCATGAATCCTATGGGATTTGTGCCGCAGGGAGCTGAAAAGGTAAAATCAGATGTCGGTCTTACACCATATATAGCGGTTGTAGTGGCGGCTGCTCTTATAGCGGCAGGCGCGTCTTTCTATGCACTTGCACAGAAAAACAGTAAAGAAGAAGAAGTTGCCAGACTTGAGGCGGATATTGCTGCAATAAGCGATATTGAACAGATTATTACGGAGCATGATGCAGCTCAGGCAAAATATACTGACATTGTAACAATGAATGCATCTACATATGAATTAAATGAAAATGCACTGACATTTATCAATGAGCTTGAGGAAAAAATTCCTTCAAACATATATATAACAAGTTTTAACTCTACCAGTGACCTCGTATCAATACCGGGAGTTGCTACAAGCTATGATGATATTGCAGAATTTATAGTTAATCTTAAAACGATAGAATGTATAGATGATGTATATCTTTCAGCATTTAGTCAGTCAACGGATGAAGTGACAGGACAGACGATATTTAATTTCTCTTTGACATGTGTATATACTAATCCATTTGCCGGTCTTGAAGAGGAAGCATCGGAAGAAGTAGTGGTTGAGTAGTACGTTATATAAAGAAGGAGGGATAAAATATGACAGATTCTAATAAGAAATTATTACTTGTTGTAGCAGCAATTGCTATATTACTCATTGCATATATGTATGTATATAGTCCTACACAGCAGGATAATGATACATTAGACAGTGAAATTGAAACTCTTGAAGCGAGATATAATGATTTAAAGGCAAAGGAAGCAAACAGAGAACAGTTGCTTCAGGAAACGGAAGAATATAACCAACAGTTTGATGAAATGCTTGCATATTATCCAGCTGAATTGAATCAGGAAGTAACAGTAATGTTTATGAAGGGCATTGAAGAACAGTTTGATTTTGTAAATCAGACTGTGGCACTTCCAAGAGATTCTCAGTTCTATGTATTAGGACAGGGAATGGAAGAAGGAGAGCAGGTTGTAGACGAAGAATTAATTACGGAAGACAGTTATGTATGTAATACAGGTGAGTATAGTATTTCATATACAGGAACATATGAAAGCTTAAAAGATTTTATGGATTACATAGCTAACTACAGATACAGAATGAATATTTCATCTATTACTGCAACATATAATTTAGAAGAGGGAACATGTGCGGGAACAGTTGGCCTTAATTTATATTCAATAAGCGGTCCTGGAAGAGAAGCAGATACGGTTGATGTAGATGTTCCGACAGGTGTTGACAACATATTTGTAGGCGGAAGTGGCTCTGCATCCTCCTCTGCATCTGTAACATATGAATATGATTCGGATAACGGAGAATCTATAATAACTGATAACAATCTGACAATTATGTTAAATGATGCAAATAATGATGCTGCATCAGGAATTATCGTTGCTGCTGATGACGGCGATGAAGATACATATGTAACATCAAATGCAAATGAGGCAGTAGACCTTACCATTTCAGTGTATACAGCAGAAGGAAAGAATTTCGTATCATATGAAATCGGTGATGAGTCATACGAGCAGGAAATACTTACAGATGATGTGACCATATATGTACAGTCTTCGGAAAGAGTGAATGCAGATGATACAAACGGAGTGAACGTAACTGTTTCAAATACTACATCAATGCCGGTATTCTTTAAGGTTGTTGATGACGATTCTGCATCACCAAGATTTAGAATAGTAAACAGGTCAGGTGTGGTAAAGGTATATTAGGATTGGAGTGAACGCTATGACAAAAAAGAATAATAAAGGTTTCAGTTTGATAGAAATTGTTATAGCCATAGCCGTTTTGACATTACTACTTTCCCCGATTATTGTGCAGTTAGTCCAGTCTATAAGGGTCAACTCACAGGCTAAGGAAAAACAGTATGTAGTAGAAAATGCAGAATATGTTCTGGAATATTTCCAAAAAACTGATATAGATGATATTGGTGCAGACGGGGCTGTTACAGTAGCGGGAACTCCTGTTTCCACTACTGTAAGCTGTGAGGTACATAATGTCGAGGGAAGTACATTGTCCTCATCAGTTTCATATACGGTTACTGATTATGTGCTTGACTCGAAAAATTTGGGAAGAGATCAAAATGAATATAACCGTACTGTTTCGATAGATGATTTATCAAACAGACTCCTTGCCAACGATTTTAACGTAAAATATGATTTTACGGATGACGAGACCTCTGCTCTTCAGTCGAATGGGTATACATTTACAAATGAAGGAAGCTGTGTTAAATATGACAGTAATAATCATATAATAGATATTATATGTGAACAGAATGCAGAAGCTTCAGGTTATGTTGACCCGAACGAAGTGAATCTTGGTTATGTTCAGGATTTGGACAGCACAAAGGTAGCCATTATACAAGGTGTTGCTTCAAATTCTGATGAGCAGGCGGAATCTGAGTTCTATGCTCTTAAGATGAGTCACCTGAAGCAGATTTCATATAGTTCATGGGAGCAGGCTATGAATCACACAGAGGGTGAATCTATATTTAGTGCTGCAGACTTTAGAGAAAGTACAAATAAATTTACGAAGATTTCCATTACCAGCGGTGAGGCTGACGGAAAGACGTATTATGATGTTTCATGTGATATATATTACAGTGATGTTTATACAATTTCCATAACTCCTGACCCGGGATTTGTTGAAGTAGATACTGAAAGTACTAAAATGGTAAGAAACGGTAATTCGGTTGATGTAACGGATATACTTAATTATAATGTATATTCACAGCGCTTTTATACAAATGAAGCTCCGGATATTTACTTTATATATGAGCCTTTTGTTGAGGAATCAACTGATTCAACCGCACAGTATGCAGGTCGAGATTATATAACTGTATATAATGATGAAGCTTCAAAGGATGCAAAGCTTTATCTTATTAAACCTGATAATTCACAGCTTACGGTAAAGCAGGACGCAAACAGTTATGATATGAGCGCATATTCAGACAATGTATTTTGGACTAATGTATCAGGCGGTGTATGGAGTCCTGTAACAATATATATTAATCAGATTAATTTTACGGACCCTTCAAAAAGCACCGAGCCACTTATGATTTATACAAATCTGAACATTGAAGGCGACGGCAGTAATATGAATATGGCACAGTCCTTTGAATTTTCGCAGATACTAAGCGGTTTGACGTATATACCTAATTTAAAAAATCCTGACGGAACTGAACTTACAGGATATCCTGAATATTCAGAGGATACGTCAGACACGACAAGGTCGGATTATATCAAGCCGATTTCAGAAGATACAAGATATGACGGACGACTTTATTCGGTTACGGTAAGGCTGTTCAGAACAGATGATGATGGTGATGTGATATCAGGCAGCGAAACAACATTCACAGGTGCAAAGGGGGCTAATTAATTGAAGAAAATAATAAAAAAGCTTCACAAAAAATTGGATAACTCCGGCTCTAGTCTTGTACTTGTGGTTGTTGCACTGGCTTTTGTCGGAATTCTTGTAGGAGCGCTTCTTTCAGCGGTAGGATATGTTTACAGGCTTAAGTTATATGATTATAATGCCAGAGACAATTTCTATTATGTTGAACAGGCGATGGATGAGATTTACGCAGGTGTAGGCAATCAGACAGTTGAATACATGAAGGAAGCTTATTCATATACCGTTGAAAACATGGTAAGATACGATTTAGCTGAGGGTGCATATGTTAACATTGGTGATGATGCCGCAAATAACTTGTTTAAAGATAAGTTCATGGAGGAAATGGCAACATCCACCTATTTTAATGCAGAAATTGCAAATGAGCTTGAAAAGTACATATCAAATGACACGGTAAAGCTTGATAAATCTGCCATAAGAGTTGAAAAACTGAATGCAAATGGAGAGGCATGGACAAGTGGAGAAGCGCTAGACAGAATTGTTATAAGAAATGTAAAACTGACAAGAACAGTTGAATACAGCCGTTCGACAGCTAATGACACTTATACACAAACAATTACGACTGACATAGTCATAGGAAGACCGGATTTTACGGTAAATTTTAACAGTGTAAATGTGGACTATGCAAATGTATTTGACTTTGCCATGATAGCTGATTCAGGAGTTGAAGTTAATCAGGAGCCAAGCGTTCCGCTTACCATAAACGGAAATATATACGCGGCGGCGGATTATTATAACAAGGATTATAATCAGAATATGTATTCTGATATTTCTGATGATGAATATGCCGAATATGCAGAATACAGCCAGACTATAAATGGGGAAGATTTCGATTATTATCTGGGAAGCGTAACATTTAATCAATATGAAGACGGTGCTTCCGGAGTAAATACTTATTATAACAAAAACTATGCGGCTAATAATGAAGGAGCACCATTACAATATTATGACGGAGTAAATGAACTTAGTAAATATTCAGGTTTTTATGTTAATGGTTCTGATGTTTCAGTTATGGCCGAGACCATTATAGTTCCGGGTACTATATCTGTATTTAATACAGGCTCTCTTTCGGTTTACGGAAGTAATGGAAATACGGTATCTACTGCAGAAATCTGGGCGGATAATGTAGTACTTGGAGGATATACAAGGGCAAATACGACAGCGACTACAACTGCTAATGCTTCTGTAAACAGTGCAACTGCTGTTTTAAGGGCTAACATGTATGTAAGAGATGATTTGGAAGTAAATGCTGACAGCGCATCTTTCAGCTTATATGGCTCTTATTATGGATATGGTGACAGTACAAGCAAAGATGACAGAACATTTATTCCTACTGTTGATACGGCTGATTTCCAGTATACGGATTCGGATGGAACTACAGCTAACAGAGGACATTATAACAGTAGTGCAATTATAGTTAACGGTGAAGATGCAACTCTTGATTTATCAAGAACAGAAGTGATTTTTCTTGCCGGCCGTTCATACATAGAGCTTTCAAAGACTATTTCTGAGTATGATGATAATATAGGAACAGTTGACGAGCCTGAAAATGTTAAGAGAGAAACTTATACATATAACAGTGCTTCTCAGGATTATAAGACAGGAGAAAGTATTTCGACCAAGGTAAGTCAGGTGGCATATATACCTATAACATATATGGGTGTGCCTACTGCTGTTGAGGGAGAAGATTATTATCTGGCAACACTTCATCCTGCATTGACCGGCAGTACTTTGTTTACCAAATATTTTGGAGATACGCAGAGTATCCCATGTATAGGTGTATCGGTTTCAGGAAAAATGTATTATTACATTGATTTTGAAACAGCTTATGAAATGTATGAGAGCGGACAGATTTCACCTACGGGAACTTTTGATTCTGCTGAAGATATGGCGGAGGGATTTATAATTGACTATGTGGCGGAACTTAATAATCCACTCAGTTCCATAAGCGATTATCTTACGGATATTACTAATTATGAGGATTTTGAATCGGGAAATATAATTCTTCCTGATACAACATCTGAAATTGGTGCTGCCACTATATATTCAAGTGGTGCGATTACTTCAAAATCGGGTACTTCATTTAATATTGTTTCTCAGAAGGATATAAATATACCGACGGCTCTTCTGGGTGAGACATCTGTATCGGTTACACCTACAGACCTTATTAATGCTTCGGATACTTATGAGAGCCATTATAACTATGTTAAGTGGGCTTTAATGGATTTATCGGCAGCTGACAGTGAGGCAATATATGTAGAAAATCTTGTAAACGACCGCGGTGAAGCATCAATCACACCTATAAACAGGTATTTTAATTTTAATAAGATTACAGCAACAACTTTTATCAGACCTAAAATGTCTGATACGGACAATGGCTCAGATGTATTAAATCTTAATTCAGGATATTCGGTATGGGTAGGTGGAGATTTAGCAATAAATGATTATGATGGTGACGGAATTGTAAGAGGAATAATCTTATCCAAGGGAGATATAACCTTTGATGCAAGTGTAGTTAAATTTGAAGGTCTTATAGTATCTGGAGGTAAGATTTATATAAATAACCAGCTTACCACCATGTCAGCAAACGCTGAAGTCTGCAAGGCCATTCTGAGAGAATGTCAGCTTGATGGAAGTGATAACGCAAAATTTGTATTGTCGCTCTTTAAGGGTTATGAAGATTCTGAAAATGAAAATACTGAAGTTTCAACGGACACTAAAACTATTGATGCTATAGATTATTCAGATGTTGTAAGATATGACAACTGGATGAAGAATGTAGAATAGAGGTGCCGATTATGAAAAACTATAAAAATTTAAAAAATAATAATAGTGGTTATACTTTGGTAGAAATGATAATTGTACTTGCCATTATTGCTGTGCTTTCCATGGCAGCGGGAATTTCAATTACTCTTATTAATTCAGCCAAGGCTAAGGAGGCTTCTGTAACATTTGATTCAGAAGTGGCGACTTTAATAACAAAATCAAAGAATACAGTATGTACATATGATGCTGACAGTGACGGAATAGCAGAAATGCATGAAGATTATGTCCATTGTCTGAGGGTGTATAAGGATGGAGATATATATTATGTAATGAGAGGCTATTATGATGTAGCGAATGATACATATATATTCAACAGTACAACGGATTCAAATAACAATGGAAAAGGAAAGTCGCTTACGTCATATGTAAGGGTAACTTATACTTCTACAGGCGGCACTGAAGCGGATATAGATGACAGTGGAGTTATAATAAGATACAGCAGAAACGGTGGCTGTATTGAAGGAGACGGCACTTATAATTTCTATAAAAGAAATGGCAATATGGTTGCAAATGTAATCTTAAGAAAAAACGGCAGCCATGAGCTGAGATAAGATGGGAGTGATGAGCGTTGAAAAAAAGACTAAACAATAATGGCGGATTCACTCTCGTGGAGCTGATTATCGCCATGGCTATCTTAGCACTGCTTATGACGGCTATATGCGGACTAATGGGAGTTCAGATGACTTCTTTTAAGAAGACAAAGGCAGATATAACTGTACAGAACTCGGCACAGGAAACATATGATAATATTACCGATGCTATAATGCAGGCAAAGAATATCAGGCTTGAGGGATATGTTATTACATCCGGTGATAAGTTTGAGTTTGATGAAACAAATGTGGGAGCTGTAGTATCAGGAACAGATGTAAGTGAAGCTATTTATATGCGAGGGTCGGATATCGAAGCGTTGCCGAGTGAGCAGCAGTTAGGAAAATCAGATTTTATGACCCTTAAGACCACTTATGATACAGGAACTACATCATATACAGAGGTATATATAACAAAGCTTACAATAAAATATGCGGTGCCGATGGATATAAGTGCTGTTCCAACAGATAAACAGTCAGAAGCAAGCGCATTATCTGTGGATACATGTACGGCAGTATATGAATTTGACGGAAAGAACATGTATCTTTCAAGGACATATGAATATATGACCACCTTAAATGATACGGCATCAGGAGCTGATAAGTCCAATCAGTTGTATTCTTCTTCTTTAAATTATGTAGAACTGGCTGACGGAACGACTGTTACTGGTGCAGTGGCAACGGTAGATGCAGAAAACAATTCGATAGGGATTGAGCTTATGTTTGCAGATAAGAGCATGAGTTATACAACGCTCGGAATGGTCAATATAAGAAATTCTTATGTATTAAAGGATTTTGAGTAGAAGGAAAGGAGTGAGAAGAATAATGGGAAAAGTAAATAAAAGAGTAATTATTGCAGCCTTTGCTGTAATGCTTATAATGACTATTACAGTCGCAATACTTTCTTTCTCTCTTGCCGATAATAATGATAATACCGGTTCCGGCACTACCGATGTTGAAGCTGCATCAAATACAAAAACTAACATTGACAGAATTATTGAAACGGCTACATCTACAGATGCAGATGTAGATACTGTATATCATATAGTAGAAATCGGCTCCGGCTCACCTTCAGCCTTACAGAGTATGGTGACAGCCGATGAATCAGGTAAGACAATTTTCCAGGAATTAGTTATCAATGCAAACAGAACTATTGATGGTGAAATGCCTGACGGAAAAATTGATTATACGTTTTATTCAGTAGCTGATTTGAATTCAGGTGCCGTAGATTTGACAGAGGCGCTCCAGAAAATGTCTCAGGCTGATTTTATATATGTAAACAACCAGCCGGGAAATCAGTATTCACAATCAAACGATTTGCCTGAGGACGTATATACCCTTCTGCATACATTTGCGGTAGGTGATTATAAGCCTATGATGATTGACAGTCCTACAGAGACGGAAATAATTGAAAAGCAGTCATCTAAGACAGTAGGAATGCTTGTTACAAATCTGTTTGAAGTTTATGGCTCATCCAGATATACATTTAACTGGAACAGTACAAATAGTGCAGAAGACTTTTTTAACCACCGTAATGATTCCATGTACCTTCCTATGCATGGTGATACTTTAAGTTCAAATTGGCTTAATGTTGAAAATAACGGTAATAACGAAACTATTGCAACAATACTTACAATAGTCAGAGATGAAACTTCAACAAATACCACACTTACGGATATGGTTAAGAATGGTCTGACAGAGCCATGTACACTGGCTACGGCATCAGATGCTGCAGGAAATGAAGTTACTCTCGAAAATACATATGTATTATCAGCAGGCTCAGATTTATATAATTACGGATATAATGCCAGAGAAATAAGACCTACATATGTAAGATTTGAAACGGTATCAATGGATGAAACTGAAGATATGGATCTGTCAGGATATGACATGATTATTATGGAGGCTGACTGCGGAGCATCATCTATTATAAGTGATGCCGTATATAACAAACTGGCGGGTGTTATGTATGCTAATCAGCATTTGGTTTATGATTCTTCGTTAGTATCAGGTACGTCAGATGATACTACCGGAGAAGTAAATAATGATACAAATTACGCAGAGTTATTTTATATGGTGGCAACTTCCAAAGAAATAGCAAGATATTCAAATATTCTTGTAACTAATCAGGACCAGGTGAATATGTTTGCTGCAGCTACTTCAGGAAATACAATGGCCCCGATTGTAAGTATAATTAATGCAGGTGCGTACAGAGGCATAGGAGGACAGGGAAATGCTTCAACAATGTATACAGTGCTTGAACTTCAGCCAAGTTATCCTATAGATGAGGAACTTGCATTAAGAATTGCAACGGTAACACCTAGAGAAGGAAGCGCTGCAAGTTATTATGGCGAAGGTAATTATTATACTGACCCGGATTCCATATTAAACGGAACTACACTTGATGAAATATCAGATGAGTATCAGGAATATTATGCATGGGAGCTTTCTAAGGCGAAAATTGCTCATGTTACGGGAATACCTTATGACCAGATAAATCTTGTTCAGATGTCTACAGAAGAATTTATCTGTAATAAGGATACGCTTATTGATACTTATGACCTTATATATATTGGCGGAAATAATTCAGCAATAAAAGATATAGATTATTTTATAATGGGACGTATCTTTGGCTGGGGCTCTGAGGCAAATATTAGAAATCTTGTACCAACCTATAATATGTATTACCATAATGGTGATTTGTATACCTTTTATGTCGGAGGTGTTAATTCTTCAGGCGGTTTGAGGGGCGGTGCCATCTATGGTAATGTAACCTTAAATGGTACTACACAGGATTCGTTTGGCGTTCAGACAGGAAACGATTTAACACAGGATAAATTAGATGAACTTATTGAATATGTTAATGCAGGAATGCCGATTGTATTCAGTAAAGATGTTTCTGAGGCTTATGAGAATGCCGTAGTGCAGCAGACAGAGCAGCATTTGATTGACCCTGAATCTAAAATGTATGAATTCCTTACTCATGCAAAGGAGCTTGAAGAAGCAGGTAATTCCAACATTTTATGGAATTTTGACAATGAAAAAACAGTACAGGTTGAAAATGTAAACGGAAAGTATGGTTTGAATACGGTTAAAGGATATGCTACCGTGTTTGCAGGTAAAATCGGAGATTCAACCGACTATTTGACCGGAGTTGAGAATACTGACGGTGATGCTCAGAGACTTGCAGATTTGATAACTACATCAAATCAGAGACCTAAGCTTGTACTTACAAGTATGCCTAGCTTATATGACCAGAATAATGATGACTCTATACTTACCAGTGGTAAATTAAAATTTAAGTATGAGATTACAGGTTCAAGTACGAGTTATAATTTAAAGCTGTATATAGATGATGACGGAAACAGTTTATTCAGTGAAGATGAGGTCTTCAGACAGGCATCGGGAGGCGCATCGGGTACATTTGAATATGAGCTTTCATCTTCTTTCTATGGTCCGGTATACTGGAAATTTGAAGTTACAGATTCTAATGGAGAGGCATGTGCTTCTTATTCAGGACTTTCAAAGGTTGCAAATCCTGACCCTGAGGCAAAACAGCTTGTGCAGGTGCTTCAGATTATGCCTCACAGCGGACAGGGAGCAGAGGGTATGAATACGCTTTATCTGTGTACTGAATGTCAGCAGGCATATCAGATACTTCAGGGTAATCCGTGGTCTGATGCAACCAGAGGAAGCTTTGGGGCTTTATATGGAGGAAATTATGAGGATTCTATAAATGACCCTGATTATCCAAGAGGAAAGTCACTTACCATTACCAGACTGGGAACAAATTCTCTCGGTTATCATGAACATAAATTCGGTATAGTAAAATATGACAGTACCCTGACCCTGGAGAACGGCTCAACAACCATTACGGGTATAGATGATTGGGACGTTAACCTTGCTGATGAGCTTTCTGATGATTATGATTTTAAGCTTGACATAGTAACAGAAGAACAATTTGAGGAAATGTGTCAGGAAGTTTATGATGCATATAATTTTACTGAGGCGGAGGCTGAAAGTATTGTGCAGGGATTCACCATGGAAGATGATGACTCTGATAAGGAAGAATATGATGCCATGACCACTATGGAAAAGGCAATCTATATTACTTCCAGACAGTATTTTGAAAGGTCAAGTGATTACTGGCAGCTTTACAACTTTATGCGTGAAGAGGAAGCAGGAGCAAGCACAGTAGAGGGAAGTGATTTGGTAAACGAAGAAATATCGGGTATTTCCAAAACAACAAAAACTGCTGCTGAAGAACTTGAAGACTGTATTCAGCGTATGATTGACAATGTAACAGAGAGTAATGCAAGACCTTACGGATTAACTGCAAGTGAGTTAAGAGATGAGCTTCAAAGATTATTAGATACCGACAAATATTATGATTATTATTCGATAGGTACATCCAGATATAATGAACTTTCCGGTGCAATTCTTGGAAATGGTGAAACTATTGATACATACTTTGTTGAATGGAGAAATGCAAAGAACAAAGAGCTTTCATATTATGATAACTATATTGAAAATCTCAGACTCAGCTCGGTAACTGGAGAAGACAGAAATATATGGGATATATATGAGACCTACAGTGCTGTTGTAATCGGTGCGGCAGAGGACTTTGGAGGAGAAGATATAGAGGATATTGGAACAGAAGCTTTTCTGAAATATGTAGAGCAGAACGGAACTATGGTACTCTTCCATGATACAATGTCAAAGTTTGCCGATACCGGAAGTGTAAATCTTACTGATGACTTAAGAGCTGCTTTGGGTATGGACGCAAGGCATATGGAGATTGATGAGGAAGAGCTTGATAGTACGGGACTGGTATATGCGGACACACAGGCAACCATATCAGTGGCCGGAATGGGCTCATATACGACTACCATATCTAAATCAACATCAGAAACCAGAATAGATATGCAGGCACAGGCTACAAAGCTTGACAGTCAGACGGTGTACTTTACGGGAGCACAACAAAACTGGGGTGCAGTGTCGTATACCATTTCTGGAAACACAAACAGTATTGATTTGAGTGCAAGGCTTACAAGCTGGAATAATACTCTGTTTGATAACATAACAGAAAACAGTAAGGATGAGACTCTGACAGATATAGGCACATCTACCATTAATTTGTATTGTTATTCAAATAGTGGTACTCCTGTATCGGGAATGAGGGTTTATATGTGCAGCAGTGGTGATTCTTCAAATGCATCAAACATTATTGCTACTGCAACTACAGATGCAAATGGTCTTGCCGTATTTGAATTAAATAATTATGAAGTAAACAGCTTTGATGCTACAGTAACAAGAACTGGAGACAGTACTGAAACAGGCTCAAATATAATAACTGTAAATGTAATTGACCCTAATGGAAATCCTGTATCAGGAAGAAGCATAAATGTATCCATGAACGGAAATAATTATTCCGGCACAACTGATAATGAAGGTACAGCAAGTATACTCATTGACAGCAATGCATTTAGTTCCGTAGATACTTCTTCATATAGCCAGATATATCTGCCATATAAGACGGTAGACGGATATGACAGCTCAGAGTACTATATAAGTCCGCTTAGTAAATTTACTTCAGACCCTACAAGCATGTGGCTTTACAGATATCAGCAGGTAAATAATAATTATTATGTTTCTGCCAATAAGTATCTGAGTGCGATAGCGCTTACTCCTATAGTAGCAATAGGTGAGTCTGCAAGTAATACCAATGCAGGAGGTCTTATGTATAAGTATGCAGACGTTGCATATGCAAATATGGCATATTGGGCTTATGCTGCAAGTAATACTACCGGTGAAGATGCAAATGTTAAATTTGGTACGAACAGAGCTACTCAAAATAATGAAGGTATAGTTACCTCATATCCGTTTAAGATTAGTTCAAGACTTAATATATCAGGAACTCACAATCAGACCTTTGTACTGGATGTAGAGGATGAGGATTTAGTAGTTTGGTATTCTCTTGCGGGAGGTACTAACGGTAAGGATTCATCAATATATGCGGCATCACCGAATGACGGTGCAGATAATTACTTTATTTACAGCTATAAGGGAATTACATACTGCGGTGCCGGACATTCTAAGGTAACGGGTATCGGAAAAGATAATAATGATGAAAGAATGTTATATATCAATATTATCTGTAATTCCGTAAGAAACAGTGCTAAGATGCCTACAATCAATGTATATGACTACAATCAGGGTGAAAAACTTGGTGATTTCATAAAGGTAGATGCAGACGGAAGCTATTATGCTAAGGTAGATGACATGAATGCAATACCGACATTCGCATATAAGGCAACCACTGATGAAGAAACCGAAATCACAAATGTAAAGATATATTATGACCTTGATTATCTTACAAACCAGACCGGTGCATATACAAATGATGCAAATCATATATTGATATTTGAATCAAATTATGACCCTGCAAATAATGTAGCAAGTGGTCTTTTGAAACAGGTTGATACAAGTGTTGCAAGAAATGTTACTATAAATGGTGAGTTAGTAACAGCATTACAGCTAAGACCTGAATACTTTGACCCATATAATCAGGAATATACTTATATTGTAATTGCCGTAACCGATACGGAAGGAAATACAGTATATCAGCGTATTAAGATTATGATGACACAGTACTTACATGATTTAACTTAAAAATTTCTGCGGTCTGCAGATTAATTCAAAAAGTAACGGCGTATGAATTATATAGATTCATACGCCGTTACTTTTTATAATGTTAGTGTAGGAATAAAATATTGTATCTGTTACATTGCTTTAACCTTTTCAAATTCATCTGTTATTTCCTTATCAGGCTGCTTTGTACAAAGTGATACAACAATTATTGCCAATGATGAAAGAATAAATGCAGGTAAAAGTTCATATATTCCGAAAATTCCGCCGAGAGGCTTAAGTAAAAGATTCCATACAAATACCATTATTCCTCCTGTAAGCATTCCGGCTATTGCACCGTTTCTGTTTGTTCTCTTCCAGAAAAGGGAGAAGAGCATTATAGGACCGAAGGTGGCTCCAAATCCTGCCCATGCAAATGATACTATATTAAATATAACACTTTTGTCATCCCATGCAATTACTATGCCTATAAGGGCAATGACAAGAAGTGTAATTTTTGATACCATCATTACTTTTTTATCTTCAGCCTTTTTATTTACTATACCTTCGTAAATGTTTTTTGAAAATGCAGAAGCGGCGATAAGAAGATATGAGTCTGATGAACTGATTGTTGCTGCAAGTATTCCTGCCATTACAATACCTGCAAGGAGAGCAGGGAGCAGTGACTGTGACATTACTATAAATATATTCTCAGCGGCTGAAGCAGTAGAGAGTTCTGCGTGGATAGGAAGCATTGCTCTGCCTATTATTCCTATTGATACTGCTGCCGTAAGTGAAATTACACACCATACGGTTGCGATTCTTCTTGAATATTTAAGTTCATCAACCTTTCTTATTGCCATAAATCTGAGAAGTACCTGAGGCATACCAAAATAACCGAGACCCCATGAAAGTGTGGAAATAATTGTAAGGAATCCGTAAGAGCCTGCATCACCAAAGAGTGGAAGATTGTTTGCTGTCTGCTGTACTCCGTCTGCGTCTACTATAGGTGAAGCAATATTGTTAATTGAGAAATATCCTGGGATTTCCTTTGCATTTTGAATTACGGCATCAACTCCTCCGGCATTTATACAACCGAGTATTAATATTGTAACAAGTGCAAGAATCATTACTATAGCCTGCATAAAGTCAGATGCACTTTCTGCAAGGAATCCGCCGATAAAGGTATATATAACAACGAAAACAGCTCCTATAATCATCATGACATGATAATCTGCATCAAAGAGAGTAGAAAAGAGCTTCCCACATGTTACAAAACAGCTTCCTGCGTATACGGTAAAGAATACAAGGATAAAAATTGCTGATATTGATAAAAGAATTTTATTCTTTTCATGAAATCTGTTGCTGAAAAAATCAGGTACCGTAATTGAATTTCCTGCAACAGCAGAGTAGTTACGAAGTCTTTTTGCTACGATAAGCCAGTTGATATAAGTACCTAATGCCAGTCCGATTGCAGTCCATGCGGCATCAGCAAGCCCGCACCAGTAAGCAACACCGGGCAGTCCCATGAGGAGCCATCCGCTCATGTCTGAGGCTTCGGCACTCATTGCAGCCACCCAGGGACCGAGTGAACGTCCTCCCAAAAAGTAGTTTTCAGAATTTGTCTGTGCTCTTTTTGCGAAGTATAATCCAATGCCTATTACTATAAGCATATAGCATAACATCGCAATAAGAATCTTGATTGTTTCTGCGTTCATAGTTGATTTTCCTTTCCCTTTATTTTTATATATTAAAAAAAATATATGTACGGTTATTAAACTGCAAAAAATAATACCGCCTGACTTTTTTAAGGTCAGGCGGTAAATGTATTATTAGATATATTAATTTAAACAGTTATCAGATGTTAATATATTAAACTCTGGATAAGTATTCGCCTGTTCTGGTATCTATCTTAATTGTATCGCCCTGATTAACGAAAAGAGGCACGTTTAAGGTAGCACCTGTTTCAACAGTACAAGGCTTTGTGGCACCTGTAGCTGTATCACCTTTAACTCCCGGCTCACATTCTGTAATAAGAAGTTCAACGAAGAGAGGTGGCTCTACTGCAAATACATCACCATTATGTGAAATAACCTTGCACATTTCATTTTCTTTAACGAATTTAAGAGAATCACCGATAACGTCATCATTAAGAGCTATCTGGTCATAGGTCTCTGTATCCATGAAATGGTATAACTCACCATCAGTATATAAATACTGCATGTCCTTTCTGTCAATATGTGCTGTTTCGCACTTTTCAGTAGGTCTGAAAGTTTTTTCAACAACACCGCCGCTTTTTATGTTTTTAAGCTTTGTTCTTACAAAAGCAGCACCCTTTCCCGGCTTTACGTGCTGAAATTCTATAATCTGATATATGTTACCTTCATATTCTATTGTAACACCGTTTCTGAATTCGCCTGCTGATATCATATAAATCCTCCTTAAATATATAGCATACTTTAAATATTTTAATATATTTAAAGTTAATTTTCAACTGTTTTTTCAAGCTGTTTCTGATTCCTGTTTATCTTTTTTCGGATTATCAGGTAGACTATAAATATTATAATGGATATACCGCTTAAGACAGCACCCGGAATAAGCCCCGGAGGGGTATATTTTAGTTCTATGTGATGGGCTCCGGTAGTCATGTCCAGACCTATTCCTCCCAGATAATCCTTACACTCGGTTTTTACGCCGTCTACATATGCGGTAAATCCGCTGAAGTTAGGCAATGAAAGATATAAAGTTCCGTCATGAGAAGCTTCAAAGTCGCCTGAAAGGTATGTGGAGCCGTATTCAATATTTGTCATGTTGCTTTTACTGAGCTTTTCATAAAGATTTTTAATACTTTCTTCATTTACGGAAACCAGATTGACGGTAAAATTATTATAATCTTCAGTAAGTGTAATTGATATTTCTATCACATCATTTTTTCCTTCTTCTGCTTCACCCAGATATATTAGTGAATATTCATCATATATATATAGTGTTCCGCCTACAGAAGGTGATACATGTACCTGTATAGGAACGGTACCCTGTCCGTCAACTAATTGCGAAAGGTCTGCAAGGCAATATGTAGAATCTTCCGTAATTTCTTCTTCTGTTTGGGCAATGCTTATTTCATTAAATACATCACCACATCCGAGAGAGTTTGAAAATGCATTGTAGTAATCAATAATATTATCGTAATCCTCAATAATATTGCTGTTTGTCCATTCGGATATGCTGTCATCAAATAGTATACCGAGAGGAATGTAGTAAGGATTTTCATGTACCACAATATTGTTTAGTGATGCTACTTCCTCATACTGTGACCATGAAGAATCATAATAAGAATTTGTAATATTATATCTGATTCGAAGCATCAAATCTGACACAGGATTTCCTGTGTAATCAATATAATTTACTGACGGTGATATCTGCCATTGCGTTATAAGGTCCTGATGTTCCTGAACTATCATATTTGAAAATAAACTAATTGAGTTGATATCTGTCAGATATGATATGTTTATCATAGGTGCATTGGAGTATTCTGTTATCTGCAGACTGTCCTGCATATTTAATTCTGATGAAAGCTCATTAATTAAAACAGAGTCATCAAGATAGGAAGATGAAACTGTTACTCCGAAGGTCAGCGTAAATTGAAGTATTGAAGATATCAGTATTTCCAATGTGAGCATTACAGACAATGACTTTTTAAACTTTTCAGGTTTATTTTTTATTACATATATAATTGATAATATTATAAATATTATTAATACAGCTATTGACAATAAGTATCTGAAAGACGTTTTTGAAATGTCATCATTCAAAGTCCAACCGATTGCAAGCAGTGATGAAATAACGATACCTGAAATTAAAATTGTTACAGGCTTTATTTCTTTAATATTTAAATATGCATCATATGCCATGGTAATTAGCAGGAAAATTGCAAATATTGCATATCTGTTTGGTACCATGGACTGATAATGGAAACCGTGAAAAACATAATTTAATAATTCATTCCCGAAGGAAAATACAAGAAGGGCAACAAGAATAAATTTTCTTATTCTTACCGAGAGTTTTATGTTTTTATTTAAAAGGTATACAGGTATAAGTAAAAGTACAGTCAATCCGCAGTATATATTTACAAGCGAAAAATCAGAATCTATTACAACAGGGTCAGGATTTATCATAAATGAATTCAGTACATTCTGCAGTGATGACGACAGTGAAAATTCAGGATAAATACTGTCACCTGCCTTATAAGGTGAAGAAAGTGTAAATATATAATATGGAATAAGAAATATTCCTGACATACCTGCCGCAATGATAGATGACAGTCCAAAGCGTACTCCTTTTTTAAAGAAATCTTTTATATTATCAAATTCAGTCATAAAGAAATACAGGAATAAAAACTCACAAAACAGGAATGCGTAATAATATCCCATAATCATAAGGAATAAAAGTGATAAAATGTATGGAACAGTTTTTTTCTCATATAAAAGCTTTTCCATATTAAGTATTATGATTGGGGCCAGTGCTATTACTTCCAGGAAGGAGAAAAAGCAGAAGTATGAAAGTACGAATGCATTCAATCCATAGGCAACTCCAAATCCGATAAGTGAATATGAATGTTTGTCAAGTTTTTTGCCTCTGCACCTGTGTGTAAGGTAGTAAATAAATGTAATGCTGCAAAGAAGAAGCTTTATATAGTAAATAAATGAAAAAGCAAATTCACTGGCGCTTTCAGGGAAAAGCAGGTAAAGATAGTTTATAGGGTCAAGTAAAAATAAGCTTATTATAGTATAATTATCAGTCACCATGCCTGCTGACCAGTCAAGTAGCGAGAAGTTCCCGTTTCTTATGCCCTCGAACATACTGTAAAACTGAGGATATGAAAGCTGAAGTCCGTCACTTATAATGGCAAAATTATCTCCGAAAGGTATGCAGGAATGGAGCATAAGCATGATAATAAATAAGGAAGTTACAATTATAAAAAGTAAATAATATACACGGTTGTCGCTTATGTGATTTATGATGACATCGGTAATACGGCCTTTTGAAAGTAGTTTTTGTATTGCATTTTTAAGTTTTAAGGACACAGGAGTACATAACAGAGCAAATACAATAATAAATATTATTGAAAGTAAAAGCCCTGTGTATATAAATACAGGCTTAAAGCTGAGAGAAACAGAGCTTTCTCCCTGTATAACCGGAATTCCGATATATGTGTCACTTATTGAAATTAATTCAGCTTCAGTTCCGTTTACCTCACATGACCAGCCTGCTTCATAAGGAATATTCATAAAAATATATCCTGAAGAATCGGCAGTTATGGTACCTGATAAACTGTATGATGAAAGATGTTCAGCATCAAATAAGTTTATGGAATTATATAAATTAATAAGGGCATCGCTGTTAAATGTGTTAAAGGTAACCATAAAAAATATATTTTGAGCTTCCCTGTTTGTATATTTATGTGAAAATGATATATTTTCACCTGCTTCATAATTACCTAAATGTACAATATTTGAAGGATTGGTATAAATATCTCCTGAACTTTCAGGTATGAAATTATAGTATATCATTCGGGAAGTATTGTTTTCTTCATCAAGACCTATATCTGCTGAATCGGTAGTGCTAAAATCACCTGTTATTGCAGTATAGATTTCGTCGCCGCCAAGACAGTCTTTAGCAAGCAGGTTGAGTGATATAAACGGAGAGTATGTGCTGTATTCCCATGTTGTAATATCTTCATTTACAAAAAATCCCGTAGGAACATAATATGGATTCTCATATATATCTACACCATTATAATTTTCTTTAAATTCAAGCAGAGAATCGACGATATTTGTGGTTTCGGGAGTTATAACATACTGATATCCCAAAAGTGTATTGGTAAGAGGCTCTGAATCGGATGTATCACTGTCATAATATAAAATTCTTGCATAGGGTGAATTGTCGTGGATATAGTCTGCTGCCCCTTCCATTTTATAAGTATATGTATCTTCATAGCATGAGGCCGTGTTACCAAAATCTTTAATGATAGAAACATAATTAAAGGAAAGCTCAGCTATAATTACAACAGGAAAGAGTATCATGAAAAAGGTTTTAGTCATGCTGTCATTTTTATAGAGAAGAGTAATAATATAATATAAAAAGACAACTTCAAGAGAGAGCATAAAAGGTGTCATGGTGGTGTAATTATCAACAAGAAGTAAATCAGCAATAATAATAGAAACAGTCAGAATTATAGCTGTATTTAAATGCGAGGTTTTGCTGAAATTTATATTTTCCAGTGCTTCAAATGAAATTGAGAGAAGCATAAAAATAAGCATGAATCCAAACACGCATATATTTTCTTCTGAATAGAAGAAACCGTTAAATAGATAATTAGGTGTATTTATAAATGTTCCGAAGATGAGGATAAATATCAGTGCTATATTTTTAAGCTTTGTCTGAATATATATATTTTTATTTAAAATATAGCAGATAATAAGAAAAATCACGCTAATGCCGCTGTAAATATCTATTCCGAAAGCGTAAGAGGAAATTGTTGACGGGTCAGAGTTAATAAGCATACCCCTGATTACATCAAAGATATTGCAGTTAAATGTGATAATATTAAACTTAAGACTTATAAGCTCTTTAAAAACAGTACCGTTTATGCATGGAAGTATTATAAGAAGTGAGCAGCCAATGGCAAGCACGGAGCTTAAAATTATAAGTAAAAGACTTTTGAAAAAGTGTCTAAGGCTTTTATATTCGTGCAGAGCAATATAAAAAATAAGGAAAATGGAAATTACTGTAGTTATGTAAAAATTAAGATAGAATGATGCAATATAAGTTATTGTAAAGAAATGCCACTTACCCTCATAAATAAGTTTGTCCAGTCCCATGATTATAAGCGGAAAAATGCATATTGAACCAAGCCAGGTGATATTAAGTCCCTGACCGAGCATATATGAAGAAAGTGCATATGCAACTGAAAAACCGAGTATTTTAATATCAAGGCAGGCAATAAACTGTCCGAAATAACTCTTTGGATTTTCAGTTCCTCCTATTTTTATATCCTTTTTATCCTTCTTTTTGGCAGCTTTTTTTGCTGAGGTTTTTTCTTTGTATGCGGCTATTTCGTCGGCACGTTTTTCAGCCATTTCAGCCGATGCTTCAGAAATTCTTTTTTTTCTGTACATAAGAAATATACTGAATGTAAATCCCGCGAGACCTATTTTAAACATGTATAAAAAGTTAAATACAGTATACATGGCTGACTTTGGAAACAGCAGCACAAGTAAATTGAGAGGGTCTGAGAGATAGTATGTCCAGATTGTCGTAAAGTTATAGCCAAGACCTTCTTTTAAACTATATATAAGAGACTCGCCATTATGTACCCTGTCATACAGCTCAGAAAAATAAGGAATATAATCATACATTCCTCCTGCACTAAGTACATCAAGTTCTCCGAATGGGGCAAAACCTCCTGATATAAAACCTATAAGTACTGCAATTACCGGTATTAAGAAACTGGCAGTCATAATAATTGTTTTTTGATTTTTATTCATTGTAACTCCTCCGGAAATCATTTAATTTACATTGCCCTTATTATAACATTAATTATATTGATTGTAACCTTTTTTTCCTGTTTTAATCATATTAAAAATATCACAGCATATAATATTGAAAAGCAGATATACCTGTTTTGGAAGAGAGGTGGAAAAATGGATATTACGCTTCAGGATAACAGGGTACTTAAAATACTCTCAATGAAAATCAGAAATCTGATGATTAAATCAATTATAGATTATGAACGGCTTACGGAGCTGAGACTCAGGATTAATGAGCCGCTTATATTAAAATATGATAACAGGGAATTTTTTCTTGGCAGAGTGGGATATCTTACTGAAAAAAAGGAAGAGGCATATATTGTTTCAGCAGAGGACATAAGGGATACGGTAGAGTACATAAGCAATTACTCTCTATATGCATATGAGGATGAAGTAAGACAGGGATTTATAACCATATCCGGAGGACACAGAGTGGGCCTTGCAGGAAAGGTTACCATAGATGCAGGAAAGATAAAAAATGTAAAATATATTACGTTTATAAACATCAGACTTTCACATGAGGTAAAGGGCTGTGCCAAAAAGGTAATTCCATATATTGTAAAAGACGGAAAAATTCTCCATACACTTATAATTTCTCCTCCGGGTGGAGGAAAAACTACCATGCTGAGGGATATTGTAAGGCTTGTCTCGGACGGAACGGAAGGTCTTAAGGGAAAAACCGTAGGGGTGGTTGATGAACGCTCTGAAATAGCTGCCTGCTATATGGGAGCTCCTCAGAATGACGTGGGAATAAGAACGGATATATTGGACTGCTGTCCTAAGGCAGAAGGTATGCTTATGCTGATTCGTTCCATGTCACCAAACGTAATTGCAGTAGACGAAATAGGAAGCAGGGAGGATATAGATGCGATATCTTATGTAATAAACTGCGGCTGTTCCATTATTGCAACCGTACACGGAAATTCCATAGATGATATCAGAAATAAACCGGGCTTAAGAAAGCTTGTACAGGAAAGAGTTTTTGAAAGATATATTGTTCTGGGAAGAAAAAACGGAGTAGGCAGTGTAAGCGATATATTTGATGAACGGGGTAACAGACTTGCATATGATTTTTAAAATCGCAGGATGCTGCATGGTGATTTTCGGAGGTATTGCGGCAGGAATTAAAACTTCATTTGTGATGAAAAAGAGATTTAACGAAATAATTGAACTCAGAAAAATTTTAAGCTGGCTGAGAGGGGAAATAAGCTATGGCTTTACCCCTCTTGCTGAGGCGTTTAGTAAGCTGTCAAAAAGGACAACCCCTGTGTTTTCCGACTGGCTTATTTCTCTATGTAACAGACTTTTCGTGACTGAAGACGGAGATTTTTCTAAAATATGGGAAGAGGAGCTTTCTGAATTGAGTAAAAATACATATTTAAAAAAGGGAGACATGGAAAATCTGAAGGAGCTGGGGAAGACACTTGGATTTCTGGATGTAAAAATGCAGCTTGCAGGTATTGATATGGAGATAGAAGAACTGGACAGTAAAATAAAGGTAATGAGGGAGGAACTTCCGGGAAAACAAAAGACGGCACTTACCCTGGCAGGACTTGGAGGGGTAATGCTTGCCATGCTTCTGATATGAGAGGGGTTGGTATATCGAATGACAGTTTCTTTAATATTTAAAATTGCAGCAGTGGGAATAATTGTGTCGCTTATAAATCAGATTCTTAAGCATTCGGGAAGAGATGACCAGGCATACCTTGTAAGTCTTGCCGGACTTATAATTGTCTTATCATGGATTATTCCTTATATATATGAAATTTTTATGAATATAAATGACCTTTTTAATATATAGAGGAGGCATATATATGACGCTTGCAGTAACTATGTCACTTGTGATAATTGCAGTAATTCTGGCGCTCAGCTTAAAAAGCAGAAACCCCGAAATCAGCACGCTTATGAGTGCGGGAATATGTATAATAATTATAGGTATAAGTATAGACAGGCTTGGTGCGGTTACTGAAATGATTGAAAGAATTTCAGAATACATATCAGTTGACAGCGTATATCTTTCCGTACTTTTAAAGCTTGTAGGCATATCATATATATGTGAATTTGCATCGGGAATAAGTAAGGATGCAGGATATTCAGCAGTCTCATCTCAGATTGAAATGGTTGGAAAGCTGACTATGCTTGTTATAAGCATGCCCGTGGTAATAAGTGTAATAGATAAGGTGGTAAGTCTGCTTGGATAGAAGAATATATATTATGGTAACGGCCTTGTTTATATTATTTGCCTGCATCCTGTTTCGGACAGGCTTTCATGTTTATGCAGGTGAAGTAAGTACAGAATATGAAGAAGAAAATAATACAAAATCAGAGGGATACGATATAAATAAAGAAACAGACGATATACTGGACAGGCTTAATGCCGAGTCTGTTGATAATGAGCTTCAAAAGCTTCAAATTGAGGGCAGCATAAGCTTTACGAAAATTACTGAAAGTCTGATGGAGGGGGATTTTTCGGGAGTTATCAAACAGATAAAAAATTCCGTTATTACTTCTGTGACAAATGAAATAAAGATAAACAAAAATCTTATGCTCCAGCTTATGGCGGTGGTTATGGTAGGGGCAGTATTTGTGAATCTTGCGGGACCGTTTGGAGGAGGAATGACCCCGGAAAACGGATTTTACATTACATATCTTATAATAACGTCAATTATGCTTTCTTCATTTACTCTGGTCCTGAATGTTACTGCCGAAGCAATATCAGAAATCATATCGGTAATAAGGGTGCTTATTCCAATTTATATATTATCTCTTAATTTCCTTGGAGAGACCGTATCATCTGCATGGATGTATCAGATTATGCTTGTGGGAATATGGTTGGTGGAAATATTCATATTAAATGTAATAATTCCCATGATAAAGTTTTATGTAATACTTACTATGGTAAATAACATTAATAAAGAAGACAGTTTTTCAAAGATGGCAAATCTTTTAAAGAGTCTTATTAACTGGATACTTAAAACAATGGTGGTATTTATTGCCGGAATAAATGTAATTAAGACAATGATTGCTCCTGCCATGGATTCAGTCAGTAAAAGCACCGTAAACAAGGTGATTTCCGCACTGCCCGGAGGAAGTGTTGTATCTCTTCTTACGGGAACTTTTATTAGTGCGGGAAAGCTTGTAAAAAACAGTATTGGTGCAGCAGGAATAATAATTCTTCTCATAGTTGTACTTATTCCCGTGATTAAAATGGTGATTATGATGATTATGACAAAGTTTACGGCGGCACTTGTTCAGCCCGTAGGTGATAAAAGATATGCGGCAGGAATAGAAGCCTTGTCAGAAGGCTGTAAATTGTTGCTTACGGCACTTGGAAGCGCCGTTGTTATCTTTATGCTGAGTATTGCGCTTATTGCAGTATCTTCATCAGGAGGATGAAAAGGAGGCGGAAGTTATTAAGGAATGGATAAAAAATATTATAGTATATATGCTGTTTTCTTCAATACTTTATAACATGGCACCGGATAAAAACTATAAAAAATACATACAGTTTTTGTCAGGAATAATTATGATTTTAATAGTACTGCGTCCTATATCTTTTATTTTTTCCTTTGACGGAGGCAGAGAACTTTCCGCATATGCAGACAGTCTGAATCAATTTCTGGAAGACGGGGGAGATGTTTACGGAGAAGGCATATATGATTATTATGATATGAGTATAGAAAGGGCAGTAGAAGAAAATCTTAAAGAAAAGGATATCTATACGGAAAATGTATCAGTAACCACGGACGAAAAAAGTAATATTTTGAGAATAAATATATACATTTCAGGAGAAGATGCTTCTTCAGATACAGAAAAACAGATAAAAAATTTAATTTCGGAAGTCTATAATCTTGACGAAGATAGTATATATGTAATAAGACAGGTGAGGTAATGGAATTAAAGTTAAAAAAATATGGACTTGATAAGATAATACTTGTCGTGCTTGCCGGCATATTATTACTGATTCTGGCTGTTCCGTCAGGCAGCTCAGATGGTGCTTCGGGAGAAAGCAGTACTGAGGCTTCATATACAGAAGAGCTTGAACAGAGACTTGTTAAGATTCTTGAAAAAACATATGGAGAGGGTACTATTGATGTAATGATTACTGTGAGTGACAGTGAAGCTACATATTTTGAAGAAGGAAAGGAAAGTGTCGAGGGAGTACTGGTAGTTGCTGCAGCTGCTGATGATGAAAGGGCTGTCGCTGATATAATATCGGCAGTTACCGCACTCTTTGACGTTCCCACGCATAAGGTAAAGGTATTGAAAATGAATTAAAAATATGATTCATGGAGGTTATATGAAAAAAATCGTAAAAAGAAACCAGGTTATCATAGCCGCTCTTACCCTTATGATAGCAGTAGCCGGATATATCAACTTTTCCGGTAAGAACTTAGATTTGGCTG
Organism: uncultured Lachnospiraceae bacterium; assembly: GCA_944383545.1. Lineage (GTDB taxonomy): Bacteria > Bacillota > Clostridia > Lachnospirales > Lachnospiraceae > CALWPY01. Next base: position 23,615 of record CALWPY010000006.1, on the reverse strand, counting down.
ACGGAGAAAATGATTTGGGAAGCCAGTCTGCATTTGCAGAGGATGATGACAGTGCCGTATATGAGGAAAATATACAGCTTAATTCAGATGAAGAGGATATCGGTGAGGCTGTACTTACCAGCGCCGAAACCTCAGCAAACTATATGGTAACAGCCAAGCTTAACCGTGAACAGTCCAGATCTAAATCCAAGGAAAATTACCTCGAAATAATCAATAATTCTTCACTCAGCGAAGAAGAAAAGAAAGCGGCAGCAGATGCATATGTAAAACTGACGGAAAATATGGAAAAAGAAACAGAAGCTGAAAATCTTCTTACCGCAAAGGGATTTCCGGAAGCTATAGTTACCATTACGGAAAATACTGTGGATGTAACCATAAATACCGCTTCCATAACTGATGAACAAAAAGCCCAGATAGAAGATGTTATAGTAAACAGCACGGGATGTACGGTAGATAAAATTGTTATAAATCTTGTTACCTCTGAGTCTCAGTAATTACAGTTAATGATATTATATTGGTTTATTTTATGTAAAAAAGTATGAATTAAAATCTGATTCATGCTTTTTTATTTGTCTTGGTAATGAGACATTTGCTCTGACGATTATATTCTTTTTTCTTGATATAAATATGTTAATTATGTATAATATAAAGTAAAAATCAGCAAACTTTAAATAATTAATGTCTGAAATTTTCTGAAACTATACGGAAAAGGGATTGATGTAATTATTTGGCATAATGTTTTAGGAGGAGTAAAAATGGGCGAAAATAAAGAAGAAAGAGAAAGCAGATATACTATTAATGAGGAAGGAAAAACCGGAGTCATCCAGATAGCAGATGATGTGGTTGCAAGCATCGCCGGACTTGCCGTTACGGAAGTGGAAGGAGTTTCAAAACTCGCAGGAAATGTGCCGAATGACCTTGTGGCAAAGCTTGGTAAGAAAAATCTTGCAAAGGGAATAAAGGTTACGCTTGAAGAAGGTCTGGTGAGAGTGGATGTTTCCATGTATGTTAAGTTTGGATATAACATTATGGATGTATCAAAGTCAGTACAGGAAAAGGTAAAGCAGGCTCTCTTAAACATGACAGGTCTTGGCGTGTCAAAGGTAAATGTAAGAGTTCTCGGAATACAGATGGGTGATTAGCAGGTGGTATTATGACTAGAAGAAACCTAAGAGAAAGTATATTTAAAATATTGTTCGGACTGGAATTTAACAGACCTGAAGAAATGCAGGAGCAGGCAGAGATGTCTGTTTCTGAGATGACAGAAGCTTCAGAGGAAGATGCTGAATATATTAAGAATAAAGTAAACAGTATTGTATGCCATAAGGACGAAATTGATAATAAACTAAATATGGCACTTGAAGGCTGGAGCCTTGGAAGAATAGGAAAGGCAGAGCTTGCCATATTAAGGCTTGCGATTTATGAAATTCATTATGATGATTCTGTGCCTTATAAGGTTGCCGTAAATGAAGCCGTGGAGCTTTCAAAGGTTTACTGCAATAAGGAGGCAAAAGGATTTATTAACGGGGTACTTGCAAAATTCAGTGATTAAGTTTAAGGACAGATGACATGGTGCAGAAGAGAACTTATTCTGTAAGTAATGTAAATAATTATATAAAAAATCTGATAGGTACTGACTATCTCCTTAAAAACATATGTGTTAAGGGAGAGGTATCAAACTGTAAATACCACAGCATGGGACATATTTATTTTTCTTTGAAGGATGAGGAAAGTTCCATGTCTTGTGTTATGTTTAAGGGAAGTCTGGCAAGCGGACTTAAATTCAGGCTTGCCGACGGACAGTCAGTGCTTGTTACCGGCTCCATAAATGTATATGAAAGAGACGGAAAATACCAGCTTTATGCCAAAAGTATTACACTTGACGGAGCAGGCCGGCTTTATGAAGAATATGAGATGCTTAAAATGAGGCTTGCAGAAGAAGGTCTGTTTGATTTTGAAATTAAAAAGACTATTCCCAGGTTCCCTAAAAGAGTAGGCATAGTTACTGCTCCCACAGGAGCCGCAATTCAGGATATAAAAAATATTGCAAAAAGAAGAAATCCATATGTAGAGTTAATCCTTTACCCTGCAAAGGTACAGGGTGATGGTGCCGCTGATACTATTGTAAAGGGCATTCAGGTGCTTGATAAAATGGGTCTTGATACAATTATCATAGGACGTGGCGGTGGCTCCATTGAAGACCTGTGGGCATTTAATGAAGAAAAGGTTGCAAGGGCAATATATGCGGCAAAGACACCGATTATTTCAGGCACGGGACATGAGACGGATAATACCATAGCTGATTATGCGGCTGATTTAAGAGCGCCGACTCCGTCTGCGGCATGTGAGCTTGCAATACCTGATGTTATGGCTGACATAATTAGTGTGAGAAAGCTTAAGGATAAGCTTAAAACCGAAATGGAAAGAAAGCTGAGCATGACATATTATGAGCTGAAAGTAAAAAGGCTCAATTTAGAAAAGTTAAGTCCTGTGGCACAACTTGACAAAAATAAAATTTATCTTGCAGATTTATATGATAAAATGACAGATGTGGTAAAAGATAAAATAAACCGTATGAAGCATGCCCTTCAGCTTTATACTGTAAGACTTGACGGATTGTCGCCCACCGCAAAGCTTATTAACGGTTACGGATATATTGAAAAGAATGGCTCTCCTCTGATTTCACTAAAAGAGGTTTCAGAAGGAGACATTATAGAAATAACTGTAAATGATGGCAGTTTGATATCTGAAGTGAAAGAAATAAATATAAAATAATATTTTAAATTTAAATGGAGAAAAATATGGGAAGTAAAGAAGATTTTTCAATAGAGGATGCGTTTAAGCGTCTGGAAGAAATTTCCGGACTTCTTTCCGCGCCGGGAACAAGTCTTAAAGACTCTCTTTCACTTTATACAGAAGGAGTAGAGCTTGTGAAAAAATGTGAAAAAAGTCTTGAAGGTGTGGAAAAGGAAATGAAGATTCTTACAGCGGAGGATGACAATGTATAAAGAAATGGCAGAAGAGGCAATAAAAAAGTACATGCCTCACGAAAAAGAATATCAGGAAAAAGTGATAGATGCGATGAATTATGCTGTGGATGCCGGCGGAAAAAGGGTAAGACCGGTGCTTATGCTGCTTACCTATAAAATGTTGGGCGGTGACGAAAAAATCATTGAGCCTTTTATGGCTGCCATAGAAATGATTCATACATATTCACTTATTCATGATGACCTTCCTGCTTTGGATAATGATTATCTCAGAAGGGGCAGACCTACCGTGCATGTGGCTTTTGGCGAGGATATTGCCATACTGGCAGGAGATGCCCTGCTTAATTATGCCTATGAGACTGCGGCAAAGGCATTTTCCATGTCACCGGGAGATATAAGAGTTGAAAAGGCATATACGGTACTGGCAAAAAGGCCGGGCATTTACGGCATGATAGGCGGACAGACTGCTGATGTGGTACTGACAGGAAAGAAACCGGACAAGTCAGAACTTATGTATATTTATGAGAATAAAACGGCTGCATTGATAGAATGTGCCATGGAAATAGGTGCATGTCTTGCGGGGGCTGATAAAGTTAAGACAGAAAACATAAGAAGTGCGGCAGGGCATATTGGTATGGCATTTCAGGTACAGGATGATATTCTGGATATGACGGGTGATGAAGAAATTATAGGAAAACCCGTAGGATCGGATGAGAAAAATCAAAAATATACCTATGCAACCATGTATGGAATCGAAAACGCCCATGAGTATGTAAAGGAGCAGTCAGAAAAAGCAATATCCATGATTAAGGCGGTAGTTACCGAGGAAAATGAACACTGCCGTAATCTTTTGGCGATAATAGAATCTCTGGTAAAAAGAGATAAATAAAAATTTGTGAAAAGAAGTATTTAGTATGAGTGTACTTGAAAAAATTAATTATGCAAATGACATAAAAAATATAGAAAAAAATGAGCTGCCGGTCCTTGCAGATGAAATACGGGGATTTATAATTGATAAGGTAAGCAGAACAGGGGGACATCTGGCGTCAAATCTTGGTGTAGTTGAAATAACAATGGCACTTCATTTATGTATGGAATTTCCAAAGGATAAAATCATATGGGATGTAGGACATCAGTCCTATACACATAAAATACTTACCGGAAGAAAAGAAGGGTTTGATAATTTGAGACAGTATGGGGGAATGAGCGGTTTTCCAAAAAGGAATGAAAGTGATTCCGATGCTTTTAATACGGGACACAGTTCAACCAGTATTTCCGCAGCTCTGGGGTTTGCCAAAGCAAGAGATTTGACAGGCTCTGACGCCAGAGTGGCGGCAGTAATAGGAGACGGCTCTCTTACCGGAGGCATGGCATATGAGGCACTTAATTTTATTGCACGTGCGAAAACGGGATGCCTTATCGTATTAAATGATAATGAAATGTCAATCGATAAAAATGTGGGAGGAATGTCCAGATATCTTACAAATATACGTGTCGGGCATACTTATAATGACTTAAAATCCAGCGTGGAAAATAAACTTTTAAATATACCTGATATCGGTTATAAGCTTGCCAAAAAGATAAAGCGTTCAAAGGATTCCATCAAAAATATCTTTGTGCCGAGTACGTTTTTTGATGACATGGGAATAACCTACCTGGGTCCTGTGGACGGTCACAATATTTTTGAAATGGCAGAAGTTTTTGAAAAGGCCTTTCGTCTTAACAGACCTATAGTTGTGCACGTAAAGACTAAAAAGGGAAAAGGATATAAATATGCTGAAAAATATCCTGAATTTTTTCATGGTGTAGAGCCGTTTGATATAGTTACAGGAAAGCCTGTAGTAAAGAAAACGTCACTTACTTATACTGATGTCTTTGCAAGGAAGCTTGTTGAAATAGGAGAAAAAAATGATAAAGTAGTTGCAATTACGGCTGCCATGGCACATGGAACGGGTATATCGCACTTTCAGAAAAAATTTCCCGAGAGAACATTTGATGTGGGAATTGCAGAACAGAATGCGGTAACTTTTGCGGCAGGACTTGCTGCAGCAGGTATGATACCTGTTGTTGCAATATATTCATCATTTTTGCAGAGAGCATATGACCAGATACTCCATGATGTATGTCTGCAGGGACTGCATGTGGTGTTTGCAGTGGACAGGTCAGGACTTGTGGGCCCTGACGGAGCAACACATCATGGCATATATGATACTTCATTTCTTTCTGAAATGCCGGGGATGACGGTAATTGCACCGAAAAATGCAGAGGAACTTAAGTCTGCTATGGAATATGCCATAAAATATAATGGCCCTGTAGCCGTAAAATATCCAAAAGGCACGGCATTTAGAGAACTTTCTGAATTTAACAGTGAATTTGTTCATGGAAAGAGCGAGAAGATTTTTGAAGGAAACAGAGTAGCCTTAATCGGATGCGGAAGCATGGTGAAAGGAGCTCTGGAGGTATATAAAAAGCTTAATAATGACGGTATTTCTGCAGGACTCTATAATGCAAGATTTCTTAATCCCATAGATTACGAAATGATAGATGAGATAAACGAAAAATATGAAATGATTGCCGTGCTTGAGGAAAATGTGACTGAAGGAAGTTATGGAGAGCATGTTGCAGAATATCTTATGGAAAAGGGAAAAGAAATTAAATTTGAGCATTTCTGCATACACAGTGGAATTGTAGAGCATGGAAAAATTCCTGAATTAAAAAAAGAACTGGGAATAGATAGTGACAGTATATATAAAGAAATTAAAGATAAAATAGATATTGGAGACAGTACGAAAAAATGAAAAAAAGGCTTGACGTTTTACTTGTGGAAAAGGGACTTGCTGCCTCAAGAGAAAAAGCAAAGGCAGTGATTATGTCAGGAATAGTGTATGTGGATAATATTAAAGAGGACAAGGCAGGCTCTGTTTTTGAAGAAAGCGCCAATATAGAAGTGCGCGGAAATACACTGAAATATGTGAGCCGCGGAGGACTTAAGCTTGAAAAGGCGGTAGATAGTTTTGGGCTTGATTTAAAAGATAAAATCTGTATGGATGTGGGGGCTTCTACCGGCGGATTTACGGACTGCATGCTTCTTAACGGTGCTAAAAAAGTATATGCCGTGGACGTAGGACACGGACAACTGGCATGGAAATTAAGAAATGATGACAGAGTAGTATGCATGGAAAAAACCAATATAAGATATGTGGAGCCTGATAATATAGAGGATGCAATAGATTTTTCCTCGGTTGATGTGTCATTTATTTCACTTACAAAGGTACTTCCTGTGGTTTACAGGCTTTTAAATGAAAAGGGTGAAGTGGTGTGCCTTATAAAACCTCAGTTTGAAGCAGGAAGGGAAAAGGTAGGAAAAAAAGGCGTTGTACGTGATAAATCGGTACACAAAGAAGTAATAGAAAAAATAGTTGATTTTTCAAGGGAAATAATGTTCACTCCCGTAAAGCTTACATATTCCCCTGTTAAAGGACCGGAAGGAAATATTGAATATCTGCTTTACCTTGTAAAAGGTGTAGAAAATAACACCGGTATAGACATAGACGTAGAAGAAACTGTATTTAAATCTCATGAAGAACTTGATAAGCAGTCATAAGGAGGAAGAAAATTGAAGGGTTTTAAAGATTTTATTATATATTCAAATGTCGAAAAAGATTATGACCTCATTCTTTCCGAAGGCTTAAGAGATTACATAATAAGCAAAGGCTGTAATGCACTTATAATCAGCGAAGACTGGAATTATGTAAATGAATATATAGATGAAGAAGCTTTAAACTCTGCCGAATGTGTGATTGTTATGGGTGGAGACGGAACGATGCTTCGGGCGGCTCATGCAATAGGAAACCATAATATAAGCATGATTGGCGTAAATTTAGGAACACTTGGTTTTTTAACCGAGGTAGAAGAAAAAAACATCTTAAAAATGGCTGACAGGCTTATATCGGGTGAATTCTCACTTGAAAAAAGAATGATGCTTACAGGATGTGTAACAATTAACGGTGAAGAAAAAATATGTCAGGATGCATTAAATGACATAGTATTAAGCCGTTCGGGAACACTGAGAATTGTTGCATTTAATATATATGTAAACGGACAGCTTTTAGATACATATGAGGCAGACGGGGTTATTGTTTCAACACCTACAGGCTCTACCGGATATAATCTTTCGGCAGGAGGACCTATAGTAAGTCCAAATGCGGAACTTATTCTGGTTACTCCGATATCACCGCATGCACTTTCTGCAAAAAGTGTTGTTTTTGATGCAAAAGATGTAATAAAAATAGAAATTTTAAAGAAAAGAAGGACAGTAGATACCGAGTCCATAGTATCATTTGACGGAAATAATTTGTGCGATATGGCGGCAGGTGATTATGCTGAAATAAAGGCGGCAAAGAGATACATAAATCTGGTCAAGATGTATGACGTTAATTTCTATGAGGTGCTCAGAAAAAAAATCGGAGGAGAATTATGAAGCATAAAAGGCAGATGAAAATCCTTGAGATAATCAGAAACCATAATATAGAGACACAGGATGAGCTTTTGGAAATGCTTGCTGATTATGGCTTTGTTGCAACTCAGGCAACCATATCGAGAGATATCAGAGAGCTTAAACTAAGAAAAGAGGTATATAAGGGCACCAGACAGCGTTATACAGAGGGTGACGGGGTTGATTCCGGAACAACAGATTCCTACAGAAAGGTACTTTCAGCGGGAATAATTTCAATTGAATCAGCAGAAAATCTGATAGTGATAAAAACCGTGTCGGGAGTTGCAATGGCAGTGGGGGCAGCTCTTGACAATATGGAAATAAGAGGTCTTATGGGCTGTATAGCGGGAGATGACACAATATTTCTTGCCGTACAGTCAAAAAAACTTGTGGAAAATGTAGTGGCTGAGATAAAGAAAGTAGCATATCCAAAGAAGTGATAAGGAGAAATTATAATGTTACTTAACTTACATATAAAAAATATTTTGCTCATAGATGATATAGATATTGATTTTGAACCCGGTCTTAATATACTTACGGGTGAAACGGGAGCAGGTAAATCTATAATTATCGGTGCTCTCGGAATAGGAATGGGTGGTAAATTTTCCAAGGATATTCTGAGAAATACGGAAGCTGACGGAATTGTTGAACTCACCTTTTCCGTAGAAAATGAAAATATCAGAAATATGCTCTCTGAGCTTGATATTGATATTTCAGAAGATGAAATATTTATTTCAAGGAGACTAAATAATGGCCGTACAATAAACAGAATAAATGATGTTACAGTGACTACGGCTAAGCTTAAAGCTGTATCTGAGATACTTATAAATCTCCATGCCCAGCATGAACAGCAGACTTTGCTTCAGGCTTCAAAGCATATAGAAATACTTGATTTGTTCGGAAAGGAAAAAATAGCCGAAGTAAAGACAGAGGTTTCTGAAATTTTTAAAGAATACAGTGACATAAAAAGAAAGCTTAATGAAATGGATATGAATCCTGCTGAAAGGAGTAAGCGTCTGGACTATATAAAATACGAAATTTCAGAGATTGAGGCGGCAGATTTAAAAAAAGATGAGGATGTAAATCTGGAAAGTGAGTACAGAAAGATTGAAAATTCCAGAGAAATAATATCTTCGGCATCAGAAATATATGAACTTACAGGATATGACAATAAGGATAGTGCGGCGGTGAAAATTTCAAACGCAATGGCAAGACTTAAAAGAATTCAAACTCTCGACAGTGGTATATCACCTGTAATGGATATAATGTCGGACATAGATGCCCTGCTTAATGATTTTAACCGTGAGATTAAAGAATATATGCAGGATATGGAGTTTGATGATAATTATTTTAATGAAGTTTATGAGAGACTTAATCTTATAAATCGTTTAAAAGAAAAATATGGAAATTCCATAGATGAAATAAATTCATATTTAGAAGAACTGAAAACAGAGTATAATAATCTTATTGAATATGAAGATAATTTAAGTGATTTAAAGATTAGATATGAAAAAACATTTGAAAAATTAAAAACAGCCTGTAATAATCTCAGTCGTATAAGAAAGACCTGCGCCAGGGAGTTGTGTGAAAAAATAAGAAATGCACTCAGCGAACTTAATTTTAACCAGGTAAAGTTTGATATGGAATTTATGGAAACTAAGGAATATTCTTCCGAGGGACATGATGCGGCATACTTTGTCATTTCCACAAATGTAGGTGAGCCTGTAAAACCTTTATATGAAGCGGCATCAGGGGGAGAACTTTCAAGAATCATGCTTGCCATTAAATCTTGTCTGGCAGATGAGGATTCCACACCTACATTGATATTTGATGAAGTTGATGTAGGAATAAGCGGTATTACCGCTCAGAAAGTAGCACTTAAGCTTTCTGAAATCGCTTCCTGCCATCAGGTTATTTCCATTACACATCTTCCGCAGATTGCAGCCATGGCAGATACAAATTATCTTATTGAAAAGAAAGTATTAAATGAAAAAACATTAACAGATATTGTCAGGCTGGACAGAGATGCATCAATTAAAGAAATAGCCCGTCTTATAGGTGGTGAAAATATTACGGATAAGGTTATTTTAAGTGCCGAGGAGATGAAAGACTTGGCAGATAGTACAAAAATATACTGATTATTTATCAATCATAAATCGGATAATAAGAGTACACGAAAAAAGTGTACTCTTTTTTTGTGCAAAAAATTAAGGAGGCCGGATATGAAATATGCAGATAAAAAAACAAAAAATTTATATAGATTGTTTCTTTCGACTTTATTAGTTGCAGTACTGTGCAGTATTTTTTATGTGACAAAAAAAGACGAAAATATAAATATCAGCGAGAGCTATGCAGAAGAAAATATAAAAACTGTTGATTATGTTAATTATTCTGTGGATACGTCAGAATATGCAGATGACGCATCGACTGATTTCGTGATTCCTGTTGGAGAGCCCATAGGTATTTATGTCAAAACTGATGGAGTTATGGTAGTAGATACGGGAGAAGTGACGGGAAATGACGGAAAAGTTTATTCACCGTCGGAAGGTAAGCTTATACAGGGGGACTACATTAAAGAAATTAACGGTATTGAAATTACCGATAAAACCAAGCTTATTGAGGTTATTGATGAATATGGAGAAAATACTCTTTCCGTACTGGTGGAAAGAGATGAAACAGAAATTATGCTTCAGATTGACGCAGTAAAAGGAAAAAACGACAGATATATGATTGGTTTATGGGTAAAGGATGATATTTCCGGTATTGGAACACTCACCTATGTCACCAAAGACGGATTCGGTGCTTTGGGTCACAGTATAAATGACAATGACACAGGTACAGTTTTCAAAGTTTCTGACGGTGCCATATATCCTGCAAGACTTATAAATATAGATAAGCCTGAAGATGATAATCCCGGCCGCCTGGAAGGAATTATAAATTATTCTGATGAAAAAATAATCGGCAGGGTAAATGTTAATTGTGAATACGGAATTAGCGGTACAATAAACAGCAGAATGAATCAGCTGACAGAAAACAGGGAGTGGGTACCTGTTGGTGATAAAAGCGAGGTACACAAGGGAAAAGCATATATTTTGTCCTGTATTTCAGGTGAAGCCGTATATTATGAAATAAATATTAAAAGTGTTTCATATTCTGAAAATGATGCCGGTAAAGAAATTGAAATTGAAGTGACCGATGAAAGGCTTATAGCACTGACAGGAGGAATCGTGCAGGGAATGTCAGGTACGCCGATTCTTCAGGACGGAAAGCTTGTCGGTGCAGTAACTCACGTTTTTCTAAAAGATTCTACAAAAGGTTACGGAACATTTGTCGAAGAAATGATTAATTCGTCAAACGACTAATTTAGTCGGAACTTACTGTCAAAACTTGCGTATGGTAGTATATTGCCGAATTAAAACCTCTAATTTATAATTAACAGGAAATAAGGAGTCGTACATGCATTGCATAATAAAGACGGTCTATGAAAAATAAATATAGGAGGTTATTTATGAATCGTATAAAAGTGCTTTTGATAAAGCATGATGTAAATTATACGAGCAAGATAAAGAAAATTTTAGAAAAACGTGACGATATTGAGCTTTGCGGGAACTGTCAGGATGGCAGTAAAGCTGTTAATTTAATAAGAAAAAGAGAAGCGGATGTAGTGATGCTGGACCTTATCCTTCCCAATAAGGATGGAATAGCAATAATGGAGGAAATCAATGCTTTGAAATTTTCAGCACCTGTGAAATTTCTTATATGTGCATCTGATAAGCAGAGTAATTTTATAAAGGAAGCATTGGAGGATAAATCCGATAACATTATAGTAAACATTATGGAAGATAAAAATGAAGAAGAATATATGTCGGATGCAATAAAAAATACTGCAAGAATAAAAAAGAGTGGGATTAACATATATAAAACTCAGGATGAAGACATAGTATCAGACAATGACCTTATGATACTTGTTACCGATATAATACACGAAATCGGAGTGCCGGCACATATTAAAGGATATCAATATTTGAGAAGTTCTATAATTCTTGCAGTAAACGATATGGACATACTTAATTCTATAACAAAACAGCTTTATCCTGAAGTGGCTAAAGAGCATGGTACGACTCCTTCAAGGGTAGAAAGGGCAATAAGACATGCCATAGAGGTGGCATGGAGCAGGGGAAAAGATGAAACCATAAATGATCTGTTTGGATATTCATCTCATTCAGGTAAAACGAAACCGACAAACTCAGAATTTATTGCTCTTATGGCTGATAAAATAAGATTAGATAATAAAATAAAATCCGCCTAAAATAATCAACTGGAAATTTTATTTATTTCGTTTTATTATCTAAAAGTATTTAATTATAACAACAGAGAGGAGTTAATTAAGAAAATGGGAGAAAAATCGAAATGCAGTGTGGTAGTTGCAGATAATGACTGTGATGAAATTGCAAAACAGCTTGTTGAATTTTGCGGAGGCAATAAAATTAATATTGTAACAGCTGTTAAAGACGGGGAAGAAGCACTCAGTGCAGTGTGTGATTACAGACCTGACGTAATTTTACTGGATGTGTTTTTATCTGGAATGGATGGATTGGAGGTATTGGAACAGATAAGAGATAATGAAGAATTAAATAATACTAAAGTTTTATTTCTTACATCTGTAGGCTCTTCCAGAATCATAAACTGTGCATTCAGTATGGGAGCTGATTACTATTTAATGAAACCATATAATCCTGAAATTGTGGCTAAAAGAGTAATTCAACTGGGACTTACAGGGATATTTAAAGAATCTGCAACGGGCATTGAGGAATTTAATTCCAGTAGTGAAGATTACTTTATGGGAAGTCTGGAAAGCGATGTTACCGATATAATAAGAGAAATCGGAATACCGGCTCATATAAAGGGATATCAGTATATAAGAGAAGGAATAATAATGGCGGTTAAAGATTCAAACATGCTGAATTATATTACAAAACTTCTATATCCTACTATTGCGAAGAAGTATAAGACTACTTCAAGCAGTGTTGAAAGAGCAATAAGACATGCCATAGAGGTTGCTTGGAACAGAGGGAAGATAGATGTTATAGAAGAAATGTTCGGCTATACAGTAAGTGCCGGAAAAGGTAAACCTACAAATTCTGAATTTATTGCACTTATAGCAGATAAATTAAGACTGGAGTATAAAATGCGTGCTTGATTTTTTGTATTATTTTTGTTAAATTGTTGAAATTTATTTAAATTAATATTGACTATGAAATTCTGTTTAAGTAAAATAATCTGTGCAAAACACAATTTATTAAATGGGAAGGAGAAAATAAGTGTCAGCGCAAGGTACTAATGAGGTAAATCAGGCTAAATTTGTAAAACCAAAGTCACAGGAAACTCGAAAAAAATTTGGAACAGGAGACGGTGGAAAAGGCAGACAGGATAAACCTCACAACAGTAAGTTTAAGTATGATAACAGTTCCAGACCGAAATTTGATGGAGGCAGACAGGGCGGAGTAAAAAGAGATCAGGGAAACAGTGGATATCAGATGAGATTTATGAAGGACAAGGATGATGACGAGGCGGATAACGGCAGAAGAAGTAAACCTATGCGTCCGAAAGAAAATAAACAGCAGACTATTCAGCTTGATAAAACAAGAACTCAGCTCAGATTTGAAAAGGAGCAGAAAACGGTAAAGAAAAAACAGGCAGGAAATAAGAAAAAAGAAAGCTCTAGACCTCAGGTAAAGGTAAAAAGAGCCAATAATATAAATTATACAAAGGAATATTTAAACGGTGCCTTTGATGATTATGAAGATTATTATGAATAATAATCTTCATAAATCCCTTTTGTCATATGAAATATTTATGACAAAAGGGATTTTTAATTTTTATTTATTTTTTTCAATAAAATCAATGAAATCTTCCTCGCTAAGAGGTTTTGAGAGCAGATATCCCTGAATAGTGTCGCAATGTTGCTCCTGAAGGATTTTTAACTGGTCTACATTTTCAACACCCTCGGCAACAACGGTCATATTGAGCTTGTGAGCCAGTGAAATCATGGATTCTGTAATGTATGTATCTTTTTCATTAGTACATATACCGTCTATAAAGGATTTATCAATTTTTATTACATCTACAGGAAGATGTGTGAGATAGTTAAATGAGGAGTAGCAGGTACCGAAGTCATCAAGCGCAACTCTTGCACCCAGTTCTTTAATCATGGTTATGGTTTTAAGGTTGCTCTTAAACTCTTCCATAAGTACGCTTTCCGTAATTTCTATTTCCAAATATTTTAAACTGAGTCCTGTTTTTTCGGGAACAGATTTGATTGTATCTATAAAGTTTTTTTCTTTCAGCTGGTCGGTTGATACATTTACTGCAACCCTGAACGGTCCGTATCCCATATCCATAAGTTTCTTATTGAATGAGCATGCTTCAAGGAGAGCCCATTCACCCAGTTCGGCAATAATGCCGGAGTTTTCGGCAATGGGAATAAATTCCGATGGTCTTATGTTTTCTGAGTTATCTGATTTTATTCTCATAAGAGCTTCAAAGTTTATGATACTTCCTGTATTTAAGTCGGCCTGTGCCTGATATTGAAGATATATATTATTTTTCTCAATTACATCAGACAAAAGTGTTTTTAATCCTACTTTACGGTTAAAAGCATCTTCCATTTCACTGTTAAACATTTCATATTTAGATTTCCCTGAGTCTTTTGCCACATACATGGCAATATCTGCATCCTTTATAAGTTCATTTATGGATAATCCGTCATAAGGGAAGAGTGAAATTCCTATACTGACTGATACGTTTACCGAAGAATCATCTAAATCGTATGTGATGCAAAGGGCTTTTATAAGATTATCTGCATAATCCGTCAAATCCTTTTTTGACGTAACAGTATTCTTTAAAATAATAAATTCATCTCCACCTGTTCTGGCAAGAATATCGGTACTGTCCTGAGAATTATTATTTACAAAATGAAGGAGGGTTTCAGCGATTTTTACAAGGAGTAAATCACCCTGAATATGTCCGAATGTATCATTTATATTTTTGAAATTATCAACATCTATATATATAATTGCAAATTTTTCAAGTGTTTCGGAGTGTTCCTTTAAAATACTGTTGGCTCTTTTTATAAAAGTAGTTCTGTTATATAATCCCGTAAGAATGTCATGGTTTGATATATGTCGGACCTGACTGGCTTTGTTTTCCAGTTTCTGTTCCGTAAGTGAGAGTGCATTAATTGAATCTGTAAGTTTTTTTATGTTATAATTATATGATTCATATAATTCATTAAGCATCTTTGCAATTTCACCATATTCATAGATGGAATCCTGATGCCATTCTGCTTGTGTATCACCAGCTTTGACTTTAAGTATGTCTTCTTTTAAAAGAATAAGTGGTTTTGAATAATAACCGGCTAAATGACCTGCAATAATAAGTGCGGTAACAATAAGAAGAACAGCAGAAACTAAAAGCGTGAATAAAAAGGCAGTACCGCTCAGATATTTGTATGATAAATAGCATATAATTGCCATAATTATTATATAAAATGATGAAATTAAAGATATTTTAATTTGAAGTGATTTTTTCAAGATAGGAATCCCTCCTTGGCATAAAAGTTAGTCTTAGATGTCTGCCACATAATTATATGTAAAAATTGTCAATATTTCAATATAATTCATAGTAAATATTGCTTTTTGAGTTAGTGTTATGTATAATTATTACATTAAAAAAAGTGAAGGTAATAGAATGTTTGGAACATATTTTGGGAAATATTTATTAGATGAAGGCGTTCTGACAGAAGACCAGTATGGGAATATTATGTCTGAAGTAAGACAGTGCAGGATGAAAATCGGTCAGTTGGCAAACGCTGAGGGATATATGACTGATACACAGGCTGATGAAATAAATCATCTTCAGCTTAATCATGATGTAAAATTTGGTGAACTGGCCGTAGAAAAGGGGTATCTTGAGGAAAAGCAGGTTTCTGAACTTCTTGAAAAACAGGAGGAAACATACCTTATTTTTGTTAAGATACTTATTGGGGAGTATAATTTTTCCCCTGAAGAACTGCAGAAGTATGTAAATAATTTTAAAAAGAATGAGAATTATACTGCCGGTGAGATTGATACATTGAAATCTAATGACATAGATAAGGTTATGGAAATCTTTACAAAAAATGATGAAATACCTGAACTTGTAAAAGACTACATAGATATAATAGGAAAAAATTTAATACGTTTTACAGAAAATGATGTGCGTTTTGAAGCAGTGGAAATAGTAAGACAGTATGCTTCAGGCTCTATGATTTATCAGGATATCAATGGTGACAGCCATATTTCCGTAGGTATATGTTCGGGAAATGACGGAAAAGGAATGTACAGGCTTGGAAAAATATTTACGGATAATCTTGAGCTTAAGTGTAAAGACGATGATATCATTAACACTGTGTCTGATTTCCTTAATCTTACAAACGCTCTTTTTATTAAAAAAGAAAATGAATTGAATATGCGTAAGGAAAAAATAAAAATATTCAGTGATATGATTTCTTTGTCGTCAGAGAAAGATATATATGTTATGCCGTTTTATATTGCAGGAGACAGGATGGATGTTATTATAAGCATGGATTCTGAACTAAACATTGCATGACATTATACTTGGAGAATATTTATGAGCGGAATACTTATTATTGATGCCTCAAAGGCACAACTAAAATTAGAAAAGGAAGCTCTTATTAATGAGGGCTATGAAATTTATGGTGAAGCATGTTCCATTCAGGAAGGAAAAGATTTATTTTTTGGGGGAAAACCGGATTTGGTTATAATTGACTCTGATTTTCCTGAAAATGAAGTGCTGGAATTTATAGAAAGCATAAAATATAATAAAGATACTACACTTATTATAATTATTGTTGAGGAGAAAAAGATGTCACTCGTAATCCGGGCGGTAAAGCACGGAGCTGATGAATTTATTACAAAACCTGTTGACATAAGAGAATTGATTTATAAGGTGAAAAAAATATATAGATGATTGTGCTGTTAATCAGTTTTCATGGCACTCAGAACAGAGTGCTTTTTCTGTGCAGCCCTGTCAGATTGGAGTAGTAGTTATGATAGAGACTGTTGTATCGGTAAATCTCATGGTAGGAGAAGTCTTAAAAATCAAGAAAAACCGTCTTGCACCGGATTTTCCGAATGGAAACGAAAAAAGAATATGCCTTGTTTCCGGTATTTACGGAGATGAATTGCAGGGACAGTATATATGTTATGAAGTTATAAGAAGGATAAAGAAGGAATATCATAATCTTACGGGTATAGTTGATGTATATCCTACACTTAATCCGCTTGGAATGGCGGCTAAGATAAGGGAAATTCCAGGCTCTCAGATAGATATGAATGAGCTTTTTCCGGGCTCTCAAAGCGGGGCTATGGGAGAGTATGCGGCATATAATATTCTTCAGGATATACTGGGTGCGGATTTCTGTATTGATATTCATGCCAGTAATTTATACCTGCATGAGATACCACAGGTAAGAATGAATGATGATGTGGAGGATATTCTCATGCCTTATGCTAAGCTTTTCAATGCAGACATGATATGGGTACACCCTTCCACACAGGTACGTGACGGAAGTCTTGCATATGAATTAAACAAAAGAGGCGTAAAGTGTTTTGTTACGGAATCAGGCTTTGCATATAAGATTAATCAGGATTACGGTAATCAGCTCGTAGACGGAATATTTGCCATAATGAAATACATGGGCATATGGCAGGGGGATGTTCCTGAAATAAAGAATTCAATAATTGCACATGATAATGATATAATATATATTAATTCGGAAAGCAGCGGTATTTTTATACCGAGGGTAAAAATGTTTGACAGAGTAAATAAGGGCGATGAACTGGGCTATGTGGTAAATGTAATTACAGGCTCAGTAGAAGAAAGCATCAAAGCACCTGTAACAGGAACAATTTGTGCATTAAGAGAGTATCCTGCTACGGAAGAAGGCTCGCTTCTTGCAAGAATAGTGGTAGGCGGTGAATCTGATGAATAAAGAAATGCTTTTTACAATGAATACCGCATTTAGAGATGAGTATTCAATATATGGCTATACATACGGAAAGGGAGCAAAGGCGGCGTGCATTGTCGGTGCCATGAGAGGAAATGAATACCAGCAGATATATATATGCTCACTATTATCAAAAAGACTCGCAGAACTGGAATCCCAGGGAGATATAGTTTCAGGCAAGGAAATAATGATTATACCGTCCCTTAACTACAGTTCAATGAATGCGGGGAGAAAATACTGGCTTTCAGATGATTCCGATATTAACAGGTCATTTCCGGGAAATCCCGAGGGGCCTGCAACTAGCCGTATTGCAGCTTCACTTTTAGAGAGAATAAAGGAATATTCATATGGAATACAGTTTCCTAGTTTTTATCTGCAGGGTGAATTTATATCACATGTGAGAATGATAAGAACGGGGCACGAGAGCACAAATCTGGCCAACCTTTTCGGATTGCCATATGTACTCACAAGTGATTCCCGCTCATTTGACCATGCAACACTTAATTATAACTGGCAGATGGAGGGAACGGAGGCTTTTTCAATATATTCAGGAGGAACGGAAAGAATTGATGAAAAAAGTGCCGGAGTAGCAGTTTCAGCTGTACTCAGATTTCTTACCAGAATGGGAATTATTAAATATAACTGTCACGGTGGATATATTTCAACTGTGATGAATGAAGAGGACATGGTAAATATAAAAGCCTACGATGCAGGCTTCTTTCATAAGCTGGTCGGTATAAACCGGGAAGTAAAACGAGGCCAGGTGCTTGCGGAAATAATTGACCCTATGGATGGTAAAGTGCTGTCAGAAGTAATTGCACCTACAAACGGAATAGTATTTTTTGTTCAGGATTCCCCGATGGTATTCCAGAATGTTATAATATATAAACTGATAAGAAAAATTCATAAATAATATAAATTACAAATGGAGGTTGACATGAGCAGAGTAAGAAGGATTTACGTTGAAAAAAAGCCTGATTATGCAGTTAGGGCAAATGACCTTAAGGAACAGTTTAAAAATTATCTTGGTATATTTGCCGACGAAGTAAGAGAGCTTGTCAGATATGATATTGAAAACATATCTGAAGAAACATATAAAAAGGCGCTGGTAACTGTATTTTCAGAGCCGCCCGTGGATATTGTATATGAGGAAACATTTCCGCTTAATGAAGGCGATTTCTGCTTTTCTATGGAATATCTTCCGGGACAGTTCGACCAGAGGGCAGATTCAGCAGAGCAGTGCGTTAAGCTTTTAAATGAAGAGGAAAGTCCTTTGATAAGGTCTGCCGTTACTTATGTTGTAACAGGAAATATCAATGATGAACAAAAGACCGCAATTAAAGAGTATGTAGTAAATCCTGTGGATTCAAGGGTTACTGACGAGGTTAAGCCTGAAACTCTTGTAATGGATTATGATGAGCCGGCTGATGTTATAATTTTTGACGGCTTTAAGGATATGGAAGAAAACACTCTGTCAGAGCTTTATAATTCCCTCGGACTTGCCATGACATTTAAGGATTTTCTTCATATTCAGAATTATTTTAAGAATGATGAAAAGAGAGACCCTTCCATGACGGAAATAAGG
Organism: uncultured Lachnospiraceae bacterium; assembly: GCA_944383545.1. Lineage (GTDB taxonomy): Bacteria > Bacillota > Clostridia > Lachnospirales > Lachnospiraceae > CALWPY01. Next base: position 4,479 of record CALWPY010000006.1, on the reverse strand, counting down.
GTGCTTGATACTTACTGGTCAGACCATTGCCGTCATACGACATTCTCAACGGAGCTTACAAAGATTGATTTTAATGATGGTTATTATAAGAAGCCTATTGAGGATTCATTTAAGCAGTATGAAGCAGACAGACAGATTATATATAAGGACAGAAACGATAAGTTTATCTGTCTTATGGATATAGCTCTTATGGCAATGAAAAAGCTTCGTTCCATGGGAAAGCTTGAGGACATGGAGGTTTCTGATGAAATAAATGCATGTTCAATAGTAGTTCCCGTAAAAATTGATGATAAAGAAGAGGAGTGGTTAGTAAGCTTTAAGAACGAGACACATAACCACCCAACGGAAATAGAGCCTTTCGGAGGTGCTGCAACCTGCCTTGGCGGTGCAATAAGAGACCCGCTTTCAGGACGTTCTTATGTATATCAGGCAATGCGTGTTACAGGAGCCGCAGACCCGACGGTTTCACTTAAGGAAACAATGAAGGGCAAACTGCCACAGAGAAAAATCGTAACTGTTGCGGCACAGGGCTACAGCTCTTACGGTAATCAGATAGGTCTTGCAACAGGACTTGTAAATGAAATATATCATCCTGACTACGTGGCAAAGCGTATGGAAATAGGCGCCGTAATGGGTGCGGCTCCAAGAAGATGTGTAAAAAGGCTTAATTCCGACCCGGGAGATATAATTATCCTTCTCGGCGGACGTACGGGACGTGACGGCTGCGGCGGTGCAACAGGCTCATCAAAGGCACATACCGAAAGTTCCATTGATACCTGCGGTGCAGAAGTACAGAAGGGTAATCCTCCGACAGAGAGAAAAATTCAGAGATTGTTCAGAAGGGAAGAAGTTGCTTCTCTTATAAAGAAATGTAATGATTTTGGTGCAGGCGGAGTTTCAGTTGCAATAGGCGAACTTGCTGACGGACTTAAGGTAAATCTTGACCTTGTTCCTAAGAAGTATGCAGGACTTGACGGTACAGAGCTTGCCATTTCAGAGTCACAGGAAAGAATGGCAATAGTAGTAGACCCTGCTGATGCGGACAAGATGCTTAAGTACGCAGAAGAAGAAAACCTTGAAGCCGTAAAGGTAGCTGTGGTTACAGAAGAGCCAAGGCTTGTACTTACATGGAGAGGTAAAGAAATAGTTAATATAAAGAGAGCATTTCTTGATACAAACGGTGCTCATCAGGAGACTGAAGTTAAGGTGGAAATGCCTGAAGAAGGCAAAAATTATCTCAAAGAAAATGAAGAATATTCAGATGTTAAGGCAGAGTGGCTTAAGGTACTTTCTGATTTAAATGTCTGCTCACAGAAGGGGCTTGTGGAAATGTTTGACTCTTCCATAGGTGCAGGTAGTGTCACCATGCCTTATGGAGGTAAATATCAGCTTTCACCTATCCAGACAATGATAGCAAAGCTTCCTGTACTCGAAGGAAAGACTGATACGGTTACCATGATGAGTTATGGATTTGACCCTTATCTTTCTTCATGGAGTCCATACCACGGTGCAATTTATGCAGTGCTTCATTCAGTTGCAAAGATTGCGGCTTCAGGCGGAGATGTATCTAAGATTCGTCTTACATTCCAGGAGTACTTTGAAAGACTTAGAGAGGAGCCTGAAAGATGGGGCAAACCTCTGGCGGCACTTCTTGGTGCTTATGATGTACAGATGGGACTTGGTCTTCCTTCAATCGGTGGAAAGGACAGTATGTCAGGCTCATTTAATGACATAGATGTACCTCCTACACTTGTCTCCTTTGCGGTAGATGTGGCAGGATATATGGATGTTGTTACAACAGAGCTTAAAAAATCAGGAAACATACTCCTGAAGATTGATACGGAAAGAGATAAGTATGACAAGCCTGTGTATGAAGATGTGCTAAAAAAGTATGCACTTCTCCATAATGACATAAAAGAGGGACTTGTTGAATCATCATATGCAGTCGGTTTCGGTGGAATAATAGAAGCCGTAAGTAAAATGGCATTCGGTAATAAGCTGGGGGTTGAAATTGATGAAAGCATTTCAAAAGAAGAGCTTATTTCAAAGGACTACGGCTCAATAATTATAGAGATTAAGCCTGAAAACAAGAGTAAAATTACAGTGCCTTGCAAGGTTATCGGTAAGGTTACGGAAGATGCGTCATTCAAATATGCCGGTACGGTAATAGATATGGATGAGGCAATAGCAGCATGGACAGGTACTCTTGAAAAGATTTTCCCTACTTATTCAAATGTGCCTGATAAGAAGATAGATACGGGAATTTATGATGCAAAAACAATTCTTGTTGCAAAGAATAAGGTTGCAAAGCCAAAGGTATTTATTCCTGTATTCCCTGGTACAAACTGCGAATATGATTCTGAAAAAGCTTTCAGACGTGCAGGAGCAGAGGTTGAAACAATAGTATTTAAGAATATGGATGCCCAGGGTATAAGAGATTCCGTAGATGCTTTTTCAAAGGCTATAAGTGATTCGCAGATTATCATGTTCCCGGGTGGATTCTCGGCAGGTGATGAGCCTGACGGCTCCGGTAAGTTTATAGCCACGGCATTCAGAAATGAAAAGATTAAGGATGAGGTTATGCGTCTTTTAAATGAAAGAGACGGACTTGTACTCGGTATCTGTAACGGATTCCAGGCGCTTATAAAGCTTGGACTTGTGCCATATGGAGAGATAAAACCTCAGACAGATAATTCACCTACTCTTGCGAGAAACAGCATAGGACGCCACCAGTCCAAGATGGTATACACAAAGGTTGTATCAAACAAATCTCCGTGGCTTAAGAAAGCAGAGCTTGGCGGAGTTTACACAGTGCCAATCTCACATGGTGAAGGAAGATTTGTGGCCGATGAGGAATGTATAAAGAAACTTTTCTTAAACGGACAGGTTGCAACACAATATGTTGACATGGACGGAAATCCTACAATGGATGAGTACTATAATGTAAATGCTTCCTACTATGCAATAGAGGGAATCACAAGCCCTGACGGAAGAGTATTCGGAAAGATGGCTCATTCAGAGAGAAGAGATACGGCAGTTGCCATAAATATTTACGGTGACCAGAATCAGTATATCTTTGAATCGGGAGTTGAATATTTCAGCTAAAATTAAACATATTTTTGATATTTTGTGCATGATTTTTGTATATATTTAATTGGTGTTTTATTACTATAAAGCTACAGTAAAAATTAATTATAATTTCAGGAGGGTTTTTATGCGCAAATTTGAAGGATTTGAAAAGGGTGTTAATTTTGGCGGCTGGTATTCACAGTGCGACAATTCAGAGGAGCGTTATAATAATTTTATAACCGAAAAGGATTTTGAAACTGTAGCAGCCTGGGGTGCAGACCATGTAAGAATTCCTGTAGACTATAATTTAGTGGAGACCAAAGAAGGTGAATATAAAGAAAATGGCTTTGCCCGTATTGAGACAGCAATTAATTATTGCAAAAAGAATAATCTTAATATGATTTTGGACTTACATAAGACATTCGGATATTCTTTTGATGAGGGTGAAAAAGAATCAGGATTCTTTGAAAATGAAAAATATCAGGAAAGATTTTACAGGCTTTGGGAGCAGTTTGCTGAAAGATTCGGCAAATATAAGGATATGCTTGCATTTGAGCTTCTGAATGAGGTTACGGACGAGAGCCTGAGTGATATTTGGAATGATATCTCAAATAAATGTATAAAAAGAATCAGAGCCATTGTGCCGGATATAAAGATTCTTGTAGGAGGATACTGGAATAACAGTGCAATGTCAGTAAAAGACCTGGCAATGCCTTATGATGAAAATATCGTATATACTTTTCATTCATATGACCCTACTATTTTCACACATCAGGGGGCATATTGGATAAAGGAAATGCCTTTGGATTTCCGTACGGAATATCCTCATACTTTTAATGAATACAGAAAAATTTCAAATGAAACACTTAACAAAGGTGATGCTTCATTTGATTATTTTTCTGAATTGGAAAATAATATATTAAAATACGGAGAATATGACATGGATAAGCCTTTAGATTATGAGTTTTTTGAGCGGTTATTCATGGAAGCAATACAGACTGCTGAAGAAAGAAATGTACCTTTATATTGCGGTGAATACGGAGTTATCGACAGAGCCGATACTGAAAGTACTGTTAAATGGTATAAGGAAATAAACAAAGTATTCAGGAAATACAACATAGGACGTTGTGCATGGAACTTCCGTGAAAAGGATTTCGGACTTTCCGATGAGCATATGAAACCGGTAATAGATGAGTTGGTAAAATATCTTTAAGATAAGTCAAACAGCCTGCAGGACAATGTTTTGCAGGCTGTTTTTCAGTTTGAAGAATAATTCTGTGATTGTTGATAAAATATTAAAAAATGTATATAATTAGGTTAACAATATATAAAATAGAGATGAGCAAAACGCACTGATTAAAAATTAAAATTTGACAGTTGGCTTCTTCTATCCGTCAGAAGATGATTTTT
>CALWPY010000005.1 GCA_944383545.1 uncultured Lachnospiraceae bacterium | reverse complement strand
TCACCAATCCGAAGGATTGATGATGCACGCACAGCGCCATCGCGGAGCGATTTTCATGCGCTGTGCTCATTATATCACAGAAATTTAAATTTTACACCGTTTCTTAGTTATTGTATTGTAATATTTTAAATGTTATATTTATATGAGAAACAGACAATACTTTAATAATATCAGGGAGAGAAAATGAATAATAGGTTTATAAGCAGTATTGAAAATAAATATCTTGAGGTGTCATTAGATTTGGTTGAAAATGTATTTACCGAATCAGAAGGGGCTGCTTCGGGAAAGATGGTAAGAGGACTTGTAGAAGAAATAAGAAGAAAAAAATTTTATGTGCCCGAATTGGAATTGCTGATGCTGAATGAGGAAGAGGAAGTTATAGGGTATGTAATGTTTTCAGGATTTCATATAGAGGGAAAATATGAGGATAAGCTGTTACTGCTGTCACCCGTAGCTGTAAAAACAGAATTTCAAAGGCAGCATATTTCAAAGGAATTGATTGAATACGGATTTGAAAAAGCCAAAGAGATGGGTTATGAAGCAGTTATTGTAGAAGGAGACCCGAAGAATTATAATCCAAGAGGGTTTGTGACCTCATGTGATTATGGAATAGTTGCGGGACCTGATATTAACCTTCCTTTTCCGGAATGTTTAATGGTAAAGGAATTGGTTAAGGGAGCGCTTGAGAATATAAGCGGCAAGGTGGATTTTTCATACTATGAAAGTTTGAGATAGAAGTAAATCATTTTGTTACGAAAATTCTGCTTCCGCTGTCTTTCAGTTGGGGACATATATGGCATTTGATATATTGATTTCTGCTTTTCAAAATAGTATATTAATATGGTAGAAGAACATTAATTTTGAAGGGAATGGCAGGCAGGATATTATGTACAGAAACATAATGGATGATATGACTATCTGGTTTTCCAGACCGGACAGAAAAATGCTGTATATAAAAGGAGCAAAGGGAGTTGGAAAGACATGGAGTATCATGGATTTTGCAGCTGCTTTTTGCGATGCCGTTTATTTGATTGATTTAAGTAAGGAAAAGGTATTTCGTGATGTGCTTTCCGGTGATGCAGGGGCAGATGATTTGGATTTTATTATAAATGAGCATTATGATAATGAAGATATGACCGGAGGACTGGTGATTTTTGATGAAATCCAGTGCGTTGATGGGGCATTAAAGATAATTCATGAGTATTCAAAATTAAGAAGTGACCTTGCCGTGTGTGCAATAGCTTCTAAAGCTTCAACTGAAAATTATGAAGAAGAGCATAAGGATGAAATTCAGATTTTATTCTTAAAGCCTATGTGCTTTCAGGAATATCTGATTGCAAATAAGGAAAATAAGCTCATAGAAATCATAGAAAATCTGAAAATTATGGATATTTCTCCTGAAAATAAAACGAAAATAAAAAAATATCTTAGAGAGTATCTGATTGTCGGAGGTATGCCTGACGTTGTCAAGCTGTTTTTAAAAAACCACAGCTATGATGAAGTTTATAATAAACAGATAAGCATAATTGAAGACTTTGAGCGGGATATAAAGAAAGAAACCAGACCTGCATTTTGTACAAGGACAAGAAGAATACTGAGGAGCATACCCAGACAGCTTGAAAAGGATAATAAAAAATTTATGTTCAGTCTGGTTGAAAAGAATGCCAGAAACAGAGAATACAGTGAGGCCGTTGATTATTTATGTGATAAGGGAATCTGTATTAAGCTGAACAGGGTTAAAGAAGGAAAACTGCCTCTTGATAAATATGAGGAAAAGAAATCATATGAACTTTTCCTTTTGGACAACGGACTTTTATATGCAATAATTAAAAATAAATCATATAAAAATAAGGAGCCGGAAACAGCAGGAGAAATTTTTTCAATGCTTAATGGAGGTTTCGGAGAACAGTTTGTTATGTCGGAGCTTTTGGGAAATCCAAATGTAGGAAATTTATATTACTGGGTTTCAGGAGCTACGGCAAGAGTACCTCTTGTGTTTGAGGGAGATAATGAAGTAATTCCTATTGATATTCGTTATACGTCAAACAGCAAGGCACAGAATTTAAAGGTATTTAAAGAGAAAAACAAAAACGCCCTATCCATGAGGCTTTCAATAGAAGATATGTATTATGAAAAAAATGTTTTAAATATACCTGTGTATGGATTGTGGAATTTTTAATATTTAAATAATATATTTTTATTGACAAATAATATATACAATGTTAGGATTTTAAAAAATTAATTACGAATTAATCTGTCGCCGGACAGTCAAGCGTTAAAATTACACCTTAGGTCTTAGTGGTGTGATTTTAGCGCTTCTTTTTTTAGGAGGGAAAAATTATGTTAATTCTTTTAGGTACTACAATCACAGCAAGCTTTTTTGACAGCCTAAATCCGTCTGCCATAGCACAGCAGATGTTACTGCAGGCAATGGTAAAAAATAAGCGTTATATCTGGTTTTTTATTTCAGGGATAACCCTTGCCAATTTAGCCATGGGGTTAGGAATTTATTATGGAGTTGTCAAGTGGGTTTCACGGCTTCTGGTTAAATTAACGGCTGCATATCCGTTATGTGTATACGGGACAGAACTTGGAATAGGTTTAATACTGTTTGCATTTAGCATTCCCGCTTACCCTAAGTTTTATGTTACTATATAATTTTATTTACATTTTTCCTTTGATTTTGCTTTATTTTGGATATAACAGACTGCAGAGTACAATTATAATAAGACGTTTAGAAAATGTATTAAACAGGGTTTCAGCATATGTAATACCTGTAGCCATAAGTATGTTAAGTGTTCTTCTGGTTTTTTATGGAGCTTGTTCTCTTTTTTAGTTAAATATAGTGATAAATATTTATGTATATGTTTATAAAAAGAACGACGAATGATTTTTAACAGTAGCAGTAATATATTATCACCTTACTGTGTTTTCATTGACTTTTTAAAAATAGTATAATATAATAACCCATGGTAATCTTATAGGTTAAGCTGAAATAGCTCAGTTGGTAGAGCACTTCACTCGTAATGAAGGGGTCGTGGGTTCGAGTCCCATTTTCAGCTTTTACCATCTTTTAGTTGTGTATTATCTAATCCTGTAAATCCCTTGTATTGAAATCATGTCGACCGACGGCTCCATGTGTTTTTCTCATTATGCCGGATTCCTCAAGCGCAATCCGTCGCAATGCTTATTGTATCATATGTTTTTTCTTTGTTAAATTTACTGTTTCATGTGCTTTTCCCGGAAAATAAGATAACAATTAGATGAATCATTGAGCGTCATGTTTTCGTTGTGGTTAAGACATCAAGCTTCGTCCATTTAGTTCAGCCGACAATTTATAAAAATAAAAAATGAGCAACCACATGTAAAGCAGGTTAACCTTGTAATAAATTCAGAAAACTTCCTTCTATTGGTCAAAGTTTCAGGGGTTTTTGCACATACTACTTACAAAACGAAAATGTTAGTTTATGGTTAATTAATCCAAAATATCGGAAAACCTTTTGAAAATGTAGACAAATTTATAAAAAACATATATTATGTCTATATAAAGACATGACTTTTACTTAAATAATAAATTGCTTAAGAATAAATAGTGGGAAAGGGGAGAAATTGAGAAATAATGAAGGACTTATAAATCTCGCGTTTGCCAACCAGAGTAAATAAGTCCTTATATGTCTTTATATATATAAAAACATACAATCATTATAGCATAGTATTAACGAAAGATAAACGATGTTTTGACTGGAAAAAGGTGAATAATATGGGAGAAATAGGTTTTTATAAAGAAAAAATCATAGAACTGCTGAATAAAATAGAAGACAAAATGTTATTAGTAAAAATATATACTTTTATAAAAACATGGCTAGAGTAAAAAAGGAGAGGTTATTCCTCTCCGTCTTTTTTTATGAATCTATCCACAAAATTCCAAAATAATTTTTTGTCATATTCAGATAAATGCCAATATTTAATTATTGCCTGACGGGCCTTTTTATCGTTTTTATCTATCTCAACAGTGATTCTGGTATAATCGTCCGTTTGAATATTCATCATTGTCCCTTCACCGGTGCGTAACCAGTCTTCATTTACGTTAAATTCACGGCAGATAGAAAGAATAACTGCGTCTGTTGGAGTTCTTAACCCGTTTTCGTAGTTAGTAATTGTATTACCTTTTACTCCTATCTTCTCACCAAATTTTACTTGTGTTAATTTATAAGTTTCTCGAATTTGTTTTATCCGGTTTTTCAAGGGTTTTCCCTCCTTTTTTAAAAATCATATCAAACAAAACTCACAAAGTCAACAATACTGCTTGCATCAAAACTCTCTATGTGATATAATATAACTCACAATGTGAGTTTGTTTTAAAACATGCTGACAAATGAAGCACCGGAAATTTAAATAAAGGAATGAAAACAGGTACACACCGCTGTTATATTCCGACTTTTATAAACGGACATTGAAAAAGAAAGCAAAGCAAGATAACGGCACTGCAGAATAAAGGCAATCGGATACTTTAAATATACAGGGAGCCGTTGGCTGATACGCGATGACGAAAGGAGGAAGAAGTTGAGCGGGGAATATCAGGTTCCAAAAGCGGGACTAGCAACCTGCAGCAATGATCTGTATATCTGATAATGATACTCCCGTTCAGTCATAGCCGGAGCGTTAAAAGCGTCAGTGGCAATGAGAGCGGCTCGGAGAAAACCTTGGAGGGGCAAAAAGGCCTGTGGAGTCAGTGGCTGCTGACCGTTCGATTGTTGAATTTATTTATATATGAAAACAACACACTTTGTATTTTTGTTTATAAAGGATATTGTATATAGAAATATTAGGACCGGATATATTATGAGTATAAGGGTTATAAATAATTAAAAGATTATTAAAAAAAGGTACAAATTATATAAATAAAGTAATTTTAATCGGAAGGCTGATGCGTGACAAAGATGTAAGGTATGTAAATATTGCACATGGATGAGAAAACATTGCTATAGCAAGATACGCCTTTAAGTAAAGCAGAGTAAGAGCACTTATTACTCTGACAGTTATTGTCCGCCTTGGGATAAAAATGAAATAAACATAGACAAAGATTTACTCGAGGGCTTGAGTAAAAGAAACAATAAATGTTACAAGACCAAAACTCATTAACCGGAATTGGTAATGCTTAAAATTAATTATTAGATAATATGAGGACGAAAGATAAATGATAAAACATATTTAAGATTATAATTAATATTTAGTTATTTTTATATATAAAATAATAAATGAATGTTTTACATTTTTTTAGTTGTGTGGTAATATAAAAACAGATTAAAAAAATGGTTAAAATAAAGGGGTTTATTATGAAAAAAGTAACGGGAATTATATTATCGATTTTAATGCTTATAACATTAATTTCAGTTCCTCATTCCGAAACTTCCGCAGCGTCGGCAGTAAGCGTTGCCTACAGGACGCACGTTCAGAGAGACGGTTGGCAGAGCTGGGTATCAAACGGTGCCATGAGCGGAACAAGCGGAGAGTCAAAGAGACTTGAGGGAATAGAGATTCAGGTTTCAGGGAACTCAAATCTCGGAATACAGTATACTACACACGTACAGACCTACGGCTGGCAGGGTTGGAGCTGTGACGGTGAAATGAGTGGAACTGAAGGAGAGTCAAAACGTCTTGAAGCGATAAAGATACAGCTTACAGGAAGTGATAAGGATAAATATGATGTTTATTACAGAGTCCATGCACAGACCTACGGTTGGCTCGGTTGGGCGAAGAACGGAGAGCCTGCAGGAACGTCAGGTTATTCAAAGAGACTTGAAGGGATTCAGATAGTAATAGTTGCAAAAGGAGCATCGGCACCTCAGGCAGCATATAACGGAATAACATCTGTAACAACATCTGCATATGTAACCACCGGAAGCAGTACGGTAAACGTGGCAAATTCAGATACATTAAATGTATCATACAGAACACAGGTACAGACCTATGGATGGCAGAACTGGGCGACAAACGGAGGAATAAGCGGAACAAGCGGACAGTCAAAACGCCTTGAAACAATTCAGATAAAAGCAAGTAATAAAAAATATTCAGGAAGCATCCAGTACAAGACACACGTACAGACCTACGGATGGCAGGGCTGGGTATCGGACGGAGCGATGTCCGGAACGGTTGGCCAGTCAAAGAGACTTGAGGCTATAGAAATAAAACTTACAGGTGAACTTGCTGAGAAGTATGACATATACTACAGAGTTCATGCACAGACCTATGGATGGCTTGGTTGGGCGAAGAATGGAGAGACAGCAGGAACAAGCGGGTTGTCAAAACGCCTTGAGACGATTCAGATAGTGATAGTTGACAAGGGTACATCAGCTCCTCAGACTACATATGGAGGAATAACATCCGTAACGGCTTCTGCATATGTGACAAACACAGGCTCAGGAACAACACAGCCAACCACCCCTTCACATACACATACATGGGTTGCGGTTACGGAAGAAATAACAGTTAAAGATACACATGAAGAAGACCGCCTTATAATTGACGGAGTAGAACAGCCTGTAGATTATAATAAAATATATTATCGTGTCGGTGGCTCAGGAGATTATTTAACTATGATAGCCTGGGTTAAAGCCGGCATGACTGAATATGATGAGCCGGTGTATGCGAATTATTATAAATGCGGTAAGTGTGGATATTTGGGTCCATATGATGATGTTGCAGACCATGCTTTTAATTCATGTAGAACAAGTTTTGACGGACCATACACCACCCAGATTGACACAGTTCACCACACGGCAAGCGTAAAGACAGTAACAGTTGTAGACGGAACACATACCGAAGAGATAGTGACGGGATATAAGTGCAACGGATGCGGAGCAACGAAATAATAAAAAGAGAACTGCCGTTTTAGCGGATAAAAACCGGTAAAGCGGCAGTCCCTTTTCAGGCATGAAGTTAGAACTTCATTATGCCTGCTTCGTCATTACCGTTATCAAGCTTTTTAAAATAATCCTTAAGGATTAAATTAATACAGCCTGATATTGACCTGTCCGATTCATCAGAAAGAAGACGCAGTCTTTCAATAACCGATAAATCAAGAGTAACGCTTATCTTGTCCTTTAACTCTTTCATAGATATCACCTCCAATCAGTAAAAATTAACAGACAAGGCAGTCATTAATATTTAATGTATGTATTTTGCCTATATCCGTCAATAATAAGATAACAGTCTTAAACATAAATTGAATATAAAACATAAAAAAACAGCTTTAATGCTGCTTTTTTTATACCCAAAATTCCGCAGATTCTCTGCGTTATATATAGAAAAAATATTTAATAATCAAGGAGGATTTAAAGAAGTGAAGAAATTAAAAAAAGTAATCGCCTTATTTCTGGTGATTATTAGCATCTTAAATACAGTAATAGCCGATTATAAAACAGTCGAAGCTACCGAAGTTATATTCGTTAGCAAAAAACAGGAAACACAGACCGATGCTGAAGAAGACACAAATATTTTATCGGATGAAGGTATAATGGTTTTAAACAACCTCGGAAATAAAATCACAATAACAAAATACGGAACGGCAAAGGTCAATGATTTTATATCGGGTACCGGTCCTTACTTTACGGATTACACGCATGCCTTTTACTATGTAACAGGAACTGATGTTACAACGGGAGTTCAGGAAAACACGATAGCCTACTGTCTTCAGTCCGGAAGGTCTGGTCCGCCTGCATCCGCCGATTATACGGAGGGAAGGGATGCTCTCTGGCAGCCGGGAACATCCGAAGATGAGAAAAACAGAATAACCCAGGGACTTCTGGCAATATCCCTTTTCGGTTTTGGAGGAAGCTCCGGTAATGCGGCCGACGGAGGAACATACGGAACTTATTACATAGATAAGGACGGTGACGGAACAGCGGAAGCACATAAGGGTCTTCTTATCCTCGGAGGTTTTTATGAAGTTACACCGGAAGAAGCGAGAGCTGCCACGGCACTTGCCATACACATATTCGGAAATAATAAAGGTATAGCAAATAATGAAGCTTCAGTGACCGGATGGGACACTGATTCCCAGGCAGGTAAAGCCGCACACGTTTTAAGAGATGCCGCAGAAAACGCTTATGTTTACGGAAGTGCGGAAGGGCTTGCTAGATATAAGGCAGATTCACAGAATACCGTTTTAAACATAACAGCATATAATCCGGCAACCGGATTATATACAAGCGTTCCTGATGAATTTAAAGAAAGCGATACGGTAATGTATAACGGAACAAAGTGTATAAGACTTAAGGTTTCATTTTCGGCCGTGTACTGCAATCCTGAGGTAAATTCTTCAGGAAATTATTTTACGGTTACCGCACCGGGAGCAACAGTGGAATACGGTAATCTTAAAAGCAGTATTGATAACAATAATAAACCGATAAATAACTCTTCCGCCGGAGGCGTTGTTACATTTATGCAGGACGCTTATGTTTATATACCATGGAGCATTCTTGAAAATTCAGGCAGCATAAATCTTTCGGCACAGTCAGAAACGATAAATACCTTTACTCCATACGTGCAAAATGAAAACGGAATGGATTTCTATGCAATGAGAATATTTTCTTCAGACACGTACCAGAGCATGGGAATTATTTCACCGGGAGAAACAACGTCAAAAAGTGCATCAGTTACGCTTAATGCAGAAGAAACAGGTACAATAAGCTTAAAGAAGGTAAGCAGCAATACGACCATAACAACCCGAAACCCGTGTTATTCACTTGCCGGAGCTGAATATACGGTTAAAAATTCATCCGGACAGGTTGTAGGAACACTTATAACGGACGAAAGAGGAAACACAAACACCCTGACAGACCTTCCTTTCGGAATGTATATGATTGAGGAAACAAAAGCACCAAAGGGATATGAGTTAGATGAAAATATGAGTAATGGAGAAACGGTAACAAGGACTCTTTCATCCGACACTCCAAATGTAGTAATTACCTCCGTTGAAGTACCAAAAGGCGACCCCGTACAGATAGAGCTTGTAAAGGTTGATTCCGTAACGGGAGAGGCTTCACCTGCAGGAGCGGCAGACCTTTCGGGGGCGCAGTTTACGATTAACTACTACGCAGGATATTACACAAAGGATAACCTTCCGGCAGAGGCAGACAGAAGCACCGCAGACCGCACGTGGGTTATAGAGACAAAGCTTGTGGACGGTAAGTATGTATGTAACCTTTCAAATGAATATCTGGTTAGCGGCTCCGACAGTTTTTATTATGATTCCGACGGGAATATAATAATTCCTTTGGGAACTATCACCATCCAGGAAACAAAAGCTCCGGAGGGTTATAATCTTGGAGAAGCAGAATATTCGGATGAGAATAGAAATAAGGCTGGAGATTATTTTATATATCAATATGATGGCACAACAGACCATTACATAACCGGCACACTCGCCATTGCCGACACGGTACAGCGAGGCGACTTTAAACTCCGCAAGGTGGACGAGAGCGGAGAAGCACTTTCAGGAATAAGCTTTTCCATAACCTCTGATACGACAGGAGAAAGCCATATCTTTACCGTAGGAGAGGACGGAGTGTTTGACTCTTCCGAGTCCGACCTGTGGTTTGGCGAAGGTGAAAAGACTGAAGGAGCTGGAGCACTTCCGTACGATACTTATACAATAGAAGAGCTTGAAACCGATGCAAACGAAGGAAGACGTCTTATAGAGCCGATAAAAATTACAGTGTCTTCTGATAAACAGGAAATTGACCTGGGAGATATTTATAATTACCCTGCTCCAAATATAGAAACAACAGCAACGGATTTAGAAACGGGAACGCATATTTCGGCCGCTGATTCCGAAGTAACACTTATTGATACGGTAAGCTATACGGGTCTTACTCCCGGCAGGGAATATAAACTTACGGGTGTCCTTATGGATAAGGAAACCGGCGAAGAAGTCCTTGATGCAGACGGAAACAAGGTAACGTCCGAAAGGACCTTTACTGCGGAAGCGGTAAACGGAACGGTGGACGTTATTTTTACATTTAACGGCTCAAATTTGGCAGGAAAGACAACGGTTGTATTTGAAGACCTCTATTACGGAGAACAGCATTATGCAACCCATGCCGACATTGAAGATGAGGGTCAGACGATATACTTCCCGGAGATACATACAACTGCAATCGATAATGAGACGGAAACACATGTCTCCTCTGCTGATTCTAAAATAACCATAATAGATACGGTTGATTATGAAGGGTTGTATCCGGGAAAAGAGTATACAGTAAAAGGAAAGGCAGTAAATAAAGAAACAGGTGAAGAAATCTTGGACGCAGAAGGACACGTAATAACATCTTCTGCAACTTTTACGGCCGATATATCTTCCGGCAGTGTAGACGTGGAGTTTACCTTCAGCGGAATAAACCTTAAGGGAAAAACAATCGTTTTCTATGAAGATTTATACTATGAGGATATACTTATAACAACGCACGCTGACATCGATGACGATGCTCAGACAGTATATTTCCCTGAGATAGGAACGACAGCAAAGGACGCTTCCGACGGAGATAAGAAGCTTGCCTATAACAGTGATGTCGAGCTTATTGATACCGTGGAATATAAAAATCTTGTTCCCGGAATGAATTATAAGGTAACAGGTGTCCTTATGGATAGAGAAACAGGGAAAGAGATACTTACTGAATCCGAAAGTAAAATAACGTCAGAAAAAACCTTTACTGCAGAGACAGCCTCAGGAAGCATAGAAGTAAGCTATTTCTTTAACACGTCCGACCTGCATGGAAAGACAATCGTTGTTTTTGAAGATTTATACCTTGTAAAAGAGGACGGAACGGAGATTCTTATAGCAGAGCATAAGGATATAGAGGACGCAGGGCAGACCGTAACAGTTGACGTACCAGTTCCCCCGACACCTAAGACAGGCGATGACATAAGCGTAATTCCTGTAATTATATCGGGTATTGCCGCCTTGTCAGGATCCATTTTATTTTTAATTAAGAGAAGAAAGAGAGTTTAACTAAATAATTTAAGGCATCAGAGGCAGCGAAGGGCTGTCCTTTTTGGTGCCGGAAAGAGAAATGAACAATTTGTTTAACTGGAATTATTTATAAATGAGAGAAATATTATAAATGAAAGTAAAAAAGAAAACTTTTTTGGTACTCAAGAGGGTAGACGATATATAAGCCAGAAACGTATCATTTTTCCGTACAGTAAAGGTTTTAGACATATAAAAAAAGGAAGCAAAAGAGCTTATGAGGCGGTTTAAATCAATACTGCACAAAATATGAAGGCGGAATATATAGAAAAGGCAGTCAGAAAAATATGTCCCTGTAAAAAAACGAAAAAACCTTATCCATCGGGAGGTATATGAAGCTATTGGTTAAATTAAAAACTAAATTCCACTTAGTTTCATTTCACCAAATGTTCAAGTCTTTATTTAAAGGAGCTGGCATTTTTTATGGTATCATATTAAAAACTATGGTAAAATTCAGACATGAGATTTATTCCTAAAGGAAGAGATAATATATCATAATATGGTTTTTATTTTTGTTTATGGGAGGATTAATAAGTGTATGAATATGTATAACAAGGATTTAAAATGGGCTGTTCTGGGTACGGGTGTAATTGCAAACGAGATGGCACAGGCATTGCAGACAATGGGAAAATCGCTATATTCTGTCGGAAACCGCACGTTTTCTAAAGCAAAATTATTTGCGGAAAGGTATAATGTTAAAAAGGTATATAACAGTATAGAGGAAATGTTTACGGATAATGAGACGGATATAATCTATATTACAACTCCCCATAATACACATTATAATTTTATAAAAAAGGCACTGGAAAGCGGAAAGCATGTATTTGCGGAAAAATCCATTACACTGAATTTAAGAGAACTGGATGAACTTAAAAAACTGGCAGATGATAAAGGACTGGTGCTGGCGGAAGCGATGACGATATGGCATATGCCGCTTTATAAAAAGCTTTGGGAAATTGTAAGGAGTGGAAGGCTCGGAAGGGTACAGATTATTACTATGAATTTTGGAAGCTTTAAGGAATACGATATGAGTAACAGGTTTTTCAATATGAATTTAGCAGGAGGGGCACTTTTAGACATAGGAGTATATGCTCTCAGTCTTACAAGAAGCTTTATGGATGAGAAGCCTGAGGAGATACTGAGTCAGATGAAACCGTCACCTACAGGCTCTGATGAACAGGTTTCCATACTTCTTAAAAATAAATCCGGTCAGATGGCAACAGTGGCGCTTTCCATGCATTCCAAACAGCCAAAGAGGGCTATGATAAGCTGCGAAAAGGGATATATTGAAATTATGGAATATCCGAGGGGTGATAAGGCGGTTATAGTTGATGCCGAAACAGGAGAAAGGGAAGAAATAACAGAGGGAAAAACTGAAAATGCTCTTTTATATGAGATGCGGGATATGGAAGAAGCCATTCTTTCAGGAAAAACAGATATGATGAAGTTTGATTTTACATGGGATGTAATGGATATAATGACAGGACTTCGCAAGGAATGGGGAATGAAATATCCCGGTGAAACATGGTAGAATCATACATGAAGAAAAATTTCTGCTTTATAAAAATATTGGTTTATGCGGACGTTTGTGATATGATTTATAAGAGATGTTTTTACTCATATTTATAAGACGGAGACTTAATTATGAAAATGAAATGGTGGCTGCATTTAAAAACAATAAATAAACATAAATGGACAGTTATGAAACATTGCTTTAAGGTGGGGCTTTATAAGCAGGGCCTTTTGCATGACCTTTCAAAGTATTCATGGACGGAATTTTCCGTGGGAGCCAAGTACTTTCAGGGAAACAGAAGCCCTAATGATGCCGAAAGAGAGGCAAAGGGTTATACCTCGGCATGGCTTCATCATAAGGGAAGAAATAAACACCATTTGGAATATTGGATAGATTACAGCAAAGATAAGTCAGAAGGGCTTGTGGGCATGAAGATGCCCGATAATTATATTGCGGAGATGTTTTGTGACAGAGTGGCTGCATGCAAAATATACAATAAAGATAAATATAACCAAAGGCAGCCGCTTGAATATTATATGAAGGGCAGGGCAAAGTATTTACTTCATCCTTATAGTAAGGAGAAGCTTGAGCTTCTGCTCAATATGCTGGCTGAAAACGGAGAAGATTATACCTTTTCATATGTAAGGAAATGGATGAAGGAATGGAAGAAAAACAAAAAATAAACTTTACGCATTTACATGTTCATACTGAATACAGCCTTTTGGACGGCTCTGCTAAAATTAAGGAGCTGGTTGCACGGGCAAAAGAACTTGGCATGGATTCACTTGCCATTACTGACCACGGTGTAATGTATGGTGTTATAGATTTTTATAAGGCTGCAAAGGCGGCAGGAATCAAACCGATTATAGGTTGTGAGGTATACGTTGCTCCCGGTTCAAGATTTGACAGGGAAGTAAGTAAAGGGGAGGACAGATATTATCATCTGGTACTTCTGGCTAAAAATAACACAGGCTATAAAAATCTTACTAAAATAGTTTCAAGAGGCTTTACGGAAGGTTTCTACTATAAGCCGAGAGTTGATAAAGAGGTGCTGAGGCAGTACAGTGAGGGAATAATTGCACTCAGCGCATGTATACAGGGTGAAGTGGCCGTAAATATAAGAAAAGGACTTATTGATGAGGCAAGAAAGGCTGCATTAGAGTATTATGATATTTTCGGTGAGGGGAATTATTATCTGGAGCTTCAGGACCATGGACTGTCTGAACAGACTCTTGTGAATACAGAGCTTATTAAAATGTCAAAGGAACTTAACATTCCTCTGGTTGCAACAAATGATTCCCATTATATTATGGCAGAAGATGCAGATGCACATGACATTCTTCTATGTATACAGACAAATAAAAAAGTAACTGATACAGACAGAATGAGATATACGGGCGGTCAATATTACCTTAAATCACCTGAGGAGATGGCGGCTCTGTTTCCTTATGCAAGAGAAGCTTTGGAAAACACAAAAAAAATTTCTGAACAGTGTGAAGTGGAGATAGTTTTCGGAGAGCAAAAGGTGCCGAAATTTGATGTCCCTGAAGGCTATGATGCATTTTCATATCTGAAGGAATTATGTTATAAAGGACTTTATGAACGATATGAAAATGTTACAGATGACCTGAAAAACAGACTGGATTATGAGCTGGATGTAATAAATAACATGGGATATGTAGACTATTTTCTGATTGTATGGGATTTTATATACTATGCAAAGCAGAATGATATTGCAGTGGGACCGGGAAGAGGCTCTGCAGCGGGAAGCATAGTTGCTTACTGTTTAAAGATAACAGATATTGATCCTATAAAATATAACCTGCTTTTTGAAAGATTTCTTAATCCGGAGAGAGTTACCATGCCTGATATAGACGTGGATTTCTGCTATGAAAGAAGGCAGGAGGTTATTGATTATGTTGTAAGAAAATATGGTAAAGAAAAGGTAGTACAGATTATTACTTTTGGTACACTGGCTGCAAGAGGCTGTATAAGGGATGTAGGACGTGCACTTGACATTCCATATAATGTCTGTGATGCCGTAGCGAAAGCCATTCCTACTGAAATAGGAATGACAATAGATATTGCTCTCCAAAGAAGTTCTGATTTCAGGGCAATGTATGAAAACGATGAGCAGATTAAAAACCTTGTGGACATGTCGCGTAAACTGGAGGGATTACCGAGACATTCTTCCATGCATGCGGCAGGTGTTGTTATAGGACGAGACCCCATAGATGAATATGTACCTCTTTCAAGGGGAAGTGATAATGCCATAACAACACAATATAACATGACTACCATAGAGGAACTGGGACTTCTTAAGATGGATTTCCTTGGTTTACGTACCCTTACGGTAATTCGGGATGCAGTAAATAATATAGAAAGAAGAACGGGAAAAAAACTTGATATAAATAAGATAGATTATGACGACAGTGAAGTTTATGAAATGATTTCTGCAGGAAAATGTGACGGAGTATTCCAGCTTGAAAGTGCAGGTATGAAAAATTTCATGAAGGAGCTTAAACCTAGAAATTTAGAAGATATAATTGCAGGTATTTCTCTTTACAGACCGGGCCCTATGGATTTTATACCCCTTTATATTAAGGGAAAAGAAAATCCTGAAAGCGTCAAGTATGACCATCCTGCACTTGAAAAAATACTTTCCCCTACATATGGCTGTATAGTTTATCAGGAGCAGGTTATGCAGATTGTTATGGAGCTTGCGGGATATACAATGGGTCGTTCCGACCTGGTGAGAAGAGCCATGTCCAAGAAAAAAGCGGACGTAATGGAAAAAGAGAGAGAGTATTTCATATATGGAAATGAAGAGCTGAATGTACCCGGCTGTATTAAGAGGGGTATAGATGAAAAAACAGCAAATAAAATATTTGATGAAATGACGGATTTTGCAAAGTATGCTTTTAATAAATCCCATGCTGCCGCATATGCTGTGGTGGCTTATCAGACTGCGTATCTGAAATGTCATTACCCTCTGGATTTTATGGCGGCGCTTATGACTTCTGTAAGAGATAATACGACAAAGGTAACAGCGTACATACAAAATTGCCGTGCAATGGGAATAAAGCTTCTGCCTCCTGATGTGAATCTGGGGTATGGTGACTTTTCAGTATCTGACAATGCCATAAGATATGGACTTTCGGCAATTAAATCCATAGGTGACGGTGTAGTTAATGCCATACTGGAGGACAGAAATGAAAATGGCAGATTCAGGGATTTAAAGGACTTTATTGAAAGAGTATCAAGTAAGGAAGCAAATAAAAGAACGATAGAAAATTTTATATATGCAGGAGCCTTTGACAGCTTCGGATATAACAGGAGGCAGATGATTCTTGTATATCCAAAGATTATGGAAGAGGTAAACAGAGAGAAAAAAAGTGCCATGACGGGGCAGATGTCTCTTTTTGATTTTATGTCACAGGAAGAAAAGCAGGAGTTTACTGCTTCTTATCCTGATGTGTCTGAATATACAAAAGAAGAGCTTCTTAAATATGAAAAAGAAGTACTTGGCGTATATGTAAGCGGTCATCCTCTGGACGATTATCAGGAAATAATGAACAGATTTACTGATGCAAAAACAACGGATTTTGCACCCGATGAAGAAACAGGAAAGGCAAAACTTCGTGACAGGGTAAGTTGTACCGTAGGAGGTACTATAGAGAAGGTTACGGTTAAAATAACAAAAAATAATCAGACTATGGCATTTTTAACTGTAGAAGATTTATACGGTACACTGGAGGTTGTTGTATTTCCCAGGGATTATGCGGATAACAGGAACAAAATAAAAGAAAATAACAAAGTCCTTATAAAAGGACAGACCTCTATTACGGAAGAAGAAGGAAAACTTCTGGCTAACAGTATTAAAACCTTTGATGAAATAAAAAAAGGTATGGAAGATGAAAAAAGCACATTATGGCTCTGCTTTAAGAATGAACAGGATTACGAAGAAAACAGGGAAAACCTTATAACTCTTCTTAAAAATTATCCGGGACATACGAAAGTATATATAAAACTTAAGGAAGATAAAAAGATGAAGAAGGTGGATGAGGTTGAAGGAGTGGACCTGACACAGGGAGTTGTACGGGCACTCGGACTCGAATGGGGACAGGAAAATGTAGCGGTTGTAGAACGGAGGAAAGATAATGGCTAAAAGTATTAAAACTATTGGTGTGCTTACAAGCGGAGGGGATGCTCCGGGAATGAATGCAGTAATACGAGCAGTGGTGAGGGCTGCCTGTGCAAATGGAATTAATGTCAAGGGAATAAGAAAGGGTTATATAGGACTTCTTACAAATGATTTTATTGAGCTGGGAGTGAAAGATGTAGCTGATATCATTCATACCGGCGGAACTTTCCTTTATACTGCACGATGTGAAGAATTTAAAATGGTTGAAAACCAGAAAAAGGGAGCGGAAGTCTTAAAAGAAAACGGAATAGATGCCCTTATTGTAATAGGTGGAGACGGCTCAATAAACGGTGCGAGAAGACTTTTGGAATTCGGAATAAATACAATATGCATTCCGTGCACCATAGATAATGATATAGGAAGCACAGATTATACCATAGGATTTGATACCGCTGTGAATACTGCCATGCAGGCAATAGACAAGATAAGAGAAACATCTACATCTCATGAAAGATGCTCCATTGTCGAGGTAATGGGAAGGGGAGCTGGATATATAGCCCTCTGGTGCGGAATTGCAAATGGGGCAGAGGATATTCTCATACCTGAAAAATATGACGGAGATTTTGACGGACTTATCAAAAGACTTGTAGACCGCATAATTTTGAACAGGGAAAAAGGAAAGACTCACCATATCATAGTAAATGCAGAAGGAATAGGAAACACCTATGAAATGGCAGAAAGAATAGAAAAGCTTACGGGAATAGGAACGAGAGCTACCGTGATAGGATATATGCAGCGTGGCGGCAGTCCGACTGCAAAGGACAGGATGACAGCTTCCCTTATGGGAGCATATGCAGTAAAACTTCTTTCTCAGGGAGCAGAAAACAGAGTGATAGGCCTGAGAAATGATAAATTAACAGATGATGATATAACAGATTCGCTTCATATGTATAAGGACATAGATAATTTTATGTATGAGGTATCGGGAATAATGGGGAGATAGTAAAAATGATTACATCAGTCTCTAATCCGAAAATTAAAAATGTAATAAAACTTAAAGAAAATTCAAAAGAAAGACGTAAGCAAAAAAGTTTTATAATAGAAGGAATAAGAATGTTCAGGGAAGCTCCTAAAGACACCATAAAGGAAATTTATTTTACTCAGGAAGCATGTGAAAAGTTTCCTGAAGTAAGAACTTTTGTCCAAAAGAATTATGATAATAAAGCATTTCAGGTGGATAATACAGTATTCAAACATATATCAGATACCGTCACGCCACAGGGGGTGCTTGCAGTTGTTTCCGTGAAAGATTTTTCATTGTCTGAGCTTATTAAAAAACAGCCTTTTTTATTGATATTGGAAAAACTGCAGGACCCGGGAAACATGGGAACAATAATAAGAACAGCAGAGGGAGCAGGTGTTTCAGGAATAATAATAAGCAGGGATTCTGCAGATATTTATAATCCCAAAACCGTGCGTTCTACCATGGGCTCAATATTCAGGGTGCCCGTTTATATAAGTGAAAATCTTTTAGATGATATAAAAAAATTAAAAAAATCAGGTATAAAAATTTATGCGGCTCATTTAGACGGGAAAAGCTTTTATGAAAAGGATTTCACAGAGCCGTCCGCATTTATTATAGGAAATGAGGGAAACGGACTTTCTGAGGAATTAAGCAGAGAGGCAGACGACAAGATTTTCATACCCATGATGGGAAAGGTGGAATCTCTGAATGCAGCGGTTTCGGCTGCCGTAATATCATATGAGGTGTTAAGACAGAGGAAATTTAATAATTAGCAAAATAAAAGAAAAGTAGTCGTTATACGACAAAAGTAGTCAACATACTTTCGCCCTTCCTGGAATATCATATAAATGTATACATATGGTAGAAATAGGAAGGAGAACAAAATGACAGAAAAAGTATTAAACAACAATCAGGTAATCGTAGCAGGAGAAATTGTATCGGATTTCAGATTCAGCCATGAAATATTCGGCGAAGGATTTTACATGGTGGATTTAGTAGTGAGCAGGCTTTCCGACGCGCATGATGTAATTCCTCTTATGGTATCAGACAGATTATTTGATGTCGATAACCCGCATATTGGAGAGAAGGTAATTGCAAAAGGACAGTTCCGTTCTTACAATAAGCACGAGGAAAACAAAAACAGGCTGATACTTTCGGTGTTTGTGAGGGAAATTGAACTAATCAGTCCGGAAAATGATAAGGAAAACAAACCGAATCAGATATATCTGGACGGTTATATATGTAAAGAGCCTGTTTACAGAATGACGCCTCTGGGAAGGGAAATTGCAGATATACTTCTTGCGGTAAACAGAGCATATGGAAAGTCTGATTACATACCTTGTATATGTTGGGGAAGAAATGCAAGATTTGCGGGTAAGCTTGCTGTTGGTGAACATGTTGCCGTGTGGGGCAGGATTCAGAGCAGGGAATACCAGAAAAAAATCGGTCAGGATGAGGTCGTAAACAAGGTTGCATATGAAGTATCGGTAAGTAAAATGGAATGTCTTGAGTAGTTGACATACACATGTAATGGTGATAATATAACAGTATATTTGTGCATGCATATTTTGCATGCTTCATATATGGGTAGAGGTGCGGTGAGCATGATTAGATTATCCGATGTCTTGGAGCAAGTGAGGATAATTGAAAGGGCGAACTGCCGAAGATTATAAGATTCCAAGGTTTTATGGTCTGGTTGTGCGGTTAAGAGCCGTACGACTGTCATCGAGAGATGGAGCGCTACTTAGAAGTATGATTATTATTTCGGGTTGGCACTCTGTCAGCCCGTTTTTTATACCGTTTTTTAATATTTAATTTTAGGAGGTAATTTATTATGGCTATTTTTACCGGGGCTGCAGTTGCACTTATAACACCGTTTAAGGAGGACCTTTCAGTAGATTATGAACAGCTCAAGAAACTGATTGACTTCCAGATTGAAAACAAAACAGATTGTATAGTAATTTGCGGTACTACAGGAGAAGCTTCAACACTTACACATGAGGAGCATCTGGAATGTATCAGGGTATGCTGCGAGCATGTGGCAGGCAGAATTCCTGTTGTGGCAGGAACGGGCTCTAACTGTACCGAAACTGCAATATATCTTTCAAAGGAGGCGGAAAAGTACGGAGCAGACGGACTTCTTCTCGTTACTCCTTATTATAATAAGGCTACACAGAAGGGACTTATTAAGCACTTTACGGATATTGCAAACAGTGTATCTCTTCCTATAATACTTTACAATGTACCGAGCAGGACAGGAACAAACATTCTTCCTGAAACGGCAGTTTACCTTGCAAAGAACGTACCGAATATCGTAGGTATTAAAGAAGCATCAGGAAATATTTCACAGGTTGCAAAACTTATGAGTCTTGCAGACGGATGTATAGATTTATATTCAGGAAATGATGACCAGATTATTCCTCTTCTTTCACTTGGCGGAAAGGGAGTTATTTCCGTTACGTCAAATATAATTCCTGAAGACACACACAATGTGGTTAAAAAGTATTTTGACGGAGATATTGAGGGTGCAAGAGACCTTCAGTTAAAAGCAATAGACCTCTGCGGAGCGTTATTCTGTGAGGTGAATCCTATTCCTGTAAAGAAGGCAACAGAGCTTATGGGACTTTCAAACGGAGTTATGAGAATGCCTCTTACTGAAATGGAGCCTCAGAATGCAGAGAGGCTTGAGAAGGCAATGAGAGAATACGGAATAGAGTTTTAATTATTTCTTTGTATAGATTGAAAGGAAAACATTATGATAAAGATAATTATGCATGGCTGCAACGGAAAGATGGGGCAGGTTATAACCTCCATAGTTAATGAAGACAGCGAGTCGGAAATTGTTGCAGGCATAGATATTGTAAATAACAGAGATAACGGATATCCTGTCTTTGAGGATATTATAGCATGTAATATAGAAGCGGATGTAATAATAGATTTTGCATCGGCAAAGGCAGTTGACAGACTGCTTGAATATTCAGTTACAAGAAAAATTCCTGTTGTACTCTGTACCACGGGCTTAAGTGATGAGCAGCTTGTAAATGTAAGGAATGCCGCAATGAAGGTTGCAATACTTAAATCTGCCAACATGAGTCTGGGTATAAATACCATAATTAAGCTTTTGCGTGAGGCTGCAAATGTATTCTGCCCTGCAGGCTATGATGTGGAGATAGTTGAAAAGCATCACAATCAGAAGGTGGATGCTCCTTCAGGAACTGCACTTGCACTTGCAGATGCAGTAAATGAGGCAAGGGGAAATGAATACGAATACATATATGACAGAACACAGGTAAGAAAGAAAAGAGACAAGAAGGAGCTTGGAATATCGGCTGTAAGAGGCGGGACCATAGTAGGAGAGCACGAGGTTATATTTGCAGGTACTGATGAAGTTATAGAAATAAAGCATACAGCGTATTCAAAGGCAGTATTTGCAAAGGGTGCAGTAGAGGCTGCAAAATTTCTTGCAGGAAAGGCACCCGGAATATATGATATGGCAGACGTTATAGAGGGCAGGTAATATGTATCAGGATAAAGTTGTTCTATGCAGTGCATCCAAGTATGCACAGAAGTTTTATCTGAATGAAGATTTTTCAGGACTGCCTCAGCAGATAAAAGATGAATTAAAAATAATGTGCGTCCTCTTTACAGAAGATGTCGGTGGTGTTATTCTCTTAGAGTATGATGAGGAGGGAAGCCTCAATATAAAAACAGAGGCATATGAGGAAGACATTTTATATGATGAGATAGGCAGTGTGCTTAAAGTAAAGCAGATAAGAGAAGAAAAAAAAGAGCTCTTTGAACAGCTTGAACAGTACTATCAGGTCTTCTTTTCATAAAAGCAAGTCTTTATAACATATTATGCAACTTGAAATTAAGGAGAAAAATAAATGTTATTTGCAATAGATGCGGGTAATACAAATGTTACCGTAGGTCTTTTTGACGGCGAAAGATTAGTGAAACAATTCAGACTTACCACAAAAACAGACAGGACTTCGGATGAGTACGGAGTATTCTTAGGAGAGTGGCTGAGCCTTCAGAATATGACTTTTTCAGATATTGATTCTGTAATTATAGCGTCAGTAGTTCCTAAGATAATGCATTCACTTACCAGTGGAATAGTGAAGTATTTCAACATAAATCCTGTTATCGTTGCGCCGGGAATAAAAACGGGTATTAATATCTCAATACCAAATCCTAAGGAGCTCGGAGCAGACAGGCTTGTAGATGCGGTAGCAGCGTATGAAATGTACGGCGGTCCTGTAATAGTAATAGATTTTGGCACGGCAACCACGCATGACCTGGTTTTAGATGATGGAACATTTTATGCGGGAGTTACCTCACCCGGAATAAGGCTTGCGGCAGCGGCACTCTGGGGAGGAACGGCAAAGCTTCCTGAAGTTGAGATAAAAAAAGTAGATACAATTATGGGAAGGGATACCGTTTCCAGTATGCAGGCAGGTATATATTACGGTTATATAGGCCAGACAGAGTATATTGTAAACAGACTTAAAAAAGAATCAGGTCTGGAAAATATAAAAGTTGTAGCCACAGGAGGACTCGGAAAGCTTATTTCTGAATCTACGGATTGTATAGATGTCTATGACCCTGAGCTCACACTTCATGGTTTGAGACTTATTTATGACAAGCAGTAACTTTTAAGTGCGGTGAGTAAAATGATTGATTTTAAAGATAAATTAATACTGGCTCCCATGGCAGGCGTATGCGACCTGCCATTTCGCCTTTTATGCAAGGAGCAGGGATGTGACATATTATATACCGAAATGATAAGTGCAAAGGGTATGTATTACAATATTAAAAGCGCAGAGCCTCTTTTGCTTACGGAAAAAGAAGAGGAGCCTATAGGTGTGCAGATATTCGGAAGTGAGCCCGAAATCATGGGTGAGCAGGCAAAAAGACTGGAAGACAGAGGATTTGCATTTATTGATATAAATATGGGCTGTCCTGTGCCTAAAATCGTAAATAACGGAGAGGGCTCGGCACTTATGAAAAATCCTGTTCTTATAGGTGAGATAATATATGCAGTAAAAAAATCATGTGCACTGCCTGTAACAATTAAAATCCGAGCAGGGTTTGAAAAGGATAATAAAAATGCTCCCGAAGTTGCAAAGATTGCAGAAGAAGCGGGTGCGTCTGCCGTGGCAGTACATGGAAGGACCAGAGAAGAATATTACCAGGGGGAGGCTGACTGGGACATAATAAGAAAAGTAAAGGAAGCAGTTAAAATTCCTGTAATAGGAAACGGAGACCTCACCTGTGGTAAAGATATTATTAATATGAAAAAGAGGACAGGCTGTGACGCTTTTATGATAGGCAGGGCAGCAAAGGGAAATCCGTGGATATTTAAGGAGATAAAGCACTATCTTAAAACAGGTGAAAATCTTCCGCGTCCTTCTTCAGAGGAAATAAAGGATATGATGCTTAAGCATCTTGAGCTTATGATAAAATATAAGGGAGAATATACGGGGCTTCATGAGATGAGAAAACATGTAGCATGGTATACCACAGGTCTTTATGATTCTGCAAAATTAAGAAAGAAAATAAATGAGACCGAAAATTATGATGAATTTATTAAGATTATTAACAACGTCGAATAGGGGTTTTGAAAAATTTTTCCATGTTTTTCCATAAAATCGGTGGTAAATATGAAAAAAAAATATTTTGTTAACATAAAAGTAATAAAAAAATAATTTAAAAAAGTTAACATAAATTGTAATTTGTGCATAAAAAATGCACAAATTACACAATATACATTGTATAAAACTTACAAAAATGCCTGATAATACTTGACCTAATCTCCATAAAGACATATAATGAGCATTGTCAAATTGATTTAATCATTTTGTAACAATTCTGAAAAAGTATTGAAACGGAATGATTAAGAAATTGATAAAAGGAGATTTAGTATGAAGTTAACTACTCAGACAGTTAAAAAATGTATTTACAAATACTATAAAAAAGCCGGAGCGATTGCCGTTACTTTTTCTCTTACCATTGCGTGTTTTGCATCAATAAGCGGAGAGAGAATGAGAGAATCCTCTGAAAACGGAAGAATGATTGCTGTTTCGGCTATTGAAAGTACTGAGTTTGAAACATGTGAGCTTGACCGTATAACATATACGGAAATGGAAGCGGCTCTTTATGATGCTGACCAGCTTGTAGAAATTGAAAAGCAGGAAAAAAATTATGAAGAAGTGCTTCTTGCAGAAAAGCAGGAATCAAAAGATAAAGCTGCACTTGCAGCTCTTACACAGCAGAGTACGTCTTCTTCAGGAGGAAGCACAGCGGCGGTATCATATACGCCGGCAACAAGCTCAGGTGATTATCTCGGACAGTTTGTTGTTACAGCATATTGTCCTTGTGCAAAATGCTGTGGAAAGACAAACGGAATCACGGCAAGCGGAACTCAGGCTACTGCAGGAAGAACAATAGCTGCAGATACAAGCAGATATCCATTCGGTACACAGCTTGTAATTAACGGAAACGTATATACGGTAGAGGATACCGGAAGTGCTATCGGAGGAAACAGAATAGACATATTCTTTAATTCACATCAGGAAGCCATAAACTTCGGAAGACAGGTAATTGATGTATATGCCTACTAGAATCGATAAATAAGTTATAAAAAATCGGTATTGATATTTCAATGCCGATTTTTTAATGTCTTGCTTTGGCTCTTCACATTTTTAAAATAGTGTGTTATTATGCCGATAGAGTTTAAAAATCATATACCAGAATAAGGAGTTATAAGATGGAGCTGTTATATAAGAGTACCAGAAATGAAAATGAAAAAGCCACGGCTTCGGTGGCAATATTAAAAGGACTTGCAAATGAAGGAGGTCTTTTTGTACCTGATGAAATTCCTGAGTTGGATGTATCTTTGGAAGAGCTTGCAAAAATGGATTATAAGCAGGTTGCTTATCGCGTTATGAGACTTATGCTTACGGATTTTACTGAGGATGAGCTTAAGTATTGTATAGATTCAGCTTATGATGAAAAATTTGATACAGAAGAGATAGCCCCTATTGTAAATAAGGCGGGTGCATGGTATCTGGAACTTTTTCACGGCCAGACCATTGCTTTCAAAGACATGGCTCTATCAATTCTTCCTTATCTTCTTACTACTTCGGCAAGAAAAAATAATGTAAAAGAAGATATAGTAATACTTACCGCAACTTCGGGAGACACAGGAAAAGCCGCACTTGCAGGATTTGCAGATGTTCCGGGAACGAAAATTGTTGTATTTTATCCTAAGAATGGTGTAAGCCCTATTCAGGAAAAGCAGATGGTTACCCAGACAGGAGATAACACCAGGGTTATAGGCATTACAGGTAATTTTGATGACGCCCAGACAGGTGTAAAGAAGATGTTTCAGGATAAGGCTTTGAATGAATATCTGGAAGAAAAGGGCTTCAGATTTTCTTCTGCCAACTCCATAAATATAGGACGTCTCGTTCCACAGATGGTTTATTATGTATATGCATATACAAGACTTATGGCAAAGGGAGCCATAAAGTCGGGTGACAGGATAAATGTTGTTGTACCTACGGGTAATTTCGGAAATATACTGGCGGCATATTATGCTAAACAGATGGGACTCCCTATAAATAAGCTTATCTGTGCTTCCAATGATAATAAGGTCTTATATGATTTCTTTACAACGGGAACGTATGATAAGAACAGGGAATTTATACTTACGACATCACCTTCAATGGATATTCTTATATCAAGCAATTTGGAAAGACTTATTTACAGGATTGCCGGAAATGATGCTGAAAAAAATAAAGAGCTTATGACAGAGCTTAATACCAAGGGATGTTATGAGATAACTGATGAGATGAAAAAAGAGCTTGCTTCCTTCTACGGAAATTATGCTACGGAACAGGAGGTAGCAGAGACAATTAAGAAGGTATATGAATCTGATAATTATATTATGGATACTCATACTGCAGTTGCAAGTACGGTTTACGAAAAGTATAAGAAGGAATCAAATGACATGCTTCCTACGGTAATTGCGTCAACTGCAAGTCCATATAAATTTACCAGAAGTGTAATGAATGCAATAGATGCTTCTTATGATTCCATGTCTGATTTTGAACTTGCAGATGAATTATGTAAGCTTTCAGGGGTAAAGATTCCTAAGGCAATAGAAGATATAAGAAGTGCTGAAATAAGACACAATATTGTATGTGATAAAGAAGAAATGGAAAACGAGGTAAAGAAATTCCTCGGAGTATAGTTGTTTTTTAAAATTTAAATATGGCAGTTCGTTTGTACCATCCTGCCGGGCGTAAACCAAACAAAACCAGGACTACAGAGGGTGTGGTAGTTCTATGCCCTCTTTTTATATACACCGGAATGTCAAAAGGTATTTAAGGAGGAAAATATGTATACGCTAACGACACAATCGGAATTTGACGGTGCACATTTTCTGCATGGATATGACGGAAAGTGTGCAAATATACACGGTCACAGATGGACGGTATCTGTGGAAGTGGGGAGCGAAAAACTTACGGAAAAAGGTACGGTGCGTGGTATGATAGTTGATTTCTCAAAGCTTAAAAGTGATTTGAGAGAAGAAACCGAATATCTGGACCATAGTCTGATAATTGAAAAAGGGAGCTTAAAAGAAACTACTCTCAGGGCATTAAAAGAAGAAAGCTTCAGAATAATCGAACTTGATTTCAGACCTACCGCTGAAAATCTGGCAAAATATTTTTATGACAAAATGAAAGAAAAGGGTTATGAAAACATAAAAGCCACTGTATATGAAACACCTAACAATAAAGCTTCATACAGTGAAAAATGGGTATAGATAAAAATGAGTAAATTTAAAGTTGCAGAAAAATTCATAAGCATAAACGGAGAAGCACGGCGCGCAGGAGAAACTGCCTGCTTTATAAGATTTACAGGCTGTAATTTAAACTGTACATACTGTGATACCAGTTGGGCAAATGAAAAAAACGCTCCGTATGAAATAATGAGTGAAGAGGAAATATATGCATATATTAAAGACAGTGGTATAAATAATGTCACGATTACGGGAGGCGAGCCTCTCGCACAAAAGGACATAAAGCGCCTTCTCATGATGCTTTCCAAGGATAAAAACCTTAATGTGGAAGTGGAAACAAATGGAAGTGTACCGCTTCTTTCATTTATTGATATAGCGGATAATATTTCTTTTACGATGGATTATAAATCGGAATCCAGCGGTATGGAAAAGTACATGTGTATGGAAAATATGGAGCTTTTGAGAGAAAATGATACTGTAAAATTTGTAGTTCAGAATAAAAATGATTTGGATAAGATGTATTCCATAGTAAAGAGATATAAACTGGATGAAAGATTAAAGGTATATGTAAGTGCGGTTTTCGGTAAAATAAAGCCGGCAGAAATCGCAGAATATTTAATTTTTAAGAAAATGAATAACGTAAGACTGCAGCTTCAGATACATAAATATATCTGGGAGCCGGACAGAAAGGGTGTGTAATATAAAAATGGCAATAGATAAAGAAAAAATAAAATTTCATATAAGAGGCATACTTGAGGCTCTGGGTGATGACCCTGAGAGAGAGGGACTAAAAGAAACTCCTGACAGGGTGGCAAGGATGTATGAAGAAGTGTTTGAAGGCATGAATTATACAAATGATGAAATTGCAGATATGTTTAATAAAACATTTGAGGCGCCAAATACAGAGGAAAGTTCAGGGGACATGGTGCTTGTAAAGGATATTGAAATATTCAGTTATTGCGAGCATCATCTTGCGCTTATGTATGATATGAAGGTAGCTGTGGCTTATATTCCAAAGGGAAGGGTGATAGGACTCAGCAAGATAGCACGAATTGCCGACATGGCTGCCAAAAGGCTTCAGCTTCAGGAAAGAATAGGAAGTGATATTGCATATATTATGAGAAAGGTTACAGGCTCTGAGGACGTGGCAGTAGTAATTACGGGAAGTCACAGCTGCATGACGGCGAGGGGAATAAAAAACACTCCTGCAAAGACTACAACCACGACTTTAAGGGGTCGTTTTGCAAAGGATGCAGACATGAAGAAGCATCTTTTTGAAATGTTAAATGAATAAATAAAGATTAAAGTGAAAAATATAAATGAGAGGTAATAAGAATGAAAAATAAAAAAGAAGCTGTTGTAGTATTAAGTGGCGGACAAGACAGTACAACCTGTCTTTTATGGGCATTAAAGAAATATGAGAAGGTATATGCGGTATCGTTTGATTACAATCAGAGGCATAAAAAGGAGCTGGAATGTGCAGCAAAGATTTGCGAAAAGCTCGGAGTGGAGCAGAAGGTCCTTGATATGACTCTTTTAAATGAACTTGCCCCGAATTCTCTTACCAGAGACGAAATCAAGGTAGATGAAAGTGCTCCTGAAACAGGAACTCCAAATACCTTTGTTGAAGGAAGAAATATGCTGTTTCTTACATATGCCGCTGTTTATGCAAAAGGAAGAGGTATTAATGATATTATAACCGGTGTGTCTCAAAGTGATTTTTCGGGATATCCGGACTGCAGAAACGTATTTATAAAATCTCTGAATGCCACTCTTAACCTGGCAATGGACTATGAGTTTGAGATTATCACCCCTCTTATGTGGATTGATAAGGAGGAAACATGGGAGCTTGCTGACAGTCTGGGCGGACTTGATATAATAAAGGAGATGACACTGACCTGTTATAATGGTATAATGGGTGAAGGCTGCGGGCATTGTCCTGCATGCAGGCTTCGTAAGAAAGGCTTTGACTTATATATGTCAAGGCGTAAACAGATATGATTCTTATATCATCCAGGGGGAGATTTTAGATATGGATAAACTGTTGTTTGTAATTAATCCCAAGGCAGGAAAAATAACAATAAAAGATGATTTGTTTAATATAATAGAGATTTTTTCAAAAGCGGGTTACAGAGTTGAGGTATATCCTACCAAAGGTCCCGGAGATGCAGAAAAATACATTGAAAAAAGCGGAAGAAAATATGACCTGATAGTATGTGCCGGAGGTGACGGAACTCTGGATAATACGGTTACGGGAATACTTAAGCTGGAGAAAAAAATCCATACCCGT
The DNA here is from genome assembly GCA_944383545.1 of uncultured Lachnospiraceae bacterium. GTDB lineage: Bacteria > Bacillota > Clostridia > Lachnospirales > Lachnospiraceae > CALWPY01. Next base: position 126,199 of record CALWPY010000005.1, on the reverse strand, counting down.
ATTCCGGTAGGGTATATTCCGTGCGGGACAACAAATGATTTAGCCAGAAGTCTTAAAATCAGCAGAAATCCTGTGGATGCCGCGCTCGGTATTGTAAATGGTGATGCCTGTGAAATGGATATCGGAAGTCTGGGAGAAAAATTTTTTGTTTATGTTGCTGCATTTGGTGTATTTACGGATGTGTCCTACAATACGTCTCAGAAGCTGAAAAATATTCTCGGACATTCTGCTTATGTGCTTGAGGCGTTTAAAAACATAACTAATATGAAAACCTATAATATAAATGCCGAATTTGACGATAAAACTGTCACGGGTGAATATATCTACGGACAGATTTCCAATTCGCTTTCCGTAGGAGGTTTCAGGGCTATAGGAACTAAACATATGTCTTTCTGTGACGGAAAATTTGAATGTCTTTTAATAAGAAAACCTCAAAATCCGGCTGAATTAAGCAGGATATTATATTCTATTGTTACAAATGAAATGGATGATGAGCTTATATTTTATGAAAAGGCAAAAAGAATAGTAATTGAATCCGATGTGGAAATTCCATGGGCATTAGACGGAGAATATGGAGGGGAATATTTAAAATCAGAGATTATAAATAACCAGAAGGCATTTTCCATTATGCTCTGGGATAAATCTACTTACAATAGTGGTAAAACTGAAGATGAAAGCTGAACACGGCGCCTTTTTAGGCGCCTTTTATATGGCACTTGAAATTAATGGTAATTTAGAATATAATTCAATGGTAAATGTGTAAAAATGGAAGGGAGATATGAGCCTTGGGTAAGTATTTCGGAACAGACGGATTCAGGGGAGAAGCAAATGTTGTTCTCACTGTTGAACATGCATATAAAGTAGGAAGATATTTAGGATATTATTACGGTAAAAATAAAACAGGTGAAAGAGCAAGGATAGTAATAGGTAAAGATACAAGACGCTCCAGTTATATGTTTGAATATTCTCTGGTAGCAGGACTTACCGCAAGCGGAGCTGACGTTTACCTTATGCATGTAACTCCTACGCCCAGCATTTCTTATATTGTAAAATCGGATGAATTTGACTGTGGAATTATGATATCTGCAAGTCATAACCCTTATTATGATAACGGAATAAAAATAATTAACGGACAGGGCTTTAAGTTGGAGGCTTCTGTTGAGGAGCTTATAGAAAAATACATTGACGGTGAAGTCCCTGAAATACCATTTGCGGTTAAGGAAGACATAGGACGTACAGTGGATTATTTTATGGGTAGAAACAGATATATGGCATATCTTATGACCATGCCGACCCGTGCGTTTAAAAACATGAGAGTAGCCCTTGACTGTGCCAATGGAGCAGCATATATCGTGGCAAAAGGGGTTTTTGAAGCACTCGGTGCCGAAACATATGTTATAAACAATAAGCCTGACGGCAAAAATATAAATACCGACTGCGGCTCGACGCACATAGAAGGACTTCAGAGATTTGTTTTGGAAAAGCATATGGATGTAGGTTTTGCATATGACGGAGATGCAGACAGATGTATAGCAGTAGATGACAAGGGAGAAGTAGTAGATGGGGATAAAATCCTCTATATCTGCGGATTATATTTAAAAGAGGCAGGCAGATTAAAGAAAAATACGGTTGTCACCACTGTTATGTCCAATATGGGACTTTATAAGGCATTTGATGCTGTAGGAATTAATTATGAAAAAACAGCCGTAGGCGATAAATATGTTTATGAGTGCATGGCAAATAACGGTTATATACTTGGTGGTGAACAGTCAGGACATATAATTTTTTCAGAAAATGCAAATACCGGAGACGGAGTCCTTACATCACTTAAGATAATGGAAGTTATGATGAAGAAAAAAGAGAGCTTATCCAATCTTGTAAAACCGGTAAAAATATATCCGCAGCTCCTTAAAAACGTAAGGGTAAAGAGTAAGCCTGAGGCTAAAAGCGACCCTGACGTAATGGCAGCGGTAAAAGAGGTTGAAGAGGCGCTTGGAGATGACGGAAGAATACTTATCAGGGAAAGCGGTACAGAGCCTGTGATAAGGGTAATGGTAGAGGCTGAAACTGATGAACTCTGTAAAATATATGTGGATAAGGTTGTTAATGTAATTAAGGCTAAGGGCCACGAGGAATAATTTTTTTATGAAGGTTACATTAAGAAAATTTGGAACAAGTATTATGTTCATTCTTAAGACAATTTTATATTTTCTGGTATTCTGGACATTTTACAGGTTATTTGCCATTGAAAACTGGCAGCTTCTTGAAGTTACAAGGACGACTGCCGTAGTTTTGGTGAGCTATCTGATATCAGGGCTGATGTTTATTAAGATATACGGCAGTTATGATGTGGGTAAAAGAAAAAGCAAGCCTATTATTATTTCTCTTTTTCTGGCAACAGTTATGACGGACCTGGTTGCATATATCATGCTTTGTATAATGAATACCAATGCTGCAAATAACCATAAGTTTACTTTTGAACAGCCATGGCTTTTAGTGGTCATAATGCTGCTTCAGTTTCTCGAAATTACAATATTTACCTATGGCGGAAATGCTTTGTATTTCAAAATATATGACCCCGAAAGATGCGTTATAATAACTTCGTCAGAGAGAAGTCTCTGTGAGGTTATAAGGGGTGTAAGAAAATATAAGCTTCAGTATAAAGTATGTAAGGCAGTTGATTACAGGGTAAGTAATTTAAAGGATTATATCAATGAGAGTGATACGATTTTTCTTTATGACGTGCCGATGCCTGACAGGACTTTCATAGTGGAATACTGTTATCAGAATATGAAAAATGTTTATTTTAATCCCAGTATGGCAGATGTGGTAGAGAGAAATGCAAACCATGTGATTTTAGATGATGTTTCCATGCTGAGTATTTCCTCAAAGGGTCTTACAATGGAACAGAAAATATTAAAGAGATTTTCCGATATAGTAATATCTTTGATTGCCCTGACTTTATCTTCACCTATTCTTTTAATTGCCGTGATTGCAATAAAGGCAGAGGATAATGGAAGCATATTTTTTAAGCAGAACAGGGCTACAAGGGACGGAAAGATTTTTTCCGTATATAAGCTCCGCACCATGAAAGAAGACGTGGATAATTATGTTTCAGTGGAAAATGATGACAGAATAACAAAAGTGGGCCGTGTTTTAAGACGCTTCAGAATTGATGAAATACCACAGTTTATAAATGTATTAAAGGGTGATATGAGTGTAGTTGGACCAAGACCTGAAATGCTTGCAAATATATTTAACTATACAACAACCCTTCCTGAATTTGAATACAGACTCAGGGTTAAGGCAGGAATAACCGGCTATGCACAGATAGCAGGAAAATATAATACCTCGCCGAGGGACAAGCTGGTGCTTGACCTCATGTATATAGAAGAATATAGTTTCTGGCTGGATATAAAACTCCTTTTTCAGACACTTATAGTAATTTTTAAAAAGGATTCCACCGAGGCATTTACAATGGATGAAAACATTCAGTTTGTTGATTTTATTACAGAGGATGAAGTCGAACTTAAGGATGGAAGCATGTAGGAGGTATCTGTAAAATGACAGATATTCTTTTGGCAACATATAATGGGGAAAAATTTATAAGGGAGCAGCTCGAATCCCTGCTTATACAGACGTGCGGGGATTTTCGCATCGTAATAAGGGATGACGCTTCAACAGACAGTACATGTGACATAATAAGGGAAATAATAAATGACAGAAAAGACAGGGAAATAGTGCTCCTTTCTGATAAAGGGGCGTCAGGCTCGGCCAAGAATAACTTCATGAGGCTTATTAAATGTTCTGATGCTGATTATGTAATGTTTTGTGACCAGGACGACATATGGGAGCCCGATAAGGTAAAAGAATCCATAAAAGCAATTTTGAAGATGGAAAATAAGTTTGGAAAGGACATACCTCTTATGGTGCATACGGATTTGGCCGTTATGTCAGAAGAAGGTAAAATTATTTCCGATTCACTTATAGAATATATGAATCTGCCCAGAAAAGACAGCCTTAAAAACATATTGCTTCAAAACAGTGTTACGGGTTGTACCGTGATTATAAACAAGGCACTTCTTACTCTTTTAAAACGTGCAGATGAAAATGAAAAAATAGTAATGCACGACCATTTTGCAGCATGTCTGGCTGCACTTTTCGGACATGTCGGTCTCTTGAATAAACCCACTGTGTGCTACAGACAGCATGGCGATAATGAGATAGGTGCCCAGAATGCAAAAAGTCTCAGATATATGCTTCACAGATTTCATGAAGGTAAAAAGAATTTCAGAAGCGGAATGGAGGCTAATTACAGACAGGCAGAATATATAGTATCCCTTTATAAAGAAGAGCTTAAAAAGGTTGATGAAAAGAAAAGAGCGTTTTTAGAGGAATATGCCGGACTTCTTTATAAGAGTTCGCATGAAAGACGTGTATTCTTCAAAAAATATAATATGTATAAATACGGAAAATTAAAAAAACTAATGCAGATTTTCTGGTGCTGATAAATGCTGTTCAGGAGAAAAATATGAGGATAAGCGGCTGTATAGTAACATATAATGACAGTGAAACAATAGAAAAATGTATAGAATCTATTTTTAAATTTACTAAGGACGTGGAGTTTAAGCTGTATGTATTTGACAATAATTCATCAGATGGCACTCCAGACATAGTTGAAGAAAAATTCCCTGAGGCAGTTCTGATAAGAAATAAGAAAAACCGGGGGTTTGGGTATGGACATAACAGTGTACTTAAAGAGGTTACTTCAGATGTACATTTTGTAATAAATCCTGATATATACCTTAAGGAGAATACAATTAAAATTCTTGCCGATTATCTTAAAGAAAATAAGGGGACGGGTCTTGTAACTCCCAGAGTACTTAATACAGACGGAACGGAACAGTTTCTTCCTAAAAGACCTCCTTCGATAAGATATGTAATATTAAGTAAACTTCCGGGACTTAAAAGGTACAGAAGGGAATATACAAGGCAGGAGGATTGCTTTGATGCACCTTCCTCCGTGGAATTTTGTACGGGCTGTTTTTTTGCGGCGCCTACTAAATTATTAAAAAAACTTAAAGGCTTCAGTGAAATGTATTATATGTATTTCGAGGATGCAGACCTTTCAAAAAAGGTACTCGGATGTGGATATAAAATAGTATTTGATACGGAAACGGAAGTGTATCATGACTGGAACAGGGAAAATACAGGAAACATTTTAGGAATTAAAAGATTTCTCACCTCAATGTTTAAATATTTTATGAGGTGGGGATGGAAATTTTAAGGAGGCATGAAATGAAAAAAATACTTATTACCGGATGCAACGGACAGTTGGGAAGAGCCATAAATAAAGAATACGAGACGGAAAAAGAAACTGTTCTTGTAAATACTGATGTAGGGGAACTTGATATCACTGATGTTGCAGAGGTTATTAAATTTACAGAGGAAGTAAATCCTGATGTAATAATTAACTGTGCGGCATTTACGGCAGTGGATGCATGTGAAACCCAATTTGATACGGCATATAAAATTAATGCAATAGGTCCGAGAAACTTAAGTATAGCGGCAAAAAAAGTCAATGCTAAATTCATTCATGTTTCAACAGACTATGTATTCAGCGGAGAAGGAACAAGACCTTACAGGGAGTATGATGATGTGGCTCCGCAGAGTGCATACGGAAAAACAAAGGCTGAGGGAGAAAATTTTGTAAAACAGTTTGGTGATAAGTTTTTCATTATAAGGACGGCATGGCTTTATGGAGACGGCAAAAATTTTGTAAAGACAATGCTGAGTCTTGCAGAAAAAAACAGTGAAGTAAATGTGGTGTGTGACCAGATAGGCTCCCCTACAAGTGCAACAGAGCTTGCCAAAATGATTCATTATCTGGAGCCTACGGAAAATTACGGAATTTATCACGGAACATGTGAAGGTATTTGCTCATGGGCAGATTTTGCAGAGAAAATATTTGAGCTTTCAGGACTTGATACAAAAGTAAACAGAATTACCTCAGATAAATATCCGTCGCCTACAAAGAGACCGGCGTATTCCGTATTAGACAATTATATGCTAAGATTAACCACAGATTTTAAGTTTATGGATTGGGAAGAAGCATTAAAAGTTTATCTTGGTAAGTAAATCTTATTGACATATTAAATGGAAAAAGGCATAATTTAACCGTGGTTTTTAAAGAGGAAACGCACTCATAAAAAATCGCTTCGCAAATTGTTGAAGAAATTTTTCTGAAAGGACAGGTATTTGCAGATGGAAAAGAAAGAACTGCTGTACGAAGGAAAGGCAAAGAAGGTATACACAACGGATAATGACGATATCCTTATGGTTTCTTATAAGGATGACGCCACGGCATTTAATGGGGAAAAGAAAGGTACCATTGTAGGTAAGGGCGTAATAAATAACAGGATGACAAACCTTATATTCAGAATGCTCGAAGAAAAAGGTATTCCTACTCATTATCTTGAAGAGATAAATGACCGGGAAACCTTTGTAAGAAAGGTTGAAATCGTTCCTCTCGAGGTGATTGTACGTAATGTGGCAGCAGGAAGCTTTTCCAAGAAGCTTGGAATAGAAGAAGGCGTAAAATTGCTTGCACCTACTCTGGAATTTTCATATAAGAATGATGAGCTCGGAGACCCGATGATAAATGATTACTATGCAATAGCAATAGGCGCCGCAACAAGGGAAGAAATTGACAAAATTACAGAGCTCGTATTTAAGATAAATGAAATACTTCTTGAGTATTTTAAGGAAAAGAATATTGATTTGATTGACTTTAAGGTGGAATTCGGAAGATATCACGGAGAAATCATTTTAGCGGATGAGATTTCACCTGATACCTGTCGTTTCTGGGACAGCACTACACATGAAAAGCTGGATAAGGACAGATTCAGAAGAGATTTGGGAAATGTTGAAGAGGCATATATAGAAATCGCAAAGAGAATCGGACTTATTTAATTATAGAAAGGCTTTTACAAAATGGATAATACAATGTTTAACTATGAAGATGACAGACCACATGAGGAATGTGGAGTATTCGGGATTTATGACTTTGACGGCAACGATGTGGCAGGCACGATATATTATGGCTTGTTTGCATTGCAGCACAGAGGTCAGGAAAGCTGCGGCATAGCAGTGTCCGATACGGAGGGACCAAAAGGGAAGGTATTATCAAACAAGGGAATGGGTCTTGTAAATGAGGTATTTACACATGATTCATTGGAAAAGCTTAAAGGAAACATAGGTGTTGGACATACACGGTATTCAACGGCGGGGGCAAGTACAAGAGAAAACGCACAGCCTCTTGTACTTAATTATATTAAAGGAACACTGGCACTTGCCCATAACGGAAATCTTGTAAACGCTCCTGAATTAAGAAGGGAGCTTGCATATTCAGGTGCTATTTTTCAGACAACCATAGATTCTGAGGTAATAGCGTATCACATCGCAAGAGAAAGAGTTAATTCAAATACTGTTGAAGAGGCTCTTATTAAAACACTGAAAAAAATTAAGGGCTCATATTCTCTTATAGTAATGAGTCCGAGAAAGCTCATCGGGGCGAGGGACCCGTTTGGATTCAGACCACTTTGCATAGGTAAGCGTGACAATGCTTATATACTTGCATCCGAAACATGCGCACTTGATACGGTTGGAGCTGAGTTTGTAAGAGACGTAAGACCGGGTGAGGTTGTTGTGATATCTCCTGAAAAGGGAATAGTGTCTTATGATAATCTCTGCCAGGAAGAGCATGGAAGATGCATATTTGAGTATATATATTTTGCAAGACCTGATACAATTTTTGATGGAATGAGTGTTTACGAGTCAAGAATTATTGCAGGAAGATGTCTTGCAAAGGACAGCCCCGTGGAGGCAGACCTTGTTGTCGGAGTTCCGGAATCCGGAAATGCCGCGGCACTGGGATATTCGCTTGAATCAGGAATTCCATATGGCACAGCATTTGTTAAAAACGGCTATGTGGGAAGGACATTCATTAAGCCTAAACAGAGTCAGAGAGAATCCAGCGTAAGGGTGAAGCTCAATGTCTTAAAGGATGCCATTAAGGGAAAAAGAGTAATAATGATAGATGATTCCATAGTAAGAGGCACCACAAGTGACAGAATAGTAGGAATGTTAAAGGAAGCAGGAGCAACTGAGGTACATGTAAGAATATCCTCTCCGCCATTTCTTCATCCGTGTTATTTCGGAACGGACATTCCTGACAGCAGTCAGCTTATTGCTTATGGAAGAACAATAGATGAGATATGTAAAATTATAGGAGCTGATTCTCTTGCATATCTTGAGATAGACAGGCTTCCTGAGCTTTCAGGAGGCAGACAGTACTGTCACGGATGCTTTACGGGTAAATGGCCTATGGAGCCGCCTGAGGAAGATATAAGAGGCGAATATGATAAATAGTGGAGGTATATTAAATTGAATGATAAATATGTAAGTCCTTTGTCAGAGAGGTATGCGAGTAAAGAAATGCAGTATATTTTTTCTCCTGATATGAAATTTAAAACATGGAGAAGGCTTTGGATTGCTCTTGCAGAGACAGAGAAGGAGTTGGGACTCTCTGATGAACAGGGAAATCCCCGTATTACGGATGAGATGATAGATGAGCTGAAGGCTCATGCCGAGGATATAAATTATGAAGTGGCAAAGGCCCGTGAAAAAGAGGTGCGCCATGATGTAATGTCTCATGTATATGCATACGGACAGCAGTGCCCTAAGGCTGCCGGAATTATACATCTGGGAGCAACAAGCTGCTATGTAGGGGATAATACAGATATAATTGTAATGACAGAGGCTTTAAAGCTTGTCAGAAAGAAGCTCATAAATGTAATTTCAGAGCTTTCAAAATTTGCCATGAATTATAAGGATTTACCTACACTGGCATTTACTCATTTTCAGCCTGCACAGCCTACTACGGTAGGAAAGAGGGCAACACTCTGGCTTCAGGATTTATATATGGACCTGCAGGATATAGATTATATTATCGAAGGTCAGAAGTTACTTGGCTCAAAGGGAACTACAGGAACTCAGGCAAGCTTCTTAGAGCTTTTTAACGGAGATCATGAAACCGTAAGAAAGATTGATAAGATTATTGCGGAAAAAATGGGATTTGAGGGATGTTATCCTGTATCGGGACAGACCTATTCAAGAAAGGTTGATTCCAGAATATTGAATGTACTTAGCGGAATTGCCCAGAGTGCTCATAAGTTTTCAAATGACATAAGACTTCTTCAGCACTTAAAAGAGATAGAAGAGCCGTTTGAAAAGAATCAGATTGGCTCATCAGCAATGGCATATAAGAGAAATCCGATGAGAAGTGAAAGAATTGCTTCACTTGCAAATTATGTGATAGCAGACGCAATTAATCCTGCAATCACTGCGGCTACACAGTGGTTTGAAAGGACTCTTGATGACTCTGCAAACAAGAGGATATCCATTCCTGAAGCATTTCTTGCAGTAGACGGAATCTTAGATTTATATTTAAATGTCGTGGACGGACTTGTAGTATATGATAAGGTTATTTATCAGAGATTTATGAGTGAGATACCGTTCATGGCAACTGAAAATATTATGATGGATGCTGCTAAAGCAGGCGGAAACAGACAGGAGCTTCATGAAAAGATAAGAACTTATTCCATGGAGGCAGGAGCCGTTGTTAAAAAAGAAGGCAAGCCTAATGACCTTCTTCAGAGAATTGCAAATGACCCTGCTTTCGGCATGACCTTAGAGGAGCTTCAGGCAATAATGAAGCCTGAAAAATATGTGGGACGTGCACCTCAGCAGACGGAAGAGTTTATTACAGAGGTTATAAATCCTCTGCTTGAAGAAAATAAAAAATTACTTGGTATGACAGCCGAGATAAACGTATAGAGGAGGAGTAATATGGTAACAGCTATAGTAGGAGCCAACTGGGGTGACGAAGGTAAAGGAAAAATAACTGATATGCTTGCCGAAAAGGCTGATATTATTATAAGATTTCAGGGAGGAGCAAATGCCGGACATACAATAGTAAACAATTACGGAAAATTTGCGCTGCATACGCTTCCTTCGGGAGTTTTCTATAATCATACTACCAGTATAATAGGCAATGGCGTAGCTCTTAATATACCTCTTCTTTTTCAGGAAATTAAGTCTATAACAGATAAGGGTGTTCCTGCTCCGAAAATTCTTGTATCTGACAGGGCACAGATTGTAATGCCTTATCATGTACTTTTTGACGTATATGAGGAAGAAAGACTTGCAGGAAAATCCTTTGGCTCAACAAAGTCAGGAATTGCGCCTTTTTATTCAGATAAATATGCAAAAATAGGATTTCAGGTAAGTGAGCTCTTTGATGAAGAACTTCTTCGTGAGAAGCTGGAGAGAGTTACCGTGCAGAAAAATGTTTTGCTTGAGCATTTATATAATAAGCCGGCAATAGACATAGAGGAGACCTTTAATACACTTATGGAATATAAGAAGATGGTAGAGCCATATGTATGTGATGTATCTGCTTATCTCTGGAAGGCTTTAAAGGAAGGAAAGAACATACTGCTTGAGGGACAGCTTGGCTCCCTTAAGGACCCTGACCACGGAATTTATCCTATGGTTACTTCTTCTTCAACACTGGCTGCTTATGGAGCCATAGGTGCAGGACTTCCTCCATATGAAATAAAGAAAATAGTAACTGTGGTAAAGGCATATTCAAGTGCCGTAGGTGCAGGAGCATTTGTAAGCGAGATTTTCGGAGAGGAAGCAGATGAGCTCAGAAGACGCGGAGGAGACGGCGGAGAGTATGGCGCAACAACAGGAAGACCAAGGCGTATGGGCTGGTTTGACGCAGTAGCTTCAAAGTACGGATGCCGTATTCAGGGAACAACTGACGTGGCATTTACAGTACTTGACGTACTCGGATATTTAGATGAAATACCTGTATGTGTAGGTTATGAAATAGACGGTGTTGTGACAGACGAATTCCCTACTACGACAAAGCTTGAAAAGGCAAAGCCTGTATATGAAGTTCTTCCGGGCTGGAAGTGTGATATCAGAGGAATTAAGAAATATGAAGACCTTCCTGAGAACTGCAGAAAGTATATTGAATTTGCAGAAGAGAAGATTGGATTCCCTATTACCATGATTTCAAACGGACCGGGCAGGGAAGATATAATATACAGAGACGTAAGATAAAAAAGAAAATCAAGAGTTTATTTAATTTGATGTATATATGAAAAAGCAGATTGGTGATAACATGATATCATCAATCTGCTTTTTCTTGATTTTATACTCCGTAGCCGTATACACCTCTGACGGAAATTTCTCCTGAGGTTATCTCATGCAGGGTATTATGTTTATCCATAACAATAAGAGCTCCCTCTTTATTTATGCCGATTGCAGTATAAGGATTATCCGGGAAGTCGACATTCTGTGAGGATAGTATTACCGGATTATCCCTGTTAATAAGATATGAATTATATTCATCAGTCATAAAAGATAGTGATTCTGTTTTAAGAAAATCTCTATAATAAATATTAAAATAATTCATTATACTTCTTATAAGTTTTTCTCTGCAAAGAGTAACTCCTGTTTCTATAAGGACAGATGTTGCAATATTTTGTATTTCTGCAGGAAAACTTTTAGTGCTTACATTCATTCCCATTCCGACAATAATATAATTATCATTTCCACAGGATACCATTTCTGTCAGAATACCGCAGATTTTTTTATTGTTTATCAGTATGTCATTAGGCCATTTGATTTTGGCAGCAGTCTCATAATCAGAAAGCGCTTTTACTATTGCAAGCGCAGATAAAAGAGTAACTTTTGGGGAGTTTGAAGCATTTATTTCAGGACGTAAAAGAAGTGACATCCATATTCCCGTCCCTGGTGGAGAATTCCATGAGCGTCCCATTCTGCCCTTTCCACTTGTCTGTGCTTCTGCAATTACAAGAGTACCTGAAGGGGCTCCCTGCTTTGCAAGACGTATGGCTTCGTTGTTAGTGGAATCTGTTTCTTCAAGATATACAAGATTTTTTATAAAATCATCGTCATAGAGCTTTTTTAAAAGTGTTTCATTCATTTTTTTGTACCTGTTTTTCTGAGTAGTTTTCTGCGGATATTTTGTTATTTATATGGTTGTATATTTTTTCGCATAGATCTTTTTTAAATGTAAAAGGAATAACAAAATTATCATTCTTTATTTTCAGATGAAGCATATAGCAAAGCATTTCTTCATCGGGCACAACAACTGAAACATCATTTACATCTTCATATGAATAAATGGTTTTTCCGTATTTGTGTTTAATGGTAATATCATTATCATTAAAATAATAAGTTATATCATAATACTGCTTTTTAAAGGTGCTGAAAAAAAGATAGGCACCGTAAAGCATGATAAAAATACATATTATATTACCTATGATGCGTTCACGTCCATATCCCATAATCAGCATACCGGTCTGCAAAATTCCTACCAGCATACAAATTGCGCCAAGCAGCCTGAAAGCTGTACGGTTTTTTTTGTTTTTCTTTACTGTATATTTCATAGAAACTCCTTTATGATTCTGTATTGGTATGCAAATTTGCCACAGATTTCATTCATTACTGATAAATTATAAAATAAAAAAGAAAATATAACAAGGTTTTTCAAAAAACTAAAGAAACACTATTGCGAAACCGATTGCGCATGTGCTATACTGACCATATAAAATGAATTTGGACGCAGCGCATGAAAATTGCTTCGCAATGGCGCTGCGGGTGTCCCCCTCGCTTTGTTCGGCGGAAAATAAAAAAAATAAAACAATCAATTAAAACATATAATTTAAAAATTAAGAACAGGAGGTAGAAATGAAAGAGAAATTATTGGAAAAATTTAAGGAGCTTTTTGGCGGAGAAGGAGATATACGGGAATATTTTTCACCGGGCAGAGTAAATCTCATTGGTGAGCATACGGATTATAACGGCGGACATGTTTTTCCGTGCGCACTTACGATTGGAACTTACGGAGTGGCAAGAAAAAGAGAGGATAACAAATTAAGATTTTATTCAATGAATTTTGAAGACGTGGGTGTGATTGAATCTTCTTTAGATGACCTGAAGAGTTACAAGGAGGCAGAGTGGACCAATTATCCAAAGGGAATGATTTGGACATATAACGAGAAGGGTTATACCATTAACAGTGGACTTGACATGCTCATCTATGGAAACATACCGAATGCTTCAGGACTTTCTTCATCTGCTTCGGTAGAGGTGCTTACAGGACTTATACTTAAGGATTTATTTGGTTTTTCAGACATATCAAATCAGGATATAGCATTAATGGGACAGTATTCCGAAAATAATTTCAATGGTGTAAACTGCGGTATCATGGACCAGTTTGCAATAGCAATGGGAAAGGCAGGACATGCTATTTATCTTGATACTAATACCCTTAAATATGAGTATGCACCTGTGGAGCTGGGAGATGCAAAGCTTGTAATTGCATGTTCAAATAAAAAGAGGGGGCTTGGAGACAGTAAGTATAACGAAAGAAGAAGCGAATGTGAAAAGGCACTTTCACTCCTTCAGAAAAAGCTTGATATAAGCAGTCTTGGCGAGCTTTCGGAAGAAGAGTTTGAAGCAAACAAGGAGCTTATAGGAGATGAAATCTTAATTAAACGTGCGAGACATGCCGTATATGAAAACATAAGAACAAAGAAGGCTGTGGAAGTCTTAAAGGCAGGAGACCTGGCTGAATTCGGAAGACTAATGAATGCTTCCCACGTTTCATTAAGAGATGATTATGAGGTTACGGGAACTGAGCTTGATACACTGGTAGAAACTGCATGGGAGCAGAAGGGTGTAATCGGAGCCAGAATGACTGGCGCCGGCTTCGGAGGATGTACGGTAAACATAGTAAAGGAAGAGAATATTCCTGAATTTAAGGAAAACGTAGGTAAGACATATTTAGATAAAATCGGATATGCGGCAGATTTCTATGTGGTTGAAATCGGAGACGGACCACAGATTTTAGGGAGGTAGATAAAATGACAGTATTAGTTTGCGGCGGTGCAGGATATATCGGCTCACATACGGTTTATGAGCTTATTGACAAGGGCGATGACGTAGTTATAGTTGACAGTCTGGAAACAGGACACATCAAGGCAGTACATAAGGATGCAAAATTTTATAAGGGAGATATCCGTGATAAGGAATTTCTTACAAACGTATTTGATAAAGAAAATATAGATGCGGTAATTCATTTTGCTGCAAATTCCCTTGTCGGAGAAAGTATGGTAAATCCTCTTAAGTATTATGACAATAACCTGTATGGAACAAAGGTACTTCTTGAGGTTATGATAGAGCATGACGTAAAGAAAATAGTATTTTCGTCAACGGCAGCGACATACGGAGAGCCTGAGAGAGTGCCTATTCTTGAGACAGACAAAACAGAGCCTACAAATACATATGGTGAAACGAAGCTTTCCATGGAAAAGATGATGAAATGGACGGACGTTGCGCATGGACTCAAATATGTGGCTCTTCGTTATTTCAATGCCTGCGGTGCTCATAAGAGCGGAGAGATAGGTGAGGACCATCATCCTGAGACACACCTCATTCCTCTTATTTTACAGGTGCCTCTCGGAAAGAGAGAAGCCATATCCGTATTTGGAAATGATTATGATACAAAGGACGGAACATGTATAAGGGATTATATTCATGTAACGGACCTTGCCCAGGCACATATACTTGCTGTGGATTATCTTATGAAGGGAAATGAGAGCAATGTATTTAATCTTGGAAACGGCGTAGGATTTACCGTAAATGAGGTTATAGAAACAGCAAGAAAGGTAACAGGAAAAGAAATTAAGGCGGTAATGGCAGAGAGACGTGCAGGTGACCCTGCACAGCTTATTGCTTCAAGTGAAAAGGCAAAGACAGTTTTGGGCTGGAAGCCTGAGCATGCGGATTTAGAGGAGATTATTGCATCTGCATGGAAGTGGCACAGCACACATCCTGACGGATACATGGATAAGTAAAGATTTAGGTAATGGAGGATTTTGATATGGTAGATGAAGCTGTAGAAAAATTAGTTCAGTACGGCATAGAGCAGGGGCTTATTCAGGAATGTGAAAAAACTTATACCCTGAATCAGATTCTGGAAGTAATAGGTAAAGATGACTTTACGCCTTCAGAAAAGGAATTTAAAGACGTGGAGCTTGCGCCTGTGCTGGATGAACTTCTGGATTATGCTTATGAAAACGGTGTAATGAAGGAAAACGGAATTGTATACCGTGATTTATTTGATACAAAAATTATGAACTGCCTTACACCAAGACCTGCCACGGTAATTGAAAAATTTAACAAAATATATGAAGAATCCCCTGAGAAGGCAACTGATTATTATTATGCTTTTTCGCAGGCAACAAATTATATAAGACGGGACAGAATTAAAAAGGATATGAGATGGACGGTTGACAGTGAATACGGGGTGCTGGATATTTCAGTAAACCTTTCAAAGCCTGAGAAAGACCCAAAGGCAATAGCTGCCGCAAAGCTTCTTAAGGCAAGCAATTATCCTAAGTGCCTTTTGTGCAGGGAAAATGAGGGATATGCAGGAAGATTGAATCACCCTGCAAGACAGAATCACAGGATAATTCCAATTACAATCAATGACAGTGACTGGTTTTTCCAGTATTCACCTTATGTATATTATAATGAGCACTGTATTGTGTTTAACGGACAGCATGTACCTATGAAGATTGAAAAGAATACCTTTGTAAAACTTTTTGATTTTGTAAAGATATTCCCGCATTACTTCCTTGGCTCAAATGCAGACCTTCCAATAGTAGGCGGCTCAATACTTTCCCATGACCATTATCAGGGCGGACATTATGAATTTGCCATGGAGAGAGCTCCTTATGAAAAGAAATTTGAAATACCGGGTTATGAGGATGTAGAAGCAGGAATAGTAAAATGGCCTCTGTCGGTTATAAGAATAAGACATGAGGATGACAAACGTCTTATAGAACTTGGAGACCATATACTCGGTTTATGGAGAAACTATACGGATGAGGAAGCATTTATATATGCTGAAACAGACGGAGAGCCTCACAATACAATCACTCCTATTGCCAGGAAAAAGGACGGAAAGTTTGAGCTTGATTTAGTCTTAAGAAATAACATTACCACGGAGGAATGTCCGTTGGGCTATTATCATCCTCACAGTGAGTACCATAACATTAAGAAAGAAAACATCGGACTTATAGAGGTTATGGGACTTGCGGTACTTCCGGCAAGACTTAAGGAGGAGCTTAGCCTTGTTGCAGATTTTATTCTGGAGGGTAAAGATATTGCTTCTGATGAAAGAATTGAAAAGCATGCAGATTGGGTTAAGAAATTTATAAATAATTATTCTGATATAAATAAGGATAATGTTATGGACATCCTTAAGAAAGAGGTAGGAATTACGTTTACTAAGGTACTTGAGGATGCAGGAGTTTATAAATGCACTCCTGAAGGAAGAGAAGCATTTATGAGATTTGTAAATACAATATAAAAACATAATAAATTATATTCTAAACATGAGAAATCAGCTTATTCACATAAAATTGAGCAGGTTTCTCATGTTTTAGGATTTGAAAGGAGAAAATTGCTTAGTGGAAGCTAATTTGGACTGGTTGGAAAATCCCGAAATTTTTGAGGTGAACAGAATGCCTGCACATTCTGACCATTTCTATTATAAAGATTACGAAGATATGAGCAGGGAGGATGACAGCTCATTTATTCAAAGCTTAAACGGTACATGGAAATTTTCGTATGCTGAAAATCCTTCACAAAGAAAGGCTGACTTTTATAAGGAGGATTATGATATTTCGGACTTTGATGAAATACAGGTGCCGGGACATATTGAACTTCAGGGCTACGACAGGTGTCATTATATCAATGCCATGTATCCGTGGGACGGTCAGGAATTCTTAAGACCGCCACATGTTTCAAAAAAATATAATCCTGTGGGAAGTTATGTGAAATATTTTGATTTAAACGATGAGCTTAAGAATAACGATGTATATATATCATTTCAAGGCGTTGAAACAGCTTTTTTCGTGTGGATTAACGGAGAGTTTATAGGATATTCAGAAGATACCTTTACCCCTGCGGAGTTTAATATTACGCAGTTTGTCAGGGATACGGATAATAAAGTGGCTGTAGAAGTCTATAAGAGAAGCAGTGCAAGCTGGATAGAGGACCAGGATTTCTGGAGATTTTCGGGAATATTCAGGGACGTATTTTTATATGCGGTACCGAAAATACATGTAAGTGATATATTTCTTCATGCAGATTATGATTATGGCACAGGAGCGGGAAAATTTAAGGCAGAGATTAAATTGTCCGGCGGTACTGACATGCTTAAAAATGCATGGGCAGGAGTGAAATTGAAGGATGAAGAAGGAAATACTGTTTTTAAACTGGATACCGCTTTAAACAGCCTTACTGAATTTGAAACTGAAATTCCTGAAGTAAAACCGTGGAGTGCCGAAATTCCTTATTTGTATAAACTTATTATTGAAGTATATGACAGTGACGGTAATTTATCAGAGGTTGTTACATCTGATGCAGGATTCAGAAGATTTGAAATGCTTAACGGCATTATGTGCCTCAACGGAAAAAGAATTATATTTAAGGGTGTAAACCGTCATGAATTTAATATGAGAAGAGGACGTGCGATAACCAGTGAGGATATGCTCTGGGATGTGAAGTTTCTGAAGCAGAATAATATTAATGCAGTCAGGACAAGTCATTATCCCAATAATTCTTACTGGTACAGGCTGTGTGATAAATACGGTATATATCTTATTGATGAGGCAAATCTGGAGAGTCACGGCTCATGGCAGAAAATGGGTGTATGTGAGCCGTCATGGAATGTACCGGGCTCACTTCCCGAATGGAAAGGGGCAGTACTTGACAGAGCAAAATCCATGTTGGAAAGAGATAAAAACCATCCGAGCATACTTATCTGGTCCTGTGGAAATGAGTCCTATGCAGGAGACTGTATTGCGGCAATGTCAGAATATTTCCATGAGAGAGACAAGTCCAGACTTGTGCATTATGAAGGAGTATTTCATAACAGAAGTTATGATTATATATCCGATATGGAAAGCAGGATGTATGCAAAACCGGATGAAATAGAAGAGTATTTAAAAAAGAACACAGGTAAGCCTTATATAAGCTGTGAGTATACACATGCAATGGGAAATTCCTGTGGGGGCATGAAGCTTTATACGGATTTGGAAGATAAATATGATGCTTATCAGGGCGGTTTTATATGGGACTATATAGACCAGGCTTTAATTAAGACTGATGAAAAAGGCAGGGAAGTGCTTGCCTATGGCGGAGATTTTGATGACCGTGCAACTGATTACGGATTTTGTACGGACGGAATTGTATATGCGGACAGAACTCCTTCTCCTAAGGTGCAGGAGGTAAAGCAGCTTTATTCCAACATAAAAATCAGTATGTCAGCAGGAAAAGCTGAAATAAAAAATAATAATCTTTTTAAAGATACAGAAAAGTATATATTCAGAATTACTCTTGAAAAAGAGGGAAAGATGATATCTGAGGATTTGAGGCAGGAAGTGATTTTTCCGGGAGAATCAAAAACAATATGTACATATAATGAGAAGCCTGAGGTATCGGGAGAGTATGTATGCCAGATGAGCGTAATTCTTAATGAAGATACTTTATGGGCTGAAAAAGGACATGAAATCTGCTTTGCTCAGGAGGTATTTAAAGTAGAAAGTGAAAAGTCCGGTCAGGAATTTAATTCAGAAGAAAATTATGAAAAAGCTGAGATTATATACGGTGATGTATGCATAGGAGTCCGTGGCGCCGGATTTCACGTTATGTTTGACAAGTCCCAGGGAGGACTTACATCTCTTGTATATGACGGTGTGGAATATATCACAAGGCTTCCTGAAGTAAGCTTCTTCAGGGCGTCTACGGATAATGACATAGGGGCAGGCTTTCCTTTTGAAGCAGGACAGTGGCTTGTTGCAAGCAGATGTAAAAGACTAAAAAAAGACGGTATTAACGTAAATGAAAAAGAGGACGGTACGGAAATATCCTTTTCATATGAGACGGCGTCATTCCCTAAGGTCATTTATACTGTTATGTATAAGGTTTTAAATGACGGAAAAATTAAAGTAAATATAAATTATCCGGGAGTAAAGGGCATGCCGCATATGCCTCTTATGGCTATGGATTTCAAGTTAAAAGATGAGTATAATAAGTTTTCATATTACGGAATGGGACCTCTTGAAAATTATATTGACAGATTGAGCGGAGCAAGACTTGGTGTTTATGCGCAGGATGTACGGAGTAATATGTCACGCTATTTAAATCCGCAGGAGTGCGGAAACAGAACAGGAGTGAGATACCTTACCGTACATGACGGAAAAGGAAATGGTCTTATCTTTTCTGCCGGAAATAAGCCGTTTGAAATGAGCGTGCTTCCATACAGCGCTTATGAGATATATAATGCAACACATATGGAGGAGCTTCCTGAAGTAAATTATACATGGGTCAGAATAATTGCAAAGCAGATGGGTGTCGGAGGAGATGACTCATGGGGCGCGCCTGTGCATGGGGAATACATGATATCAGGAGAAAAACCTCTTAATTTGGAATTTACAATATCAAAAATATGTGGTATTAAATAATATGTTACATCTAAGGGAACATTATATATAAAACCTGAAAGGATTTATTGAAAAATGATTAAACTTATTGCAAGTGATGTAGACGGAACACTGGTCCCCGACGGAACAGACAGGATAGATACACGTATTTATGATATAATTAAGGAGCTTAAAAGGCACGGAATTACTTTTGCTGCTGCAAGCGGAAGACAGTTTGCAAGCCTGAGGAGGCTTTTTGAGCCTGTTAAGGATGATATTTATTATATTACTGATAACGGCGGTATACTGAGGGATATTAACCATGTAATAAAGGCATATGAAATGGACCACGATATGATATGTGAAATGATTAATGATGCAAAAAAACTTCCCGACTGTGATATTATGCTTTGTGGAATTAACAAGTCATACTGTGCCGATAAAGGTGAAATGTATGAATGGATGAAATATTCTTATAAATTTGACATAGAGGCAATAGGAGATTTGACTCAGCCTGTTTCTGACCGCATAGTAAAGATGTCGATATATCATAATAACAATGCAGAAAACATTGTAAAAGAAGGATTTTCACCTAAATGGGAAAAGAGAATAAAAATTGCATCTGCGGGAATACAGTGGATGGACTGTACGAGGCCTGACAGCAACAAGGGAACTGCCCTTAAGGCCCTTATGGACATACTCGGTATCAGGAAAGATGAAACCATGGCATTCGGAGACAATATAAACGATTTGGATATGTTATACTGCGCAGAGGAAAGCTATGCAATAGGTGGAGCAAGGCAGGAAGTAAAGGATATGGCAAAGCACGTTGCAGATACCAGAGAAAATCAGGGAGTTATTAAAGTTATGGAAGAATATCTTCGAGAGTTAAGTAATTAGTATCAAATTCCTGCTAAAATAAGTGGATAATTAAAATCCTAAGTGTTAAAATATCTGTTGAAGATAATTTTAGGAGGTTTAAATGTATGGAAAAAATTAAAATGACTACTCCGCTTGTAGAGATGGACGGAGATGAGATGACACGTATTCTCTGGAAGATGATAAAGGATGAACTGCTCCTTCCTTTTATTGACTTAAAGACCGAATATTATGATTTGGGACTTGACTATAGAAATGAGACTGATGATAAAGTAACTTTTGATTCGGCATATGCTACTAAGAAATACGGAGTTGCAGTTAAATGTGCGACCATTACTCCTAATGCTGCAAGAATGACAGAGTATGATTTAAAGAAGATGTGGAAGAGCCCTAACGGAACAATAAGAGCTATCTTGGACGGAACAGTATTCCGTGCTCCTATACAGGTAAAGGGAATTGAGCCTTGTGTTAAGAACTGGGAGAAACCTATAACCATTGCACGTCATGCATATGGTGATGTATATAAGGGAACTGAGATGAAGATTCCGGGACCGGGAAAAGCAGAGCTTGTATTTACTGCAGCAGACGGAACAGAAACCAGAGAGCTTATTCATGAGTTTGATTCAGCCGGAATTATTCAGGGTATGCATAATATAAATAAGTCTATAGAAAGCTTTGCAAGAAGCTGTTTTAATTATGCACTTGATACAAAACAGGATTTATGGTTTGCCACAAAGGACACCATATCAAAGAAATATGACCATACATTTAAGGATATATTCCAGGAAATATTTGATGCCGAGTACAAAGAAAAATTTGATGCTGCAGGAATTGAGTATTTCTATACTTTAATTGATGATGCCGTAGCCAGAGTTATGAAGTCTAAAGGCGGATACATATGGGCATGCAAGAATTATGACGGAGATGTTATGAGTGATATGATATCTTCAGCATGCGGCTCACTTGCAATGATGACTTCGGTACTTGTTTCACCTGATGGAAATTATGAGTATGAAGCGGCACACGGAACAGTGCAGAGACATTATTACAAGCACTTAAAGGGTGAGGAAACTTCAACTAACTCAGTTGCAACTATTTTTGCATGGACAGGTGCTTTAAGAAAGAGAGGAGAGTTAGACAACCTTCCTGAACTTTCTGAATTTGCTGACAAGCTTGAAAAGGCGACAATTAAGACTATTGAAGACGGAAAGATGACAAAAGACCTTGCCCTTATAACTTCACTTAAAGATGTTACAGTACTTAACAGTGAGAATTTTATTAAGGCCATAAGAGAAACACTTGAGGAATCTTTATAGAATTTAGCAGACATTATGAGGCGGGCATAAAGGTGCCTGCCTTATTTAACGTATTAGAAAATTATTGAGGGGAAATGTTTAGTGGATATTTGGAAAGTTTTAGATATAGAAAAAACCAAGGATAAAAATGAAATAAAAAGGGCATACAGAGAGAAGCTTACTTTTGTAAATCCTGAGGATGACGCTCAGGGATTTATGGAGCTCAGAAGGGCATTTGACGAGGCAAATAATTATGCTGATGAAGCAGAAGAAGCTGCTGCTGAAACAGAAAAAACGGAAACGCTTTCCGAAAAATTGTATGACACCCTGAAGGAGCTCTATGCAAATTTTTATAGAAGAATATCCGTAGATGAATGGAGAAAAATTTTAAATACGGATTACTGCATATCTCTGGATACTTCTGAGGAAGCGCTGGATATAATATTAAAGTTCATTTCGGAAAATTATCAGCTTCCAAGCCCTGTATTTAAACTGCTTGTGAATCAGTATTCCATTGATGAAAGAAAGGATGAGCTTTCGGAAAGATATACTTCAGATTTTATAGATTATATAATAAATAATTCAATTTATGATGATTTGCTCGACTACAGCCTTTTTGAAGGAGACCCGTATGCAGATTATGATTCGTATATAAATAAGTATTACAAGCTGGAATCTGCTGTAAGAAATCAGAAAATTGAGGATCAGGATAAGCTTATTTCCGAGCTTTCGGAAAGCGATGTATATAATCCGTTTTTAGATTTGCTTAAGGTGAGAAATCTGCAGCAAAAGGGTGAAAATGAAAAAGCAAGGGAAATTATTGATTCATTATATGTGAAATATCCTGATAAAATGCGGATTATAATTTGCAGAGGTGATGTATATCTGGAACTTTCAGATATTGATACTGCTGAAAAGTGCTATGAAGAAGCCTTTAAACTAAACCCTGACGACAATACCACAAGATATAAAAAAGCAGAAATTTATTTGCTTAAAAATGAATTTGAGAAGGCAAGAGATATTTTCATAGAACTTATGAAGGTAAATCATTATGATAATGTCGTGATTGCCGGTCTTCTTCAGGCAAATGAAGGTATAATAAATAATTATAAAGAAAAACTTGAGGAAAACCCTGAAGATAATAAAATCCGAATGGAAATGGCATGGTCTTATTACCAGAGCTATAAATTTGCAGAGGCTGTGGATATTCTGGACAGTTTCAAACCCGATTCGGAAAATATGTGTGAATATAATAACGTAAAGGGCAGGTCTTATCTTTGTTTAAATGATATTGATGAGGCTCTTTCCTGTTTTGAAATATGGAAAAAAGAAATAGAAAAACTTGATGAAAATGATGACAGTGAGGAGACGTTAAAAAAGAAAAAACGCTATCCGTATGTAAATTTCCTTATAGGTGACTGCTATCTGAAAAAAGCAGATTATGAAAAGGCAGAAGAATATATAGATTATGCTTTGGCACATGAGCATGAAGAAATTATCCTTTCATATGAGGCAAAATGTGAGCTGGAATTTGAAAAGAAAAATTATGAAAAGTGTATTGAAATGTGCAACGAGCTTGAAAAAAGGGACAAAGTAAGCTACACGGCTCATGATTATAAGGCTAAGTCATTGTATGAAATGGGAATGTACAGGGAAGCCCTGGATGTCTGCGAAAAGGCAATCAGAATATACCCGTATATAATTAATCCTTATAAGACCGAAATAAAGATATTCTTTAATGTTAAAGCTTATGATAATGTTCAGGCTGTAATTAACAGATATAGTGCACTCGATATAGCATCTGATATAATGAAAATGTACAGTGCAAGACTTCTTATTGAGCGTGACAAAAACTATGATGATGCAGTTAAAATGCTTGAAGAAATACATAAAAATATTGTGGATGAAAAATCTGATGTGACAGAAAAGGATTATGACAGATTTTACTCACTCTGGGCTACATGTTATGAAGAAAAAGATAATAAAGATGAAGCCATGAGGATATATAATGAGCTTATAGACATATATCCTGAAACCCGTATCGGACACGCGCTTCTTGGTCTTATATATAAAGAAAAAATGATGATAAATCAGGCTATTGAGCAATTTACCATTCATCTTGAAATATCTCCTGATGATGATTATTATTATTTTAACAGAGGAATTCTTTATAAATACAAAAGACTTTATAAAGAAGCAAAGGAAGATTTTCTCAAGGCTTTTGCTCTAAACAAGGGAAACGGATATATTTTAAAGCTTTTGGGAGTTACTTCAAATATAATGGGCGATTATGAGGAGGCATTAACATATCTGGATAAAGCCCTGCCTGTTATAAATGAAAATTATATAAAAGAAGTTATGCTTCAAAAGGCACTTAGTTTTGAATGTCTGATGAGATTTTCCGATGCCGAAAAGGTATATCTGGAATGTATGGAGAAATATGACAATGAAGCAGACATTGTGATTAGGTATTCAAGACTTTTGCAGAGAATGAAGCGTATCGTGGAAGCCGCCGACATTCTTGCCAAAGCAAAAATAGAAGATGAGGATGACAGAAGGTCCGTGTATTACAGGGTGTTAAGACAGGCTCTTGATACCGGAAATCTGGAACATGCCTTGAAGGTACTTGCAAGAGCAGAAAAAAACAAGCTTGCCGACAGCAGTTTTTACTCAGTCATTGCCGAAATGTATATGCAAAAAGGCAAGTATGCAAAAGCAGAAAAATATTATCTGCAGGCGGTAGAAGCGGATAAGAATAATGAGAATAATTATTACAGCGAGCTTGCCGAAGTGGCATCCAGACAGTTTGCATCTGCCGGACGCGTACAGAGATATATAAAGCAATGTTTAAATAGAATAGGAAATCCTTCTACTCCGGAAGATTATGTGGCACTGGCAAGAGTTGAGCGGGTAAGGAAAAATTATTTAAAGGCAAGAGAATATTTAAATAAAGCGCTTGGCTCAGTAAGATGTGCAGGCTGTTTTTACGGGAAATGTGCTGACGCATATATAGAAATGGGTAAACTTCTTGAGGCAGAAGGTAAAAATGATGAAGCAATTCTTTCATATTCACAGGCATTAAAATTGGTCGGATATGACCGTGAATGTGAGGAAAGTTTAAAGAGGTTAAAGAAAAAATGATAGTAGGAATTGATTTAGGTACAACAAACAGTCTTATATCATATTTTGATGGTGAGAAGGCAGTAATAATACCCAATAAACTGGGAAAACATCTTACACCATCAGTTATAAGCGTTGACAAAGATAATAATGTCTATGTGGGTGAGACTGCAAGAGAAAGAAAAAGTACATATCCTGATGATACAGTTTCCGTATTTAAAAGAAGCATGGGAACAAACAAGGTATTTCATCTCGGAGAAAAGGAGTTTTCTGCAGTGGAGCTTTCAAGTATTATCCTTAAATCTCTCAAAGAGGATGCAGAAGCTTATCTTGAAACTGAAATAGAGGAAGCGGTTATAAGCGTTCCTGCTTATTTTAACGATGCACAGAGAAAGGCAACAAAAAAAGCAGGGGAGATGGCAGGCTTTATAGTAGAACGTATAGTAAGTGAGCCTACTGCCGCAGCCATTGCCTATGGACTGGATAAGAAAAATGCAGATACAAAGTTTCTGGTATTTGACCTTGGAGGCGGAACATTTGATGTATCTATTCTGGAGCTTTACCACAATATTATGGAAGTAAGGGCAGTTGCCGGAGATAATTATTTAGGTGGTGAAGATTTCACACAGGTACTTGTGCAGATGTTTTTGCGTGAAAAAGAGTTGGACGAAAAGGACATTGACAGGAAAACCATGTCCCATATAATAAGAGCGGCAGAGCTCTGCAAGATGGGATTTGCCGACAGTAAAACTTCTGTAATGAAGTGTAAAATCGGTGATGAAGTATATGAGTATGAGGTAAATGAAGATGATTACGAAGCTTCATGCCAGATTCTTTTAAATAAGATTAAAAAGCCTGTGGAAAGAAGCCTTAAAGATGCAGGTATTAAGCTTAAGGATATTGATGAGGTTATTCTTGTAGGCGGTGCCACAAAACTCTCCATAGTAAGAAGGTTTGTCAGCAGGCTTTTCGGAAGAATCCCAAATACGAGCATAAATCCTGATGAAGTAGTAGCCGTAGGCGCTGCAATGCAGGCTGCGATGAAGGAAAGAAATGAAGCAGTAAAGGAAATGGTGCTTACTGATGTATGTCCGTTTACCCTTGGTACGGAAGTGTGCGTCACACGTCAGGGCGGATATAAGGAGCCGGGGCATTATCTGCCTATAATAGAGAGAAACACAGTAATACCGGTAAGCCGTACGGAAAGAGTATACACTGCAAGCGATAACCAGACAAATATCAGAGTACAGATACTTCAGGGAGAAAGCAGACTTTCTATTAATAATGTATACCTTGGAGAAATAAATGTACCTGTACCAATCGGCCCTGAGGGCAAGGAAGCAGTTGACATAACATATACTTATGACGTAAATTCCATACTTGAGGTCATAGTAAAGGTAGTCTCTACCAAAGTTACAAAGCGTATGGTAATAAAAAATGAAGAAACAGACATGACAGATGAGGAAATCGAAGAAAGACTTGCTTCACTTGCAGAATTAAAAATCCCCCCAAGAGAACAGGAAGAAAACAAACTCCTTCTTTTTAAAGGAGAAAGACTTTATGAAGAGGCAGTGGGAGACATGCGAAGACTGATTGAAAGCAGAATCATGGAATTTGAAAGCGTACTGGATACGCAGGATAAGCTTAAGATACAGGACGCGAGGGAAGTGTTGAAAGAATTCTTTGAATCCATAGAAAACTCTGAGGAGCTGTAGAAGATTAAATCTATATTTTTTATGAACAAAACGAATGAACTTATTGTATATTATATAAGCTGACATCTGCTTATATAACATACAGTAAGTTTCGATATTTTGTACGTAAGAAAAATATATCCTCTGCCTACTTCTGAATCAGATATACAGCGTATTTTACTATGCTTCTTGGAAGATGCTTTGATGCCATTATGCCGAGTTTGTTTAATTTACCCGGAATTACAACGACCTTATTTTTCATCATCTGTTTATAGCCGTAAATGCATACGTCTCTTGCAGAGGCGTTCTTTAGGTTTTTGAAAAGTCCCGAGTGTTCGAGATTTGCCCTGTTGGCAAAGTCTGTTACGGTAGGGCCGGGGCAGAGGGCAGTGACATGAACTCCCGTGCCTCTTAATTCCACTGAAAGAGCTTCCGTAAAGGAAAGTACAAATGCCTTTGTGGAGTAGTAGACGGGCATAAGAGGTCCCGGCTGAAAGGCAGCTATTGATGAAACATTTAAAATTCTTCCATATTTCTGCTTAATCATTGGTCTCACATAGAGACGGCATAATTTTACAAGCGAAGTTACGTTTACTTCTATCATGTCCGTCTGCTTTTTTAAATCGGATTCGGAAAATTTTCCAAAGTCTCCAAATCCCGCATTATTTACAAGTATGTCAATATCAATTCCCTTTGAAGATGTAAAGTAATAGATGTTTTTTGCGGCGTCCTCTCCGGTTAAATCCTGAGGAAAAACCTCAACGTGTGTGTCATATTTCTTTTCGAGCTTCTTTTTTATTTCCAGAAGCTTTTCTTCATTTCTTGCAACAAGTACAAGATTACATCTTTTGTATGCAAATATTTTTGCAAATTCAAGACCGAGTCCGCTTGATGCTCCCGTAATAAGTACTGTTTCACGCATATTCATACCTCCCTTTAAATTTATGAGCCTGTACCGTTGTATTTTGTTGCTCCGTACATCCATATTTTATAACTTATATAGAAAATATACACCCTATGACGGGAGAAATAAAGGCTAAAAAAGTATTCAAAAGTAATTTCTGATGTGTTAAAATAAATCGGACGGAGGGTATACATAAATGAAAAAATTATATTTTGAATGCGGAAGCGGAATAAGCGGAGATATGACGGTAGCGGCACTTATAGATTTGGGTGCCGACACGGATGTACTCATGCAGACACTTGCGACTATTCCTTTAGAGGGGTTTGGTATAAAGCTGAGAAGGGTTAAAAAATCGGGACTGGATGTGCAGGACTTTCTGGTAGAGTTAGGCAGTGAATATGAAAACCATGACCACGATATGGATTATCTGCACGGAAACAACGCAGAGCATACCCAAATACATGAACACACGCACGGGCATACCCATGAGCATGAGCACAGTCATCCCCATGTACACAGAGGCTTGAAAGAAGTAGAAGAAATCATAGATAAAACCGAAATGACTGAAAATGCAAGGACCGTTGCAAAAAAAATTTTTAATATTCTCGGCAGGGCAGAGGCAAAGGCACATGGCACAACTCTTGAAAATGTGCATTTTCATGAGGTCGGAGCAGTGGATTCTATAGTTGACATAATATCTGTTGCAGTATGCTTTGACAATCTGGGAATTAATGAAGTGATAATACCTGTTTTAAAGGAAGGAACAGGCACGATAAGATGTCAGCACGGAATTATGCCGATACCCGTACCTGCGGTAATGGGAGTTGCTCAGGAAAACGGACTGAACATAGAAATAACTGATGTGCAGGGAGAGCTTATTACACCTACCGGAGCCGCTATTGCAGCCGCATTAAAAACCGGGGATAAACTGCCTGAAAAATTTAAGATTTTAAAGAGCGGTATGGGTGCAGGAAAAAGAGAGTATAATACCACAGGCATTTTACGCATAATGCTTATTGAAGAGACGGAGGATAGGGAAAACTCTGTCTGGAAACTGGAGACAAATATAGATGACTGCACGGGAGAAACTCTGGGATATGTAATGGACTGCCTTATGGAAAGCGGAGCAAGAGATGTTTATTATACACCTGTTTACATGAAGAAAAACAGACCTGCTTACGTACTTACTGTAATAAGCATGGAAGAAGACATTAAAAATCTGGAAAACATTATTTTTAGGGAAACCACAACCATTGGCATTAGAAAATGCAAAATGTCAAGAACTGTTTTGGAAAGAGAAATAAAAACACTGAAAACCTCAATGGGTAATGTGGATTTTAAAATATGTAAAAATGGCGAAGAAACTTATATTTATCCCGAATATGAAAGTCTTATTAATATATGCAGAAATTTAAATATTTCATATCAGGATGCATATATAAGGGCAGTGGAGGAGTACAGGCAGACATATGGAGACGAAGCTTAAAATATTATCGGAAAAGCTGGATGAAATTACAAAAAATGATACTGCTGTTGCTTTTTCAGGTGGAGTGGACAGCGCCTTAGTGCTTAAGTTTATTGCCGGACATGCCCGGATTAATAAAACCAAAGTGTATGCCATAACAGCAGACACGGAACTTCTTCCCGTAAATGAAATGGAAGAAATAAGGCATACGGCAGAAGAATACGGTGCAGTTCATATTTCAATAAATTTAAGTGTTATTAAAGATGCCGGAATAGAAAATAATCCGAAGGAAAGATGCTATCTCTGTAAGCATTACCTTTTTTCACAGATGAAAAAGGTAATGGAAAAATACGGAGTAAGTACATTAATTGACGGAACAAATGCAGATGACCTTAAGGTTTATCGTCCGGGACTTAAGGCATTAAAAGAGCTGGGAATAATAAGTCCGCTTGCAGACTGCCGCCTTACCAAGCAGGAGGTAAGGGAGCTTGCCAAAAAAAACGGACTTAAGGCACAGGATAAGCCTTCCCTGCCATGTATGGCAACCAGATTTGAATATGGTACAAGGCTTGATGAAAACGATATAAAAAGGCTGTCTTATCAGGAAAACAAAATCAGAAAAATGGGATTTTATAATTTAAGGATTAGGATTCATAAGGATTTTATCCGTATTGAAACAGATTTAAAAGACTTTCCGAAAGTATATGAAAATCGTGAAAAAATCGTTGAGATATTAAAGGACTGGAACAAGGATTATATCACGCTTGACATGGAAGGCTTTAAAAGTGGAAGTATGGATAAGAAGATACTAATGACAAGTTAAGAAAGTAAGTTTATAATAAAAAGAAATGTGGAAAAGAGGAAAAGGCATGAAAAAAATAGGTTTTATAGGAATGGGCAACATGGCACAGGCAATCTTAAAAGGCTTTATATCTTCAGGGCATATGGCAAAAGAGGATATATATTCTTATGACCCTGTACAGGATAAGCTTAAAGAAAATGCTGACAAATACGGATTTACCATGTGTAAAAGCCTTAAGGAGCTGGCAGAAAACGTGGATACCTTTTTAATGGCATGTAAGCCCTATCAGGTAGAAGGCGTGCTCTCGGAATTAGGCTGTGGAATAAACGGCAAGTCGCTTATTTCAATAGCACTGGGCTGGGACTTTGAAAAATATGAAAAATATTTAGACAAGTCGGTACGTATGCAGTTTATCATGCCAAATACCCCTGCAATGGTTGGAGAAGGAGTATTCTTATTTGAAGAAACAAATTCACTTGAAAATAAGGAGCGTGAACAGATTATTGAAATCTTTTCGGCAATGGGTGTCGTAAAAGAGCTTCCGAGTAACTTAATGGGAATAGGCGGTGCGGTTACAGGCTGTGGTCCTGCATTTGTGGACCTTATGATAGAGGCACTTTCTGATGTAGCCGTAAAATACGGAATTCAGAGAGATATGTCATATGAAATGGTATCCCAGATGATACTGGGCACTGCGAAGCTTCAGCTTGAAACAAAAGAGCATCCGGGAGTATTAAAGGACAGGGTATGTTCACCCGCGGGAACAACAATCTGTGGTGTTACTGCAATGGAGGAAGCAGGATTTAGAAATGCCTGTATAAAAGCAGTAGAAGCAGTTATGAATAAAAACTAAGAGGTACTTTTTGATGAAAAACGAATACATAATGGGAAATTCAGCCATAGCACTCGGAGCAATGGCAGCAGGTGTAAACCTTGTGGCAGGATATCCGGGAACTCCGTCTTCAGAGATACTTGAGACGGTTGCAAAAAGAAATAAGGGAGACATACATGTAGAGTGGTCAGTAAACGAAAAGGCGGCAATGGAGCTTGCAGCAGGCGCAGCATATACGGGTGCAAGAGCACTTGTTACCATGAAGCAGGTGGGGCTTAATGTTGCGGCAGACCCGCTTATGTCACTTGCCTATGTAGGCGTAAAGGGCGGAATGGTAGTAGTTGTTGCAGATGACCCGGGTCCGATATCTTCACAGACTGAGCAGGACACAAGACAGTTTGCGGAATTTGCAAAAATTCCTGTGTTTGACCCGTCGTCTCCTGAAGAAGCCTATGAGATGGTACAGGATGCATTTAAGTATTCTGAAAAATATAAAACACCTGTATTCTTAAGACCGACGACCAGAATATGTCATGCTTATGCAAACATAGAAGTGGAAGAAGATTATAAGGTAAATGAGTATGAGGGCTTTGTAAAGGATTCTTCCAAATGGGTTATTTTTCCAAGACTTTCATTTAATAACCACAACATGATAGAAAAGAGAAATCCGGAGATTGGAAAGGATTTTTCTACATACAGATTTAATAAAGTAGAAGGAAGCGGAACAAAGGGAATTATAGCTTCCGGAGTAAGTTACCAGTATGTTAAGGAATATCTGGGTGACAGAAAGGATGTTAAGCTTTTTAAGGTTGCAACCTCATATCCGTTTCCAGAGGATTTGGCACTTGAATTTCTTAATGGTGTGGATGAGGTGCTTGCAATAGAAGAGCTTTCGGCAGTTCTTGAAAAAGAGATTACATATGTAGCCGGTAAGTATAATTTAAATGTAAAAGTAAGAGGAAAGTTTACAGATGATTCAGTAAAGGCGGGAGAAAATTCAGCCGCCATAGTTGAGGAAGAAATAAAGAGATTTTTAAACGAAGATAATTCAGATGAAAAAATAGATTTATCCGATATGCCAAATCTTCCGGTAAGACCATCTGTACTCTGTGCAGGATGTCCTCACAGAGCTTCGTTTTATGCAGTAAAGCAGGCAATGAAGGGTAAGAAGGCATACTTTTGTGGTGATATAGGATGCTATACACTTGGAAATGCAATGCCTCTTGACATGGTAGACACCTGTCTCTGTATGGGTGCAGGAATTACCATGGCACAGGGACTTTATCATATGGAAAATGATGCACAGTGCTTTGCATTTGTCGGAGATTCCACATTCTTTGCATCGGGAATTACGGGAGTTGTGAATGCCGTATATAATGAGGCAGACATGATACTCTGCGTATTGGATAATTCCACGACTGCCATGACGGGACATCAGCCTCATCCGGGTACAGGGCGTACCATGATGGGTGATATAGTTGAAAAGATTGATATAGTTAAAATTCTGGAAGGAATCGGTGTTAAAAAAGTAATAGTGACAGACCCTCTTAATCTGCATGAAGCAGTGGAGGCAGTAAAAGAACTGTCAGAGATAAAAGGGGTTAAGGCGATAGTATTTAAGTCACCTTGTATAGCAATAGTAAAAGCTGATAAGAAATGCAAGGTTTCAGATAAATGCATAAACTGTAAAAAGTGTATAACGGAGCTTGGATGCCCTGCACTTATTATAGAAGAAGGCAAAGTAAAAATAGATGAATCACTTTGTACGGGTTGCGGACTCTGTGCTAAGGTCTGCCCTGTAAATGCGATAGGAGGTGAGCCTCGTGAGTAAAGATATACTTCTTTGCGGAGTCGGCGGACAGGGTACCGTACTTGCTTCAAAGCTTATTGCATCAGCTGAGATGTCAAAGGGGCACAAGGTACGCTCTGCAGAAACAATAGGAATGGCACAGCGAGGGGGCTCAGTAACAAGTCATGTAAGAGTTGGTGAAGATGCATATTCACCGCTTATTCCTCTTGGGAAAGCAGATATGATTATTGCATTTGAGCCTGCTGAGGCAGTGAGGTCTCTTCCATATCTTAAAAAGGACGGAACGGTAATTGTAAATATTTCACCTGTCAGACCGATAACCGAAACACTTAAAAATACAGGCTATGACGGAACTGAGATGATAGAATATTTAAAACAAAAGGTAAGTAACTTAAAGCTTGTAGACGGTGAAATACTTACACAAAAATGCGGCTCTGCCAAGGCATTAAACATTATATTACTTGGTGCCGCAACGGCAGCAGGAGAGCTTGATATAACACCGGAAGATGTAAGAAAAGAAATAATAGAAAACATACCACAGAAATTTCATGACATGAATCTTAAAGCCTTTGAAGAAGGACTTAGAGTATAAAATTATTTAAATATATGGCAAAAAAACAAATCAGACACCTACAGGAGGATAAGATGAAACTTAACGAAGTACAAAAGGCACAGGTAAATAATCAGATTAAGAGGCTTAGAGAAGCAGGCTCCTTTTATGGGGAAAGACTTAAAGAACTTGGAATTGACAGAATAGATACTCAGGAGGATTTTGAGAATCTGCCGTTTTCAAGTAAGGAAGACTTAAGAGATGCATATCCGCTCGGACTGCTCGCCGTACCTGAGGAAGAAATCGTTAGAATTCATTCATCTTCCGGAACTACAGGCACTCCGGTAATCATTCCTTACACTGCAAAGGATGTGGATGACTGGGCTACAATGTTTGCGCGTTGCTACGAATTTGCAGGCATTACTAATAAAGACAGAATACAGATAACTCCGGGATACGGACTCTGGACGGCAGGCATAGGATTTCAGGCAGGCTGTGAAAAGCTTGGTGCCATGTCAATACCTATGGGACCGGGAAATACTGATAAGCAGCTTAAAATGATGGTGGATTTAAAGTCTACGGTTATTGGTGCTACTTCATCATATGCGCTTCTTCTTGCTGAGGAAATCTCAAAGCGCGGATTAAAGGATAAAATCTGCCTGAAGAAAGGTGTAATCGGCTCTGAAAGATGGGGCGAGAAGATGAGAAAACGTATAAAAGATGAGCTTGGAATAGAGCTTTATGATATATACGGACTTACTGAGATTTACGGTCCGGGAATAGGTATAAGCTGTAAATATGACACAGGTATGCATATCTGGGATGATTTCATTTATCTTGAGATAGTTGACCCTGTAACGGGAAAAACTCTTCCTGACGGTGAGATGGGTGAAATAGTAATCACAACCCTTGTAAAAGAGGGAGCGCCTTTAATAAGATTCAGGACACATGACCTTTCAAGAATAATTCCGGGAGAATGCGAGTGCGG
This sequence comes from uncultured Lachnospiraceae bacterium, assembly GCA_944383545.1. Lineage (GTDB taxonomy): Bacteria > Bacillota > Clostridia > Lachnospirales > Lachnospiraceae > CALWPY01. The sequence goes on along the minus strand of CALWPY010000005.1, from coordinate 92,202 downwards.
AAGCAAATTCCCTAGAATTGACATCATTATGGGACGTACTGACGATATGTTTAAGGTAAAGGGTGTAAATATGTTCCCTAGCCAGATAGAAGAAGTCATACGTGACACCGAGGGTGCGTCAAGTGAATATATGGCTGACATTTCACATGAAAACGGAAAGGATTTATTTGTGCTTTCTGTGGAAGGAGAAGACGGAGCTGATTTTGAAAAGGTTGCAAATAAGCTCAGAACTACTTTTAAATCCAGAATAGGAATGACACCTGTGGTAAAAATCGTTTCTTTGGGAACACTCCCAAGAAGTGAGAAAAAGACACAGAGAATACACGATTATAGAGTAAGCTAGATAACATATTTATGAGATTTAGCAGGAGGAAATATGATTAAAAATATAATATTTGACGTAGGAGGCGTTCTGATAGATTTCAGATATGAGGATTATATGCTGAATGATTTGGGATTTTCAGAGGAAACTACGGAATACCTCAGTATACATATGGTAAATTCTGAAACATGGGCCGAGCTTGACAGAGGTGTGATTAGTCAGGAAGAAGCAGTAAACATTTTTAAGGAAAATCTTCCTGATTATAAAGCTGAGATTGATTTATTCTGGAGTATGCCGGAAAAGCTGGTTACGGAATATCCTTATTCGGAGCCTCTTTTTAAAAGCTTAAAGGAAGCGGGATATAATGTATATATTTTATCTAATTATCCGCAAGAATTATATGAACTTCACTGGAAGAATTTTGAATTTGTAAAAGAAGCTGACGGAATAGTCGTTTCCGCATTAGAAAAGCTGACAAAGCCTGATGAAAAAATATACAGGCTCCTTTTGGACAGATTCGGTTTAAATGCAGAGGAATGTGTATTTACAGATGACAGGGAAGTCAATGTTTCTGCGGCAAAATCCCTGGGTATTCATGGGATTTTATTTAAGAATTATGAACAGGCAGTAAAGGAACTTTATAAGCTTATAGGGAGGTGATATCTTTAAAATGAAAATACGAAGAGCATGTGATAAAGATATAAGCGGTATCGACAATCTTCTTCAGCAGGTACTTATGGTACATCATAACGGACGTCCTGATTTATTTAAGGCTGACACGAAAAAGTATACTGACAGCGAATTGAAAGAGATATTAAAGGACGACACAAGACCTGTATTTGTTGCCTGTGATGAAGAAAATAATGTTTTGGGATATGGGTTTTGTGTGATTACCGAAAATATCGGCGACAATATACTTACAGATATAAAAACATTATACCTTGATGATTTGTGTGTGGATGAAAAACTCAGGGGAAAACACATAGGCAGAGAGATATACGATTATATTTTGTCATATGCAAAAGATATCGGCTGCTATAATGTAACCTTAAATGTATGGGAGTGTAACGGGGCAGCAAGAAAATTTTATGAAAGTTTAGGACTTATTCCTTATAAGACCTGTATGGAGAAAATTCTTTAAAAGGAGGTATTTTTATGGCTAATCGTTTTGTATTAAATGAGACATCCTATCATGGAAAGGGTGCAATCGAAAGTATTGCTGCTGAGGTTAAGGCAAGAGGATATAAAAAGGCATTTTTATGCTCTGACCCGGACCTTATCAAATTTAATGTTACAAAGAAAGTAACAGACATACTTGACAGAGAAGGACTTTCTTATGAAATTTATTCAGAAATTAAGCCGAATCCTACAATTGAAAATGTGCAGACGGGAGTTGCGGCTTATAAAAAGTCAGGAGCTGATTATATAATTGCAATCGGCGGCGGCTCGTCAATGGATACGGCAAAGGCAATAGGAATAATTATAAATAATCCGGAACATGAGGATGTAAGAAGTCTTGAGGGTGCGGTTGCAACGAAAAAACCTTCAGTACCAATAATTGCTGTTCCTACAACGGCGGGTACGGCAGCAGAGGTAACCATAAACTATGTAATTACCGATGTGGAAAAAGACAGAAAGTTTGTATGCGTAGACCCTCATGATATTCCTGTAGTTGCTGTAATTGACCCTGACATGATGTCCAGTATGCCAAAGGGACTTACCGCAGCAACCGGAATGGATGCTCTTACTCATGCCATAGAGGGATATATTACAAAGGCCGCATGGGAGCTTTCCGATATGTTCCACTTAAAGGCAATAGAGATTATTTCAAGAAGCTTAAGAGGTGCCGTGGAAAACACCCCTGAAGGAAGGGAAGGAATGGCGCTCGGACAGTATATAGCAGGAATGGGATTTTCTAATGTAGGTCTCGGAATAGTTCATTCCATGGCACATCCTTTAGGTGCACTTTATGATACTCCTCATGGTGTGGCAAATGCAATCATTCTTCCTACCGTTATGGAATACAATGCACCTGCAACGGGAGAAAAATATCGTGATATAGCAAAAGCAATGGGTGTTCAGGGAACTGAAAATATGTCCCAGGAGGAATACAGGAAGGCGGCAGTAGATGCCGTAAGACAACTTTCACATGATGTGGGAATTCCTGAAGATTTAAAAGACATAGTAAAGGAAGAGGACATACCTTTCCTTGCACAGTCTGCTTATGATGACGCATGTCGTCCGGGAAATCCGAGGGATACAAGTGTTGAAGAGATAACAGAGCTTTATAAATCCTTAATTTAACAATTATCATATGATATTTTTAGGACATCTGCAGGATGAAAAATACTACAGATGTCCTATCTTTATGTAAAAATAGAATATAGTTTAAATACAGTTAAAAAACAGTTAATATTTTTATTGTAAAATGCTGATAAATATGGTACACATTATTATAAAATTTGGTTTCATTCCTGCAGCGACATGATACAATGAGCACAGCGCATGAAAATCGCTGCGCGATGGCGCTGTGCGTGCATCATCAATCCTTCGGATTGGTGATAACATGATACAATGAACATTGCGACATATTGTGTCTGCACAGGATAGCATAAGTTTATGTTTTACCGGGAGGAAAAATGAAAAAGTACAGAAAAGTAATTTTTGGAAGAATAATATTTACGGTAATGCTTGTTTTATTACAGGTTTTTTGGTTTATAGTCTTTTTTTTAAGGCTGTTTGAAATTTATCCATATGTATCAATAGCAATAAATATTCTGGCAGCAGTTTTCGTGGTATATACGATTAATTCCGAGCATGAACCTGTAGAGTATAAAATAGGCTGGATTATAATAGTTCTTGTATTTCCGTTTATCGGAGTACCGTATTATATATTATTTGGCGATAAAACACCGAGCAGAAAGCTCAGGAGAAAAATGGAATTTGCGTCGGATAAATTTAAAAAGTATAAAATTCAGGACGAGGAAATGATTAATAAACTCGCCAATGAAAATCATCGTATTTCGGCAACTTCCAGATATTTATGGAATGACGGAGCTTTTCCTGTGTTTGAAAATACGGCGGTAAAATATTTTTCAGACAGCAGCTATATGTTTGAAAGTATTAAAGAAGAGCTTCAAAAGGCAGAAAAATTTATATTTCTGGAAATGTTTACAATAGAAATAGGTGAAATGTGGAATCCGATTCTGGATATTATAGTTGAAAAAGCAAAGGCAGGAGTTGAGGTGCGAATCCTTTATGATGATATGGGCTGTCTTTTGTATCTTCCGAGAAAATATAACGAATATCTGGAATCCCTGAGTCCTAATATTAAGTGCATGAAGTTTAATCATGTAATTCCCGTGTTTTCACTTATCATGAATAACAGGGACCACAGAAAAATATTTGTAATAGACGGAAAGGTTGCATTTACCGGAGGAACAAATCTTTCAGACAGATATATAAACATAAACAGTCCGTACGGTTACTGGAAGGACACGGGAATTAAGCTTACGGGAGAAGGCGTCTGGGGATTTACTACAATTTTTCTTGAAATGTGGAATACCGTAAAATTTGAAGATGAAGATATATTAAAATACAGGTCAGATGAATTTCCGCCTGAAGCATATCAGAATCAGGGATATGTTCAGCCGTATTGCGACGCTCCGATAGATGATAAGCCTCTGGCAGAAAATGTTTATGCAGAAATTTTAAATCAGGCTAAAAATTATGTATATATATTTACACCGTATCTGATTCTAAGCGAGGAACTGAAAAGGTCAATAATTGTGGCTGCTTTAAGAGGAGTAGATATAAGAATAGTTACTCCCGGAATACCGGATAAAAAGATTGCATACAGAATAACGAGGTCAAATTATAAGGCGCTGATGAGGGCGGGAGTAAAAATATATGAATTCACGCCCGGATTTATACATTCAAAGAGTATTGTCTGTGATGACAAGATAGGAATTGTTGGAACAATAAACATGGATTACAGAAGTCTTTATCTGCATTTTGAATGTGCGGCGCTGTTTTATAATAAACGTGCGGTATATGAATTAAAGGAGGATGCCTTCAAAACAATGGAAATATCCCGTGAGGTTAAACCGGAAGATGTGAAGACGGGATTCTGGGGAGGACTCTTTAATTCCGTGCTTAAGGTTTTTGCTCCTCTTTTTTAACCTTGATATAAAATACTTAACTGTGTTATACTATCAAAAAAAGAAAATAAGGACAGGAAAATGAATCCATTAGGAAGAACTAAGCTTAAACAATCTATTATTATCATAACTTATGCAGTAGCACTTGTAATATTTGTAATGCATTTTGATGATGTGTTAAATTTTCTGGGTAAATTTTTAGGCCTTATGTCTCCGTTTTTTATCGGAGTAGCAATAGCTTTTGTGTTGGACAGGCCTTATAAGGGACTCAAAGATTTATTTCATAAAAAATGCAAAATAAAAGAAAATATAGCTAAGATTATGGCAATACTTTTTGTGTATCTGGCTGCATTTGGTATTATCGGTCTTTTAATAAGGTTTATTGCGCCTCAGATAGGAGCCAACATTCAGACATTTATTTCCAATATTGGAAATTACTTAGAAGAGCTTCAGAGTCTGCTTAATAAAATTACGGACCTTCTTGGCATGAGACGGATAGATATATCAGAATTTTCCAACATGATAACGGACAGGATTGATGAGATAGGTGCTGTAGTTACGGATATGCTTCCTAAAATTCTGAGTGTTACCACAAACTTTATATCAGGACTTGCTTCGTTTGTAATTGCCATAGTACTTTCCATATATGTTATGAGCGGACAGAGAAGGCTTATAAGTCAGGTTAAAAGAATAGCTAAGGCTTATATGCCTGCAAGGTTGTATGATACCTCCTGTTATGTTTCCGAAATAATTGTGGAAGTATTCAGAAATTATGTTTCCGGACAGATGCTTGAGGCATGTATATTAGGCTCACTTTGTACAATCGGAATGTTTATATTAAGACTGGATTATGCTGCGCTGATTGGTGTTGTAATAGGTATTACCGCTCTTGTGCCTATTCTCGGCGCATGGGTAGGAGGCGGAGTTGCATTCGTGCTCCTTCTGCTTGTATCACCGAGAAAAGCAATAATATTTTTGATTTTCCTTGTTATACTTCAGCAGGTGGAAAATAATCTTATATATCCAAAGGTAGTAGGTACAAAGCTTGGACTTCCTGCTATCTGGGTGCTTCTCGGAGTAAGTGTCGGGGGAGGTCTTTTTGGAATCGTAGGAATGTTTATAGGAGTGCCTGTGGCAACCGTTATTTATACACTTCTTAAAAATGATGTAAACAGACGTGTGTCTGATGAAGACTTTAATGACGAAGACTTTTATGATGATAAAAGAATTGAAGATGGTGGTGGATATTCATCTAATATAGACGAATCTGACACTAAAGATGAATCTGATAATAAAGATAATTTAGAAGAAAGTGAAAATCTTCCTGAGAATGATGATTTTGAGGAAAATAATAATTAATATATACCCGGAGCTGTTTATGTATATATATGGCTGCGGGTATATGTTAATTAAGAATAGTTTATCTTCATTTAACATTTTGAACACTTTAATATAGTATTATTAAAAAGTGAACATTACGAAAAATACCAAAGGAGGACACAACTATGGAGGAGATGAAGCCAAATAAGAAACCCGCAATCATGTCTCTGGTTATTATGATTGTAATATTCGCTTTATTAAATATCTTCTTTTATAATAATGTTGTAAAAAGACAGTATCTTGAAGTTGGTTACAATGTTTTTATGCAGATGATAGATGAAAAGGAAATTGCAGAGGCTAATATACAGAGTAATCAGATTATATTTTCGGATAAAAACGGTAATTTGTATAAGACGGGAATAGTTGCGGACGCTGAACTTTATGAGAGACTATATGAGTCAGGCGCGACATTCGGAGCAGAAATAATTGAACAGACAAATCCTATTTTATATTATCTGGTAACATTTTTAATATATGCTTTATTCCTGTTTATTGTATGGAAATTTATATCTAAAAAGATGCTTCGTAAAATGGGTGACAGCCCTGACACCATGTCCTTTGGCATGGGTAAAAGTAATGCAAGGGTATATGTTAAGTCCGATACAGGAATTAAATTTAAAGATGTTGCAGGTGAAGAAGAGGCAAAAGATTTACTTAAAGAAATCGTTGAATACCTTCACCAGCCTGAAAAATACACGGAAATCGGAGCAACACTTCCGAAAGGTGCATTGCTTGTAGGCCCTCCGGGAACAGGTAAGACGCTTCTGGCAAGAGCAGTTGCAGGTGAAGCAAATGTTCCTTTCTTTTCAATTTCCGGCTCTGAATTTGTTCAGATGTTTGTAGGTATGGGTGCGGCAAAGGTTAGAGATTTATTTAAACAGGCAAAGGAAAAAGCACCATGTATCGTATTTATTGATGAGATTGATGCCATAGGAAAGAAGAGGGATAACCAGCTCAGTACAAATGATGAAAGAGAACAGACATTAAACCAGCTTCTTACCGAAATGGACGGATTTGAAGGCAATACGGGAGTTGTTATTCTGGCGGCTACAAACAGACCGGAATCACTTGACCCGGCATTACTCCGACCGGGACGTTTTGACAGAAGAATACCTGTAGAGCTTCCTGACCTTCAGGGTAGAATTGACATACTTAAAGTACATGCAAAGAAGGTAAGAATATCTGACAATGTAGATTTTGCTGCCATTGCAAAGGCTGCATCGGGTGCATCGGGTGCACAGCTTGCAAATATAGTGAATGAAGCTGCATTAAGAGCCGTAAGGGAAGGCAGGAAGATTGTTGTTCAAAGCGACCTCATGGAAAGTGTAGAAGTAGTAATTGCAGGATATCAGAAGAAAAATAAAATTCTTTCCAATAAAGAAAAACTTGTTGTGGCATATCATGAGGTAGGACATGCACTTGTTGCGGCAATGCAGACACAGTCTGCACCTGTTCAGAAAATAACTATTATACCGAGAACATCCGGAGCACTGGGATATACCATGCAGGTGGAAGACGGTGAACATTACCTTATGACAAAGACGGAACTTGAAAACAGAATCGCTACCCTCACCGGAGGACGGGCGGCAGAAGAGCTTATATTTAATGAAATCACTACAGGTGCATCTAATGATATTGAGCAGGCTACTAAGGTTGCCAGAGCCATGATATCGAGATACGGTATGAGTAAAGAATTTGACATGGTTGCCATGGAAACCGTGAATAATCAATATCTGGGTGGAGATACAAGTCTTGCATGTTCCGTTGAAACACAGACCCAGATTGATAAAATGGTAGTAGCGGTGGTAACTGAGCAGCATAAGAAAGCACAGGATATTCTGAAGAAAAACATACAGAAGCTTCATGAAATATCAAAGAAGCTTTACGAGGATGAAACCATTACAGGTGAGGAATTTATGAGTATACTCAATTCCAAGGAAAATACACTTATGCCAAATAATTAGACCATAATAAATTATAAATCATCTTATGTATTATATTTGCTTAAGGAGGGAGGCATGCGGAAATGAATAAAAGAGCGCTTATTGCCATGAGCGGAGGTGTGGACAGTTCCGTTGCAGCTCTCCTTATGAAGCAAAAAGGATATGAATGTATAGGAATTACCATGAAGCTGTTTGACAGTGAAGATATGAAAGATGCAGAAAACATATGCCGTCGACTGGAAATCCCATATTATGTAGTGGATTATAAAGAGGAATTCAAGGAAAATGTTATAGATAAATTTGTATCAACATATCTTAAAGGACATACCCCTAATCCATGTATAGACTGTAATAAAACCATGAAATTCGGACGCCTGTATGAAAAGGCGGCAGAACTTGGGTGTGATACGATAGTTACGGGTCATTATGTATTAAAGGAATATGATGAAGAAAAAGGAGAATATGTCCTGAAAAAGGCAAGGGACCTATCTAAGGACCAGAGTTATTTTCTTTACTTTTTTTCGCAGGAGCAGCTTTCACACATTGAATTTCCATTAGGTGAATATACAAAGGAAGAAATAAGAAAGATAGCAGAAGAAAACGGATTTATAAATGCTAAAAAGCATGACAGTCAGGATATATGTTTTGTACCTGACGGAGATTATAAGAAAGTAATAAAAAAATGCGCCGTTTGTACGGAGAAGATTCCTGAAAGCGGAAATTTCGTTGACAGACAGGGAAATATACTTGGAACTCATAAAGGAATTTACAGTTATACGATAGGACAGAGGAAAGGTCTTGGAATAGCTGCAAAAGAGCCTCTTTACGTATGTGAGATAAGAACTGATACCAATGAAGTAGTGTTGGGAAAAAGCGAAGATTTGTTTACAAAATCCGTCCATGCAGAAAATGTAAGCTTTATTAATGCAATTAATAAATATGAGAAAGAAGTTTACAATGAAGGAATCAGGGTAAGTGCAAAGATAAGATACAGGCATAAAGAACAGCCCGGAATACTTAAGGTAAACAGTGACGGCTCGGTGGATATGGTTTTTGATGAGCCACAGAGGGCTGCAACAAGTGGTCAGTCACTGGTTATATACGACGGAGACAGAGTCATGGGAGGAGGCATTATATGGAAAAAATATTAAACGATGATTTTGTTACAATGACCATAGGAAAATTGAAAAGCATAGCGCTTATTGCGCACGACGGAAAAAAGGCTGAACTTATTTCATGGTGTGAGGAAAACAGAGAAATCCTTAAAAAGCACAAGTTATGCGGCACAGGTACTACGGCAAGAATGATTACCGAAAAAACAGGGCTCACGGTTAAAGGCTATAACAGCGGTCCTTTGGGAGGCGACCAGCAGATAGGAGCAAAAATAGTTGAAGGGCGTATTGATATGATAATATTTTTTTCAGACCCTCTTACTGCACAGCCTCATGACCCTGATGTAAAGGCACTTTTAAGAATAGCACAGGTGTATGACATACCTATTGCAAATAATAAATCATCGGCCGACTTTATGATAAATTCCAAGTTTATGAATGAAGAATATGAGCATGAAGTCGTTAATTTTACAAAGATAATAAAAGACAGGTCGGAGACATTGTAAATGTTAAGGACTTTATATAAATATTAATTACAAATGTGGGAGGTTATAAAAGTGACAGATATAAGAGATATAGAAGAATTTACAAAAAAGTATGGGGAAATATGCAGGAAATCAGATGCTATTGATGCGAGCCTTTTTGAGGAATACGGAGTAAAAAGAGGACTCAGGGACAAGAACGGAAAGGGCGTTCTGGCAGGAATTACAAAGATATCCAGAATAGATTCCTTTAAGGAAGAAAACGGTGTTCAGGTACCATGTGAAGGACAGCTTTGGTACAGGGGTTATAATGTGATAGACCTGGTAAAAGGCTTTAATTTTAAAAGATACGGTTTTGAGGAAATAGCTTATCTTCTCTTATTTGGAGATCTTCCAAATGCTTCGGAGCTTGCGGAATTTAAGAAAATCTTAGGAGAATCCAGAACTCTTCCTACTAACTTCACAAGGGACGTAATTATGAAGGCGCCGAGCAAGGATATAATGAATTCAATGACAAAGAGTGTACTTACCCTTGCTGCATATGATGATAATGTTTCTGACACTTCAGTAGAAAATGTGTTAAGACAGAGCTTAAATCTTATAAGTGAGATGCCTATGATGGCTGTGTACGGATATTGTGCATATAATCATTATGAGCGTGATGAGAGTATGTATATACACAGACCTGACCCTCAGCTTTCAACAGCAGAGAACATCTTAAGGATGATGAGACCTGATAAAGCATATACTGAGCTTGAGGCCCGAGTACTGGATGTTGCACTTGTGCTTCATATGGAACACGGCGGTGGAAATAACTCTACTTTTACTACAAGAGTAGTAACTTCATCAGGCTCAGACACATATTCTGTAATTGCTGCAGCTCTGTCATCCCTGAAAGGACCTAAGCATGGCGGTGCAAACATTAAGGTTATGGAAATGATGGATGACATAAGGGCGCACATCAAAGACTATGACGATGAAGATGAGTTAAGATACTATCTTGGAAAAATCGTAGATAAGGAGGCATTTGACAGAAAAGGTCTTATATACGGAATGGGACATGCCGTATATGCAATATCTGACCCGAGGGCAAGGGTATTTAAAGGCTTTGTAGAAAAGCTTGCAGTAGAAAAGCATCGTGAAAAGGATTTTAAGCTCTATTCAAATATTGAAAAACTTGCTCCTGAGATAATCGGAGAGAAGAGAAAAATCTATAAGGGCGTAAGCGCAAATGTTGATTTTTACAGCGGATTCGTTTACAGCATGCTTGGCATTCCGGAAGAACTTTATACACCTATATTTGCAATGGCAAGAATTGTAGGCTGGAGTGCACACAGACTTGAGGAGCTTATAAATATGGATAAAATTATAAGACCGGGATATAAGAGCATAATGGATGAAAGGACATACATTCCTTTAGAAGACAGAAAGTAGAAAAAGAAAGAAGACCGCCTGCAAGTCATGTTTTGAATGACTTACAGGCGGTACTTTTTTATCAAGAGCATTACTCGGACATTATTTTATCTTGAACACTTGAATAATAAGTCTTCCCAACGTCTGTCAACTTCTTCCTGATACTGAACAAGAAGATGTTCGTTTTCAGGCTTAAAAAGATGCTTGAAACGGCCCTGTGTTCTTAAAAAATCTTCGATAGGAAGCTTCTTCTTTGGCTCATAGTTGAGTATCCATCTTCCTTCCACAACCTCAAAGAGTGGCCAGTAACAGGTTTCTACAGCCAGCTTGCAGATATCCATTATATCTGCTGCATCATATCTCCAGCCTCTCGGACATGGAGCCATAACATTAAGAAATGCAGCTCCCGGAGTATAAATTGCTTTTTCTGACTTTACATATAAATCCTTCATGGTTGGCGTGAATGTAGACTGTGCCACATAAGGAATGTCATGTGCCGCAAGGATTGATGCAAGGTCTTTTCTGTTCTGCATTTTTCCGTTGGAGCATTTTCCTGCAGGAGTAGTGGTTGTATCAGCATACATAGGAGTTGCCGAAGAACGCTGAATTCCCGTATTCATATATGCTCCGTTGTCATAGCAGACATAGACCATGTCATGATTTCTTTCCATTGCTCCTGAAAGTGACTGAAGACCTATATCGTAAGTTCCGCCGTCACCGCCGAAGGTGATGAATTTATAATTGTCTGATATTTTACCTCGCTTTTTCAAAGCGTGGTATGCGGTTTCAACTCCTGACAGGGTAGCACCTGCATTTTCAAATGCATTATGTATGTAGCTGTCTTCATATGAGGTGTAAGGATACATAAAGGTAGATACTTCAAGACAGCCTGTGGCATTACCGATTACGGCTTTGTCCCCTTCCTTTAATGCACGAAGAACGGTACGAACGGCAATGGTACCGCCGCAGCCTGCACACATTCTGTGTCCCGGAGCAAGACGCTCGGGTTTACTCATTACTTCTTTAAAATTGTAAGCCATCTGCGTGTACCTCCTATTTTCTTAATCCAATGTATTTAAACTGCTCAGGCTGTTTTTTGCCATTGCCTATATCTATAAGTTCATTAAATAAGTTTTCTGCATCTTCAACAGTATAATCCCTGCCGCCGATACCGTAAATATAATTTACTGCAACTGTATTCGCCCCGGAATCATAAAGAGCAGCTTTTACTTCAGCTCCGAGTGGACCGCCTGTAGCGGAATTTCCTTCACAGCGGTCAAGTATTGCAACTACTTTTTTACCTTTAAGAGCTGCTGCAATTTCCGTATCAGGGAAAGGTCTGAAAACTCGTATCTTAAGAAGTCCTGCTTTAATGCCCTGACTTCTTAAATTGTCAATGGCATCCTTTGTTGTTCCTGCAGCAGAGCCTATCATAACAACGGCATATTCTGCATCATCCAGATAGTATTCTTCAAAAAGACCGTATTTTCTGCCGGAAATTTTTTCAAACTCAGCTGCCACGTCAAGGATAACCTTCTTTGCATTCTGCATTGCAATTCTTTGATTCATCTTTGTCTCCATATAAAATGGAGAGTTTGCATACGGGCCTACTGCCATAGGCATTTCAGCATTTAAGAGATAGTTTTCAGGATTGTATTCTCCTACAAACTTACGGACTTCTTCTGTTTCAAGAAGCTCTATATTTTCAACTGCATGGCTTGTGATAAATCCGTCCATGCAGGTCATAAGAGGGAGCATGACATCTTTATGCTCAGTAATTCTGTATGACATTATGAAATTATCATATGCTTCCTGATTTGTTTCAGCGTATATCTGCATCCAGCCTGAATCTCTGGCACCCATGCTGTCGGAATGGTCACAGTTTATGTTTATAGGACCTGTAAGTGCACGATTTACAAGACAGAGTACGATTGGAAGTCTGTCAGATGCCGCTATGTAAAGTGTTTCCCACATAAAAGCAAGACCGCATGAAGAAGTAGCGGTAAGAGCTCTTGCACCTGCTGCCGAGGCACCTATTGTGGCACTCATGGAGCTGTGCTCTGATTCAACGGGAATAAATTCAGTGTCAATTTCACCGTTTGATATATAAGTTGATACCATTTGAGGTATTTCAGTAGAAGGAGTTATTGGAAATGCCGGCATTACGTCAGGGTTGACCTGCTTTATCGCATAAGAAACAGCCTCATTTCCGGACATTCTTTCACGAATAGACATATTATATTCCCTCCTTCATAGATATTGCTTTGAAACTGCATACCTTGGCACATATACCGCAGCCTTTGCAGTGGTCATAATCAAAATCCAGCCTTTTTCCGTCTTTTACGGGAATTGAACTGTCCGGGCATACAGGAGCGCACATAAGGCACTGCACACACTTGCTCCAGTCCAGAACAGGAGTCTGAGTACGCCATTCTCCCGTATTAAACTCTTTTGAGCCGCCTCCGCCGTATATCTGATTTCCCGGAGTTATATCACAGTAAGGACTGTGTTCATTTATTTTACTTATATCTGTTCTTTCAGCCATTATTTTACCTCCTCGAAAGCTTTCTTAAGAGCGTTCATATTTCCTTCTATTACCTCAGGCTTCTTTGCAAATTTGTGCTTGTATGAAGCCTCCATGAGATTTAAAAATTCATCTTTATTCATGATTTCTGCAACCTTTACCACAGCTGCAAGCATTGGAGAATTAGGGAAATATTTTCCGAGAGCCTCTATTGATATCTTTCTGGCATCTATGGTATAAACTCTGCCTGAATAACCGTTAAGAAGAGGGATAATGTCTTCCTTAGACTGAGATGTATTTATTATAATTGCTCCCTCGGGTTTAAGACCTTTTGTAACTTCAACAGTATGTAATAATGTTTCATCTACCACCACAACAAAGTCAGGTGTATAGATATTGGAATGAGCACGGATAGGTGTATCACCGATTCTGTTATAAGCAGTTATTGGTGCACCCATACGTTCAGGACCGTATTCGGGAAAACCCTGTACATACATTCCTGTATTAAATGCAACGTCGGCAAGCAGGAGAGCTGCGGTTTTGGCTCCCTGACCACCTCTGCCGTGCCATCTTATCTCAATGTGTTTTTTCATAAATAAAACTCCCAATCTGTATGTATTTAAGTTACCGTAAACAAGTGAAAAATGCAGTAAATATGCGTAACTCAAATAATTATAACATCTGTGTATAAAAAGTAAATAGGAAATTTTCGATTTAAAGTCTTAAAAATAATATGAAAATATACAATAGTGACATACAGACAATTAGTTCTTGAATAAAAATAGTGTATGGTTTATACTAAAGATATTGTTTTAACTGTTTAACTATATGAGTTGATAATATGACAGTGTGAATGAAATATGTGTATGGAGGAGGATTATATGAGCAAAACATGTTGCGGTATAACATATTCAGATGACGATAAGTTTTGTCAGATTTGCGGTAAAAAGCTGGAAGATACCGAACAAACAGAAAATCAGGACGTAGAAGTGATAAAATCAGAGGTTGCACCTGAAGGCATGGAAATGGTGTCCGAGATTGATAAATCAGATAAAGAGGATTTTCAGGATTTACCGGGTGAAGATATTTCTGATAAAACGGATGAACAGGAAGGTGAATCAAAACAGGAGGCTTCTTTAGATGAGGCAGAGCAAAGTACAACCGTTCTTACAAGCGATATGCTTAATCCTGTAAAAAATGAGGATAAGATACCTGAGGCAGAGCAGGATACAACAGTACTTGTAGGAAATGGAATGGGAATGCCTGCAGGACCGGGTGGAATGCCAATGGGACCAAACGGACAGCCGATGGGACCAAACGGAATGTCAATGGGACCGAATGGACAGCCAATGAGACCGATGGGACCAAACGGAATGCCAATGGGACCGAATGGACAGCCAATGAGACCGATGGGACCAAACGGAATGCCAATGGGACCAAACGGACAGCCAATGAGACCGATGGGACCAAACGGAATGCCAATGGGACCAAACGGACAGCCAATGCAGCAGAGACCGCCAAAACCACCTAAGACAGAAGCACAGAAAGAAAAGACTGCAAAAACAGTAAGCATAGTGTCAATGATTATAGCAGGTCTGGGACTTGCGGCAGTTGTCGTTACACTGCTTCTTTATGTGATATTCCCTAATTATAAGGATTATGAGGGAGAGGCAGAAAAGGGCATTACTGTAAGTACAATGACTGATGCTGCATCTGATGATACGGGTGATTCTGCACAGAATACAGAAAATCAGGGAGAAGAGGAGGAATAAAATATGAAAAAGAAGTGGAATGTCTTAACAATTGTTTCTCTCATTCTTATAGTTGCTGAAATTGTTGTATTTTTTGTACTTATATTGCCTTCAATGAGAATGAGCGGAATCTTTTCTGCCCTTGAAAAAGCAGACGGAGAAAAAGCTTCAGAATATGTAGAAAAGATTTCGGAAAAAAAGCTTGACGAGTTAGATGAGCGTATGGCAGATTTTGCTACATATCAGTGCAATCAGTATGCGGCAGGAAGTATTACATATGACGAGCTTCAGGATATATTTGATGCTATTGAAATGATTGACAGATATGAATATGGTTTTACGGATGAATATTATAATGAAATTGCTTATGTGGAGCTTTTAAATATCTATCTTGAGGGTGTTGAGTGCTACAATACTGATTCGGATAAATATTATGAATTATCAAATGAATTCAGCGACATATATTATGATTTGTATGACACTTCCGTAGCGGATGATAAGTTAATTGAGTATGTTCAGGCTAAGTTTAACAGCTTTCTTGCAGGTGAATGTACAGAAGATGAAATAAATGCTTATATAGAGGTGGCAGATTACTACTTTGGCGGAAGTGCATGGGATTATATATTTGAGTTAAGGTATGACAGATTAGATAATATCTTATCTTATAGAGCAGAATACGAAGAAATAAAAGGCTACTATGATGATGAAGATTACTTCACTGTTATCGAAAGATGTGATGAGATAACAGTGGATGAAGATGATACTGAGTATCAGGAGCTTTATTCTACTTTAAGGGATGATGCATATGAGACAGGAAAAACCTATTATATAGAATACGCTCAGAATCTTATAAGTAACGGTGACAGAGACGGTGCAATGGAGATAGCCGAAAAGCTTAATGAAGTCTATGGAGATGAAGTAGATACAAGTGTGATTACTGATGCTTTGAAGGCTCCTTGGATGGATGCATATGCAGAGTTTATGTCAAACTATGAGGAAAACATAAAGAATGATCTTGCATCAGCCACAAATATTGACGAATATCATGATTGTGCTACGGTGCTTGCTGATTATGATACATATGCACCTGAGATATTTGTTCTCCATGACTTTGATGGAAACGGAACTCCTGAAATGATGCTGGTAGGCGAATATGCTACTTATGTATATGGATTTGACGGTACAAGTGTAGTCTTTACCGGTTGTATGAGCTTTTATGATTTCGGATATGACTCAACCATAGTAACTGATTTCATGATAAGCCCGCCTGCAAATTATGTTGATGGTTATGGTTTGATGAGATTTGAAAATAATACATGGACCGTGGTAGAGTACTACATGGAGTTAGATGACGGCTCATATATTGTAAACGGCTCGACGGCAAGTTATGAAGAAGCTGAGGCTGTTTATCTGGATATAGCATCTTATCAGGATACTGCCACATCAAACAGTATTGATTACTGCTATATAAATTCGGATGAAGAATATATGGATTTCATATATGATTATGAATAGAATATAATCTGATTTAAGTCCCCGGTATTATGCGTATGGCATATTATACGGGGACTTAATTTTGGTAATGATTCCGCCGACCAACGGGAGGGGAACAGCCGCGACGCCATCGCGTTCTTCACCAATTTGTGTAACAAATATATATAATTTTAAAAGGAGGTTGGTTGTGACGTGGATAATTTTGAAAAATTTGACAATGGAACGGCCGTTTTGAAAAATAAGGACGGGTTTTACGTTCTGGTTGGAGACGAAAAACTTGAAATATCGGAGTGTGCTTATGAGCTAATCAGGAAAAATCCCGACTGTGCATTCGATATAATTATAGATGCCAAAAGAAAATTCCCGTTTAATACCGCAATGGACAGATATAGCCCGTTAGAATATTAAATGTGCTAATATTTAACTTTGAAAAAAGAAGATGATATGTTATTATGGTAGCAGGGCAAAATAATTAAGGAGGACTTAAAATATGATAAAACTGTATGACGGCGGAGTATACCTGCTTAACGGACAGGAGATAGTACCGGATACGGAAGACGTACAAAAGGTGCTTTCATCAAAAGGAATTAATATAAATAAGGAGCAGGCTGCTGAAAATACCATGGCATATGGTATTTTGAAAAAACATAATACTTCTGACAATATGGAGAATCTTAAGATTAAATTCGATAAGATGACTTCTCATGATATAACCTTTGTAGGTATTATACAGACGGCAAGAGCGTCAGGATTAAAGGAATTTCCTATACCGTATGTACTTACAAACTGTCATAATTCACTTTGTGCCGTAGGTGGAACAATTAATGAGGATGACCATATGTTTGGCCTTTCCTGCGCAAAGAAATACGGCGGTATATATGTACCTCCTCATCAGGCAGTTATACATCAGTACGCAAGAGAAATGCTTGCTGAATGCGGTGCCATGATTCTCGGCTCAGACAGCCATACAAGATATGGTGCACTCGGTACAATGGCAATAGGTGAAGGCGGCGGCGAACTTGCAAAGCAGCTCTTAAAAAAGACATATGATGTAAAAAGACCGGGAGTCGTTGCAATATATTTAGATGGTGAAGTTCAGAAGGGTGTAGGCCCTCAGGACGTTGCACTGGCGATAATAGGAGCTACATTCGGCTGTGGATATGTTAAAAATAAGGTTATGGAATTTGTGGGTCCGGGAATAAAGAAGCTTTCATCTGATTTCCGTATCGGCATTGATGTTATGACCACAGAAACCACATGTCTCTCATCCATATGGGTAACAGATGATGAGACAAAGAAATGGTATGAGACACATTACAGACCTGAAGCTTACAGGGAAATGAAGCCGGGTGATACGACATACTATGACGGATGTGTATATGTTGACCTGTCAAAGGTTAAGCCTATGATAGCAATGCCTTTCCATCCAAGCAACACATATACCATAGAAGAAGTAAATGCAAACCTTACCGACATTCTTCATGAGTGCGAGGAAAGAGCACTTGTATCACTTGACGGAAAAGTAGAATTCAAACTTACGGATAAAATAAGAGACGGAAAACTCTATGTAGACCAGGGAATCATCGCAGGATGTGCAGGCGGCGGATATGAAAATATAGTGGATGCGGCAGATATCCTCAGAGGGCATTATATAGGGGCCGATGAATTTTCACTCAGCGTATATCCTGCAAGTACACCTATAATGATGCAGCTTGCAAAGAACGGAAGAATGGCAGATTTGCTTGAAACAGGCGCAATAGTAAAAACAGCATTCTGCGGACCTTGTTTCGGAGCAGGGGATACACCTGCAAATAACGCATTCAGTATACGTCATTCAACCAGAAACTTCCCTAATAGAGAAGGTTCAAAGATACAGAACGGACAGATTGCATCAGTTGCGCTTATGGATGCACGTTCAATAGCTGCGACTGCTGTAAATAAGGGATTCTTAACACCTGCAACGGATATTGATGTGGAATATACATCACCTAAATATTTCTTTGACAGAACTATTTATGATAACAGAGTATATAACGGCTGGGGAAATCCACAGCCTGACGTGGAGATAAAATTCGGCCCTAACATTAAGGACTGGCCTGAAATGGTTGAGCTTACCGACAATCTTCTTTTAAAGGTTGCATCTGTAATAAATGACCCGGTAACTACTACGGACGAGCTTATACCTTCAGGGGAGACATCTTCTTATCGTTCAAATCCTCTCGGACTTGCAGAGTTTACATTGTCCAGAAAGGACCCTGAATATGTAGGAAGGGCAAAGGAAATTCAGAAAGTTGAAAAGCTTCGTGAGAGCGGCATGTGTCTCTGTGAGGCAGAGCCGTCACTTAAACCTGTAATAGAGATGATAAAGCAGAGCTTCCCTGATGTAAAAGGTAAAAACTTAGGTTACGGAAGTACAATATTTGCGGTAAAACCGGGAGACGGCTCGGCACGTGAGCAGGCTGCTTCCTGTCAGAAGGTACTTGGCGGATGGGCAAACATTGCAAAGGAATACGCAACCAAGCGTTATCGTTCAAACCTTATAAACTGGGGTATGCTTCCGTTTATTATGGATGAAGATTTTGCATTTGAAAACGGAGACTATGTATTTGTTCCGGGCATTACAGATGCAATAAAAAATAAGGATGAAATAATAAAGGCTTATGTAGTAAATAAGGATATGAAGGAGCTTTCTCTTAAGCTTGGAGATTTGACCGATGATGAAAGAGACATAATACTTAAGGGATGCCTCATAAATTATTACAAAGAGTAAAAAAGTTTTATGCGAGTTACTGATGAAAAAAGGTAGAAAGGGGGATTAGAATGGCAGAAGTGATATGGCTTATATTGGCTGCGGTCTTCATATTGGCAGAAATACTGTCTCTGGGACTTACATCCATCTGGTTTGCAGGCGGAGCCATTGTAGCGGCTGTACTTGCCCTGTGCGAGGTATCCTTGTGGATTCAGATTATTGTATTTTCCGTGGTGTCATTGGCGCTTCTTATATTTACAAGACCGATTGCCAAAAAGTATTTAATTACGAAAACCGTGAATACTAACGTAGACAGTTATATAGGCAAAAAGGTTAAGGTGATTGAGGAAATTAATAATACTCTGCAGCAGGGAAAAGTAAAAATGGATGATATAGAATGGACTGCGCGCTCAGAGGACAACAGTATTATTCCGGTAGACAGTATGGTACAGATTAAAAAGGTATCAGGAGTAAAGCTGATAGTAGAAAAAATTTAGGAGTATAGGCAGAAAAAACTGTTTAGGGAGGTATAATTATGAATGTTTCATTTTTGATGAGCAACGGAGCCAAGGGATTTATAATTTTTCTTTTGTTCCTTATTGTGGTAATTATCATAAGTACGATAAGAATTGTTCCTCAGGCATATGCATATGTAGTTGAGAGACTGGGAACTTATCAGGGAACATGGGCAGTAGGATTTCACATGAAGATGCCTATTGTAGATAAAATTGCAAAAAAAGTATCACTTAAGGAGCAGGTTGTAGATTTTGCGCCTCAGCCTGTTATTACTAAGGATAATGTAACAATGAGGATAGACACGGTAGTATTCTTTCAGATAACAGACCCGAAGCTTTACTGCTACGGAGTTGAAAATCCTATTCTTGCTATAGAAAATCTTACGGCTACCACTTTAAGAAATATTATAGGTGACCTGGAGCTGGACCAGACACTTACATCCAGAGAAACAATTAACTTTAAGATGCGTGAAACTCTGGACACTGCTACTGACCCGTGGGGAATCAAAGTAAAGAGAGTAGAGCTTAAAAATATTATTCCGCCTGCTGCAATTCAGGAAGCCATGGAGAAGCAGATGAAGGCAGAGAGAGAAAGAAGAGAGCAGATACTCCGGGCAGAGGGTGAAAAGAAATCTGCAATCCTTGTTGCTGAGGGTCAGAAAGAATCTCAGATTCTTACTGCAGAGGCAGAAAAGCAGGCTGCAATTCTTGCAGCAGAAGCTGATAAAGAAGCTACAATCAAGAGGGCACAGGGTGAAGCTGAAGCTATAATTGCCGTTCAGCAGGCAAATGCACAGGGTATCAGACTTCTTAACGAAGCATCACCTACAGAACAGGTGCTTACAATTAAGAGCCTTGAAGCTTTTGAAAAGGCTGCAGACGGAAAGGCAACCAAGCTCATAATACCTTCTGATATAGCAGGGATTGCAGGACTGGTGTCTTCCATAGTTGAAACGGCAAATGCGGCTAAAGAATAAACCGTAATCCTGCTTTCTTAAGAAAACTTTAAAGAATATTTGCTTTACAAATGGAAATAATTAGAATATAATTGTCAAAGATATAACTGATATTATATTTAAAAGCTGTGAAAGAGACTTCTTATATAAGGACATGACAGGGAATGACGGTCGTGGACTGAGAGCCGTCAGATGACACCATATAATGAGGAACACTCCGGAGCTGATATGTCGAAAAGTGTGTGAGATAAGGAATCCTCCCGCAAGCGGGTCCCTCCTTACCTCGTGAGTAGATATATACGTATTTCCGCGTTAAGGAATTTTAAGAGGAGATATATTTTATATCTCAATGCGGGTGGTACCGCGGATTTAAAATATCCGTCCCGAAACTGTATAAAAGCAGTTTCGGGATTTTTTATTTCAAAGATTTAAGGAGACTGATATGGAAATTAAAAACATTTACAGAGACAGGACCATAAATAACGTAAGCGAAAGTGATGTTGGCTCAGAAATAAGACTTGCCGGCTGGGTAGAAAACATACGTGACCATGGAGGAGTTTCATTTATTGACCTCCGCGATATGTACGGAGTTATGCAGGTCGTAATGAGAGACACAGGCTTACTTGAGGGAATTACAAAGGAAGAATGTATCTCAGTAGAAGGAAAGATTGAGCATAGGGATGAAGAAACCTATAACCCAAAGATACCTACCGGAACAATAGAGCTTGAGGCACACAAGGTTGATGTTCTCGGAAAGGTATACAGACAGCTTCCGTTTGAGGTAATGACTTCAAAGGAAGTGCGTGAGGACGTAAGACTTAAATATCGTTATCTGGATTTAAGAAACCGCAAGGTTAAGGAAAATATGATATTCAGGTCTGAGGTAATAAGCTTTTTGAGACAGAAGATGACTGAAATGGGATTTCTGGAAATCCAGACCCCGATACTCTGCGCCTCTTCACCGGAGGGAGCAAGAGACTATATAGTTCCTTCCAGAAGATATAAGGGTAAGTTTTATGCACTTCCACAGGCGCCTCAGCAGTATAAGCAGCTTCTTATGGTATCAGGCTTTGATAAATACTTCCAGATAGCCCCATGCTTCAGGGATGAGGATGCCAGAGCGGACCGTTCACCGGGAGAATTTTATCAGCTGGACTTTGAGATGAGCTTTGCAACCCAGGAGGATGTTTTTAAGGTAGGCGAAGAAGTGCTCACTGCTACATTTGAAAAATTCGCGCCTGAAGGATATGAAGTTACTAAAGCACCATATCCGGTTATCAGCTATAAGCAGGCAATGCTTGAATTTGGAACGGATAAGCCGGACCTTAGAAATCCGCTCAGAATAATAGATTTAACTGAGTTTTTCCAGAGATGTACATTTAAGCCTTTCCATGGCAAAACAGTAAGGGCAATAAACGCACATACCTCCATGTCAAAAGGCTTCCATGAAAAGATGCTTAAGTTTGCGACATCAATCGGTATGGGAGGACTCGGCTACCTGGAAGTAAAGGAAGATATGACTTACAAGGGACCGATAGATAAATTCATTCCTGACGACATGAAGTCAGAGCTTAAAGACCTTGCAAATCTTCAGGTGGGAGACACAATCTTTTTTATAGCAGACAATGAAGAAACTGCAAATCTCTATGCAGGACAGATAAGAACAGAACTTGGAGAAAGACTTGACATAATAGAGAAAAATGCATACCGTTTCTGCTATATAAATGATTTCCCTATGTATGAATACGACCATGAGGAAAAGAAGATTGCATTTACACATAATCCTTTCTCAATGCCACAGGGAGGCCTTGAAGCTTTAAATGAAAAGGACCCTCTGGATATACTTGCATATCAGTATGATATAGTTTGTAACGGTGTGGAACTCTCATCAGGTGCCGTAAGAAACCATGATATGCAGATAATGGAAAAGGCATTTGAAATAGCTGGATACGGAAAGGATGAACTGGAGAAAAAATTCGGTGCACTATACAGTGCATTCCAGTTTGGGGCACCTCCACATGCAGGTATGGCTCCGGGCGTAGACAGAATGATAATGCTTCTTAGAAATGAAGAAAATATAAGAGAGATAATTCCTTTCCCTATGAGTGGTACTGCACAGGACCTTATGTGTGGAGCGCCGGGAGAGGTTACGGAGCAGCAGCTTCGTGAAGTTCACATAAAGGTAAGACAGTAAAGAAAGGAGTGCCATATGGTTATTACTGATGAAACTATTGAATATGTCGGTATTCTTGCAAAGCTTGAGCTTAGCGGTGAAGAAAAAGAACAGGCAAAAAAGGATATGACCAATATGCTCGAATATGTAGGCAAGCTTAATGAACTTGACACAGACGGCGTAGAGGCTATGAGCCATGCATTTCCGATAAGTAATGTCTTTAGAGAGGATGAAGTAACTAATGGAGATGACAGAGAAAATCTCCTTAAAAACGCTCCTGACAAAAAGGACGGATGTTACAGAGTCCCTAAGACCTTTGATTAGGAGGTGTGCTTAAATGAATTTAACACAACTTACGGCAGTTGAGATTGGAAAAAAGATAAAGACAAAAGAGATAGGTGTTGTTGAAGCAACAGAAGCATATATTTCAAGAATAGAAAAACTGGATAAGGATTATAATTGTTTTGTAACAGTTGATAAGGAGGGAGCCTTAAAGCAGGCTGAGGAGGTACAGAAGCTTATTGATGCAGGTAAGCTCACATCCCCTCTTGCAGGAGTTCCGGTTGCAATTAAGGATAATATGTGTATAGACGGAATGCTTACGACCTGTTCTTCAAAGATACTTAATAATTTTGTTCCGACATATACTGCAACGGCAGTCGAAAAACTTCAGTCTGCGGGAGCAGTTATAATAGGAAAGACAAATATGGACGAATTTGCCATGGGAAGTACAACGGAGACCTCTTATTATGGCGAGACAAAAAACCCGTGGGATGTAACCCGCGTTCCGGGCGGCTCATCAGGCGGCTCAGCCGCTGCGGTTGCTGCTGAGGAAGTTCCTTATGCATTAGGCTCTGATACAGGCGGCTCAATCAGACAGCCTGCATCATTCTGTGGTGTTACGGGAATTAAACCTACTTATGGAAGGGTATCCAGATACGGACTGATAGCATACGGCTCATCACTTGACCAGATAGGACCTCTGGCAAAGGATGTAACGGACTGTGCAGCCATACTTGAAGAAATTTCATCACATGACAAAAAGGACTCGACTTCGGCTGAAAGAAGTGACAATGATTTTACCTCGGCGCTGAAGGATGACGTAAAGGGTATGAAAATAGGTATTCCAAGGGATTATTTCCTTAAAGGAATAGACAGTGAAGTAAAAGACAAGGTGCTTGCAGCTGCAAAAACCCTTGAGGAAAAGGGAGCAATCGTTGAAGAGTTTGACCTCAACATGGTGGAATATGCAATTCCTGCATATTATATAATTGCTTCAGCCGAGGCAAGCTCTAATCTGGAAAGATTTGACGGAGTAAAATACGGATACAGGACAGAGACATTTACGGACCTCCATAACATGTATAAGAAAACACGTTCAGAAGGATTTGGAGCGGAAGTTAAGAGACGTATAATGCTGGGCTCATTTGTGCTTAGTTCAGGATATTATGACGCTTATTATGTAAAAGCACTTAAAGCAAAGGCGCTTATTAAACAGGAGTTTGACAAGGCGTTTGAAAAATATGATGTGATACTCGGACCGGTTGCACCGACAACGGCCCTTAAACTTGGAGAATCACTCAGTGACCCTATAAAGATGTATCTGGGAGATATTTATACGGTTTCCGTAAATCTTGCCGGAATTCCGGGCATTTCACTTCCGTGCGGATATGATAAGAACGGACTTCCTGTGGGACTTCAGCTTTTGGGTCAGACCTTTGATGAAAAGAAAATTATCAGGGCTGCATATGCGTTTGAATGTACCAAGAGCTACAGACGTCCCGATGCGCTTACTGAAAGGGGGCTTTAAGCATGAGCAAAGTATATGAAACAGTCATAGGACTTGAAGTACATGTAGAGCTTGCAACAAAGACAAAGATATTCTGTGGTTGCTCAACTGAATTCGGAGGAGCACCAAATACTCATACATGCCCCGTTTGTACAGGTATGCCGGGCTCACTTCCAGTGCTTAATAAAGCTGTGGTTGAAAAGGCAGTAGCTGTAGGGCTTGCAACAAACTGTAATATAACAAGAAATTGTAAATTTGACAGAAAAAATTACTTTTATCCTGACAACCCACAGAACTATCAGATTTCACAGCTTTATTATCCTATATGTCGTGACGGATATGTAGAAATAGAGGTGGAAGGAAAGAAGAAAAAGGTAAGAATCCACGAGATACACATGGAAGAGGATGCGGGAAAGCTTGTTCATGAAGAGCGTTCCGACAGCTCACTTGTAGATTTTAACCGTTCGGGAGTCCCTCTTATAGAAATTGTTTCAGAGCCTGATATGCGCTCTGCCGAGGAAGTAATAGCATATCTGGATAAGCTCAGACTTATTATCCAATATCTGGGAGCTTCGGATTGTAAGTTGAATGAGGGCTCCATGAGAGCTGACGTAAATCTTTCCGTAAGGGAAGTCGGCTCGGAAGAGTTTGGAACAAGAACAGAGACCAAAAACTTAAATTCCTTTAAGGCAATAGCAAGAGCTATTGAAAATGAAAGGGAGAGGCAGATAGATTTGCTTGAATCAGGTGAAAAGGTAGTTCAGGAAACCAGAAGGTGGGATGACAATAAGGAATATTCATATCCGATGCGTTCTAAAGAAGATGCACAGGATTACAGATACTTCCCTGACCCTGACCTTGTACCTGTAATAATAAGTGAAGAATGGATTGAGAAAATAAAAAATTCACAGCCTGAATTAAGAGACGAAAAGATAATAAGATATAAAGAGGAGTATGACATTCCCGAATATGATATAATGATTATCACTGCTTCCAAGAAAATGGCAGATATATTTGAAGAAGCCATTTCGCTTGGGGCTGCTCCAAAGAAGGTTTCCAACTGGCTTATGGGAGAGACCATGAGACTTATGAAGGAAACCGATACAGAAGCAGATAACCTTAAGTTTTCCGCAGAAAACCTTGCAAAGCTTATTAAACTTATAGAGGATAAGGCTATAAACGGAACAGTTGCAAAAGAAGTATTTGAAAAAGTATTTGCAGAAGACATTAATCCTGAAAAGTATGTAGATGATAATGGTCTAAGGACTGTGAATGACGAGGGAGCGCTTAGAGAAACAATTCAGAAAATAATTGATGCTAATCCTAAATCTGTTGAAGATATAAGAAACGGAAAACAGAAAGCCATAGGCTTCCTTGTAGGACAGACTATGAAGGAAATGAAAGGGAAGGCAGACCCTTCGGAAGTAAACAGAATTATAAAAGAAATTCTGGGATAAAATAAGCCCTTATTATTAAAATAAAAAAGGAGATAAATATATGAGGACATATTTAGTAACGGGAGGAGCCGGCTTTATCGGCTCAAACTACATTCATTATATGTTTAAGAAATACGATAATGAAATAAGAATTATTAACGTGGATAAGCTCACTTATGCAGGAAATCTTGAAAATTTGAGAAGTGTTGAAAACAGGGATAATTACACATTTATCAAAGCAGATATCTGTGACAGTGAGGCTATTTCAAAGATATTTGCGGAAAATGATATTGACCGTGTGGTACATTTTGCGGCAGAAAGCCATGTTGACAGAAGCATAAAGGACCCTGAGGTATTTGTTCAGACTAATGTGCTCGGAACAGCCGTTATGCTTAACTGTGCAAAAGCGGCATGGGAGCTTCCTGACGGTACATTTAAGGAGAATAAGAAATTTTTACACGTTTCAACTGATGAGGTATACGGCTCACTTCCTGATGATGACAGTGCATTTTTCTATGAGACATCACCTATAGACCCGCACAGCCCGTATTCAGCAAGTAAGGCATCATCAGATATGCTGGTAAAGGCGTATATAGACACCTATCATTTCCCTGCAAACATAACAAATTGCAGCAATAATTACGGACCTTACCAGTTCCCTGAAAAGTTGATACCGCTTATTATAAATAATGCACTTCAGGGCAAAAAACTGCCTGTTTACGGAGACGGAAAGAACGTACGTGACTGGCTCTATGTGGAAGACCATGCAAAGGCAATAGATATGGTGCAGGAACAGGGTGTACTTGGAGAAAGATATAATATCGGCGGTCATAATGAGAAGCAGAACATTGAAATTATCAATATTATACTTGAGACTCTTCAGGAAATGCTTCCTGATGATGATCCGAGAAAGAAACTTGTAAGTAAGGATTTAATAACCTATGTTACTGACAGAAAAGGACATGACAGAAGATATGCCATAGCGCCTGACAAGATTAAGAAGGAGATTGGCTGGTATCCTGAAACCATGTTTAAGGATGGAATCAGGCTTACAATCGCATGGTATTTTGAACATGAGGATTGGATGAAAAATGTAACCAGTGGAGATTATCAGAAATATTATGCTGATATGTATGCCGGAAAGTAGATATGACACTTAGACAGAGAGAAAAGTACAAAAAATTAGTGGCCTTTTTTCAGGGTTTTATAATACTTGCTGCAGAAATCTTAATGTTCTCATATGTATGGTATGAGTACTACGAGCCTTCCTTTGAAGCTGATACCTTCAGAGGCGCAGATATAATGATGGTAGCAGTTTACGGAATAATTGTGTTTATATTTACTAAGCTTTATGGCGGCTATAAATTTGGCTATCTGCAGACAATGGATATGATTTATTCACAGATAATCTCCATTGTCTGTGCCAATGTAGTAGCTTACATACAGCTTTGTATGGTATGCCGTGAGCTTATACAGGCATTCACTATTATACTGCTTACGCTTTTGGAAATGGCTCTTATAATATTCTATAATACAGTCATGAGCTTTGTACTCGCCAGAATTTATCCGCCCAGAAAGATGCTTCTGGTATATGGTGATAAGGGACCTATGGAGCTCCTTAATACACTTCATACAAGACCTGATAAGTTCAGTATTGAGGAAAGTATACATGCAAACAGTGATAAAGATGTGATATTGCACAAGGCGCTTAAATATGACGGTGTTGTGATACACAGGGTACAACCGGAACTTAGGAATGAACTCTTAAGACTCTGCTTTGAGCATGAAATAAGGAGCTATGTAGTTCCTAATATTGCGGATATAATTTTATGGAGTGGTGAAAATATACATCTTTTTGATACTCCTCTTATTCTTACAAGAAATCATGGTATAGGAGTAATAGAGGGTTTCTTTAAGAGATTTATGGATATTGTTATATCACTTATAATGCTCATTATTCTTAGTCCGCTTATGCTTATTATCGCACTATGTGTAAAACTTTATGACAAAGGGCCTGTTCTTTATAAGCAGGAAAGAGTTACGAAGGATAAGAGAGTATTTTTGATTTATAAATTCAGGAGTATGCGCGTGGATTCGGAAACAGAAGGTGCACGGCTTGCCAGAAAAAATGATGAGAGAATAACTCCTGTCGGAAAAATACTCAGAAACCTACATCTGGATGAACTCCCTCAGTTAATTAATGTACTTAAGGGCGAAATGTCCATGGTGGGGCCAAGACCTGAAAGACCTGAAATAATTGAAAAATACAGAAGAGAGATTCCGGAGTTTGATTACAGACTTAAGGTAAAAGCAGGACTTACAGGTTATGCACAGGTTTATGGAAGATATAAGACAACGTCATATAATAAATTAAAACTGGACCTTATGTATATTGAGCATTACTCCATATGGCTTGATATAAAAATACTGTTTTTTACATTTAAAATTCTTTTTATTAAAGAAAACTCCGAAGGAGTAGATGAGTAAACAGATTAATTTATATTATAAAATAGACTAAAAAAATTAAAATCATGTGACAAAGCCGTCGATATATGCTAACATATAATTATTCAGGCCGCTTCTAATGTTATATCAGGGAGATGAATAGAATGGATGAAATTATAAGAATTCTTGACGAAAATCTTATATACTACAGGCATGAAAAATTATGTGATGAAATTAACATATACGTATGTAATAAGGAATCGTCGGGAATATGTCCGTACTGCGGAACAAAATCAGAAAAAACACACAGCACCTATAATAAAAAGTATTTATCTTTGAACATAGGGAAGGTTAAAATAAGAGTAATTTTGATAAATCGAAAACTCTTCTGCTTTAATGAAAGATGCAATCACCTGACATTTGCACAAAATGTAGATAAAAAGCATGATTTTATTATTCGCACAGAGAAATTTGCTGAAGAGTTTAAAAAATTGTGCAGAAATAATATACTGTTGCAAGACTGCTGTTCATATAGGACCTAGCTTATAATTAATAAAAAATATGTGGAGTGGCCATAGAAACTTAGTACTGCAAGGCATGCAGCAGGGAGCAGACCGATATGGCTTATAATGCCATACCGGTCTGTTTTCATATCAGGGTTTTTTACTTGAAGAAAAATGTTCTGCGTGGTATACATACTACGCATGATATCATGAAAGGAATGTATGTTTAAATGCATGATGATATATCCAAAAAATATCTGACAGTGGTTATGCCGGCTTATAATGAAGGAAATTGTATACGTAAAAATCTTCTTTGTACAGCAGGTGTAATAGAAAAATTTGCACCGGATTACAACATAATAGCAGTGAATGACGGAAGTACTGACGATACACTTGAAGAAATAGAGTCTGCATGTAAAATTAACAGTAATATAAAATGTATTTCATATGATAAAAATGCCGGAAAAGGAAATGCTATAAAAAAAGGCTTTATGGCCGCTGATTCCGAATATATAGCATATCTTGATTCTGATTTAGAGCTTTCTCCCGAAATGCTGGAGAAGTATCTGGTAAGTATAAAAAATGAAAATGCAGACATTGTTATAGGCTCAAAAATGCATAAAGACTCTGAGGTGAATTATCCTGTTGTGAGGAAATTATTGAGTTTTGGATATTATATATATTTGAGAATGCTTTTCAGACTTAAATTAAAAGATGTTCAGACCGGAATAAAGCTTTTTAAGGCAGAAAAGATAAAACCGATTATGCAGGAGCTGGATACAGAAGGATTTGCTTTCGATATTGAAATATTGGCAAGGGCATCTGATATGGGGTATGAAATAATTGAAATGCCGGTAAAACTAAATTATTCAAGGAATGAAGAAGGAAGCAAGTCTAAAATTTCTGTGAGAGTTATATTTAATATGTTTACTGATGCAATAAAAATAAAAAGGAAGATAAAAAGACAGAGAAAAAACACAGAATATTAAGAAAATATTAATCTAATTTGCTTGTATTTTGTTAAGAATTGGTTTATTATTGTTTAAGTTAGTATAAAGTATATTAATGTTTCAAAGGATGGGAAGATGAGAAACGGCGAAAAGAATAAAAAAAGACTAAGTGCAAATGCCAGGTGGGGCATAGCTCTTGTCGTTGAACTTATAATAATTGTAGTAATGGTAGTGGCATATGGAAATAACTGGCTTAATGAAAAATATTCACTATTAAATGTAAATGACTATGATGAGGCTGAACTGGATATAAATGAAGATGCAAATTCTGATATGAAAGGTTATACAAATATAGCCCTTTTTGGTATAGATGCAAGAGACAGCTCTCTTGGCGCAGGAAACAGAAGTGACAGTATAATGATAGCAAGTATAAATAATGATACCAAAGAGGTAAAAATAATATCCGTGTACAGAGATACCATTCTTGAGATTCAAAAGGATAATCCGTCAACAGCAAAGATAAATGGCGCCTATGCATACGGCGGACCTTTAATGGCGATTAAAACTTTGAATGCAAATCTGGATTTGAGTATAACTGAGTATGTTACGGTAAACTGGGAAGGGCTTACAAGGGCTATTGATAAGCTTGGAGGAGTTTATGTAAATGTAGAAGAAAATGAGCTCAGTACCCTTAATCAGGCACTTGCAGAGCAGATTGCAACAAACGGTATTTATTCCGATGGTGTATTTGAAACAGGATATATCAGGCTTAACGGAGCACAGGCAACAGCTTATGCACGTATAAGAAGTACGGGACAGGGAGATATCACAAGAACGGAGAGACAGAGAGAAGTTCTTTCCAGTATGGTAGCTCAGATGAAAAAATCTGACCTCAGTACCATAAATGCGATGATTGATGAAATATTTCCTTATATCTCAACAAGTGTTACCAAAGATGAAATGCTTCAACTGGCAGCGAGCATGATGAGCTATGAGCTTAGTGAGGAAAGTCTTGGATTTCCGATTTCATATTCATTTTATGACGGCGGAAATGCTAAAGGCTCATGTATAGCGCCTAATAATCTTGAGGAAAATGTTAAAGCATTACACAGATTCCTGTTTGCTACTGAGGAATATGAGCCTACTGAAAATGTCAAGAGAATAAGTGATGAACTTATTAGTGAAACAGGTGCAAACGGAGGCAGGGTGCTTCTTCCGGGAGAGGAAGAAGCAGTGGATGATAACTCGACAGATACTGTGGATGGAACAACTGACTTAGAGTAAATAAAATCAAATATAGATGTGAATTCAGAAAATATGAGAAACAGCGTAGAAGGCAAAGTGCTTTTTACGCTGTTTCTTATATTGCAACCGGTAATTGACAGATTTCAAGCCGTGTTTGGTTGAATGTAAACCGTAAAAAAGCTATTATTAACGTATCAGTCGGAGATGCGTGACTAAGATTCTGCATAAAACTGAAAAATTGAGATGGAGGAAATGTATATGATTTTAGCGGATAAAATTATAAGGCTTAGAAAAAAGAATGGTTGGACACAGGAAGAATTTGCCGAAAAGATGAAGGTATCAAGGCAGGCTGTATCAAAATGGGAGGGGGCACAGAGCATTCCTGATTTGGAAAAAATACTGACTATGAGCAGTCTTTTCGGAGTGACAACAGATTATTTGTTAAAGGATGAAATGGAACACGAAGAATTTACGGTTGATGATGAAAATACATCAGGCGTAAGAACGATTACAATGGAAGATGCAAATGAATTCCTGGAATTAAGAAGGGACGCCTCGGTAAAAATTGCAGTTGGAACATTTTTATGTATAATAGCGTCAATACCGCTTCTTATTTTAGGAGCAGCGTCTGAAATACCTGAATATAATATATCTGAAAATTTTGCTGTAGGAGCAGGGGTGAGCATACTGCTCGTAATAGTAGCGGCAGCAGTAATACTTTTTGTGCTATCTGGGTTTAAAAGTGCACCATATGAATTTATTGATAAAGAGCCTTTTGAAACTGTATATGGTGTGGAAGGAATGGTAAAGGAAAGGCAGAAGGAATTCAGGAATACATATATAAAATTCAATGTAATAGGAACATGTATCTGTATTCTTTCTCCTGTACCTCTTATCATGGGAGCCTTTTTAGAAAAAGCTTTTCTTATTGTATGTATGCTTTGCATTACCATGTTTGTGGCAGGAACAGGAGTCATATTCTTTATTACTGCAGGGGTCCGCTGGGCGGGAATGCAGAAGATTCTTCAGGAAGGTGACTATGCTCCGCGTGAAAAAAGAAACAATAGTATAAAGGAAGCAGTGGGAACTATATACTGGCTGATTGCAACTGCCGTATATCTTATATGGAGTTTTGTAACAAACGGATGGGAATATACGTGGATAGTATGGGTGGGAGCAGGAGTATTATATGCTCCTGTCATATGTATATGTAATCTGATAAATAGTAAAGATAAATATTAAAAATACATTAATTGTCTGACTGTCTGACAATTTACAAAAATTTTCTATTTACAAATTCTATAATTTGAGGTATGATGTCAAAAAAAGAAAGAAAGGATATTAGCGGATATGGTTTTAAGCGAAAATGCTTCTAAAGCAAAGCAGGGCTTATATGACCCAAGGTTTGAACATGACAACTGCGGTATAGGCGCTGTTGTTAATATCAAGGGCATCAAATCTCATGAGACAGTGAGCAATGCACTTAAGATTGTAGAAAATCTTGAGCATAGAGCGGGTAAGGATGCGGAAGGTGAAACCGGAGACGGTGTAGGTATACTGCTTCAGATTTCACACAAATTTTTTAAGAAAGCAGCAAAAGACCTTGGAATGGAACTTGGACGGGAAAGAGAATACGGTATAGGTATGTTTTTCTTCCCTCAGGAGGAGCTTGCCAGAAAGCAGGCAATGAAAATGTTCGAGATAATTGTAGAGAAGGAAGGTATGGACTTCTTAGGTTGGAGAGAAGTTCCTGTAAATGCCGGAATACTCGGAAAGAAGGCGCTTGACGTAATGCCTTGCATCATGCAGGGATTTGTTAAAAAACCTGATGATGTAAAAGAAGGTCTTGATTTTGACAGAAAACTTTTTATTGTAAGAAGAGTATTTGAACAGAGTAATGATGATACATACGTTCCTTCGCTTTCAAGCAGAACTATCGTATATAAAGGAATGTTCCTCGTAGACCAGTTAAGAAATTATTATACTGACCTTCTTGACGAAGATTATGAGTCTGCAATAGCACTTGTACATTCCAGATTCTCTACAAATACAACGCCTAGCTGGCTGAGAGCTCATCCATATAGATTCCTTGTTCATAATGGTGAGATAAATACAATACGTGGTAATGAGGATAAGATGATAGCAAGGGAGGAAACAATGGACTCCAAGTACTTTAAGGGAGAGTTCCATAAAATAACCCCTGTACTGGACCCGGACGGCTCTGATTCGGCAAGGCTGGATAATGCATTAGAATTTTTCGTAATGAACGGAATGCCGCTTCCTCTTGCGGTTATGATTATGATTCCTGAGCCTTGGGAGTCAAACAAGGCTATATCACAGATTAAAAAGGACTTCTATCAATATTATGCTACCATGATGGAGCCATGGGACGGACCTGCTTCAATTCTTTTCACTGACGGAGATTACATGGGGGCAGTATTGGACAGAAACGGTCTCAGACCTTCACGTTATTATATAACTGATGATGACCATCTCATTCTCTCCTCAGAGGTAGGAGTTTTAGATTTGGACCCTTCTCATATTGTACTTAAGGACAGACTTCGTCCGGGTAAAATGCTCCTTGTTGATACTGTAAACGGAAGACTTATTTCGGATGAAGAATTAAAAAATAAATATGCGGAAGCACAGCCTTATGGTGAATGGATAGACTCAAATCTCATGCATCTAAGTGATATAAAAATTCCTAATGAGAGAGTTCCATATCTTAACGGAGAAGAAAGAGCAAGGCTTCAGAAGGCATTTGGTTACACATATGAGGAGTATAATAATGCAATACTTCCTATGGCAAAGAATGGCTCGGAGGCTATTGCGGCAATGGGAGCTGATACACCTCTTGCACTTCTTTCAGATGAAATTAAGCCTTTGTTTAATTACTTCCATCAGCTTTTTGCGCAGGTTACAAATCCGCCTATTGATGCAATCCGTGAGGAAGTAGTTACATCCACATCGGTTTATCTCGGACGAGAGGGTAATATACTTGAGGAGAAGCCTGAAAACTGCCGTATGCTTAAGATTAAAAATCCTATTCTTACAAATACGGATATGCTTAAGCTCAAAAACTTAAATAATGAGTATTTTAAGGCAAGTGTCGTTCCGACAACTTATTATAAGAACACATCACTTGAAAAGGCTATTGACAGACTTTTCGTTGAAGCAGATAAGCTTTACAGGGAAGGTACAAATATACTTATTCTTTCTGACAGAGGCGTGGATGAAAACCATGTGGCAATACCTTCACTTCTTGCCGTATCTGCAATGCAGCAGCATCTGGTAAGAACAAAGAAGAGAACAGCAGTAGCTCTTATTATAGAAAGTGCAGAGCCGAGAGACGTACATCACTTTGCAACACTTCTTGGCTACGGTGCATGTGCAATTAATCCATATCTTGCGATTGATACCATAAAGGAACTTGTTGATACTCATATGCTGGATAAGGATTATTATGCGGCAGTGGACGACTATACACAGGCAATTATTCACGGAATAGTAAAAATTGCTTCAAAAATGGGTATTTCAACGATACAGTCATATCAGGGCTCACAGATATTTGAAGCTGTAGGTCTTGATGATGATTTTGTAAAGAGATATTTTACCAACACTGTAAGCCGTGTGGGAGGTATAGGTATAAAGGATATTGAACGTCAGGTTGAGAAGCTTCATTCAACAGCATTTGACCCTCTGGGGCTTTATACAAACCTTGCTTTAGAAAGCACAGGCGACCATAAGATGAGAAGTAATAAGGAAGACCACCTTTATAATCCTAATACCATTCATCTTCTTCAGCAGGCTACATGGACAGGAAATTATGATTTATTTAAACAATATACGGCAGCCATTGATGATGAGGAAAAACCTTTCCATTTAAGAGGACTCATGGATTTCAACTATCCTGAAAACGGTGGAATTCCTATTGAAGAGGTTGAGCCTGCATCATCAATAGTAAAGAGATTTAAGACAGGCGCAATGTCCTATGGCTCTATTTCACAGGAAGCACATGAAACAATGGCTATTGCCATGAATATGATTGGCGGTAAGTCAAATTCAGGTGAAGGTGGAGAAAGTCTTGAAAGACTTACTGTAGGAAAGGACGGACTTAATAAGTGTTCAAAGATTAAGCAGGTTGCATCGGGAAGATTTGGTGTTACTTCACGTTATCTTACGAGTGCTGAAGAAATACAGATTAAGATGGCACAGGGAGCAAAGCCGGGAGAAGGAGGACACCTTCCCGGAGGAAAGGTATATCCTTGGGTTGCAAAAACCAGACATTCAACTCCGGGTGTAGGACTTATTTCACCACCTCCTCACCATGACATCTATTCAATCGAAGATTTGGCACAGCTTATTTATGACTGTAAGAATGCAAATACAAATGCAAGAATTTCTGTTAAGCTTGTTTCAGAGTCAGGTGTAGGTACTATTGCAGCAGGTGTTGCAAAGGCAGGAGCGCAGGTTATCCTCGTTTCGGGATTTGACGGCGGTACAGGTGCCGCACCAAGAAGCTCAATCCACCATGCAGGACTTCCTTGGGAGCTTGGACTTGCAGAGACACATCAGACACTTATTATGAATGACCTTAGAAATAAAGTTATCTTAGAGACAGATGGAAAGCTTATGACGGGACGTGACGTTGCCATAGCAGCAATTCTCGGTGCTGAGGAATACGGATTTGCAACAGCTCCGCTTGTTACAATGGGATGTGTAATGATGAGGGTCTGTAATCTTGATACATGTCCTGTCGGAGTTGCAACTCAGAATCCTGAATTAAGAAAGAGATTTAAGGGTAAGCCTGAGTATGTTGTAAACTTTATGATGTTTATAGCAGAAGAGTTAAGAGAATATATGGCAAAGCTCGGAGTGAGAACTGTAGATGAGCTTGTAGGAAGAACTGACCTTATCAAGGCTTCTGACGAGGCAAAGAGAAGAAATATTGATTTAAGCGGAATTATAGAAAATCCTTATCTGGAATCTGAACAGAACAAGATGAGCTATGAGCATAAGCATCTTTTCGATTTTGAGCTCGAGAAAACAGTTGATGAAACCATACTCATGAAGAAGCTTGGACCTGCTCTTGAAAAGGGTGTAAAGAAGAGTATTGAAATTGACATCAAAAATACGGACCGTTCTCTTGGTACTATTTTCGGTGCAGAGATTACTAAGAGGTATTTCGATACACTGGATGACGATACATATATCGTTAAGTGTAACGGTAGCGGTGGACAGAGTTTCGGTGCATTTATACCTAAGGGACTTACTCTTGAGCTTGTCGGAGACAGTAACGATTATCTCGGAAAAGGTCTTTCAGGCGGAAAGATTATAGTATATCCGCCAAGCGGAATTAAATATAAGCCTGAAGATAACATTATAATAGGTAATGTTGCACTTTACGGAGCAACTTCAGGAAAGGCATTTATAAACGGTGTTGCAGGTGAAAGATTTGCAGTCAGAAATTCAGGCGCCTATGCGGTTGTTGAAGGCGTCGGCGAGCACGGCTGTGAGTACATGACGGGAGGAAGAGTTGTAATTCTCGGACCTACCGGAAAGAACTTTGCTGCCGGAATGAGCGGTGGTATAGCTTATGTTCTGGATATGGAAAGCGACCTTTACACCAAGTTAAATAAGGCAATGGTTGGCGTTGAGGCAGTCGTTGACAAATACGATGTAATGGAACTTAAGGATATGATTAAGGAACATGTTGCATATACAAACTCAAGTTTAGGTAAGGAAATTCTTACTAACTTTGAAGAATATCTGCCTAAGTTTAAAAAGATTATTCCTAATGACTATAAGAAGATGATTTCCACAATAGGTCAGATGGAAGTTAAGGGATTAAGCAGTGAGCAGGCAATGATTGAAGCATTTTATGCCATTAAAAATAAGTAGAGAGGAGATGGAATAAATGGGAAAACCAACAGGATTTTTAGATTATGAGAGAAAGACCAGTAAGGAAATAGCACCTAAGACAAGAATCAAAAACTTCAATGAGTTCCATATTCCTCTTTCCTTTGAGGAGCAGAAAAAGCAGGGAGCAAGATGTATGGACTGCGGTGTGCCATTCTGTCAGTATGGAAAAATGATAGCAGGAATGGCATCAGGATGCCCTCTTAACAATCTTGTGCCTGAGTGGAATAATCTGGTATACATGGGAAATCTCTCTGAAGCATATTTGCGTCTCAGTAAGACAAATAATTTTCCTGAATTTACAAGCAGGGTATGTCCGGCATTATGCGAGGCTGCATGTACCTGCAATATAAACGGAGACCCGGTTGCAACCAAGGAGAATGAAAGATGCATAATTGAAAATGCATATGAAAAGGGACTTGTACCATGCGAGCCTCCTAAGGTAAGAACAGGAAAGAAGGTTGCCGTTATTGGCTCAGGTCCGGCAGGACTTGCAGCGGCAGACCAACTGAATAAGAGAGGCCATTCTGTAACCGTATTTGAGAGAAGTGACCGTATAGGCGGACTTCTTATGTACGGAATTCCTAATATGAAGCTTGAAAAAGATGTTATTGATAGAAAGGTTGAATATCTTAAGAAAAGCGGAATTGAATTCGTTACAAGCACTGAGGTAGGCGGGGCAAAGGGCAAGGCTCCTTCAACCGTTGCCGAAGGAGATGTAATGGATGCATACTTAAATGACGGAAAGCTGAAATACGTAAAGCCTGAAAAACTGCTTTCCGAATATGATGCGGTAATACTTGCATGCGGCGCATCAAATCCAAGAAACATAAATGTTCCGGGAAGAGAAGCAAAAGGCATATATTATGCAGTTGATTATCTTAAAACCACTACAAAGAGTTTACTTAATTCAAATTTTGAAGACGGTAAATATGTAAGTGCCGAAGGTAAAAAGGTACTTATCATAGGTGGTGGAGATACGGGTAATGACTGTGTCGGAACTGCCATAAGACAGGGTGCACAAGCTGTAACACAGCTTGAAATGATGCCTAAGCCGCCTGTGGAAAGAGCAGATAATAACCCTTGGCCTGAGTGGCCTAAGGTCTTAAAGACAGATTACGGCCAGGAGGAAGCAATCGCTGTATTTGGCGAAGACCCTAGAATCTATAAAACTACCGTTAAAGAGTTTATAAAAAATGAAGAAGGGAATGTTTGTGCCGCAAAATGCATAAAGCTTAACTGGGAAAAGGACCCTGAAACGGGCAGAATGAATATGACCGAGGTGCCTGACAGTGAGTTTGTCATTGAGTGTGACATAGTCCTTATTGCGGCAGGATTTCTGGGAGCGCAGAAGTATGTTGCAGATGCCTTCGGAGTTGAATTAAACCAGCGTACAAACGTAAATACTGAGCCTGATAAGTATGATACCAATGTTGACAAGGTATACGCCTGTGGAGACATGAGAAGAGGCCAGTCACTTGTCGTCTGGGCAATCCATGAAGGACGTGAGGCGGCAATAGAGGTGGATGCAAAGCTTCTTGGATACTCGAACTTGAATTAAAAAATATATTGTGTATGCAAAAGAGCCATAATTTCAGTTAGTATATTAACTGAGATTATGGCTCTTTCTGCATAAGCAGTTGATTTGTTTTCTATCTGTTTAGCTCATCGAGTGTTTTTCCGTATGAAGGAATAAATTCACGCACAAAATCATCCACTTCGGGATATTCTCTGCACATGCTCTCTATGATTTTTTCCGTGGATTCTTTTGCAGTTTTAAACTCTGTATTTCCTGAATTTTCTTCTTCTATACATTTTATTAGGGCCGATAGCTTATCTGCCGCCTTGATAAGCTTTAAAAGGTATTTGTCTTCTGTGGTCTCATGCAGTATATCCGCATAAGCAGGACGTAAATCTTCTGGTAACTGCTGAAGAAGCCTGTCAACTGCAATTCCTTCAATAGACTTAAAGGCATTCTTAATATCGTCATTAAAATATTTTACAGGTGTAGGCATGTCGCCTGTAATTATTTCAGACGCATCGTGGTACATTCCCATAAGGGCTGCCTGTTCTGTATTTAAATTCTTTCCATATCTTACATTGCCGATTACGGCAAGCGCGTGAGCAATCATTCCCACCTCAAGTGAATGTTCACTGATATTTTCAGGTCTCGAATTTCTCATAAGCGACCATCGCTCAATGTATTTCATACGCGATATTGTAGCAAAAAAATTATGTTCCATAAAAAACTCCTATATATTTTCAAATCATAAATAACTGTATCACATAAAAAAATGCAAGTAAATAAAATATTTTGTCAATTTCACCATTAATAATGAAAGTGGCAAAAAAATCCTAGCAAAATTCTAGGATTTCTATTGAATAAATTAAAACGTAGGCATATAATAAGGAAGATAGTCTGCAAGTGCAAAGATTTTACGCATTACAGAGAATGGAGGAAATATTAAAATGCAGGAGAAATTATTACAGATAAATAATTTATCAGTAAGTGTAGAAGATAAGAAAATTCTTCATGGAATAGATTTGGAAGTAAATATGGGTGAAACTCATGTAATTATGGGACCTAACGGTGCAGGTAAATCCACATTGGGAAATGCACTTATGGGTAACCCAAAGTATATAGTGGACGGAGGGGACATTATATTTGACGGAGAGAGTATAGTTTCTCTCTCTGCTGATAAGCGTGCGGCAAAAGGTATTTATATGTCCTTTCAGAATCCTCTCGAGGTACCGGGGGTGTCTCTCGGAAACTTTATAAGAAGTGCAATGGAGCACAGAACAGGAAAGAGAATTAAACTCTGGGATTTTAAAAGAGAAATGAAGCAGGCTATGGACATTCTTCAGATGGACGAGTCCTATGCCGAAAGAGATTTAAATGTAGGCTTTTCGGGCGGTGAAAAGAAAAAGGCTGAAATACTTCAGCTTCTCATGCTTAAACCTACGCTTGCAATACTTGATGAAACGGATTCAGGACTTGATGTAGATGCGGTAAGAACTGTATCAAAGGGAGTTGAGGAGTTCAGAAAGGATAAGAAGAGGTCACTTATCATAATTACTCACAGTACAAGAATTTTGGAATCTCTGAATGTAGATTATACTCACATAATAGTTGACGGAAAAATAGTGGAAACAGGAGATGCGTCTCTGATAGAGGAAATAAATGCTCGTGGTTTTGAAAAGTATGAGCAGCCGGACAGAAGGGAGCAGTAATGAGAGAGAAGACTTACGTTGAAGATGTTAACAGAAGTATTTATGATATAAAAAACGAAGATAAGGATTCATATAAACTGGAGGAAGGACTTACAACAAAAATTGTGGAGCAGATTTCTTCAGAAAAAAATGACCCTGAGTGGATGAGAGAATTCAGGTTAAAATCTTTGGAAATATATAATAAATTGCAGGTCCCGGACTGGGGACCATCCATAGAAGGACTTAATATGGATGAAATTGTAACCTATGTAAGGCCGAATACCCATATGAGTGCAAAATGGTCAGAAGTGCCGGAGGAGATAAAAGAAACCTTTGAAAGACTGGGTATTCCGAAGGCAGAAAGAGAATCTCTTGCCGGTGTGGGCGCTCAGTATGATTCTGAACTTGTATACCACAATGTAAGGGAAGAGGTCGCTGCACAGGGAGTTATTTATACTGATTTGGAAAGTGCATTAAGAGGCGAGTATGCTGAAATGATTAAAGAGCATTTTATGAAGCTCGTGCCGCCTACGGACCATAAATTTGCCGCCCTGCATGGCGCTGTATGGTCGGGAGGCTCATTTGTTTATGTACCGCCGGGCGTATCGGTTGAAATCCCGCTTCAGTCATATTTCAGACTGAATGCACCGGGTGCGGGACAGTTTGAGCATACACTTATTATTGTTGATGAAGGAGCCTATCTGCATTTTATAGAGGGCTGTTCGGCTCCAAAATATAATGTGGCTAATCTTCATGCGGGTTGTGTTGAGCTTTTTGTAGGAAAAAATGCAAAACTCAGATATTCAACTATAGAAAACTGGTCGAAAAACATGTACAACCTGAATACAAAGAGGGCAAAGGTTGAAGAGGGCGGAACAATCGAGTGGGTATCAGGCTCATTCGGCTCCCATGTATCCTACCTTTACCCTATGAGTGTATTAAACGGAAAGGGCGCAAGGTCTGAATTTACGGGAATAACCTTTGCGGGAAAGGGACAGAACTTAGATACCGGAACAAAGGTAGTGCATAATGCACCCGAAACTACTTCATTTGTTAATACAAGGTCCATATCAAAGGGCGGCGGAATAAGCACATTCAGAAGTTCAGTGGTTGTAACAAAAAATGCTCCAAAGAGTAAATCTGCTGTTTCATGTCAGTCTCTTATGTTGGATTCTGAATCACGTTCTGATACTATTCCTGCAATGGATATAAGAACTCAGGACGCTGATATAGGACATGAGGCAAAGATAGGAAGAATAAGTGACGAAGCAGTATTTTACCTTATGTCAAGAGGAATACCGGAAGAGGATGCGAAAGCCCTTATCGTAAGTGGCTTTGCAGACAACGTATCAAAGGAACTTCCTCTGGAATATGCTGTTGAAATGAATAATCTTATACGTCTTGAAATGATTGGAAGTATAGGATAGGAGGATAAGCTTTATGAATCAGGGACTTGATATAAAAATAAATAAACTGCCGTCTCCTACATGGAATTGGCTTCACATGAATGAAACAGAGCTTAAAAAGATTAAATTAGATAAGCAGGGCTTAATGGAAGAAAAAGTTCCTGCAGGAATTGATAAAAGAGAGGAACGGTTTTCATCTTTTGAAGATATAAAGACCGGAATGGGAAACGGAGCAGATATATTAATAAATAGTGCGGGCATCTCGCCTTTGTCTTTTTCAGTAAAAGAGGGTGTAAAAGAAGCAGAGCCTTTAAAGCTGGATTTTTCTTATGAAGACGGAGAGAATGCAGGAAACAGTGTAGAACTTTATGCAGGTAAGGACAGTGAAGTGACACTTATCATGGATTACAAGTCTTCAGGTGAAGGACTTGCCCTTGTACAGACTAAAATCCATGCTGAAGAAAATTCACTGGTGCGTTTAATTCAGGTAAACAGACATTCAAAGGATTTTATCTGCATGAATGACATCGGAGTTAATCTTTCGGATAATGCGGAAATTGATATAATAAATCTCTTTTTAGGCGGAAAAGAAACCTATGCGGGTTGTCATACTGCGCTTAATGGTAAGGGGAGCAGGCTTAATACTGATATAGGATATATGACATATGAGAATCAGAAGCTGGACATGAATTATGTTGCATCTCATAAAGGAAAGAAAACCAAAAGCGTCATCAATGCTTCAGGGGTTTTAAAGGATAATGCATTCAAGCTTTTTCGTGGAACGATAGACTTTTTGAATGGCTCTTCAGGCTCTGAGGGCGACGAAAAGGAAGATGTGCTGCTTCTTTCGGAAGGTGTGGTAAACCAGACCATTCCT
This sequence comes from uncultured Lachnospiraceae bacterium, assembly GCA_944383545.1. Taxonomy (GTDB): domain Bacteria; phylum Bacillota; class Clostridia; order Lachnospirales; family Lachnospiraceae; genus CALWPY01. The sequence goes on along the minus strand of CALWPY010000005.1, from coordinate 49,448 downwards.
CTTATATTATGTGCAGAAGAGGACGTTCAGGGTAATCATGGAGCTACCATAGGAAGACTTGATGAGGACCTCATGTTTTATATGGAATCAAGAGGAATGTCTCATCAGGAAATATATGAACTTATGGCTAATGCCAGAATAGATGCGATATGCAACATGATACCGGATGAAGATGAAAAGAAGAGGATACAGGAATATTTAGGAAGAGGTATGGAAGATGAATAAAAATCCTGAAACCGAAATTAAATTTTCTGATAAATTTACAGAGGAAGATTTAAAAATAAGAGCAGATTTTCCTCTGCTTAATAAATATGACATGGCATATCTGGATAATGCGGCAACTTCACAGAAACCCGAATGTGTATTAAATGAAGAAAAGAAATTTTATGAAGAGTATAATGCCAATCCGTTAAGAGGCTTATATAATCTGAGTGAAATGGCTACGGAAAAGTATGAATCTGCAAGAGTAACAGTTCAGAAATTTATAAATGCAGCAAGTGAAAGAGAAATTATATTTACAAGAAATGCTTCTGAAAGTCTTAATTTACTTGCTTACAGTCTGGGAGATCTGCTTCTTAATGAGGGAGACGAGATAGCCATAAGCATAATGGAGCATCACAGTAATATGCTTCCATGGCAGCATGCCGCAAAGAGAAAGGGAGCAGTCTTAAAATATATTGAATGTGACATGCAGGGAAATGTGACAGAGGAAGAACTGGAGTCTGTTATTACAGAAAAAACGAAGATAGTTGCATTTACACAGATTTCAAATGTTTTTGGAAGGCTGAACGATATGAAACGCCTCGCAGAAATATGTCACAGAAAAGGTGCTGTGCTTGTGGCAGACGGGGCACAGAGCGTACCGCACATACCTGTTGACGTACGTGCACTGGATGTGGATTTTCTTGCATTTTCGGGACATAAGATGTTTGCACCTATGGGTATAGGTGTTTTATATGGAAAAGAAGAATATCTTGAAAAAATGCCTCCTTTCCTTACGGGAGGAGAAATGATAGATTCCGTAACCCGTGAAGGAGCGGTATATGCTGAACTGCCTCATAAGTTTGAAGCGGGTACAGTCAATGCGGCAGGAGCTGCGGGACTTGCGGAAGCCATAAGATATATAGAAAAAATAGGGTTTGATAAAATAGAAGAAAGAGAAAACAAGCTGACGGCATATGCTCTTTGGGAAATGGGAAAAATCAGCCACGTAAAAGTGATAGGCTCTGAAGACCCTGATGAACATCATGGTATCATAACATTTACCGTGGAAGGGGTGCATCCTCATGATGTGGCATATATCTTAAGTGCAGATAATATAGCCGTAAGAGCAGGACATCACTGTGCACAGCCTCTTATGAAGCATCTTGGAGTTATGTCAACTACAAGAGCAAGCTTTGCTTTTTATAATACAATGGAAGAAGTGGACAGATTCATAGAAAGTCTTAAAGATTTAAGGAGGAAAATGGGATATGCAGAATAAAACCTTTTATAATGAAATTCTCACGGACCATAATCTTCATCCGGAACATAAACATGAGCTTGAAAATGCAAATTTTGAAATGGATGGAGTTAATCCCAGTTGCGGAGACGAGATTAGGTTAAAGCTCAGGGTTGACGACGGTATAATTACAGACGGAGCATACGTAGGAAACGGATGTGCAATTTCACAGGCTTCGGCTGATATAATGCTTGACCTTATAATAGGAAAAACCAAAGAAGAAGCCATGAGGCTTTCAGATATCTTTCTCAGAATGATTAAGGGAAATGTTACAGATGAAGAACTGGAGGAATTGGAAGAAGCCTCAGTGCTTCAGGATATATCCCATATGCCTGCAAGAGTTAAATGTGCCGTTTTGGGCTGGCATACAATGGAGGAAATGTTTAAGGAAGACAAGGAGTCTTAAGTAAAAATAAATTTTTAAATATATTTATTATGACAGGGCATGGAGCTTATTTGTAATAGCTTTATGCCCTGTTTAATATTATAAAATATATGAGTTGACTATAAATTTATTTAATTATATAATTTCTATAGTAACTTATTAAAAAACAATTATTTATATAGGTTAGGGCTCATATGAACATAAAAATTTCAGAAATAAAAACACAGCTGGAGGATATGAATTTTAATTTAAGAAAAAATATACCTCAGATTAACAATATGATTGAAAAGATACATGCATTTACGGAAAATACATATCTTGAGGGAGAGGCATATGACGGTATAAAGGAAATGTATGAAACCGTAAGACTTCCTCTTTTAAAGCTGTTTTACTGTACATTAACGGAGATGCTTGAAGAAAACGGCAGATACGTTAAGGCAATGGAAAGGTACTTTGATGATATGGAAGAGATAAATGAGGAATATATAATTGATTTGATAACTGCTTTAAAAGGCGTTCTGAATGATATTGATGATAATGATTTTTTATATAAACTATATGAGGATGCAGAAGCGGATTTATATGACTATAAGAGATTTTTAGAAAAGAAAACAGAGGATATGTATGCTTTTAATGAAGAGACCGGAAATATGTATTCTTATGTCAGAGAACTGGCTGATAAGGTATATGACGGTTTTATTTGTGCAAACAGTATCAGCTTTGATAAAAAATCAGGTACATTTTGTCTTGAAGGACATGATTTAAGCTGGGCAGAGGGCGCAGAAGAAATTTGGAGAAAGGCCAGATATATGGATTCTGATTATTTTCAAATTGTCGGCAGACAGTTTGGCTTTGATGATAAGACTGTTGAGCTGATGAAGAAGGTTTATACAGAATTATGCAGTGCGTGTCCTGCAAAAAGTAAACAGGAAATTGACTGGATATATGCCAGAATAATGGGTGGTCTTGTGTATGACGATAATAAGGAAATGTGGGACAGCACGGCAGGAGATGCCCTTTCGGAAATAAAATTATCAAGTTTTACAAATGAAAATTATATTGATAATGTTTTTGACGGGATGAGTGAAGAAGAAATTTATACTGAAATATTGGGACTAACTAAAAGTGAATATAATTATCTTAAATATAAGGTAAGAGTTCAGCATGAGATATCTGGGTATGAGAGGGAAATGGATTACGATAGTATTATAAAAGACAAAAAAAGTTTTAAAGATAATATGGAAAAAGCATTGGGCAAAACAATTTCAGATGATGAGTTTAAGTCATTATGGAATGAGCAGTATTATATGATGAAGGATAAGGGGGATTTTGCTCATCAGATGATTACATCCGCAGCGATTTTGGCAACGGATATGGATAAAAACAGTGTTACAAGCGACTTATATTTTGGAATTTATCATGGGACGGAAATTAATCTTATGAATGTGTTTTCTCCGGTTGCATTTGATATTTTCCAATATGGAGACAGAGATGAGCTGAGGGAGGATATGTCCGGCTGGCTGGGAGATGCCGTTTTATCAGACGGAGCGGGAGGTATGGCATTACAGCCGGTTTTGGGAAGTGAAAGTATTATTTCCATAAGTGAGACGTTAGATTCGATTACTGACAGCATAGAGTCAGTTTTGGACAGGACTCAGGAAAACGAAAAAGAGTATGACAGCGTAAGTTTTGGAAACGGAGATTATATGTCTGATTTAGATGCGGAAAATATAACCTGTATGATGAAAACATACGGTCTTTCATATATGGAGGCTGCCGCAAAATATTATGACGGACTGGGGAAGGATTATACAAGAGCAGAATATTTTCTTCTTTACAATGACATTGATGAAATTAAGCGTAAGATTTATGCGCAGTATAAGGGAGATAGGACATCAGATTATGTAGGTATGGAAGAAATAGAGGCATATTTAAGGAATGTAAGTCCTGAGGCATATAAATTTATTGAATGTCTTGAAGAGGGAAAAAATGCCATGTAGCAGAGGGCTTTAATCATGCATTGCTTTATTTAGGAGAATAAAAGTGAGAGAGAATTTATTTTTTAAAGAATTAAAGGAAACTGAATATCCTGACAGAGAGACAAAGAAGAGGAGAAGAAAGAGAATACTAGCTGTAATTTTGATTTTACTTGCTGTATACTTGCCCCTGCATGTGTACACGAGATATATAAAAACAAAAAATATCTTCGACCAGATGTACTATTCATGCGATAGCTTATGGTATACGGTATTTTCTTTAAATGGCGGACTTGGCGGAATGGATGAATTGGAGAGATTCAACTATGAATCGTGGGAGCCTGAGGAAAGAGAACAGTATATTGACTATGATTATAACAAAGATGCAGTGGGAGACTATGATATGGGGATAAGTATAGATATTAATCTGAGGGAGCAATATGTAGTATTAGGAGCAGGATATGGTATTACAGAAGGAGAGTATTTAAGTATCTATTATTATTACTATCCTGATGAAAAAATACTTGAATGTATGGTCTCCGTATTGACACATCATTTTGAAAAAGACGGAAAATTAGAATTTGATGATAAAGAGACAATAAAAAAATTCCTGGAGTATCATGGAATAACAGAGGAGCAGTTTGAAGAATATAAAAGCTACGCCCTCGAAAGAATAGTAAGCGACTGGTTTGATGCGACGGAAATATTTACAAGATATACAAGAGATGACTGGGGAGAATTTGAAACGTCGGGATTTGATACGGATTATTATAATTAGGGATTATTGTAATATACGTGAAGACCTGCATATAACGGAGAATAAAAGTGAGAGAGAATTTATTTTATAAAGAATTAAAGGAAACTGAATATCCTGACAGGGAGACAAAGAAAAGGAGAAGAAAGAGAATACTAGCTGTAATTTTGATTTTACTTGCTGTATACCTGCCCCTGCATGTGTACACGAGATATATAAAAACAAAAAATATCTTCGACCAGATGTACTATTCATGCGATAGCTTATGGTATACAGTATTTTCTTTAAATGGCGGACTTGGCGGAATGGATGAATTGGAGAGATTGAATTTTGAATCGTGGGAGCCTGAAGAAAGAGAACAGTATATTGCTTATGATTATAAGGAGGAAGCAGAGGGAGACTACGATGAAAGTTTAGGAATACGTGTTAATTTAGGAGAACAACATGTATTATTTGGTGCAGACTATTATATTGCAGAAGGAGAATGGTTAAGTATTTATTATTATTACTACCCTGACGAAAAAATACTGGAATGCAGGGTTTCTGTATTGACGGATTATTTAAAAAAAGACGGAAAATTAGAATTTGATGATAAAGAGACAATAAAAAAATTCCTGGAGTATCACGGAATAACAGAGGAGCAGTTTGAAGAATATAAAAGCTACGCCCTCGAGAGAATAGTAAGCGACTGGTTTGATGCGACGGAAATATTTACAAGATATACAAGAGATGACTGGGGAGAATTTGAAACGTCGGGATTTGATATTGACTATTATGATTGAGGAGGATTACAAATGATAAAAAGTGATACCGAATATGTAAACAGTGCCGCAAAAGGTTTTAAGGATATTATTGACAGTATATGTAAGGATAAAGAGGTTGAAATATCTGAAGCTACAAATGTCATGGTACAGGGAAAATGCGTTGAATGTTATAAAATGATTGAAAATGAATTTGAACAGTATAATAAGCTTATGTTACAGGATGCTGAAAATTTGAAATATATTGCAGAAAGCTTTTTAAATATAGATTTCAGCATAAGTAAGGAATTGAAAATTACTGATTAGCGGGGGGAAGAACAGAATATGGATAAGGATGTTGAAGCTACTATTGATATTTACAGAGTTAAAATAAATAACTATGAAGAAAAAATTGATAATATAAACTTGGAAATCAGGAAAATAGAGAGGGCGCTTGAGGATAGTTATACAATAAGAATTAAAGCGGAAGCTCAATTTTTTTGCGCTGAAGTATACTTTAGATATCATCATGATATAAGCAAAATAGAAGAGTATTATAATACTTTTATCAGTAATAGTACGGCTATAGACGGATTATTGCAGGCTAATTTAGTAAATTTAAAAACAAAGAGAAACATATATTTAAACAAAATAGAGTATTACAGAAAAAAACTGATTTACATATTAAGCAAAAACGGTCTGAAATGATATATAGGACTGAAAAATACCATAAGTCGCATGTTATGGAAAAAGATAACCAACCATTTGTTTATGGACATAATATTTGGGTTATGGTATAATGAGCATTGCGCCGGATTGCTCTTGCGGAATCCGGCATAATGCGAAAAACACATGGAGCCGACAGGCGACATGGTATAATGAACGCGTTGATTTAATATATTTAACGGAGGTAAACAGATGTACAGTTTTGACGAGATTACGAATATCGACCCGGAAGTAGCAAAGGCAATGTCTGATGAAATAAGCAGACAGAATGACAATATAGAACTTATAGCTTCAGAAAATATTGTTTCAAAAGCAGTTATGGCGGCAATGGGAAGCCCTCTTACTAATAAGTATGCTGAAGGATATCCGGGAAAGAGATATTACGGTGGCTGTGAGTACGTAGATGTGGTTGAAGACCTTGCCAGAGAACGTGCAAAGGAGCTTTTCGGATGTGAATACGCAAATGTTCAGCCTCATTCAGGTGCTCAGGCAAACATGGCTGTATTTTTTGCAATTATGGAGCCGGGTGATACCTTTATGGGAATGAATCTTGCACATGGAGGACATCTTACACATGGAAGTCCTGTTAATATGTCCGGTAAATATTTTAATGTAGTTCCTTACGGCGTTAATGACGACGGATTTATAGATTATGATGAGGTCTTAAGAATTGCAAAAGAATGTAAGCCAAAGATGATAGTTGCAGGCGCATCTGCTTATGCAAGAGCAATAGATTTTAAGAAGTTCCGTGAAATAGCTGATGAGGTTGGAGCAGTTCTCATGGTAGATATGGCTCATATCGCAGGACTTGTAGCAACAGGAAATCACATGAGCCCTATACCTTACGCACATGTAACAACTACAACAACTCATAAGACTTTAAGAGGTCCTAGAGGCGGACTCATTCTTTCAAGCAATGAAGTAAATGAAAAATACAATTTCAATAAGGCTGTATTTCCTGGAATCCAGGGAGGTCCTCTCATGCATGTAATAGCAGCTAAGGCAGTATGTTTTAAAGAGGCTCTTTCTCCTGAATATAAGGAATATATGGATAGAGTTGTGGATAATGCGGCAACTCTTGCACAGTCTCTTATTGAGAGAGGATTTAATATAGTATCAGGAGGAACTGACAATCACCTTATGCTGGTAGACCTTCAGAATCTTGGACTTACAGGAAAAGAGGTTGAAAAATTACTTGATTCCGTACATATTACGGCAAATAAAAACACAGTTCCAAATGACCCGAAGTCACCTTTTGTTACAAGCGGTATAAGACTTGGAACACCTGCGATAACTACAAGAGGCGCAGTAAAAGAAGATATGTATTCCATTGCAGATGCAATTAAAGCAGCTGTTATTGATAAGGATAATGAAACAGCAATGAAGCTTGTAAAGGCTATTACTGATAAATATCCTTTATATGCATAAAATGTCATAGGAAATTTATCTTCATAGGCTATTACATTATTATTATATGGTTATCATATACCGACGGGTAAATTGTAAAACAGGAGGAAGCTATGGCTGACAATAATAACAACAATAAAAATAAAAAGCCCGGGGGAGTGTCGCCTACAATCATTATCCTGATTATTTCTGTTGTTCTGTCAATCGTTTTCTGGCAGTCTTATAATGCATTCAGAAATTCAGGAGAAGAGGAAGTTGCATACAGTGACTTCATTAACATGATTGAAAAGCGAGAAATAGAAGAAGTGGAAATATATAGTGACAAAATATATTTCACACCAAAGGAACAAAATAATCCAATGCAGGAAGTTACTTATTATGTAGTAAGAACGGATGATTTTGGTTTAGTAGACAGACTGGATGCTGCCGGAGTAGAATTTAAAGAAATTGACGAAGGCGGAAATGCCATAGTGAGGACGGTACTTTCCTATGTAATAATGATAGGAGTGTTCTATTTATTTATGATGCTTATAATGAGAAGCGCCACCAAAGGCAGCGGTGTTATGGGCGTCGGAAAATCCAATGCCAAGATGTATGTGGAGAAAAAGACAGGAGTTACATTTAAGGATGTAGCAGGCCAGGAAGAAGCAAAAGAATCTCTGGTTGAAATGGTTGATTTTCTTCATAAACCTGAAAAATATCTTGCCATAGGTGCAAAGCTTCCGAAGGGAGCTCTGCTTGTAGGACCTCCGGGTACAGGTAAGACCCTTCTTGCCAAGGCAGTTGCCGGTGAGGCAAATGTACCGTTTTTCTCTATTTCAGGTTCTGAATTTGTGGAAATGTATGTAGGTGTCGGTGCTTCAAGAGTAAGGGATTTATTCAAACAGGCAAATAACATGGCTCCTTGCATTATATTTATAGATGAGATTGATGCAATAGGAAGAAGCCGTGATACAAGACATACCGGCGGAGATTCAGAGCGTGAACAGACATTAAATCAGCTTCTTGCTGAAATGGATGGATTTGATACATCCAAGGGAATTGTTATACTGGCTGCAACCAACAGACCGGAGGTGCTTGATAAAGCATTGTTAAGGCCGGGACGATTTGACAGAAGAGTTATTGTGGAAAAACCTGACTTAAAAGGAAGGGAAGATACACTCAAGGTACACTCAAAAAATGTTAAGCTGGATGAATCGGTTGACATGCATGAACTTGCACTTGCCACATCAGGTGCGGTAGGAGCGGACCTTGCTAATATAGTAAACGAAGCAGCCCTTCTTGCTGTTAAAAATGGAAGACAGTATGTATCTCAAAAGGATTTAATCGAGTCCGTAGAGTTAGTATTTGCAGGTAAAGAGAAGAAGGAAAGACTTCTCAGCAAAGAAGAAAAGAGAATTGTTGCTTATCACGAAGTGGGTCATGCCCTTCTTACAACACTTCAGAAGCATACGGAGCCGGTACAGAAAATTACAATAGTTCCAAGAACAATGGGAGCTTTAGGATATGTATGGCAGGTACCTGAAGAAGAAAAATACCTTCCAACAAAGGCTGAAATGCTTGCTGACATAGTTGTGTGTCTGGGAGGACGTGCTGCTGAAGCATTAAAGATACCTTCAGTTACGGCAGGTGCCGCAAATGATATCGAACAGGCAACCCAGAAGGCACGAAATATGGTTACGCTTTATGGTATGTCTGATAAATTCGGTATGGTGCAGCTTGAAGGAATTACAGGCCAGTATCTGGATGGCAGAAGATACCTGCAGTGCTCAGACGAAACTGCTACAAAGATAGACAATGAAGTTAGAAACATCATAAAGGAATGCTATAACAAGGCTTATAAGCTTCTTAAGAAGAATATATTTGCACTCGATGCCATAGCTGAGTATCTTATTGAAAAAGAAACCATAACAGGAAAGGAATTTATGGATATTTTTAATAAGGTAATGGCAGAGAGAAAAAATAAAAGAGTCGATACATCAGATTCTTCTGATTATGCTGAAAAGAATGTAAGAAGTATATCATCAGATAATATTATTACTGATAAACCGGAGGAAAAGAGAGAAGAAGAAAATAAATCTGATAATAATCCGGTAGAAAAAATGCCTTGGGAAACATATGCTGACATAAGCAGAAATTCAGAAGAAAATGAGTCTGATACTGATAATTCTGATATTCCAGATGACTCAGACATTATCGATGAGCACAGTGAAGCTGATAATCCTGTTAATGATATTGATTTGGATATCAGTTCAGATAATGAAGATAACAAAGAAGACAGTAACAATAACGAATAAATTTGTTACGGAGCGTAAATAGTAAAAAATAATAAAATACCGGTACAGGAAAACAAATTTTACTGTACCGGTATTTTTGTATCTTGCTGTTATTTGACGGATGATGTACTAGTTGCAGTCAAATGGAGTTCCATTTGCCCATGGACTTCCTACATCACATCTTCCATGATGATATACTGTTTCGGTCTTTGCATTAGGGTCCTTTGCAACTTTTAGTTTTAATCTGCCGGTTTCGGAATCAGCAAAATCATCCAGTATCTGCATTACATTCATGATATCCTTGAAATCGATTTCGGTTTCAGTGTTGTTTGAGTCGTTTAAGTCGTTTAAGTCTGGCATATAATCACTCCCTCTATTCAGCCGCTTGGCTTATTATATCATCTCGACTGACGTCTCGATGTTTTTTCGCCTTATGCCGATGTCCGCAAGCGCACATCGCCGCAAGGCTCATTATATCACATGAATTAATAAAAATACAGGGGGGAATTGTTGGTTTAGATATAAATCCAAGTAACATAATAAAAATAATGTCATATTATGCTATATATACTTTTTGTGGAGGCGGTTATGTATAACGGAATTGATGTTAGTGTATGGCAGGGTAATATAAATTTTGAAGACGTAAAGGCAGACGGAATTGAAATGGTCTATATAAAGGCCAGTGAAGGTATTGATTTTATTGATTCTAATTTTGAGATAAATTATGAAAAAGCAAAGGCTGTAGGGCTAAAGATAGGTTTTTACCATTATGTGACTGCAAGAAGTGCCACACAGGCTGTGCAGGAGGCTTATCATTTTGTCGAAGTTACGGAAGGTAAGACCTGTGAAGGAAAGCTTGCAATGGATTTTGAAGATTTATCAGAATTATCCGTAGAAGAGATAAACAATATTTCACTTGCATTTCTTAATGCAGTAGAACGATACAGCAATAAAAAGGCCGTACTCTATTCTGATGCATATAATGCGTCAAATGTGTTCGGAAGTGAATTGGCGAAATTTCCATTGTGGCTTGCCGAATATGGGGTGGATGAACCTGATTTAAATAATCCGTGGAAGGAATATTCCGGATGGCAGTATACGGATGAAGGAAGAGTATCGGGAATAGTAAGCTATGTAGACAGAGATTATTTTAAGGATGAGATGCTGGACAATGTGACAGAAGCAATCAGAGTTACTGCGGGAAGGCCGAGCCATGTTGTGGAATATGTAAATTATACTGTAAAGAAGGGAAACACCCTGACATATATTGCAAGCCTTTATCATGTATCGGTAAATGATATTTTACGGGTAAACAGTATATCAAATCCAAATCTTATATATGTGGGACAGGTAATTAGAATTCCTATTGACAGCTCCAGAAAGCAGAGTCAGAAGTTTATATTATATACAGTGAAGAACGGAGATAATTTAACAAAAATTGCAAAAAGGTACTATACAACCGTAAATAAATTGGTTAGACTAAATGATATAACTAACCCAAACCTTATATATCCGGGACAGATAATAAAAATTCCACTTGCAAGATGACAGGATTTAAAGGAAACGGTTAAGATATAGAGGTAGATTATGGATAAGATAAATTTTGCTGTGGGACAAAAGATAGTAATGAAAAAACCGCACCCGTGCGGTGAAAACATGTGGGAAATCCAACGTGTAGGCATGGATTTCCGTTTGAAGTGCATGGGATGCGGAAGAAGTATAATGGTGAGCCGTAAGGTGGTTGAAAAAGGCTTTAAGAAGTTTGCGTGACGAATTTATCGTTGGAAAAATTCGCTTTTAGTTTCTGAAAAAATGATTTACTCATTTGTTTTAATATGATATCATTTATTTTCGTAATATATTGTGATATATTTCCTTGTTCCCTGTTTGAAGCAGGGGACCAATAGTCCATAAGGAGGTGCGAAAATGAAAAAGTATGAGTTGGCGTTAGTTGTCAGTACGAAAATCGAGGATGAGGCAAGGGCTGCAGTGCTTGATAAAGTAAAGGCTTCTATTGAAAAGGCTGGCGGTACAGTTTCTAACGTTGATGAATCAGGTAAGAAGAGACTTGCATATGAGATTCAGAAGATGAAAGAAGGATACTACTACTTCATTCAGTTTGAAGCAGAAGCAGAAGCTCCGGCAGTAATCGAGTCAAATCTTCGTATCATGGAGTCAGTTATCAGATTCCTTATCGTAAGACAGGACGCATAGTTTACAGGAGGGGTTTTAGTGAACAAAGTTATTTTGATGGGTCGTCTTACGCGTGATCCGGATGTAAGATATTCACAGGGACCAGAGTCAATGGCTGTTGCAAGATTTACACTGGCTGTGGATAGAAGGTATAATAGAAATGCTTCGGAACAGACTGCAGATTTTATTTCATGTGTTGCTTTTGGAAGGACAGGAGAATTTGCAGAGAAGTATTTAAGGAAGGGAACAAAAGTTGTAGCATCAGGTCGTATTCAGACCGGAAGCTATACAAATAAAGATGGTCAGAAAGTTTATACAACTGATGTAGTAGTAGAGGAAGTGGAGTTTGCAGAGAGTAAAAATGCGGCTTCCGGAAATTTAGGAGGTGCTCCTTCCCAGCCTGCTTCATCATCTGCCAGTGCAGAAGGATTTATGAGTATTCCTGATGAAATAGAAAACGATCTGCCATTTTAGTTTCGTAAAGATTATAGTTAGAAAAATTCAGGAGGCAATAAAATGGCTTATAATAAGGCTGAAAAGACAGAGCGTACAGAGTCAGCTCCAATGAAGAGAAGACCTATTCGCAGAAGAAAAAAGGTTTGCGTGTTCTGTGCGGACAAGAATTCTGTCATCGATTATAAGGATGTAAATAAACTTAAGAGATACATTTCTGAAAGAGGTAAGATTTTACCTAGAAGAATTACAGGCAACTGCGCAAAGCATCAGAGAGCATTAACAGTTGCAATTAAGAGAGCAAGACACGTAGCTTTAATTCCATACGTAGTTGAGTAATTTTATGCGGTCGCAGTTCACCGGTTTGTGTGCCAGATTGATTAACTGCACCTAAGATTATAAAAAACTAACCCGGATTTTACTTTTGGGCTCAATGCCAAAATAAAATCCGGGTTTTTTATGTTTTTATTTCCCATATTTAGCTTTAAGATTATCGATATCTTCTTTGGCACTTATAACCTCAGGCCTTCCAAGTTCAAAGGTTTTTCCGTTTCTCTCCAGAAAACGGTAGGCAATCATAAAAGTTACGTCATCAAAGTTAGTTAAAAATTCATTATTTATTTTTTCTATATCCCATGCAGGAGTGTTATATTCAGCAAGGTTAATGCTTGAAAAAATCTGATAAAATGAGTCTAGGCAGATTCTTTTCTGCTGTTCCATGTCCGAAGAAATTGTCTGCACATTGAATACATATATGTAAACCCTGAGCCAGTTGTCATAGCTGGAATGAAACCATTCATGAATGGATGAATAATCATGCGTCATAGATTCAAGAAATCTTTCCCATCCGTGGGTTACATATGAGGCATTGACAATGGTATTTATCTGGGATTCTTTAAGTGTCAGGTTGTATTTATCGTTAAATTTTTTTAGAAGCTTAATACGTTTTGGCACGGCAGAGGGCAGAGCGCTTTTATTTACATTATTATGCGTTCTTTTTCCGGCTGTCATAGTTGTGTTGTATGTACCTGCATTACCCGTACTTGTCCTTTTGAAGGATTTAATTATCGAAGTAATGATTTTGTGTATTATAATAAATGGCGCTGCCAGAATCAGTAATATTATGGAAGCGACTAATAGATTGGGAATAAATGATGATAAAATGCATGCAATTATAAAGAAGAAAATTAACTTTTTGTGCCAATAGAATTTCGGATTGTTTCTTCCTGATGTAAAATACCAATATATTAATATTACTCCCAAAAATGACATAATAAAATAACCTCTTTAAGTAAGCATTTGTAACTGAAATAAAACGACATGAAAATATACATTGTAAATCAAGTATAACATGATATAAAATATTAATAAAGGACAAAGTTACATGAGGTGAAATTAACTTGAAGAAATTAACTATCGGTATAATTGCGCATGTTGATGCAGGAAAAACAACACTTGCCGAAAGTCTTTTATATACGGCAGGTACAATAAGAAAGCTGGGCAGGGTGGATAAAGGAGATGCCTTTTTAGATACTTATGAGCAGGAAAAAAGAAGAGGAATTACCATTTTTTCAAAGCAGGCAGAGCTTGATTTGGGCGATATGCAGATTACGCTTTTAGATACACCCGGACATGTAGATTTTTCTGCAGAAATGGAAAGAACGCTAAAAGTGCTGGATTATGCAGTTTTAGTTATAAGCGGTACGGAAAAGCTGCACGGAGATGTTTTTAACATATGGAAGCTTCTTGAAGTCTATAAAATACCTGTATTCATATTTATAAATAAAATGGACCTTGCCGGGGCAGATAAGGAGAATATTATTAACGAACTGAAAAAGGCCTTTGGCGGGAAATTTATAGATGCGGATGTATATAATGAAAGCTTTTATGAGGATGTGGCAGTCTGCGACGAAAAATTACTTGAGGGTTATCTTAACGGTAAAGGAATTTCGGATTACGATATAGCAGATGTGATTTTGAAAAGAAAAGCAGTTTTATGTTATTCGGGCTCTGCGCTTAAAGTAAACAGGATTGAAGAATTTCTTGATGCTATAGAAAGGTATACGGTACAGCCTGAATATTCTGATGAATTTGGGGCAAGAGTATTTAAAATATCAAGAGATACGCAGGGAAACAGACTTACCTATCTTAAAATAACAGGAGGATGTCTTAAGGTAAAAGATGTAATAGAATTAAAAAAGAAAGATGCTCCAAACGAAGTGATTGAAGAAAAAATTGATGAGATAAGGATTTATTCGGGCAAAAAGTATGTGTCCATGCAGGAGGTGCAGGCAGGGTGTGTCTGCGCCGTAAAAGGTCTGGAGGAAACGTATGCAGGGCAGGCTCTGGGAAATGAGAAAGAGGACACACGTAAATTTTTGGAGCCTGTAATGTCATACAATGTTAAATTACCTAAGGACACTAATATACACGACATGTTTTTTAAGCTTTACAGACTGGGTGAGGAGGTACCTGAGCTTGACATGGAATGGGACGAGAGGTCAAATGAAATTCATGCAAAAATAATGGGAGAGGTGCAGATTGAGATATTAAAAAATCTTATTATGGAGCGCTTTTCTGTAGAAGCAGAATTTTGCGAAGGCCGTGTTTTATATAAAGAAACCATAAAAAATACAGTGGAAGGAGTAGGGCATTTTGAGCCTCTTCGTCACTATGCGGAAGTGCATCTTTTACTTGAGCCGGGAGAGCCGGGAAGCGGACTTTTATTTGATTCGGATTGTGATGTAAATACATTGGAAAAAAACTGGCAGAGGCTTATAATGACGCATTTAGAGGAAAAAGAGCATGTCGGTGTGCTTACGGGAGCTCCAATTACCGATATGAAAATTACTCTTGTTTCAGGAAAGGCGCATAAAAAGCACACGGAAGGCGGAGATTTCCGCCAAGCTACATACAGGGCTGTAAGACAGGGACTTAAAAAAGCTGAAAGTGTGTTACTTGAGCCGGTATATGATTTTAGAATTGAGGTGCCTCAGAACATGGTGGGAAGGGCAATGTCCGATATTCAAAGAATGCACGGAAGCTTTTCAACTCAGGAAACGGATGGCGAAAATTCTGTTATCTGTGGTAGAGCACCAGTAGTTTTAATGAGAGATTATGCATCAGAGCTCACTGCTTATACAAGCGGTCTGGGAAGACTTACGTGTGTTATGGGAGGATATGAGCCGTGCCATAATGCAGATGAGGTAATCATTGAGACAGGCTATGATTCGGAGCGTGACACGGACAATCCTACGGGCTCGGTTTTCTGTTCTCATGGAGCAGGATTTATTGTTCCATGGTATGAGGTGGAAGATTATATGCATCTGGACAGCGCTTTAGATGATGAAGATGCATATGAATATGATGAAAATAATATACGGGTTTCAGAGGGCGTGCATAAATCTTCTTATTCTCATGATGCAGATGATAAGGAACTCGAGGAAATTTTCAGCAGGACCTATGCTAGCGGAGAAAGCAGAAAAAACGGATATCAGAAATCAGGAGCAAGATTAATAGCTTCAAATGAAGAGTATCAAAAATCACAGGTAAGAATAAACAGGTCAGGAAACAGCAAAAATCAGGATAAATATCTGTTGGTAGACGGGTATAACATTATTTTTGCATGGGATGAACTTAAAGAGCTTGCAGAGGTAAGTCTGGATTCGGCACGGGGAAGGCTTGCGGATATTTTATCGAATTATCAGGCTTATAAAAACATAATGCTGATACTTGTTTTTGACGCATATAAGGTGAAAGGCGGACAGGAAGAAGTAATAAAATATGACAATATTTACATTGTATACACAAGAGAGGCAGAAACTGCAGACCAGTATATAGAAAGAACTACTCATAAGATAGGAAAGAAGTATGATGTTACCGTGGCTACTTCAGACGCCTTAGAGCAGCTCATAGTAATGGGACATGATGCAAAAAGAATCTCTGCAAGAGGGCTGAAGGAAGAAATCGATAATACGATGGAAAGAATCAGGGAGCATATTGAAAATTCTTAAGAATTCTTAAGAATTTATTAAATATATTGAACGGTATATTAAAGTGTCATAGAATATGTTTGTTTAAATGTTTTAACAAGGGGAAAATTATGATAGATTTTAATATACCGCTTTTTATTGGCAGAGAGTTAGATTATATAAGGGAAGCTGTGGAAAATAAAAAGATATGCGGTGACGGAAAGTTTACGGAATTATGCAGCAGATGGCTTGAGAAAAAAACGGGCACGAACAGGGCAATGCTAACAACTTCATGTACACATGCAACCGAATTAGCCGCAATGCTTACAGGTATAAGGGAAGGTGACGAAGTGATAATGCCTTCCTTTACTTTTGTTTCTACGGCTGATGCATTTGTCTTAAGGGGTGCTAAGGCTGTATTTACGGATATCAGACCTGATACCATGAATATTGATGAAAATCTTATTGAGGATGCCATAACGGAAAGGACAAAAGCCATAATTCCGGTGCATTATGCAGGGGTTTCCTGTGAAATGGATAAGATAATGGAGATTGCAAAAAAACATAACCTTTTTGTAATAGAGGATGCTGCCCAGGGGTTAATGTCAAGCTATAAAGGAAGGGCTTTGGGAACAATAGGAGATTATGGATGTTTAAGCTTTCATGAAACGAAAAATTATACTATGGGAGAGGGCGGAGCTCTTTTAATTAAGGACGAAAAAAATATTGAACGAGCGGAAATAATCAGGGAAAAAGGTACTAACAGAAGCAAATTTTTCAGAGGTCAGGTAGATAAGTATACATGGGTAGAGTCAGGCTCATCATATCTTCCGAGTGACATTAATGCTGCTTATCTTTGGGCTCAGCTTGAGTGTGCGGATGAAATAAATAAAGAGCGATTAAATGTATGGAATTTGTATTACCGGCAACTTAAAGACCTTGAAAATGAAGGTTTAATATCTTTACCTTATGTTCCGAAAGGCTGTGTACATAATGCACATATGTTTTATATCAAGGTAAAGAATTTAGATGAAAGGACCGCGCTTATAGATTATCTTAAAAAAAATAATATTCAGGCTGTGTTTCACTATCTTCCACTGCACAGCTCTCCTGCAGGAAAAAAGTACGGACGGTTTAACGGAGAGGATAATTTTACGACCCGGGAGAGTGAAAGACTTTTAAGACTGCCAATGTATTATGGGCTCGGAGAAGAAAAGATAATTTATATCACCGATACGATAAAAAAATTTTACGGGAAGGTGTGAAATATGAAAGAAAAGATTGTAATCATAGGTGCGGGAGACTTCCAAAATCCCCTTATTTTAAAGGCGAAGGAAATGGGATTTGAAACACATGTTTTTGCATGGAAGGAAAACGCTGCAGGAGAAAGAAACGCTGATTTTTTTTATCCTGTAAGTATAGTTGAAAAAGAAAAAATACTAGATATTTGCAAATCCATTAATCCTGTAGCGGTACTTACCATAGCTTCAGATTTGGCTAACATTACGGCTTCATATATATCGGAGAAGCTGGGGCTTAGCGCAAACAGTATGGAGTGTATACGTATTACTACAAATAAATATGAAATGAGAAGCGTATTTGCCAAAAACGGCATTTCAGTACCGGGATTTTTACGGGTTGATGAAAAAAACGCGGTAGAAAAAATTGAAATGTCAAGTCTTAAATATCCGCTTATTGTAAAACCCACAGACCGTTCAGGAAGCAGAGGAATAAAAAAGATAACTGATAAATCTGAGATATATGAAGCTGTTAGTGAGGCGGTGAAAAATTCATTTGAAAAGCAGGCGGTAGTTGAGGAATATATTGAGGGAAATGAATACAGCTGTGAATGTATTTCTTTTAATGGAAATCACAGACTTTTAAGTTTCACAAAGAAGTACACTACGGGAAGTCCGCATTTTATTGAAACTGCACATATGGAGCCGTCAGGTCTGGATGAAGAAACAGAAAAGAAAGCTTCTGAATATATTTTCAAGGCACTTGATGCGTTGGAAATTACCTGCGGCCCTTCACATTCAGAATTTAAGATAGATGAAAACGGGAATATTAAAATAATAGAAATCGGCTCCAGAATGGGCGGAGACTGCATAGGCTCTGACTTAGTAAGAATTTCTACGGGATATGATTTTTTAAAAATGACAATACAGACTGCTTTAGGTATGAAACCGGAATTTGTAAAGGTATGTGTTCCTCAGGCAGCTGCCATAAAATTTATATTCAACGCAAAAGATTACGGTGAGTTTATCAAATTAAGGGATGAACACCCTGAAATAATAAGATTTATCAGTAATATGGACAGTGAAATGAGTCATGATATAGTTGACAGCTCGACCAGATACGGATATTATATTGTGTCGCATCCTGACAGGGAAGTATTAAAGAAAATGCTCGGACTTTAAGGAGAGGTAAAATGTCGGAAAGAAAAGGAATAACCATAAGACAGATGTTTTTTCTTCAGCTTGTCGTAATTATTTATACTTTGGCAGGTGTATCAGCAAAATTTGCTTCCTTCGAGGAATTTCTGTCTTTTAAATTTATTCTGCTGTATGGTCTTGAAATATTAATTCTTGGAATTTATGCGGTGCTGTGGCAGCAGATTATTAAAAGCATTGATTTATCTGTGGCTTATGCAAACCGTTCAATGGCTCTCTTATGGTCGATGTTGTGGGCGTTTATAATTTTCCAGGAGAAAATCACTATCAGGAATCTGCTTGGGGTTATTATAGTTATAACAGGTACTCTTATAGTTAATACTGAAGGAAGGAAAGAGGAAAAAAATGAATAGATATTGGATTTTTCTCTGTGCTTCCGTAGTGATTGCCTCATTTTCACAGGTGTTGCTTAAAAAGAGTGCCGGGAAAAAATATTCGTCATTTATAAAGGAATATTTAAATCTCTATGTTATTACAGGCTATTTAATGATGGCTGTTTCTACAGTCCTTACGATAATTGCATATAAAGAAATAGCATATAAAAACGGACCTGTTATAGAAAGTCTGGGGTATATTTTGGTAATGTTTCTTGGACTGATTTTCTTCGGTGAAAAAATAACAGTCAGAAAGATTATAGGAAATGCACTTATTCTTATTGGAATAATTGTATTTTATATGTGACATAAAATTATACTGAGTTTAAACAAGGATATGTTATATGGATTTAAAAGATGTGAAAATATCATATGAAAAAGTGTTTCGTATTGTTTATATAATAGGTATATTTATATTCTTTTTCCTGTGGGCATATGTGCAGCCGTATGATGCGTCTCCTGATGAAGATATGCGTTTTCAGATACCGAATTATATATATAAATTCGGAAAGCTGCCTCACGGAGGAAATCCTATTATAAGAAATACGATGTGGGGAACATCTTATGGATTTACTCCGATACTTTCTTACATTATAAGTGCAGGATTTATGAAGCTGACAAGCTTATTTACTTTGGATAAATTTACGCTTGTTATGTCTGCCAGAATGGTAAGTGTTATTTTTGGTACCTTAACGGTATGGCTTACAATGAAAATATCGGACAAGCTGTTTAATAAGGAATATCAGAAAGTGTTTATTCTGCTTGTTACAACTCTTCCTCAGTTTGTGTTTATTAATTCCTATGTAAATACGGATGCAATAGCGATGTTTTCTGTTGCATTTATAATATATATGTGGATTACGGCATGGGAAGATAACTGGAGTTATAAGAGCTGTATTCTTCTGGGAATTGCCATTTCTTTCTGTGCACAGTCCTATTACAATGCTTACGGATTTATACTGTGCAGCGTGTTTATCTATATTATTTACTATGCTTTTTTTGCAGATAAGGACGTAAGGTGGAAGGAGTTTTTTAAAAAGGGACTCGTAATTATCGGGGTGGTATTCATATGTGCAGGCTGGTGGTTTATCAGAAATTATATTATCTATGACGGTGACATATTGGGACTTAAAACCTGCAATTATTATGGTGAACTCTATGGAATAGATGAACTTAAGCCTTCCAAAATACTGACGCCGAAAAGAGAGGGTGAATCTCTTTGGGGCATGCTTAAAGGCGGTTGGATTGAAAGTACTTTTATTTCATTTATAGGTGTATTCGGTCATATGGATATCGTAATACCATATAAAATATATTATTTTTATATGCTGATATTTGCAGCAGGTTTTTCGGGCTGCCTTTTACGTGTTATGGAGCTTTTTGCAATAAGAAAAAACGGCGAATGGATAAAGACAGGATTCTTTAACTGGATAATGCTTATTTCGGGAATTATTCCTGTAATTATAAGTATTTACTATTCCTATACAAGCGATTACCAGCCGCAGGGAAGATATGTAATGCCTATGCTTTTTTCGCTTATGTATTTTACTACACTGGGAATTGAAAAATGGCTTGGCTTTTTTAAGAAATATAAATGGTTTTGCAGGATAGTAAGATTTACATTTTGTTTAATTCTGGTTGGCATAGTTCTGTTTTGCTTTTTTAAAGTATTCATGCCTTATTATAGATAAATTTAGGATGAGGGAAGTATTAATTATGGAAAAGTTATCAATTATAATTCCTGTATATTATAATGAAGGAAATCTTTTTCCTTTGTATGAGGATTTAAAAAACAAAGTATTAAAAAAACTGGATTGTGATTATGAAATCATAATGGTAAATGACGGCTCCGGGGATAATTCTTATGATGAAATTAAGAAGCTTGCCCAAACAGATTCAAAGATAAAGCCTGTTAATCTCAGCAGAAATTTCGGGGAGCATGCTGCGACCCTTGCGGGACTTTCTGAATGTACGGGTACAGTAGCTGTAAGAAAAGCGGCGGATTTGCAGGAGCCTTCGGAAATGATACTTGAAATGTATGAAAAGTATAAAAAAGGAAGTAAGGTTGTAATAGCGGTAAGGGAGGACAGGGAAGAGCCTTTTTCACAGAAACTTTTTTCAAAGATTTACTGCTTTATGATGAGAAAGTTTGCTCTTTCAAATATGCCTAAGGGCGGATTTGATACATTTATGATAAGCAGACAGGTGATTGACATTCTTGTAATGCTGGCAGAAAAAAATGCACCTGTTACTGAACAGATATTATGGTGTGGATTTAATTCGGAAAAAGTGTATTATACAAGAAAAAAGAGGGAAATCGGCAAATCCCGCTGGACATTTTCAAAGAAGATAAAGCTTGCCATTGATTCACTTCTTTCTTTTTCATATTTTCCCGTGAGGTGTATATCGGCAATAGGAGGGGTTGCATTTCTTTCGTCGCTTATATGGGCATTGGTAATATTTTTTCAGAATATTACGGGTTATATTGACGTTGAAGGTTATACAACTATAATCATTTTAATCCTTATGGGATTCGGAATAATAATGCTTACTCTTGGAATACTTGGTGAATATATCTGGAGAATGTTTGATGAGGTAAGAAAGCGTCCGGTATTTATAATTGATGAGGCAGGAAAGAGTGTATCAGAAGAAGATAAAAAAACAAAATTGTAAAAATGTTTATTAATTACTGTAACGAAATCCTTAATTGTCGGATATATGGTTAAAAGGAGGTGGTGATATAATGAACATGGATGTCATATATAAGGAGCATGCCGAAACCATTTTCAGGTTTTTGCTTGCAATGTGCCATGATGAAGATATTGCCGAGGAACTTACCCAGGAGACCTTTTATCAGGCAGTAAGATGTGCGGGTAAATATGACGGGAGCTGTAAAATTACAACATGGCTATGTCAGATAGCAAAGCATTTATGGTATCGTGAACTTGAAAAAAGAAAACGTAAAGGGACATCCGAGCTGAATGAAAATGTTCCGGAAGAAAAAAATGCATTGGAAGATGAAATTTTGATTAAAGAGCAAAAAATGGAAATCTTCCGAAAAATACATTTATTGGACGAAGTTCAAAAGGAGGTACTTCTCCTTAGAATTACCGGAGCTTTTTCATTTAGGGAAATAGGAGATATTTTCGGTAAGAATGAAAATTGGGCAAGAGTTACGTTTTACCGTGCAAAGCAGAAGATTGTTAAGGAGGATTAGTTATGAAGTGTGAAATAATAAGGGATTTATTACCAAGCTATATAGACGGGCTTACCAGTGAGGAAAGTAACATAGAGATTGAAAAGCATTTGGAGACATGCCCTGACTGCAGAAAGGTGCTCGAAAAAATGAGAAAAGAGATAGGAGTAACTGACATCAGTGAAAATAAGAAGAGCATAAAACCTTTTAAGAAGCTTAAAAGACTTTCCTGGAGGGCAGCAGGAATAACAGCTCTATGCTTAATACTTTTGTTTGGAGGGTACTTATATTACTTTGGTCATGGCAGTATTGCCGAGCAGGAAGATGTCAGTATGACATATGAAAAGGTTTATGACGTTGTTACCCTGGGATTTATGCCGAAAGATGATAGTAAATATATTAATGTTGAAGTTGAATCTGTCAATCCATATGTGATAACCGTAAAAGAATATAATGTCAATCCTCTGGATAAGCCAATTACAAAGGGAGGGTATTTTGGATTTACATTTATTGATGATAATACTATAATGAATGAAGACGGCAGTGCAAAAACAATAGATGAAAATGATACCCTGACAATAAAATATGAAGATACTACTCAGGTAATAAAAATAGTGGATTTGGCAGACGAGGAAAGCTTTAATAATAAATAGTAAAACTGATATGAGGTGAGGGTGATATGAATAGAATTAATTTTTGGACTTATAATTTTCCAATCGGTGAAATAAGCATAGCAGAGGATGAAAAGGGTATATGTGAAATATCTTTAAACTCTGTATATGTGGATAATTCATATATTAAAAAAGAAACCCCGCTGATAAAACAGGCAGAAAAGGAACTGCGTGAGTACTTTGAGGGAACGAGGAAGGTTTTTACCGTGCCGCTTTCCCTCAAAGGCACGCCTTTTCAGATGAAGGTATGGGAGGAGTTAAGAAAGATTCCTTACGGTGAAACCCTAAGCTATGGACAGATTGCAGAAAATGTCGGAAATCCAAAGGCCGCAAGAGCAGTAGGAATGGCAAATAATAAAAATCCAATAATGATTATTGTGCCATGCCACAGAGTGATAGGGAAGAACGGAAAACTTGTAGGATATGCAGGCGGTGTAGATATAAAAGAAAAGCTTTTAAAGATAGAAGGAGTACTATAAGTATAGTTCAAAATACACTCCTTGACGTCGGTCTGTCTTATGTGGTATCATGTAAAAAGCAAATTTAATATGTGCTTATCACTAAACCGTTGAGAAAGAGTAGTACTTTGAGATTATTTCTTTACAGAGAGCCGTATGTGGTGGAATTACGGTATGGAATACTTAAGGGAATGGACTTTTGAGGGCGAGCCGAAAATTTCAGTAGGTGAGACGGAGGAGAAGCTTCGTTAAAAAGTCAGGTATATGTCAGTATACATTGAGTGGATGAATTTCATCAAGCAGGGTGGCACCGCAGGAGAATATCTCTTGTCCCGGCATAATTTATGTTAGGGATGGGAGCTTTTTTTATTTGTAATAAAAAGCTTTTTCCCTAAACTTTAGTTTAAATATTGCTTCTTTGGGTAAGTTGAATATATATCAGCTAAGTGAAGCAGAAATAGGAGGGAAATTACTATGGAGAACAAAAAAGAAATTCCGTACAAAATTTATCTTGAAGAAAATGAGATGCCAAAGCAGTGGTATAACGTGAGAGCTGATATGAAGAATAAGCCGGCACCGCTTTTAAATCCGGGCACACTTCAGCCTATGAAAGCGGAGGAGTTAGAGGCAGTATTTTGTAAGGAACTGGTTGAGCAGGAATTAAACGATACAGATGCATATATTGATATTCCTCAGGAAATTCGGGACTTTTACAAGATGTATCGTCCATCACCTCTTGTAAGAGCTTACTGTCTTGAGAAAAAGCTTGATACACCTGCAAAGATTTACTATAAGTTTGAGGGAAATAATACAAGTGGAAGCCATAAGCTTAATTCTGCAATAGCTCAGGCTTATTACGCAAAGAAGCAGGGCTTAAAGGGTGTAACCACAGAAACAGGAGCAGGTCAGTGGGGTACGGCTCTTTCAATGGCATGTTCATATTTTGACCTGGACTGCAAGGTATACATGGTAAAGGTTTCCTATGAGCAGAAACCTTTCAGACGTGAAGTTATGAGAACTTACGGAGCAAGCGTAACACCTTCTCCTTCTGAGACAACTAATGTAGGACGTAAGATTTTAGCAGAGCATCCGGGTACAACAGGAAGCCTTGGATGTGCCATTTCTGAAGCAGTTGAGGTGGCTACAAGTACACCTGGTTACAGATATGTTCTGGGAAGCGTATTAAATCAGGTACTTCTTCACCAGTCGGTAATAGGTCTTGAATCAAAGATTGCAATGGATAAATACGGCATAAAGCCTGACATAATTATAGGATGTGCGGGCGGTGGCTCAAACCTTGGAGGACTTATATCTCCGTTTATGGGTGAAAAGCTTCGCGGTGAGGCAGATTATGAGTTTATAGCTGTTGAGCCTGCTTCATGCCCAAGCTTTACAAGAGGAAAATTTGCTTATGACTTCTGTGATACAGGAATGGTTTGTCCTCTTGCTAAGATGTATACATTAGGCAGTGGATTTATTCCTTCGGCAAACCATGCAGGAGGTCTCCGTTATCACGGAATGAGCTCAGTGCTTTCACAGCTTTATGATGATGGCTTAATGGAAGCCCGTGCCGTAGAACAGACTTCAGTATTTGAGGCAGCAGAGCAGTTTGCTAGAGTTGAAGGAATTCTTCCTGCACCTGAAAGCAGCCATGCCATTAAGGTTGCAATAGATGAAGCAATGAAGTGTAAGGAAACCGGTGAGGAAAAGACCATTCTTTTCGGTCTTACAGGAACGGGATACTTTGATATGGTGGCTTACGAAAAATTCCATGACGGCCTTATGACAGACTATATTCCAACAGATGCAGAACTTCAGGTAGGATTTGACGGTATACCAAAATTCCCGGGAAACGAGATATAGCAGAGATACTCCAAAGTAGTTTAGACTATATTTATTGGCGCTACATGACAAATAAGAAATGGTTGGGGGATAATATGATAGATGTAATTATAATAGGAGCAGGCACGGCAGGAATGACTGCCGCAATCTACGCCGCAAGAGAAGGTCTTGATACACTGATTTTAGAAAAAAAGGTGTATGGCGGACAAATAATAAATTCATTAAAAATAGAGAACTATCCCGGCTTTAAAGAAATTTCCGGCTATGAATTTGCAACAGCCCTTTATGAGCAGGCTGTAGCTTCCGGAGCGAAGCTCTCCTTTGAGGAAACGGTAAGCGTAGATAAAAATGAAGCTTCAAATACATTTACAGTAAAAACAACAGCGAATATCTACGAAACAAGAGCGGTTATAATTGCCACAGGTGCCGAGCACAGAAAGCTCGGCGTAGCAAAGGAAGATGAGATGGTTGGCAAAGGAATTTCTTACTGTGCAACCTGTGACGGCGCATTTTTCAGAGGAAAGGATACCGCTGTCGTGGGCGGAGGAAATACGGCGCTTCAGGATGCGATATTTTTGTCTGATTACTGCAGTAAGGTCTATCTGATTCACAGAAGAGATTCTTACAGAGGAGAAGAACGCTATGTGAAGCAGCTTGAGGAAAAGAAAAATGTAGAGCTTGTAAAAAATGCAGTTGTAACAGGTATTTCAGGTACAGACATGCTTGAAGAAATTACCGTGAAATTTAACGACGGTACAGAGAAAAAAATACCTGTAGAAGGCTTATTTGTAGCAGTAGGGCAAATGCCTGATACAAAGCAGTTTGCAAATGTCGTTCAACTTGATGAAGGTGGATATATCATTGCAGGTGAGGACTGTAAGACAAATACGGAAGGTGTCTTTGTGGCAGGAGACTGCAGAACTAAGGATGTAAGACAGCTTACAACGGCCGCATCTGACGGAGCTGTGGCGGCTCTTTCTGCCATACATTACCTTAAATTAAATAATTGATTTTTAGTTGGATATAAATTGTAACGTCCGCCGAAAGGCGGGCGTTTTTTCTGCTAATAATAGAAGTAGATAAAATATAGAGAATTTTATACTATTCTTAAATACTATTATATAATATAAGCACAGCGCATAAAAATCGCTTCGCGATGGCGTGTGATTCCCGTCAACCATGTGAATTAAGAATATTTGATAAAATTATAATGAATTAAAATCAGGTGGAAATGATATTTAAATTACTCGGAAAGTGAGGCATAAAAAATGAAAAAAATACTTGTTATAGATGATGAAAAAGATATCCGCATGCTGTTAAATGATTACCTTTCGATGGAAGGTTATCTTGTGTTTACTGCGGAGGACGGAGGAGAAGCGTTGAAAAAGCTTAACAATGATGTAGATTTGATACTGCTTGACGTAAACATGCCTTATATGGACGGGTATACCTTGTGTGAAAAGATAAGAGAATATGTGAGCTGTCCGATACTTTTTCTTACGGCGCGCACCGACGAAAAAGACAGGATAACCGGCTTTAAGGCAGGAGCAGATGATTATATTTTAAAGCCCTTCAGTATTGATGAGCTTCTTGCAAGGGTAAAGGCACATTTGAGAAGAGAGGAAAGAAAGACGAAAAACAAAAGCATATATGTGGACGGAAATCTTTTAGTGGATTTTACTGGGAAAAGGGTTTTAATTGACAACTCAGATATAGGGCTTACAAAGACCGAATATAGTATTCTGGAGCTTCTTTTAACTCACAGCGGACAGATTTTTGATAAGGAAAGAATATATGAAAATGTTATGGGTTTTGATAAGGAAGGAGATTCACAGATAATTACCGAGCATATCAGAAGAATAAGAAAGAAGCTGGAGAACAGCGGAAAAAATTATATACAGACTGTGTGGGGAGTTGGTTATAAATGGATTGGTTAGAAGACAGGGTTATAAAAATAAAAAATATAATATTAGGAAAGTCGCTTATTTTCAGTCTCTTCGTATATGTCTTTCTGGGCGCCATAGGAGCCGCAATACTAAGCATGTTTACAGACAATATAATAAATATATGGATATTAATTATATTAAATAACAGGACAGGCATTATAAGTTTTGCTGATATATATGTATCAGGTGCACAACATGATAAGGTACTTGGATTTCTGATGTTATTAAAAGAGATTAATATGATTATTTATTTTCTTATAATACTTGCAGTAGTAATAAATATTTTTTACAGAAAAGAAATAAAGCCTGCGGTTACGGCGCTTCAGGCAGAAATAGATTATTTGATGCTCGGTGATTACGGTCATGAAATTGCTTTTCAGGGAAATAATGAGCTTGGAAAAATATGCAAAGATTTTGATGCGTTAAGAAAAAACATGATATCGGAAAAACGGAAAAACTGGGATATCGGAGAGGAGCAGAGAAAAATAAATGCCGCCTTTGCACATGATATAAGGACACCGCTTACAGTTATTTCGGGCTATACGGATTTTCTTTTAAAATATTATCCGACAGAAAAATTGAGTAAAGAGGCAGTTATGGAAAAGCTTCTTGCCATGAAGCATCAGGAGGACAGGCTTATTGAATTTACCGATACCATGTCAACCATTCAAAAAATGGAACATTACGAGCTTTCATGCAGATGGCAGGAAATGAGCCAGATTGTAAAAAAGATAAGTGATGTAATTTCAGGTATAAGAATTAATACAGATAAAGAAATAAATATATCATTTAATGACGATATAAAGCACGTATTTGCGGATGATAAGCTGATACTTGAAGTTGTTGATAATCTTATAATGAATGCAGTGAGGTATGCGGATAAGAAAATTTCAGTAAATATAACCGGGAACGAAAATTATATATATGTTTATGTAAAAGACGACGGACAGGGATTCTCAGATATGGCATTAAGGAGAGCAAAAAAAATGTATTTCAGTGAAGAGAAAAAAGGAAAAGGTCATTTCGGTATAGGACTCTCGTTATCAAAAAAGATTTGTGAAATACATGGAGGCGATTTGACCATAGTAAACGGAATAGAAAAGGGAGCAATAGTCTGTGCAGAATTTCATATTATTTCAAAATAAATTTTTCGGCATCTCGGGTGGCCCCCTCCTTACAGTCGGCGGCAATGGACGAGACGCATGAGAATCGCGATTGGTATCACGCGCATAATAAATTGTACTTCGTACAATCGCGCGTGAGCAGTTCATCAATTCACTTACGTGAATTGGTGAAGAACGCGATGGCGTCTCGGGTGGCCCCCTCCTTACAGTCGGCGGCAAAAAATAGAGAAATAATAGATATATTTCATTTATTGTAAGTACAGTAAGCTTACACTTATTGCATTAAGCAAAAAAGTAATAGATGAAAGGAAGAGATTTATGGAAATAAGAATAGAAAATCTGCAAAAATCATACGGTAAAAAACAGGCCCTTAAAAATGTTAATCTGAATATTAAAAGTGGTATGTTCGGACTTCTTGGCCCAAACGGTGCCGGAAAAACTACACTTATGAAAATAATAACCACCCTTACAAAAAAAACGGCGGGAAATGTTGATGTATGTATGGTGCCTGTTGAAAACAGTAAAAAGATACGGGAAATGACAGGATATCTGCCTCAGGAATTTTCCATGTATGGAAATATGACAGCCTATGAAGCTTTGGACTACCTTGCCGTATTATCGGGCTTAAGCAGGAAGGAAAGAAAAGAAAAAGTTCCTGAAATGCTTGAAAAGGTAAATCTTTCGGAACAGAGGAATACAAAGGTCAGGGCAATGTCGGGAGGAATGAAAAGAAGACTCGGTATAGCTCAGGCAATAATTCACGACCCAAAGGTCATAGTAGTTGATGAGCCTACTGCAGGACTTGACCCTGAAGAGAGGGTACGCTTCAGAAATCTTTTATGTGAGGTGGCGAGTGAAAAAATCGTTATTTTATCCACACATATCGTAGGCGATATAGAAGCAACATGTGAGAATATAGCTGTTTTAAATGAAGGGGAAATCATATTTAACGGTACAGTCTCAAAACTGCTTCAAATGGTGAAAGGAAATGTTTATCAGGCTCAGGTATCTTCTGCAGAAATAGCACAGCTTAAGGAGCAGTTTCTGGTAACGGGAATCCTTACTTCAGGAAGTATTTCAACAGTAAAAATAGTGTCTGATGAAAAGCCTCTTAAAAATGCTGAACAGGTACAGGCGGATGTGGAAGATGCCTATCTTTATCTTATGCATAACTGCACCGGAAAAAAGCTTTCAGGTAAGGAGGTGTAGCGTATGTCATTATTTTCTAAAGAATGTAAACAGATATTAAAGAGCCTTATATTTTATATTTTTATAGTTATTTTTGTATTATATATAACCACTCAGTTCGGGGGAGATGCAGAAGATATTAATCTGATAAATAAACCTGAGGCAGGACAGGAGGAATACGGATACAAAATTACGGACAATCCTGAGGAGATAATGGATTATGCGGTAAACGGAATTATTTATGAAACGTATATAAATTCTTACAGTACCTATCCTTTTGGCTTTTATAAGGAAATAAAATTAAATGAAAATGAGCTTCAGGATATGGAGGAATTAATTTACAGGCTTACAGGAGACAAATGGGATGATATAGTATCAGATTATGATAACTATATACCTCCGGTAAAAACAGAATACAGCGAATTTCTGGAAATAATGGCGGATGCCTGTGAGATTATAGGAAAAGGCTCATCATATGAAAAAGAAGAAATGGAAAATCATACGACGGTACCTATGACCTATGAGGATGCAATGGAAGAATATGAAAGCATGATTAATAAAGACCATGTTACGGGTACTTATGCAAGACTTTTCTGTGATTATGCCGTAATTCTGCTTGCCATAATTCCTGTGTTTTTTGGAGTGACACGCTGTCTGAGAGACAGACGTGCAAAAGCAGAAGGAGTCATATTTTCAAAAAGTGTATCTTCGGCAAAAATTATAATCAGCAGATATATGGCAAATGTGGTTATGATTTTTTTACCGGTATTAATTACTGCGCTGATAATACAGATACCTTATATATACAGTGCCGAGGCTGCCGGAATAAGTGCAGATTACATGGCATTTATCAGATATTCGGTAATCTGGCTTCTGCCCGAAATAATGATTGTGACAGCCCTTTCTTTTGCCGTGACTGAGCTGACGGGAGGTATATGGGCGATTTTCATACAATTTGTATGGGCCTTTGCAAGTATGTTAAGTTCTTCTACACTGGTGGGAGATTTTGGACTTAAACTTGTTGTCAGATGGAACACTCTGGGCGGTGCTGATTCATATTTAAGGCAGGTTAATGACCTGTATATTAACAGGGCATTTTATGTAGGTTTATCAGTGGTGCTGGTGGCTGTTTCAATACTTATATATTCTGTTAAAAGAAAAAAGGGGGCAGCAGAACATGGAAAAATTCGTAAGTCTGGAAATTAGTTTTGTAAAGAAACATTATTTTAAACATATTTTGCTTGCTTTGTTATTTGCAATTCTGTCAGGTGCTGTTGTAAGCTTTAAAAACTTAAATGAGTTGCAGTCTGCCAGAGTAATGGAAATGTATGTATCGATTCTGGGAATTATACTTTTCACACCTCTTTTTATGCCGGAACAGGACAGGGAAATTTGGAGACTTGAACAGTCAAAAAAGCTTTCAGTTGTAAATCTTTATATATTAAGAATTTTAACGGCAGTTATTTTTCTCTTGGCGACAGTGAGCATATTCATAATAATTATGAGGCAGAATAATTGTGAATTCCCTGTTTTAAAATTATGGATTTTTTCTGTATGTGAAATACTTTTTCTGGGAAGCATAGGATTTTTTGTAAGTGCAGTTACAAATCAGGTTGTTTTGGGATATATGGCGGCAATTATGTACTATATGATTAACTTCGGTGCAACGGAGTATTTGAAAAAACTGGCGCTTTTTCAGGTGATGAGATTAGGAAAATATGATTTTTGGTACTATATGCTGGCAGTTTCCGTCCTGTTATTTGCAGCAGGAATATCCATTCGTGAAATAAGAAGTAAAAAATAGGTTTGAATGAGATATTTTCTTGTAAATATCATAAAATTATGTTAGCATTACTTGTAACGATATTTATTAAAACAGAAATGAATATTATATGATGTTGGGGTCAAAAGGTCTTACACCCCACTTATGAGCAAGCTCATGTGGGTTAAGCCCTTTTAACCCTGGCATCATTATATTAAGTAATGTCAAATAATATAGGGGAGGATAATTTATGAGTAAATACCATCTTAAAGAGCCGGAGAAAAATAATACACAAAACAATACACAGAATCCATATGGAAACAATAATGTTTATACTTCGCAGAATTCATACGGAAGCAATGGCTATAATCCACAGAATCCATACGGAAACGGCGGTTATAACCAGCAGAATCCATACGGAAATAATGGCTACAACCCGCAGATGAATCCGCAGTATTACGGTCAGTATATGCAGAGAATGGACCAAAGATATGCATATCAGGAAAGATCAG
This sequence comes from uncultured Lachnospiraceae bacterium, assembly GCA_944383545.1. Classification (GTDB taxonomy): domain Bacteria; phylum Bacillota; class Clostridia; order Lachnospirales; family Lachnospiraceae; genus CALWPY01. The sequence continues at coordinate 17,540 of CALWPY010000005.1, read as the reverse complement.
AGGAAGGTGTAAGAGACGTAGTCGGCAAATCATTTTTATTTATGATGTTTGCACTGATAATAACGGCATGTGCGTCATTTATAACTTACAGTTCACCTGAGCTTTTCGGTCGGGTTTTTGGAACTAATTTATTTTATGTTTTAATTATCGCTGAATTAGGTATAGTGTTTGCTGCATCATATGCTTTGCATAAGCAGCTTACAGTATTATCAGCCGTACTTTTTGTAGCATATTCCATAATTAATGGTATTACGATTTCAAGTATATTTGCTATATACTATACAGAGTCCATTGTAAATGTATTTATAGTATCTGCCGCATTGTTCGGTGTTATGGCACTTATTGGTCTTACAACCAATATGGACCTCACTAAAATAGGAAGCCTGTGTTTTATGGGACTTATAGGAATAATAATTGCAGGCATCCTTAATATATTTATTTTCCAAAGCTCACAGTTTGACTTTATGTTATCTGTAATCGGAATTATCATATTCATTGGTCTTACTGCATATGATGCCCAGAAAATAAAATTACTTGCAAGAGAGAATCCGCAGGTATCGGGAATGATACTTGGAATGTACGGAGCGCTTGAATTATATCTTGATTTTATCAATATTTTCCTGAAGCTTTTAAGACTTTTGGGAAGAGAAAAATAAATGTACCAAAGTCTTTCAGTATAATTTGCACCAAAAAACACAGACTAATATTGTATATCAGATATCATGGAGGTGCAAGTTATTATGGTACAGTTATCAGAAAAAGAACTATCTTCTTTAAACAGCCTGCTTAATGAAGAGGAGCTTCTTATAAAGAAGTTCCAGATGCTTGCAGAGCAGTGTGAGGATGAAAATGTTAAATGCAAATTCAACGAAATTGCAGATAAACATCAGCGTCATTTTAATACGCTGTATTCACAGTTAGGTTAGTTTAAGGGAGGTATAGAGATGCAGAAAACACAGTATACAGAAAAGAATATACTTGATGATGCTCTTTCAGCACAGAAAGCGGCAACAGACCATTACAATTCATTTGCAAATGAATGTGTCCATGAAAATGTAAGACAGGAGCTTCTTAACTGTCTTGCAGAAGAACACAGCATACAGCAGGAAGTATTCTGTATGATGCATGACAAGGGATTATATCCTACACCTGAGGCAGAGATGCAGAAGGTTGAACAGGCAAAACAGAAATTTGCACAGTGTGTAAAGTAACAAAATTTAAATCATAAAAATTAGGCAGAGCATTTAAAAATGTTCTGCCTTTTACTTTATGAATTATATTTTAACTGTTGTGCTTTAATAAGCTCTTCGTCATCAAAGTAATTTATGCGCATGGCTGCCTTTACGTCCGCAAGCGTTTTTGCCGCTTCCTCTCTGGCTTTAATACTTCCTTTTTTTAGAATTTCATAGACTGCAGGGATGTCCTTTTCAAGTTCCTTTCTTCTTGCACGAATAGGAGCAAGCTCATCTTCAAGTACCGCATTTAAGAAACGCTTAACTTTTACATCTCCCAGACCGCCTCTCTGGTAGTGAGCTTTAAGCTCATCAAGATTATTATATTCAGGAAGATATTTTGCAAAGTGATTATCAGTACAGAAAGCATCGAGATAAGTGAATACGGTGTTTCCTTCCAGACTGCCCGGGTCGGTTATCTTAAGATGATTAGGGTCTGTAAACATGCTCATTACCTTTTTCTTAACATCTTCTTCCGTGTCAGAGAGATATATACAGTTACCGAGAGATTTGCTCATCTTGGCGTGACCGTCGGTACCCGGAAGACGGGAGCATACTTCATTTTCAGGAATTAGCGCTTCCGGCTCAACAAGAGTTTCTCCGTAGGTTGAATTAAACTTCCTGACTATTTCTCTTGCCTGCTCAAGCATAGGCAGCTGGTCTTCTCCTACAGGAACGGTAGTTGCCCTGAAAGCCGTAATATCCGAAGCCTGACTGATAGGGTAGGTAAAGAAACCAACAGGAATACTTGTTTCAAAATTCCTCTGTTGTATTTCGGATTTTACAGTAGGATTTCTCTGAAGTCTGGAAACTGTAACCAGATTCATATAATAAAATGACAGCTCCGCAAGCTCAGGAAGCTGTGACTGTATGAAAAGAGTAGATTTTTCAGGGTCAAGACCACAGGAAAGATAGTCTAAAGCAACCTCTATGATATTATCCCTGATTTTGTCAGGGTTATCAGCATTGTCAGTAAGTGCCTGAGCATCTGCAATCATAATGAATATTTTTTCGTATTCTCCTGAGTTCTGAAGCTCAACACGTCTTTTAAGTGAGCCGACATAATGACCGAGATGAAGTTTTCCCGTCGGCCTGTCACCTGTTAAAATTATTTTTTTCATTTTAGTTCCTCTTTAAATCATTAAAATTACCATTAAACATATGAAATAATTATAATTATTATGGTGCATGATGTCAAGTATCGTAGTATAATCAACATATGCAGGTCGATAAGGCCTTATCAGGAGGAAGAGAATGGCTGAGAATATTTTAGTGGCAGATGATGAGCAGTCTATTGCAGATTTGGTAGAAGTATATCTTAAAAATGAGAATTATAATGTATACAAGTTTTATAACGGTAAGCAGGCAGTGGAAATACTGGAAAAGGAAAAGATTGACCTTGCAATACTTGACGTTATGCTTCCTGACATGGACGGTTTTTCCATTTTAAGAAAAATACGTGAAAAGTATTTTTTTCCTGTTATTATGCTTACGGCAAAGGTTGAGGACATGGATAAAATCACAGGTCTTACTCTGGGAGCGGATGATTATATAACAAAACCGTTTAATCCCCTGGAGCTTGTTTCGAGAGTAAAGGCACAGCTTAGAAGATATACAAAATATAACATTTCAGGAGAAAATGAAAAGCAGGAAAAGATAAATGAATATGATTTCAACGGACTCGTGATAAATAATGACAGTCATAAATGCAATCTTTACGGTAAGGAATTAAATCTCACTCCGATAGAATTTTCAATTTTATGGTATCTCTGTGAAAACAGGGGAAGGGTAATTTCCTCTGAAGAACTTTTTGAGGCAGTATGGGGAGAAAAATATATGGACAGCAATAATACTGTGATGGTACACGTGGCAAAACTTCGTGAAAAGATGAATGAGCCGCCGAGAAAACCCAAATTTGTAAAAACCGTATGGGGTGTTGGTTATACTATAGAATAGAGGAGTAAATATGTTAAAAAAATCCAAGCTTACATTTAGAATACTGCCAAGATTTTTTGCGGCGGAAATAATATATTCGGTTGTTCTTTTTGTGGCAGTACTTGTGGCATATAATATATTGAGCATGAAAACATGGTACGGTACTGAATTATTATATCCGTTTTTTATGTGGTTATCTGCACGAATAACTCTGATTCTGCCTTTGACATGGTTTATAGGTTTTTTGATTATATTTATATATTATTGGAGAAGGACGATAAACTATATAAATTCCATTTATGAAGCAAGCAGAAAGCTTGTAGATGATAATGAAGATATGATAGAGCTTCCAAGTGATTTACACGAAATCGAAACCCAAATGAATCAGATTAAACAGGAGGTGGCAAGAAATAAGTATCTGGCAAAGGAAGCTGAACAGAGAAAAAATGATTTGGTTGTATATCTTGCACATGATTTAAAAACACCTCTTACTTCGGTAATAGGATATCTGAATCTTTTGTGTGATGAAAAGGAAATATCCGAGGAATTAAAGGATAAATATCTGCATATTGCATTGGACAAGGCAGAACGTCTTGAGGATTTGATAAATGAATTTTTTGATATTACAAGATTCAGTATGACAAAGCTTACCCTTGAGCCATCTGATGTAAATTTAAGCCGTATGCTGGAACAGATAACATATGAATTTAAACCGTTGTTTGACACTAAAGGCTTAGTCTGTGACATGGAAATTCCTGAAAACATTCACATAAAATGTGATGTGGGTAAAATGGAAAGAGTGTTTGATAACCTTATAAGAAATGCCATAAATTACAGTTATGAAAACGGTACAATAAAAATCATTATGCAGGTTAATGAGGGTGAAAGTGAGTATGTCTCCATCAGGTTTATAAATGACGGAAATACAATACCTGAAGAGAAACTGAGCCGTATATTTGAGCAGTTTTACAGAGTGGATTCTTCAAGAGCCTCAAAGACAGGCGGTGCAGGACTCGGACTTGCCATTGCCAGAGAAATAGTTGAACTTCACGGAGGGGAAATAACGGCACACAGTGAAAATAATAAAATTGAATTTGAAATAAGGCTACCGAATTTATCTTAAGAAAAACGTAAGATTTATATAATGAAAAAATAAAAATTCCTTAGTGAAATAAAGAAAAAATAAGCTTTTTGTTTTGGTACATTGTTTGTACAGGATAAAAAGCTTATTTTTTTTACGGGAGGAAAACAAATGACAAGGAAAAACGTGCTTATTATTTTCGGAGGCTGTTCCAGTGAATATGATGTATCGCTGGAATCTGCATATGCAGTAATAAGAGGTATTGATGAGGAAAAGTATAATCCGATACTTCTCGGAATTACAAGAGACGGAAAATGGTTTAAGTATACGGGAGATATAGAAAAAATACCGGAAGACAGGTGGCATGAGGATAAAGCAAATTTAATACCGGCTTTTATTTCACCTGACAGAACAAAGGGAGAGTTAATAGAAGTAAGAGGAAGTAACATTTATGGCACACATATAGATGTAGCATTTCCTGTGCTTCACGGAAAAAACGGAGAAGACGGGACCGTGCAGGGAGTTATAGAGCTTGCAGGAATTCCTCTGGCAGGATGCGGCGTATCTTCAAGTGCTCTTTGTATGGATAAATACAGGGCACATATTATAGCGGAGCATGCAGGAATAAGAGCTCCGAAGCAAAAGATACTGACGCAACACATTCAAAAAGAGATAAAAGAAATTGTATCTGATATGAAATATCCGCTATTTGTAAAGCCTCTTAAGGCAGGCTCATCTTTCGGAATTTCAAAAATATATGGTGAAAATGAGCTTTTTGAGGCGGTAAATGAGGCACGTAAATATGATGATAACGTAGTTTTGGAAGAAAATATTGAAGGCTTTGAAATAGGATGTGCAGTTCTTACGGCGGATAATGAAAAATTAAAAAGAAGGTATGAGAAAAATATTATAATATACGAGGGTGAGAGCTTCATTGTCGGTGAGGTGGATGAAATAGAGCTTTCGTCGGGATTTTTTGATTATACGGAAAAATATACACTTAAGACCTCAAAAATACATATGCCTGCAAGAATTGACACTGCATTGAGAGACAAAATAAGAAACACGTCAGTTAAAATTTATAAGGCTTTAGGTTGTGAGGGTTTTGCAAGAGTGGACATGTTTCTTACTCCGTCAGGCAAGGTGGTATTTAATGAAATAAATACAATTCCCGGTTTTACCTCGCACAGCAGATATCCAAACATGATGAAAGGAGCAGGAATAGAATTTAAAGAGCTTATAAACATGATAATTGAAGAAGGGAGAAAGGGAAAATGACACAGCGGGCTACTAAAAAAACAGGGAGACGAAAAAAACATCTTGTATGTATTTTTATCATTGCAGTTCTGCTTCTTTCTGTTTTCCTTTATCTGAAACAATTTTTTCCTTCGGGGCAGACTGCAGGTACTGAGCATGGATGGAATCTGATACTTGTCAATCATGATTATAAAATACCAAATGACTGGGATATAGAGCTTACAGAATTATCCAACGGGCAAAGCGTTGACAGCCGTATTTATCCTGAACTTCAGCAAATGTTTGACGATATGCGGGCAGAGGGAATATATCCTGTCGTCGCCTCAGGTTATCGTTCAGCAAATAAACAGCAGGAACTTATGGACGAAAAAATAGAAGAATTGAAATCACAAGGCTATTCTGGTCAGGAAGCAAAAAAAGAGGCAAAGCGGTGGGTTGCTGATGTAGGCTACAGTGAACATCAGACAGGGCTCGCTGTTGACATAAATGCAGATGGAGTAAATTCTACCGGAAATCAGGTATATGAATGGCTTGCGGAAAATTCATGGAAATATGGCTTTATCTTACGATATCCGCAAGATAAAGAGGAAATTACAGGCACGGCTTATGAGCCGTGGCATTATCGATATGTTGGGAAAGACGCTGCCTCCGAAATATACCAACGGGGGCTATGCCTTGAAGAATATATTGAGTATTTAAAGCAGTTTCCGGCATCAGGGGCTCACCGGAGGTGATATTATGGAATGTAATAATTTCCGATTTACAAGAAACGGCATATTTTTTGCCCCCGTTTTCATACTTTTGGGAGCCATTATAAGAGAAGGGAAAACAGACAAGCTTAATTTTAAAAAGGCAGGATTTATTATTTCCTTTTCTTTGCTGCTTGCCGAAGGTCTGATTCTGCATGATTCAGACCTGCAAAGACATGACAGTATGTATATAATGCTCATACCTGTTATGATATATCTGTTTACACAGCTTTTATCCATAAAGGGAAAGGAGCATAAAAGTCTCAGAAATATTTCATTAATTATATATATAATTCATCCTTGGATGATAGTTTTTATAAGAGGTATCGCAAAAATAGCAGGCAGTGAAAAATATCTGGTGGAAAACAGCATCATTCATTATGTTGCGGTATGCATTGTATCATGTGTGGCCGCCTTTGTTATAAATAAACTCTTATGCAGGATAACATCTAAAAGAAATGTCGGACGTCTGCAAAAGAAAAAAAGAAGAGCATGGATAGAAACAGACCTTTCGGCACTTAAAAATAACGTAAAGGAATTAAAAGCATTACTTCCTGAAGACACAAATATTATGGCGGTGGTAAAGGCTAACGCTTACGGACACGGGGACGTGCAGGTATGCAGGACTCTTAATAAAGAAGGTATAAAAGTATTTGCGGTTGCGTCGCTTACTGAGGGAATAAGACTACGGAAAAAGGGTATAAGGGGAGAAATACTTATACTTGGATATACACCTCCACGTGATATTTTTCAGGTAAAAAAATACAGACTTACACAGAGTATAGTGGACAGTGAATATGCCGGGCAACTGAATAAGAAAAAAATGAAAATAAAAGTACAGATTCAGCTGGATACGGGAATGCACAGACTGGGTATAGACTGTAATGATATAGAGGGAATAAAGAGGATTTATAATTACAGGTACTTAAAGGTATGTGGTATATATTCACATCTTTGCGTATCGGACAGTCTTTCGGAAGCTGATTATGAATATACTGTGAAACAGATAAAAAGCTATAATAAAGCAGTGGAAAAAGTGCGGAAAGAGGGATATAATACAGGAAAACTGCATATACAGGCAAGCTATGGCATTTTAAATTATCAGGACATGTCTTATGATTATGTGAGGGCGGGCATAGCTCTTTACGGAGTTATGAGCGATAATAAAAAGACAAGGGAATCTGCAAATCTTATTCCTGTACTTTCTTTGAGAGCTTTGGTGGAAACCGTAAAAGAAATAAAAAAAGGAGAGACGGTGGGTTACGGAAGAAGATTTACCGCAGAAAGAAATATGAAAATTGCCTCAGTTTCCATAGGATACGCGGACGGAATTCCCGGGAATTTTTACGAGGCAGGAGGATATGTACTTATCAGAGAAAAAAAAGCACAGCTTATAGGACGGGTATGCATGGACAGGTTTATGATAGATGTAACAGATATTAAAAACGCAGGTGCGGGAGATATAGTTACTCTGATTGGAAAAGACGGCAGTGAAGTAATCAGATGTGAAGACTTTGCAGAACGTGCAGATACGATATCCAATGAAATTCTTTCAGGACTTGGCAGAAGGCTTCCAATCTTATATAATTAAAAAAGGCTTTGCCGGTAAAAAATATTTAATTTCAGGAAGGAAAAAACATGAAGGTAATTAACAGCATAGCAAATTCTTTATTACTGCTTTTTACTATGAATATATTTCTTATATTATCCAAGACCGAATTTGAAGGAATGTATATATATATTATTGCCGGAGTGATATTTGCGGCAGTAAATATCATTCCTGTCTGGAGTGTTGGCAGGGGAAATTATGAGGCAGGCATATTTAAATCACGAGAGATGCTTCTCCAGCTTGTTATTACCTCTAATGTAAATATTTTGATAATTTTAATAGATTTCGCCATAATGTATGTAAATAATTCCTTTAATCTAGTGAATTTTCTGATAAATGTAATTTTAATAATTGTGGCTGAATCAATAATTTTCTGGAACGGACTTATAAGAATGTTCAGAATAGCTGACGAAATAGGTGAAAAATGGTGTCTGGCTGCAATTTTTACGGGTATGCTTCCTTTTATAAATATTTTTGTAATTGGAAATATAATATCAATGGAAAATGAACATCTGGCAAAACGGAAATAGTATGTTATAGAAGTGTTAAGTATTAATAAAATGTAACAATAAAAGCCTTTTTTTTTAGTAATGTTTTTGGTACAATATATGCAATAATTTTAAATATTGACATATTTTACTTGTACCGGGGGTGAAATACATGGAAGAAAAAGATAATAAATTTGTTGTTACAATAAGTAGAAAATACGGAAGCAACGGACGTGCCATAGGAAGACATCTTGCGGAAAGACTGCATCTTAATTACTATGACCGTGATTTGATTACAGAGGCGGTAAAACGAAACGGCATGAGTATGGATATAATTAATGAATATTATGCCTCCGTTACAAAAAACAGTTATCTTAACAAGATGTCTTTGGACTTTGAAAAGCCATTCGGGCCGGACAAGGAATCTATTGAGTTGTATATGAAGAAATTTGATATAATACGTGAGCTGGCAAATAAGGAATCATGTATAATAATCGGAGGATGTTCGGATTATATATTGAGGAATACCCCTAACACTATAAAGGTATTTCTTTCCGCTCCTTTTGAAATAAGAGTGGAAAGGGTTATGAACAGATATGCTCTGACAAAAGAAAAGGCCAGAGAACTTGTAATAAAAAAAGACAAAAACAGAAGTGATTCATATAATTATTTTACTCACCAGAGATGGGGAGATGAAGAAAATTATAATATAATCATTAACACAGGAGATATAAGTATTGATGACAGCGTGGAAATGATTATTGACTATATTAATTTAAGGATGTGATGAGGGTGAAAATTCAAAAATCAGCAGAGGATTATTTAGAGGCAATACTAATGTTAAACTTAAGGACCGGGAATGTACGGTCAATAGATATTGCAAGAGAGCTTGGATTTTCCAAACCAAGCGTAAGTGTGGCAATGAAAAACTTAAGGCAGGATAATTATATTACGGTAGACGGGGAAGGCTATATAACGCTTACTGATACAGGAATGGAAGTTGCGACAAAAATATATGAACGTCATACTGTAATAACAAAACTGCTTATAAAACTGGGAGTAGATGAAAAGACGGCGGCAGATGATGCGTGCCGGATTGAACATGTAATAAGCAATGAAACATTTGGTGCAATAAAAAAGGCGGCAAAGGATATATTATGATATATACGGATTTTACAAGAAAGGCTATAAAATTCGCATTTAAGGCTCATGAAGGACAAGTGGACAGGTCCGGAATTCCGTATATTCTGCATCCTGTTCATGTGGCTGAAAAGATGCTTACAGAAGATACCTGTGTTGCGGCAATTCTCCATGATGTGCTTGAAGATACTGATATAACTGAGGAAGATTTAAGAAGAGAAGGATTTACCGGAACTCAGATAGAGGCAGTAGTTAAAATGACGCGGAAGCCTGATGAGGATTATTTTGATTATGTGAGAGAAATAAAGAAAAATCCTATAGCCACAGAAGTAAAAAAAGCAGATCTTATGCATAATATGGATACCTCAAGATTGGAAAAAATTACATCAGAAGATGAGGAAAGATATAAAAAGTATAAGAAAGCCCTGGATATTCTTGAAGAATAGACGGGGTTTTATAACGTAGAGGGAAGGATAGGTATTTTATATGAATATCATTATAGCGGGTTGTGGTAAGGTCGGAAGAACACTGGCAGAACAGCTCAATGCTGAGGGACATGAAATTACTGTAATAGATATAAAATCAAAAACACTTCAGGATGTTGCATCAAGAAGTGATGTATTGGGGATTCATGGAGACTGTACAAGCTATTATATACAAAACGAAGCAGGAATAAAACAGGCAGACCTTCTTATTGCGGTTACTGACAGGGATGAGATAAATATGCTTGCCTGCCTCATTGCAAAAAAAGCAGGTAATTGTCAGACGATAGCCAGGGTAAGAAGTCCTCAGTATTCCACGGAAATCGGCTTCATAAAAGAAGAATTAGGGCTTTCCATGTCTGTAAATCCAGAGTTTGCGGCATCTTCGGAAATTTTCAGACTTATACAGATTCCTTCTGCTCTTGAAGTAGATACCTTTGCAAAAGGAAGGATAAATCTCATAAGAGTAATAATTCCTGAAAATTCAATATTAAATAATATGCAGCTTAAAGATATGCAGGGAAAAGTTGCAGTCGGTGCTTTGGTGTGTATTGTGGAAAGAGATAAAACCGTCACCATACCGGGAGGTGATTTTATCCTCAGGGCAGGAGACAGGATTTCTGTTACTCTGCCTATTTCTGAAGCAAACAGCTTCCTGAATAAAATCGGAATAAAGGCAAAACCGATAAAAAAAGTTCTTATTGCGGGCGGTGGCATGACTTCCTATTATCTGGCTCAAATGCTTATAAAAGCCAGAATACAGGTAAAAATTATAGAAAGCGACATGGTAAGATGTGACGAGCTTACCGAACTGCTTCCAAAGGCTGTCATTATTAACGGTGATGCCACTGATAAGCACCTGCTAATGGAAGAAGATATCGAACATACTGATGCAGTATGCGCACTTACTGATACGGATGAAGAAAACATACTGCTTGCCTTATTTGTGAATAAAATGACACATGCCAAGGTAATGACAAGGGTAAACAGAAATTCATATGATGACGTTATTGATGAAATGCCTGTGGGAAGCATAATATCTCCAAAGGAGATAACCGCAGAATATATTATAAGATATGTCCGTTCAATGCAGAATTCATTTGGAAGTAATGTTGAAACCCTGTACAGGCTTGCTGATAATGAGGCTGAAGCTCTGGAGTTTAATGTAGAGGTGGGTGCAAGGGTGACACAGGCTCCGCTTACGGATTTAAGGATTAAAAAGAACACCCTGATATGCTGCATAAGCAGAAACAGAAAGATAATAAGACCGGGTGGAAAGGATGTCATTCAGCCGGGAGACAGTGTAATAGTAGTGACAACAGAAAAAGGCCTGAATGGAATAGATGAAATACTTGATGATTAAAGAGGTATTATGAGGTGAATTATTCGGTTATAAGATATGTAACAGGTATTGTGTTATGTATCGAAGCAGTTTTTATGATTATTCCGGGGGTTTTGGGAATTATTTTTGATGAAGATGCATCTGTTGCATTTTTTATAACGGCAGCCGTTATTTCGGTAATTGGAGTTCTGATTGCCTTAAAAAAACCCGCGGATAAAAAATTTTATGCTAAAGAGGGCTTTGTAATTGTTGCTTTCTGTTGGGTTATTATAAGTATTGCAGGCGCATTCCCTTATATTCTGTCCGGGGAAATAAAATCATTTACGGATGCGGTATTTGAATCGGTATCGGGTTTTACAACTACGGGAGCAAGTGTATTTTCGGATGTTAATGAAATTCCGAAGTGTATACTTTTCTGGCGCAGTCTTACACAGTGGCTGGGTGGAATGGGGGTAGTACTTCTCATGCTTGCCATTTTTCCATCTGCCGGAGCCGCGGGAATGTATCTTATGAAAGCAGAGAGTACGGGAGTTTCGGTAAATAAATTTGTTCCCGGAATAAAAAAGACAGCCATTATGCTGTATAAAATATATATTTCAATGACCATTCTCCAGATTATACTTCTCCTTATAGGTCAGGTGCCTTTGTATGATACATTGTGCATTTGCTTCAGTACTGCAGGTACCGGAGGATTTGGAATAAGAAATAACAGCATGACGGATTACAGCGTGTATGTGCAGGTGGTTGTTACAATATTTATGTTCCTTTTCGGTGTGAATTTTAAATTTTATTACCTGATAATATGTAAGAAATTTAAGGATGCTTTTAAGCTTGAAGAAGTAAAGGCATATTTTATTATATACATTATTGCGGTAGTGCTTATTACCCTGAATATAATGGGAGACATAGGAAATCTGGGCAATACGCTTAATACGGCATCTTTCCATGTATCATCTGTGATAACCTCTACCTGCCTTACTACTGTGGATATTTCCGCTTGGCCTGTATTCTCACAGACCATACTTATAATACTTATGTTTATAGGCTCCTGTGCCGGAAGTGCTTCTGGTGGAATTAAGATATCAAGAATCATGCTTTATTTTAAACAGGCAAAAAGCGAGATATCATACATCATTCATCCGAGAATGGTAAAAAGTGTAAAAATGGACGGGAAAAGTGTGGATAACAGTACAATAAGAACGGCCAATGCGTTTTTAATGATTTATGTATTTATCTTCTCCATATCCATGCTGATAATATGTCTGGACGGATTTGATTTGGTCACTTCCTTTACATCAGTTCTTGCAACCTTTAATAATATGGGACTCGGACTGGGAGAAATAGGAGTCGGCGGAAACTTTTCCATATTTTCTCCGCTGTCTAAATGGGTTATGGTAGTAACAATGCTTGCCGGAAGACTGGAGATATTCCCGCTTGTTATGCTTTTAGCGCCTACTACATGGAAAAAGTAGATTGCATTACCATTTTAATAGCAGGATTTAATGGCTGATAAAAAAGGAATAATCTGTTATGAATTATATTAAGAAGATTATAAAAAATGAAACAGTTTTTTGTATATCATTTATTTTGGCTGTGTTTTCGGCATTTATTATAAGACCTGATAAAGCTTATCTTGGTTATACGGATTATAAGACCATTGCGCTTTTATTCTGCCTTATGATTATAGTAGCAGGGTTTCAGTATTATGGTGTTTTTAAAATGACAGCGCAGTTTCTGATTCGGAAGACGGGCAGTATAAAAAGTCTGTCAGCCGTGATGGTACTTATATGTTTTTTCAGCAGTATGCTTATCACAAATGATGTTGCACTTATTACATTTGTGCCATTTACCTTGTTTATTTTTCAGTCTGCAGGCAGTGTGAATCAGGTCATTCGTCTTGTGGTGCTTGAAACTATTGCAGCAAATTTAGGCAGTATGGCTACACCTATCGGAAATCCTCAAAATCTATATCTTTATTCTACGGCAAAGCTTACTGCAGCGGAATTTTTAATGGCAGTCCTGCCGTATGCAGGACTTTCTTTGATTATGCTTATTTTAGCATTGTTTATGGGAAAGTATGACAGCAGGGATATGATTACGGAAAATCATGAACGGTTTGGTTTGAATTTAGGAAAAAATGAGCAGACTGAAAGTAATTTTGTGAGAGGAAGTCTTATACGGATAATTTTCCTTTTTGCTTTGCTTATTCTTTGTATCATGGTAGTTTTACAGGTTATTACTTATATCCCCGTGCTTATAATAGTAATGATTTCCATACTGATTATAAACCGCAGGCTTTATCTTTCAGTGGATTATTTTCTGCTTTTTACTTTTATATGCTTTTTTATTTTTATTGGAAACATGAAGAGGATTCCGGAGGTTACGGAGCTTCTTGTCTCCCTTGTATCGGGAAGGGAGCTTTTTGTAGGAATTCTTACCAGTCAGGTTATAAGCAATGTGCCGGCTGCAATTCTTCTTTCGGGATTTAGTAAGGATTTTTCAGCGCTAATTACAGGAGTTAATATTGGCGGGCTCGGTACACTCATTGCATCAATGGCAAGCCTTATTTCCTTTAAATTCTTTGCGGCACAATATAAAGACAGAAAGGGAGAGTATCTTAAATCATTTACCTTATGGAATATTATTTTTCTCATAGCACTGATTTTGGAGGCAGTGATTATAAGAACTTTGCAATGATATAAAAAAACAAACAGAATAACAGATGCCACTGTTGCAATTTTCTTTTCCTATGTAATACGGACTGCCATCACAAGATGAAGGGTATATGGCATATGTCAGCTCGGTTGTAAACATACCACATACCCTTCATTTTGTATTTTCTTTGCAAAAGAGCAGATATTAAAAAACTATTCCTCCAACGCACGTTTTATGGCATCGCAGATAATTATGGAAGTATATTCATTATCCGATGAGCAGGTTATTTCATCTATACTGCTTACTGATGATATCTGAGCGTTTATTTCATCTAAGGTAGGGCTGAGCAGAGGGTACATAGCGGTTATGGTCTCATCAATATTTGCTATATCTACATGAGATATTCTGTCAGCGTCTACTGTGACTGTAACTGCGAGATTTGAGCCGCCTAAGTTCATGGTGGAAGTATAAATGCCCGGCTCATATGTAACGGATGCTTGCTGCACTGTATCTGCTTCGGTTGTCTCCTGTACTGTATCTGCCTCGGCTGAATCCTGTGTTGATACATCTTCCTGCAAATCTGAACTTCCGTTCATGTTTCCCACGCTTACACTGTCTGTATCTGAACTTGCGGAGGCATCAGTGTCTGTTCCTATGGCGGTATTGTCATTATTTTCGGGATTCTCATCTTTGGGTGAAAACATATATAGAAGCAGGAATATGAGAAGTATTCCCAGAGCGACAAATATTCCGGTGTATATCAATTCTTTGGATTTAAGTACAATTATTCTGGTTTTATTGGACATTGTAAATTCCCCCTTGCTAATTATTACAATATATTCATGTCAGGCCGGAAAAATGAAATAAATTCTAATTTAATTACATTAATAATATTTAAGAAATGAGTCACATAATAATCATATTGTTGCGGTATTATATTAAATGAAACCGGACTCCGGAAAATATTGTTTAGAAATTCGGGAGATACGGTTTTGCCTGAAAAGAATTAAAGTCAGGAAGGAGAATTGTTTATTGAAGGTATTAAAAAAGGGGCTTAGACAGGAAGAATATGATTATATGGTTGAGGATTATTTCCAGGCCATGCAGATGATAAGTTTTAATCTGGAGGGAATGAACGAGGAATTCAGAAAAAAGAGAATTAATTATCCGATACACAGCATTCAGAAAAGAATAAAATCCAAGAAAAGTATAGAGAAAAAGCTTGAGAAAAAGAATCTTGACATAACGGTTGACAATGCAAGAAATGAGCTTACGGATATAGCAGGAATCAGGGTTATATGCTATTTTACGGAAGATATATATGAAGTGGTGGGGATTATAAAGAAATACTGGGACTGCATAGTAATAAAGGAGTCAGATTATATTGCAGAGCCAAAAGAAAACGGATACAAAAGCTATCACATTGTTTTGGGAGTAAGAATCTGCAGTACTGATTTTGCGGCTTACTATCCTGTAGAGATACAGCTAAGGACCCTGGAAATGGATTTATGGGCGAGCATGGAACACAGACTGTGCTATAAAAACAGTGAAATCAGCCCGGAAAAACGAGACTATTTTGTAAGCCTGTCGGAGAAACTTGAAAATATTGAAAAAGACCTTAAATTGCTTGATGAACTAATTCCGTCGAGCAAAGCGAGGGGGACATCCGCAGCGCCATTGCGGAGCAATTTTTCATGAGCTGCGTCCAAAAAAGGAAAAATGCTTGATATATGTGGTGTAAAATATTATTATAAAATAGTGATATAAAAAAGCTGATATAAATAGCTGTTAGGAAAGGTTACATATATGGATATTAAGAAAGAAGCACAGATTTTAAAACTGACAAGTCCGAAGCTTGCTGCACAGACTGAGGAAGTAAGAAACAGGGCACTTAAGGCTGCTGCGGATGCACTAATTGCAAATAAAGAAGATATAATAAATGCAAATAAAGAGGATATGGATGCGGCTGAGAAATCGGGACTTGCGGCGCCTACTTTAAAAAGACTTAAGTTTGATGAAGGTAAATTAAATGACGTAGTAAAGGGTATAATGGATTTAATTGAACTTCCTGACCCTCTCCGTAAAATCCAGTTAAAGAGAGAACTGGATGAGGGACTTACACTTTACAGGGAAACCTGCCCGATAGGAGTTATCGGTGTCATATTTGAGGCACGCCCTGACGCACTGGTACAGATATCTTCACTTTGCATAAAGAGCGGTAACTGCGTTATTTTAAAAGGCGGAAGTGAAGCGCTTAAGACAAACAGGATACTCTTTCAGACCATTTATAAGGCAGTTGTTGACGCGGGAATTCCTGAGGGATGTATGCTTCAGCTTGAAGCAAGGGATGAAATAAAGGAGCTTCTTTCCTGCCACGAATATGTGGACCTGATTATTCCGAG
This sequence comes from uncultured Lachnospiraceae bacterium, assembly GCA_944383545.1. GTDB lineage: Bacteria > Bacillota > Clostridia > Lachnospirales > Lachnospiraceae > CALWPY01. The sequence continues at coordinate 1,168 of CALWPY010000005.1, read as the reverse complement.
AGGCTCAAACAGCTTTGTGCAGTACATTATGGAAAATACAAAGATACCTGTAATGGGACATGCGGACGGCATATGTCATGTATATGTTGATAAGGATGCGGATATAGATAAGGCAGTTAAAATAGTTGTGGATTCAAAGACACAATATGTGGCAGTATGTAATGCAGTTGAAACACTTCTTGTACATAAGGATATTGCAGAAAAATTCATGCCTGTACTTTATAAAGCCTTAAAGGAAAAGAACGTGGAAGTAAGAGCCACTGAAGATATAAGAAAAATTATTGACTGTGATACTGTTTCCGAGGAAGATTACAAAACAGAATATCTGGATTATATTATATCCGTAAAGACGGTAGAAAATGTTGAAGAGGCAGTGGACCATATAAACAGGTACGGCTCACATCATACCGACAGCATTGTAACAGAAAATGATGAGACGGCTGAATATTTTATGCAGATGACAGATTCGGCAAATGTCTACAGAAACTGCTCAACAAGGTTTGCCGACGGTTACAGATACGGTTTCGGAGCCGAGGTGGGAATAAGCACTGGAAAGCTTCATGCCAGAGGACCTGTAGGACTTGAAGGGCTGGTAACATATAAATATAAATTATATGGCGACGGACATATCGTAGCTGATTATGCAGAGGGAAGAAAGAGTTTTAATTTCAAGGATTTGCAGTAAAGAATATTATAAATTAAAAAAAAAGAAAGATGTTTTCATGGAAATTTGGGAACATCTTTCTTTTTTTGTTTATTGTCTTACAAAATAATACTTGTGAAAACAGACGACGTATGTTTTAATTTAAAAAGACGAAAATTGTAGATTTTTAAAATATTATGAGTATTTTTAGATTATTTGGGGGGGAAAAATGTATAAATCATTTATCAGATTCCGCCGAGCAAAGCGAGGGGGACACCCGCAGCGCCATAGCGAAGCAATTTTCATGCGCTGCGTCCAATTCCGCCGAGCAAAGCGAGGGGGACACCCGCAGCGCCATAGCGAAGCAATTTTCATGCGCTGCGTCCAAAAAACAACAGTTCTGTTCATTTCAATGTTATTGGTTTTAAGTTTAATTACAATTCCTAATGTAATGCTCATGTACGGTAAGGAAGCAAGCAACCGAAAACAAGAGATAGACCGCCAGCACTACACTATTCCGAACCA